>NZ_LMIH01000006.1:299949-405817 GCF_001428645.1 Acidovorax sp. Root217
CTTGGCCGCGCCGGTTTCATCCATCAGGAGGTCCGTGGAACGGCCAACTGAAAGCCATTGAAAAGATATTGAGCATGCCTCGCTTCCACTGCCCCATCGACCTTGCGCCTGGCGCCGAGATCGACCTGCCCCCGGGCGCCGCCCGCCACGTGCAGGTGCTGCGCCTGCAGCCCGGCGACGCCATCACCCTCTTCCACGGCGGCCAGGACGGCCCCGGCGGCGAATTCGACGCCACCGTGCTGCGCATGGGCCGCAGCGACGTGCGCGTGCAGGTCGGCGCCCACCATGCCATCGAGCGCGAGGCGCCGCGCGCCGTGCACCTGCTGGCCGGCATCACCGCCAACGAGCGCATGGACTGGCTCGTGGAAAAGGCCGCCGAACTCGGCGTGGCCAGCATCACCCCCCTGGTGGCCGAGCGCAGCGTGCTCAAGCTCAAGGGCGAGCGCGCCGACAAGAAAATCGCCCACTGGCAGGCCGTGGCCGTGGCCGCCTGCGAGCAGTGCGGGCGCAACCGGGTGCCCATGGTGCACGGTGCGGTGGATCTGGGCGCCTGGGTGCGGGCGCAGGCCCAGCCAGGCACCCCGGGCTCGGCGCAGCGCCTGCTGCTGTCGCTGCGGGCGGGCACTGTGCCCTTGCATACCGGGGCGGCAGGCGCAGGTCCCGTGGTGTTTCTGTCGGGCCCCGAAGGCGGGTTGAGCCCAGCCGAAGAGAATCTGGCGCTGCAGCACGGCTTCGCCTCCGTCACGCTCGGCGCGCGCGTGCTGCGGGCCGAGACGGCGCCCCTGGCGGCCCTGGCCGCGCTCACGGTCGCCTGACCCAGGCGCGGATGCGACACAAAAACTCCCCGCCCGGGAAGCCCCGCCGGTAAAATCCCGGCCAGCGCCGCTGGCCAGCGCGCCCAACCCGGGCGACGTGCCCTTGGCAGGAGAGGCAGGCCACCTTGCACAAACCCACCCACTGGCGGCGGCTGGTGGGCTCCTTCCTTCCCACTGACCGTCGGCAGCGCACGATAGGCAGCATGGCCTTGCTCGCGCTGCTGCTCATGATCGGCAGCTCGGGCGTGATGCTCATGCTCGCGCATGCGGGCATGACCGCCCACGAAGAGGCGGTCCAGTGGTGGGCCGCCATTTCGGTGGGCGGCCTCATGGTGATGACGGCCATGGTCTTCAGCGGCTGGTCCGCGCGCCTGCCCGATCCCTCGCTCACCATGGCCCAGATGGCCTGGACCATCACCAGCGGTGCTGTGGCCTACGTGCTCGCGGGCAATGCGCGCGGTGTGGTGCCTGCCGTGCTGGCCATGATCCTGTTCTTCGGCACCTTCGGCCTGACGCTGGCGCAGGTCGTGGGCATCGGTGCCTATGCCCTGCTGACCTTTGTCGTGGCGGTTGCTGCGGCAGCCCGGTTCAATGCCGGAACCTACGGCGTGGTGGACACGGCCTATGCGCTCATGGTGCTGCTCGTGCTGGGGGGCTCGATCGCGCTGAACCTGCGCATCCAGAACATCCGCCAGCGCCTGCGCCAGCAGCGCGAGGCCCTGGCCCAGGCGCTGGCCGAAAACCGCGAACTGGCCATGCGCGACGAACTCACGGGCCTGCTCAACCGCCGCGCCATGGTGGACCTGATGCTGCTGGAGCAGCGGCGCAGCCTGCGCAGCGGCCGCCCCCTGCTGCTGGCGCTGCTGGACATCGACCATTTCAAGCCCATCAACGACCTGCACGGCCACTCCACGGGCGACCGGGCCCTGCAGGCCTTCACCGCCGCCGTGCGCGCCAGCGTGCGCGATACCGACGTGCTCGCCCGCTGGGGCGGCGAAGAGTTCGTGCTCATGCTCTGCGACACCCGACTCGATGATGGGCACGAGCTGCTGGAGCGCGTGCGCGCTGCGGTGGCGGGGCTGCAGGTGCTGCATGTGCCCGAGGCGGTGCACTTCACCGTGTCGGCCGGGCTGGCCCAGCACCTGCCCGAAGAGACCATCGAGCACACCCTGGAGCGGGCCGACCAGGCGCTCTACACCGCCAAGGCCCTGGGGCGCAACCGGGTGGCGGTGGCGCCGGGTCATCGGGCGGCAGCTTCGGCAGGGCACGCGCGGTCGTGAGCCCCGCTGCTGGATAGCCTCGGGGCCGCTGGGGGGGCACCGCACAGGTACCATCGCCGCATGAGCACTTACTACGAAACCCTGCAGAACGCCAGCGCCTACCCCGAATCCTTCGGAGTGGAGTCCCCCGCCATGCTGGGCGAGCGGCATCTGTGGCCGCGCAAGAACGGTTTTTTCATCCGCGCTGCTGCAGAGGCGGTCGACGAGGTTGCTCCGGTGGTTGCGGACGATGGCCTGGCCGAAGCCCCGCCCAGCCGCGCCGCGCGGCGCCGCGAACTGGTGCCCGCGCAGTGGGGCCTGGTGCCGCACTGGGTCAAGTCGGCATCCGATGGCAAGCTGCGTGCGCCCAAGCTGGCGCATGCCAAGTCCGATACCGCCTCCACCGGCACGGCGTTCCGCGACGCCTGGCTCAACGGCCAGCGCTGCATCGTGCCGATGCTGGCCTTCTACGAAGACGACTTTCGCCCGGGCAAGGCCGTTCCCACCCGCATCACGCGGGTGGATGGCAAGCCCATGGGCGTGGCGGGCCTGTGGGCGCGCTGGCAAGGGCCGGATGGCGAAGTGCTGCTCAGCTACGCACTGCTCACGGTGAATGCCAACAACCACGCCCTCATGCACCGCTACCAGCAGCCGGGCAGCGAAAAGAGCATGCCCGCCATCCTTAACGAAGGCGCCTACGACGCCTGGCTCAGCGCACGGCAGGAAAAGGCCAAGGAATTCATGCGCCAGTACCCGGCCCAGTGGCTCACCGCCAATCCGCTGGAAAAGAAGGCCGACAAGGTTCCGAAGGGCTGGCTGGAATAGCCAGCGGCCGTGTGCGCTAGGCCACGTAGAGCAGCACCGTGACGAAGTGGCAGATGCTGCCGCCCAGCACGAACAAATGCCACAGCCCGTGGCCGTGGCGAACCTTGTGGTCGGTGGCGTAGAAGACGATGCCCAGGGTGTAGCAGGCGCCGCCCGCCAGCAGCCAGCCGAAGCCGGCGGGGGTGAGCGCCTGCCACAGCGGCACCACGGCCACCAGGGCCAGCCAGCCCATCAGCACATAGATCACCAGCGAGAGCACGCGTGCGCCCTTGGCCAGCCAGATCTCCTGCGCGATGCCCAGCAGGGCCAGGCCCCAGACGACCCCCAGCAGCGACCAGCCCCAGGCGCCGCGCAACGAGACCAGCGCAAACGGCGTGTAGCTGCCCGCGATCAGCAGGTAGATGCTGCAGTGGTCCACCTTCTGCAGGATCTCCTTGGCGCGCCCGCGCACGCTGTGGTACGCGGTGGATGCCGTGTACAACGCCACCAGCATGGCCCCGTAGATGCTGAAACCCACGATCTTCCACGGGTCGCCCAGCCGGGCGGCCAGCGCCACGAGCACTGCCGTGCCGGCCACGGCCAGGGCGGCGCCCACCAGGTGGCTGATGCTGTTGAAACGTTCTCCGTGGTACATCCGGTCATCCTTTGCAATGCATGCAGCGCCACAGGCCAGCCGTGCATGGCCCACCATACACAATCCGTGCCACGCAGGGGCTCCAATCCCTGTGCAACGTCCGGGCACTCCTGTTGGTGCACATGCACAGCCGCTGGCGCGCCTGCCAGGGATTTCGATGTGCACAATGGGCGCCTCCTTCCCCTGCCCTCGCGCCCGGCGCCCCCGTCTGCATGAACAAGAACCTCTGGCTGCTGGCCCTGTGCCAGGGCCTTTTCCTGACCAACAACGTCGTCTTCATCGCCATCAACGGGCTTGTGGGCCTGCAGCTGGCGCCCTATGGCTGGATGGCCACGCTGCCGGTGATGGGCTATGTGGTGGGCGGCGCGCTGTCCACGGCACTGGTGGCGGCCACGCAGGCGCGCTGGGGGCGCAAGGTGTCGTTCCAGATCGGGCTGGCCGTGGCCGTGTTGTCGGCGGCGCTGTGCGCCTGGGCTGCGTTCAGCGCACACTTCTGGCTGCTGTGCGCGGCCACCGTGGTGGCTGGCTATTACAGCGCCAATGGCCAGCTCTACCGCTTTGCGGCTGCGGAGCTGGCCGTGCCTGCCTACCGCGAGAAGGCCGTCTCCCTGGTGCTGGCGGGTGGCCTGCTGGGCGCCGTGGCCGGCCCCAACCTGGCCAGTGCCACGCGAATGCTGTTCCCGGTGCCGTTTGCCGGCGCCTACGTCGCGCTCATGGGCGTGGCACTGCTGGCCATGGCCTGCATGTCGGCCATCCGCTTCGCGCCGCCGCCCGTTGTGCTCGACGCCGCAGGCCAGCCGCAACAGGGCCGGCCTCTGGCCGAGCTGATGCGCCAGCCCGCCTTCGTGGTGGCCATCCTGGGCGCCGCGCTGGGCTATGGCGTGATGAACCTGCTGATGGCGGCCACGCCGCTGGCCATGCAGGTGTGCGGCTTCGCCTTCGATCAGGCGGCACTGGTGCTGGAGTGGCATGTGATCGGCATGTTCGCGCCGGGCTTCTTCACCGGCCACCTGATCAAGCGCCTGGGTGTGCTGCCCGTCATGGGCACGGGGGTGCTGCTGAACTTCGCCTGCGTGGCCGTGGCGCTGTCGGGGGTGGAGCTGCACCACTTCGGCATTGCCCTGTTCATGCTGGGCGTGGGCTGGAACTTCCTGTTCACGGGCGCCACCACGCTGGCCATGACGGCCTACCGGCCCGAGGAGAAGGACCGCGCCCAGGCCGCCATCAACTTCTGCGTGTTCGCGACGCTGGCGGTGAGTGCCTTCTCGTCGGGCGTGCTGGTCACCACCCAGGGCTGGACGCTGCTCAACGCGGGGTCGCTGGTACCCATCGTGGTCACGGGTGCAGGCCTGGCGTGGCTGGCAGTGCAGCGCCGCAGAGCCTGAGCATCAGGGTGCCGTGACAGGCACTTGCGAAGCCACGGCCTGCGTGAGCCAGTGGACAAAGGCCTGGACGGCGCGCTCTTGCGCCCGTTCGCGCGCGACGAACAGGCTGTAGCCGCGCAGGCCGCTGTCCACGAAAGGGTGGGCCAGGGCCAGGTCGCCCGATTGCAGCTCGCGCTCCACGAAGTAACGCGGTACCAGGCCCACCCCCAGGTCCGCGCGCACCGCCTCGACGAGCATGGAGAACAGATCGAACCGGTGCCCGCCCAGGCTGTGAGCCGGCGTGTGGGCAACGCCCGCGTGGGCGAACCAGTCGTCCCAGGCGCCCAGGCGCGAGCTGAGCTGCAGCAACGGCACGGCGCTGAAATCGCCGCGCTCCATGGCACGCCGGTGGCGTGACCCTGGTGCGCATACGGCCACGCAGGCCTCGCGCAGCAGGGGCTGCTGCAGGGCGCCGGGCCAGGCCGCATCGTCGTATTGCACGGCCACGTCGAACGGGATCTCGGCCATGTAGGTTTGCGTGGGGTAGACCTGCAGGTGCACGCTGCAGGCCGGCTCCTCGGCCAGGAAGGTGGGCAGGCGCGGCAGCAGCCAGCGCTCGGCGAACACCGGCACGCAGCCCACCTGCAGGCTGGTGCCGTCGGCGCGCTGGGCCATGGCCTCGCGCGTGTGGTTCTGCAGGCGCAGCAGGTCACCCACGATTTGCGCGTGGTAGCGCCGGCCCACCTCGGTCAGATCGGTGCCACGCGCGCTGCGCCGCACCAGTTGCAAGCCCAGTTGCCCTTCGAGCTGGCGCAGCTGCTGGCTCACCGCGCTGTGGGTCAAAAACAGCTCCTGGGCGGCCTTGCCCACGCCATGGTGGCGCGCCACGGCGTCGAAGATGAGCAGGGCGCGGGTGCTGGGGATATGGCGGTGCATGTAAGAAAAACTGACGAGTGGGTAGATTAAAGCAGAGCCGAAAGCGGCGCTGCGGCCCAACAATTGCTCCGTTGCAGTGTGCCGCTTGTCGCCTGCCAGGCGGTCCGCATTCTTGTAGTTTCGTCAATTTTCCTTTCCACCATGATCCAGACCCGTACCCCCCGTTTCGCCTTCGCGGCCAGCGCCGTTGCCCTGTCCGTCGCCACCCTGCTGGGCGGTGCGGCCCATGCCCAGGCCGTCGCCCCCACGCCTACCCAGTTGCGCCCCGCCGTGGACCAGGCCTACACCCAGCTCATGGCCGCCCCGCAGATCCAGAAGCTGCTCGAGGCCGTCAAGGCCGACCACGAGCGCTCGATCGGCGACCTGAAGCTGCTCACCGAGATCGAGGCGCCGCCCTTCAAGGAGCAAAAGCGCGCCGAAGCCTTCCTCACCCGGCTGAAGGCGCTGGGGCTCACCGATGCGGCCATCGACGCCGAAGGCAACGTGGTCGGCGTGCGCAAGGGCACGGGCCAGGGCCCCAAGCTGGTGATCTCGGCCCATATGGACACGGTGTTCCCGGCTGGCACCGACGTGAAGGTCAAGGAGCGCGACGGCCGCCTGTATGCGCCCGGCATCTCCGACAACACGCGCGGCTTGGCCGTGTTGCTGTCCTGGCTCAAGGTGCTCAACGACAACCGCATCGCCACCGTGGGCGACCTAGTGTTCGTGGGCAACGTGGGCGAGGAGGAACTCGGTAACCTGCGCGGCATGAAGCACCTGTTCGCCGAGCACCTGGACATCGACGGCATGGTGGCCCTGGAGCCCGCCCCGGACGGCACCGTTCTGGTGCTCGGCACGGGCAGCCACCGCCACGAGGTCACCTTCAAGGGCCCGGGCGGCCACAGCTATGCCGCCTTCGGCCAGGTGCCGAGCGCCATCCACGGCATGGGCCGGGCGATTGCCAAGATCTCCGAGATCCGCACGCCGACCTCGCCCAAGACCACCTTCACCGTGGGCACGGTGGGCGGCGGCACTTCTGTGAACACCATCGCCCCCGAGGCGCGGATGGCCGTGGACATCCGCTCCGACGCGATGGAGCCGCTGCTGGCCACCGAAAAGCAGGTGCTGGCAGCCGTGGACGCGGCCGTGGCGGAGGAAAACCAGCGCTGGGGCGTGACCACGCTGAGCGCGTCCAGCAAGCTGATCGGCGACCGCCCAGGCGGCCGCACCCCGGTGGATGCGATCCTGGTCGAGGCCGCCGTGCGCTCCAACACGGCGTTCGGCCACAAGACGGTGCTCAGCGGTGCCAGCACCGACGCCAACGTGCCCATGTCCCTGGGCATCCCGGCCATCGTGATCGGTGGCGGCGGCAAGACCGGGGGCTTTCACGCGCTGTCGGAATGGATCGACATGACCGATGCCTGGAAGGGTGCGCAGAACTCGCTGGTCACCGTGCTCGGCCTGGTCGGTGTGCAGGGCATCAGCCAGCCCCTGCTCGAAAAGCGCCCTGCGCGCACCAAGTGAGTCCGCAGGCTTGCGGTCTCCTATCGACCGGCGGCCCTCAGTAGGACAATTCACCATTGTTGACACCAGGGCCTGCCCTGGCCTGCGTACCATCTCCGGGTGGCGGGCTGCTTCGGCCCTGCCCTGACTTATTTCAGGAGATCACCATGGGTTTGCTCGATTCAGTGCTGGGCGCTGTCATTCAGAACGCGTCGCAGGGCCATGGCGGTGCTTCGGCCGCGCAAGGCGGTGGTGGCCTGGGCGGGCTGGTGGCGCTGGCCGCACAGAATCCGCAGCTCATCCAGGCGGTGCTGTCGCTGGTGAGCAATGACGGCCCGGTGGGTGGCTTGCCCGGCCTGATGGCCAAATTCCAGCAGGCCGGGCTGGGCGACATGATCGCCTCGTGGCTCGGCTCCGGCACCAACCAGGCCATCTCGGGCGACCAGCTCTCGCGCGTGCTCGGCTCCGGCCCACTGTCGCAGGTGGCATCGCAGCTGGGCGTGGGCCAGTCGGATGCGGCGAACCAGCTGGCGCAGGTGCTGCCGGGGCTGCTTGACCAGCTCACGCCGCAGGGCCATGCGCCCCAGGGCGGCCTGGGCCACAGCAGCGACCTGTTCGGCATGCTCGGCGGCCTGCTGAGCAAGTAAGCCACACGCAGGAATCACCGGGGCTGGTCTACAGGCCCTGGCCGATCACGATCAAGCGACGGAAGCGAGCCGGCCCCGGGTGGCCGCGTTGTTGGCGCGTGCCGGGCAGCGCATGTCCAGCCACTGGCGCAGGGTCTCGAACACGGGGGCAGCCAGATCGGAGCGCTCGTTGAACAGCTCGTGGTACAGCGGTTCGAAACAGCGCGACTGCACCCGGGCGCTGGGTGCGGCGGCCGCAAAGGCGCGGCTGCCAGCGGGGTTCACCAGCCTGTCGCTGCCGGCCCACATCAACAGGGTCGGCACTTTCCACTGGGCCGCTGCGGCCACGGTGGCCGGGCCGCCGTCGGCAATGAAGCGCGCCAGGCGCGCACTGATGCGGTCATGGCACAGCGGGTCTGCCAGGTAGGCGACCGGCACGGCATTGTCGTGCGAGAGGTACTGCGCATCCAGGCCATTGCCCACGCGCAGGTTGGGTGCCAGGCGCGGCAAGGTGGCCAGCAGCAGCTTTTGCACCGCGCCCAGGCCCGGATCCAGCGCCGGGGACGACAGCACCAGCGCATCCACGGGCCGCACGCCGAGTGCGACGAAGCGCGAGGCCACCAGCCCGCCCATGCTGTGGCCCAGCAGCACCAGCGGCAAGCCCTCGGGGGTGCGGGCGCGCACAGCGTCCACCATGTCGGCCAGGTCGTCGAGCAGCCGGCTGTCGGTGGTGAGCCCGCCGCGCGGCCCGCTCGATTCGCCGTGGCCGTACTGGTCGTAGCCGCGCACGGCAAAGCCCCAGCCCCCCAGTTGCCGCGCCAGCGCGTCGTAGCGGCCCACATGCTCCCCCAGGCCATGCACCAGCAGCACGGTGCCCCGCTGGGCCTGGCCCGGTGGCAGCGGCCAGTCCTGGACGGCCAGATTCTCCCCGTCGCTGGCGGTGAAGGTGGTCAGGGTGGAGGGAACGGGTTCGGTCATCGGACAGGGCGGCAGAAGTGAGCGTCGTGGCCCGGGGGCGGACAGGAAAGGTTCGTGCAGGCAACAATCTGCCGCATGCAGGCATCGTGACGGGGCCGTGCAGCGCCGTCAATGGATTTCATGCAAGGCCAGGCCCTGGCAGGTCCGGGCCATGGCGAGTACCCAACGGTTCAGGGCGTGTTAACAGGCCCTAGTTCAGCGAGATCCAGAGGTCGTCCCAATCGGTGGGCTGGAAACTGCCCTCGCGCCGCAGCACCTGCTGGTGCTGGCGGTTGAGCACGTAGTGCGTGGGCCTGCGCGTGATGGTGCCGAAGCTGTCCTGGTGCCCCGGGGCGTTGCGCCAGGCGATGGGAAAGCGCTGCTCGGCTGGCACGGACACCTTGAGCAGGTCGATGTACTGCATGAAATCCGCGCTCTTGTCGTCCAGGTTCACCCCCAGCAGCACGAAGTCGCGCTGGCGGTTGTTGGTGTAGAACTCACGCATCAGGCGCAGTTCGTTGACGCACAGGGCGCAGCCGGCGGTGAAAAAGCTCACCAGGCAGACCTTGCCCTTGAAGTCGGACAGCATGACCGGCTTGCCATCGCTGCCGGTGCCTGACAGCTGGTGCTGCGCACCCTTTGCCGGCACGGGAGCGGGTGCGGGCTGCGCCCATGCACCCAGCTGGGTGGATGCCAGGGCCGATGCGGTGAAGGTCTGTAGAAACGCGCGTTTGTCCATCATCAGGGCCTGCAACAGGGAAGCGGTAAACCGGCGCCCCGCCAAGGCAGGGCGCAGGAGGAAAGACTCTCAGCCTCTCAGGCCGGGGTGGCTGGCGCAGCCTGCTCGGCGGCCATGGCCGCGATCACGTGGGCCACCGAGGCCGTGAGGCGCTTGGCATACGGCACATGCAGGAACTCGTTGGGGCCGTGGGCATTGCTCTTGGGGCCGAGCACGCCGCAGACCATCATCTGCGCCTGAGGGAAGCCTTCGCTGAGCATGTTCATGAGCGGGATGGTGCCACCCTGGCCGATGTAGCCGCAGGGCGCGCCGAAGTGCGCCTCTGATGCCTCGTTGAGCGCCCGCTCGAACCAGGGCGTGGTGGCCGGGGCGTTCCAGCCCGTGGCACCGCCGCCGTGGTCGAAGGTGACCCGGGCCTGGTAGGGGGCGTTGTCCTCCAGCAGTGTCTTGAGCTCCTGTACGGCCTGGGCCGCGTCCACCAGCGGGGGCAGGCGCAGGCTGAGCTTGAAGGCGGTGTAGGGGCGCAGCACATTGCCCGCGTCCTGAAGGGCCGGAAAGCCTTCGGCGCCGGTCACGCTGAGCGTGGGTGTCCAGGTGCGGTTGAGCAGGGCCTGCAGCGGGTCGGTGGTGGTGGGCAGCGCAAAGGCGGTGGAGCCGCCGCAGTCGTAGTGCGCCCAGGGGAAGCGCCTGTACACCTCCTCGCCCAGGATGGCGGCCGTGGCGCGGGCTTGGGCCAGGCGGTCCGCAGGCACCTCGCAGTGGAAGCTGGCGGGCAGCAGGCGGCCGGTGGCGCTGTCTTCCAGCCGGTCGAGCACCTGGCGCATGATGCGAAACGACGAAGGCACCAGGCCCGAGGCGTCGCCCGAGTGGATGCCTTCGGTCAGCACCTCGACCTTGAGCGTGCCGCTGGCCATGCCGCGCAGGCTGGTGGTGAGCCACAGCTGGTCGTAGTTGCCGGCGCCCGAGTCCATGCAGACCACCAGCGCCACGTCGCCCATGCGGCTCTTCAAGGCATTGATGTAGGGCAGCAGGTCGCCCGAGCCGCTTTCCTCGCAGGTCTCGATCAGGCCCACGATGCGTGGGTGCGGCACGTTCTGGCGCTTGAGTTCCTGCACGGCAGCAATGCTGGCGTACACCGCATACCCGTCGTCGGCGCCACCGCGGCCGTAGAGCTTGCCGTCCTCGTACTTGGGCGTCCAGGGGCCCAGGTCATTGCGCCAGCCCGAGAACTCGGGCTGCTTGTCCAGGTGGCCATACATCAGCACGGTCTGGGCCGAGGCGGGCGCGGTGGCGTCGATCTCGAAGAACAGCACGGGGGTGCGGCCTGCCAGGCGCACGATCTCCAGGCGCAGGCCGGCCACCTTCTGCGCTTCGACCCAGGTGGCGGCATTGCGCACCACGGTGTCGAGCAGGCCCAGCTCGGCCCAGTCGGGGGCAAAGCCGGGCGACTTGGCGGGGATGGCGATGTAGTCGGTGAGCTGGCGCAGGATGTCGGTGTCCCACGCCTGACTCACCCGCTCAAGCGCCAGTGCGGGTTGCAGGGCGTGGGGGGGGACGCGGGCGTTCATGGTGGTGTTCCTCTGGCGGGATGGGATGAAACCGACATTCCAACACAACGCGCGCCAGCGCGCCACGGGTCAGTATTCAGACGTTGGCAGCGTCTCGGGATTGGAGTCGAGCGAGGAGGGTGACGAGGGCGGGTGCAGGGCCAAGGCCGCCTCCACCCGGTTGCGCCCGAGCTCCTTGGCCCGGTACAGGGCCCGGTCGGCGGCCGAGATCAGCATGTCCCAGCTGTCGCCCGGCTCCAGCCGGCCGCCGAAGACGCCAATGCTCACCGTGACGCTGATGTCCTTGCCCTCGTGCCGGTAGCGCGCGCCGGACACCGACTCGCACAGCTGGCGCGCCACCTGGTGGGCGCCGATCAGGTCGGTGTCGGGCAGCACCACGAGGAATTCCTCGCCCCCATAGCGGCTCACCAGGTCCTGTGATCGCAGGCGCTCGCGCAGCAGGTTGACCACGTGGCACAGCACCTGGTCGCCCACTGGGTGGCCGTAGTGGTCGTTGACGCGCTTGAAGTGGTCGATGTCCACCATCATCACCGAGATGGATTCGCGCGTGCGCACCGCGCGCGCCACGTCGCGGTCCAGCGCCGAGATGGCCGCGCGCCGGTTGGCCACGCCGGTCAGGGGGTCCAGCGCCGCCAGGCGGCGGTTGTTCTCGTCTGCCCGGTCCCGGGCCATGAAGATGAAGCCCATGGTGGCCACCATCAGCTCGATGAAGGTGGTGCTGAAGGTCAGCGTCTGCACGCCGCTGGACTGCATGATGCCGGTGGCCGGATCGTCGCTGCCGCCGATCACGGCCACGCGCACCAGGAATACCAGCGCCTGCAGGGCCAGGACCGCCATGACCAGCCAGGTGCCGCGGCCGGGCGTGGACCCGCGTCGCGAGAACAGGATCCACAGCGCCCACAGGTTCAGCGCCCCCAGCAGCAGCCCGGCCAGCACCACGCGCGCGGCATAGTCGTCGATGAACCAGGCCATGCCGGCGGCCATGAGCACCGGCGCGACCGCCATGGTGGGCCAGGGCAGCGGCCGGCCCTGGAATTGCAGCAGGGCCGCCGCCAGGCAGGAGAACATGCAGCTGAGCAGCACATTGCCCAGCACGATGGACAGCAGGGCATGGATGTGGCCGCGCGATGCGAACAGGGCATAGGCCATGGCATTGAGCAGCAGGCCCAGGGCCCACAGCTCCACCCCTTCGCGGCGCTTGCCCCAGGTCACGACGGCCATCGCCAAGGCAGCCGCCAGCGATGACAGGATGATCATCACCAGCATGGTGGGCACGTCGGCAGTGAAGGGAACCATGGCACTTAGTCGGGACGGGCGGCAAAGGCCGCAGGGAGTTCAGGATAAACGATGGCGCCGCCCACTCCCGTCAGAAAAAGTGCCGGCCACGCCTACTGCAGGGCGGGCACCTCCACCGCCGACAGGCCCAGTGCCGGCACGCCCGAGAGCTTGAATACCTGCACCGCGCCGGCCAGCCGGGTGGCCTGTTCGCGCAGGCTGTGCGCGGCGGCGGCCGATTCCTCGACCAGGGCGGCGTTCTGCTGCGTCATCTGGTCGAGCTGGTTCACGGCGGTGTTGACCTGGCCGATGCCGTCCGACTGCGCGCCCGAGGCGGCCGTGATCTCGCCGATGATGTGGCCCACGCGCTGCACCGAGCCCACGATCTCGTCCATGGTCGTGCCCGCGTTGTGCACCAGTCGCGCGCCCGATTCGACGCGCTCCACCGAGGCGTTGATCAGTTGCTTGATCTCCTTGGCCGCGTCCGCGCTGCGTCCGGCCAGGCTGCGCACCTCGCTGGCCACCACGGCAAAGCCCCGGCCCTGCTCGCCGGCGCGGGCCGCTTCCACGGCGGCATTCAGCGCCAGGATGTTGGTCTGGAAGGCAATCGAGTCGATCACGCCGATGATGTCGGCGATCTTGCGCGAACTCTGGTTGATCTCGCCCATGGTGGTCACCACCTCGCCCACCACCTGCCCGCCGCGCGCGGCCACTTCGGCGGCGGTGTTGGCCAACTGGTTGGCCTGGCGCGCGGCATCGGCCGACTGGCGCACGGTGGTGGTCAGATGGTCCATGCTCTGGGCCGTCTGCGCCAGGCTGCTGGCCGTGGCCTCGGTGCGGGCCGACAGGTCCTGGTTGCCGCTGGCGATCTCGGCGCTGGCGGTGCCGATGCTGTCCACGGCGGTGCGTACCTGCTGCAGCATCTGCGTGTAGCGCTGGCGCATGCCCTCGACCTCCTGCACCAGCGCACCGATCTCGTCGCGCCGCGTGGTGTGGAACACCTGCGTCAGGTCGCCCTGCGCCACCAGGGTGATGGCCTGGGTCAGGCCGCGCAGCGGGCGGCTCACGCCGCGGCGCAGCATCAGGAACAGGCCCACGGCCAGCAACGCCACGGCCACCGCCATCAGCGCCCACACGGCCAGGGTCACGCGGCGCTGGCCGGCCATGGCCTCCCCGTAGGGCACCTCGGCCACCACCCACCAGCCGCCAGCGGTCTTGCGCACCAGGGCGAAGGGGTCCTCTGCGCCTTGGCCCAGCAGCGGCACGGCCTCGCGCACATAGCCGTCCTGCGAGGCGGCCAGCGCCTCCAGGAACGGGCCGGCCTGGGGGTAGGCCTCCAGCACGCGCTTGCCGCCGGCGCTCGGGTGGTAGACGAACTGGGCCTTGTCCAGCCCGGCGCCGGGGTTCACCACGTAGGTGCCGCCATGCTCGAAGAAGCGCGTCTGCGCGACCTGCTTTTGCAGCATGGTGTGGAACACGCTGATGTCGTTGCCGATGAACAGCACGGCCGTCACCTTGCCCGCGCCGTCCTTGGTGGGCAGGTAGTGGCCCATATAGGGCTTGCCGCCCACCACGGTGACGCCGGTGTAGGGCTCGCCCTTGCTCACGGCCGCATAGGCCGGGTCGGTGCGCGCCAGCGGCGTGCCCTGCTGGCGCTCGCCCTTGTCGTTCTTGACCGAGGTGGTGATGCGCATGAACTCCTCGCCCTTGCGCGCGAACACCGTGGCGATGCCCCCGGTCTCGTTGGCAAACTTGTCCACCGAGCCATAGTCCTCGTTGACCAGGGCGCCGTAGCTGCGCAGCTCGCCCGTGGCCTCGTCCAGGTGCATGGCCGCGTCGAAGTAGCGCTGAAAGCCCTTCATCGTGAGCTGCACCAGTTCGCGGTTGGTGTTGTCGGCTGCGTCCAGCGACTGGGCCACGCTCTGCGCGGTGTCGCCCACGCTGGCGATCAATTGGGCGCGCGTGTTGCGCTCGGTCAGCACGGCGATGGCCAGGCCCACGAGCACCATGACCAGCGCCACCAGGGCAATGGCCATGAGCGTGACCTGGCGTGCGACGGAACGGTTGTTGGCAAGGGGGGCTGACACGGGGTTTGTCTCCTGAAAGTGAATGCGCATTGCCGGCTGTGCCGGTCTGCGTTCACTCTAAGCCCGAGTGCCTGTTACATTTATTCACGCATTCCCTTACGCAGAGCTGCGTACCACACCTGCTTAGCCGGGAGTCAGTGGCCTGATTGCGTCCTCTCAAGCCATCCGAGGCCTTCGGAGGTGCCGGCGGCCGGCCGGTACTCGCAGCCCACCCAGCCGGCGTAGCCCAGGCTGTCGATCAGGTCGAAGAGGTAGGGGTAGTGCAGCTCGCCCCGATCGGGCTCCTGGCGCTCGGGCACGCCCGCCACCTGCAGGTGCGACACGCGGCCCGTGGGCAGGTAGCGGCGCAGCTTGCTGGCCACGTCGCCCTCCACGATCTGGCAGTGGTACAGGTCCATCTGCACCTTGAGGTTGTCCATCTGCGCCGCGTCGAGCAGCTCATGGGCATGGTCCTGGCGGTTCAGGAAGTAGCGCGGCATGTCGCGCAGGTTGATGGGCTCGATCAGGATCTCGCGCCCGCTCTGCGCCGCCTCGGCCGCCGCCCAGCGCAGGTTGTCCACGCACAGGCCCTTGAGCGATTCGCGCTCGACCCCGGCCGGTACCATGCCCGAGAGCACGTGGATGCGCGGGCAGCCCAGGGCGTCTGCATATTCCAGCGCTTCCTGCACGCCGCGGCGAAACTCCGCCTCACGCCCCGGCAACGCCGCCGTGCCGCGCGCCTGCTGCTCCCAGGCCGTGGCCATGCTGGCGCGGTCGGTGCCGCTGGGCGGGGCGTTGAGCAGCACCATCGCCAGGCCGTTGTCGGCCAGCCGCGCCGCCAGCTCGATCGGGGCGAAGGCATAGGGGAACTGGCATTCCACCGCAGCAAAGCCGTCGCGTGAGGCAGCGGCGAAGCGCGCGAGGAAGGGCAGCTCGGTGTACATCAGGCTCAGGTTGGCGGCGAACTGGGGCATGGTGGTGGGCAAAAGGTGGAGGGCCAGGACGTGCGTAGGCTACTATTTTGCGGTGGAGCCATCCCCTCCACCGCCCACCCCCTTCAGGAACCCTCCCCATGCGCATCGGAGAACTTGCCCAACGCACCGGCACCACGCCCAAGGCCATCCGCCTGTACGAGGCGCGCGGCCTGCTGGGCACGGTGGCGCGCGACGGCAGCTACCGCCACTACGGCGAGGGCGACGTGGCGCGTGTGCAGCTCATCCGCCAGGCGCAGGGTCTGGGGTTCAGCCTGGCGCAACTGGAGGGCCTGCCCGACCTGCACAGCAGCGCTGGTTGGGCACGCATGGCCGGTCTGCTGGCGCAGCGGCGCGCGGCGCTGGCCCGGGAGATGGCGCGCCTGGCAGTGCTTGATGGACAACTGGCGGCACTGGAGGCCGAGTTGTACGCCTGCGATGCCATGGCAGTCCCCGCCACGCCGCAGGCCTGCGCCGCGCCGGATGCGCACTTGGGCCCATTGCGCCAATTGGTCCCCCTGGGCCACGCCAGCGCCTGACGCCGCTCCTTTCCGGAAAGCCTGATCCCGCTGCTTGACTCTGCCCCGTGGGGCAAGGTGAGCATGGGGAACTCAACCACTTTTCGGGAGTTCTCGTGGCGCAACGCATTCTGGTCATCCTTGGCCACCCTGCCCCCAACAGCCTGTGCGCAGGCATGGCGACCGCCTACGCCGAGGGCGCGCAGGCCGCCGGCGCCGAAGTGCGGCGGCTGGACCTGTCCACCCTGCACTTCGATCCCCGGCTGCAGGCCGGGTACCGGGGCGAGCAGCCCCTGGAGCCCGACTTGGTGGCTGCGCAGGCCGACATCACCTGGGCCGAGCACCTGGTCTGGGTTTATCCCATCTGGTGGGGCGCCATGCCGGCGCTGTTGAAGGGTTTCATCGACCGGGTCTTTTTGCCCGGGTATGCCTTCAAGTACCGCCAGGGCTCCTCGCTGTGGGACCGGCTGCTGGCGGGCCGCACGGCCGAGCTGCTGGTGACCATGGACTCGCCGCCCTGGTACTTCCGCTGGGTCACGCACATGCCGGGGCACCACCAGATGAAAAAGGCCATCCTGGAGTTTTGCGGCATCCGGCCGGTCAAGGTGCGCAGCTTCGGCCCGGTGCGCACGGCCGATGCGAAACGCCTGGGCGCATGGGTGGCGCAGGCGCGCGCCCTGGGTGCGCGGCATGGCGGCCGCGCGCCGACTGCCGACACAGCGTCCTGATTATTTCCCGGTGAACGCCTGCACGGCGGCGCGGCCTACGGCCGAGTCGTCGGTAAAGAAGCCGTCCACGCCCGCGCGCAGGTAGGCAGTGATCTCGGCCACGCTGTCACCTCGCGCATTGGCGTCGCTGGACGGGGCCTTGCGCAGGCTGGCGGGCAGGAAACTGTTCTCGGGTCGCAGGGTCCAGATATGCACTGCCAGGCCCGCCGCGCGGGCGTTGGCCACCAGTGCCGTGGGCTCGCCGAGGGCACCGTCCTTCACTGGCACCACCAGTGTCTTGTAGGGGCCGACGGCATTGGCGTAGGTCGCCACTTGCCTGAGGCCCTCGGCCGTGACCAGGTCGGCATAGCTGCGCGTGTTGGCAGCGCCCTGGGCGACAAAGTCGTAAGGCCGGCCTGAGGGCGCCACCAACTGCACCAGGCGCACCGTGCTCAGCTTGCGGATGGCCTGCAGGTTGGCCACCTCGAAGGATTGCACGAACACCGGCGCGTCCTTGTGGTTCCAGCCGTTCTTTTCGAGCACGGCAAGCAGCGGTGCTTCCAGCGGCTGGCCGATGGACTGGAAGTAGGTCGGGTGCTTGGTCTCCGGGTAGATGCCGATGGTGCGGCCGGTCTTGGCGCTCTGCGCCTTGGCCAGGTCGATCACCTCCTGCAGCGTGGGGATCTCGAACTGGCCGTTGTAGGCCACGTTGGCCGGGCGCTGCGCCGGGATGCGCTCGCGCGCGCGCAGGGTCTTGAGCTCAGCCAGCGTGAAGTCCTCGGTGAACCAGCCGGTGATGGCCTGGCCGTCGATGCTGCGTGTGGCCTTGCGCGCCGCGAACTCGGGGCGGTCCACCACGTCGGTGGTGGCTTCCTTCACCGAGCCGTCGGCGTTGAGGATGGCGATGGCGTTCTCGTGCCGGGCCACCAGCACCCCGTCCTTGGTGATCACCAGGTCGGGCTCGATGATGTCGGCACCGTCGTCGATGGCCTTCTGGTAGGCCGCCAGCGTGTGCTCCGGGCGCAGCGCCGAGGCGCCGCGGTGCGCGATCACCGTGGGGGTGGGCGGCCAGGCCTGCTGGGCGGCGGCGCCAAGGGCCAGGGTGCAAAGGATGGCGGCGGCAAGAGCGGATTTCAGGGGCAGAAGGCGCATGGTGTTCTCCGGGACGGTTATCTCCAGCCTTCCACCATAAACCGGTTGCGTGACGTGCGCATGGCGCACGCCTGCGAACGCTCAGGCGTGTTCGAAGTGGAACACCGCCGTGCCGGCCATCACGTTGGGCAGGAAGCGCACTTCCCTGCCGTCCTGCAGGCCGAAGGACTCGAGCACGCGCAGCTCGTTCTTGTGCGCCAGCACCTCGAAATCCTTGTAGGTGCCCACGCGGATGTTGGGCGTGTCGTACCACTGGTAGGGCAGGCGCCGCGTGACCGGCATGCGCCCGCGCAGTATGGACAGGCGGTTGGGCCAGTGCGCGAAGTTGGGGAAGGCGACGATGCCGGTGCGACCCACGCGGGCCGTCTCGCGCAGCATCACCTCGGCGTTGCGCAGGTGCTGCAGCGTGTCGATCTGCAGCACCACGTCGAAGCTGTTGTCGCCGAACATGGCCAGGCCCTCGTCCAGGTTGAGCTGGATCACGTCCACCCCGCGGCGCACGCAGGCCAGCACGTTGGCGTCGGCGATCTCGATGCCGTAGCCGCTGCAGCCGCGCTCGCGCTGCAGGTAGGACAGCATGGCACCATCGCCGCAGCCCAGGTCGAGCACGCGCGAACCTGCGGGTACCAGGCGCGCCAGCGCCTGCATGGTGGCTTTCTCGGTCATGCGTGGTGCTCCTTGGCAATGGCGTCGAAATACGAGCGCATGGTGTCCATGTAGCGCGGGTCGTCGAGCAGGAAGGCGTCGTGCCCGTGCGGCGCGTCGATCTCGGCGTAGCTCACGCGGCGGCGGTTGTCGAGCAGGGCCTTGACGATCTCGCGGCTGCGCTGGGGCGAAAAGCGCCAGTCGGTAGTGAAGCTGATGAGCAAAAACTTCGCCGTGGCGCGGGCCAGCGCCTGCGTGAGGCTGCCGCCGTACTGCAGCGCCGGGTCGAAATAGTCGAGCGCGCGCGTGATCAGCAGGTAGGTGTTGGCGTCGAAATACTCGCTGAACTTGTCGCCCTGGTAGCGCAGATAGCTCTCGATCTGGAACTCGATGTCCTGCGTAGAGTATTTGGGCGTGAGGCCTTCGCGCAGCTGGCGTCCGAACTTCTCGTTCATCACGTCGTCGCTCAGGTAGGTGATGTGGCCGATCATGCGCGCGATGCGCAGGCCGCGCTGCGGGATCACGCCGTGGCGGTAGAAGTGGCCACCGTGGAAGTCCGGGTCGGTGACGATGGCGCGGCGCGCCACCTCGTTGAAGGCGATGTTCTCGGCCGTGAGATTGGGCGCGCTGGCCACCACCACGGCATGGCGCATGCGGTCGGGGTACTGCAGCGTCCAGCCCAGGGCCTGCATGCCACCCAGGCTGCCGCCCAGCACGGCGGCCAGCTGGGTGATGCCCAGCCGGTCGAGCAGGCGGGCCTGGGCGTTGACCCAGTCCTCAACCGTCACCACCGGGAAATCGGCGCCATAGACCTCGCCCGTGTCCGGGTGGGTGTGCATGGGGCCGGTGGAGCCGAAGCACGAACCCAGGTTGTTCACGCCGATCACGAAGAAGCGGTTGGTGTCCACCGGCTTGCCCGGGCCGATCATGTTGTCCCACCAGCCCTCGCTGCGCGGCTGGCCTTCATAGACGCCGGCCACGTGGTGCGAGGCGTTCAGGGCGTGGCAGACCAGCACGGCGTTGGAGCGCTCGGCGTTGAGCGTGCCGTAGGTTTCGTAGGCCAGCACGTAGTCGCGGATGGATGCACCGCTCTGCAGCGGCAGCACCTCCTCGAAACGCATGGACTGGGGTGTGGCAATGAACGACATAAAAAAAACCCGGCATCGCTAAAAACGAGGCCGGGGTTTGGGTGTCGGTCGGGTCTTTAGCAGAATTTATAAAGCGCCCGCAAGCTATGGCAAATCGGCGCAGGACCGAATATACCAAAGCCGGGCGCTGGCCGCACCCCCTCAGGAAGAGGCCAAGGGTGCGAACAGCGCGATGCCGCCCAGGACCAGGAAGATGCCTGCGGACACCAGGTGCACCGCACGGATCGGCACGCGCCGTGTGATGCGCTCGCCCAGCCACACCACGGGGGCATTGGCCAGCATCATGCCGAGCGTGGTGCCCATCACCACCCACAGGTAGGCGTTGTACTGGGCGGCGAGCATCACGGTGGCGATCTGCGTCTTGTCACCCATCTCGGCCAGGAAGAAGGCGATCAGCGTGGTGCCGAAGACGCCCCAGCGCGGGGTGCCACCGGTCTCTTCCTCGTCGAGCTTGTCGGGGATCAGCATCCAGATGGCCATGGCGATGAAGGATGCGCCCAGGATCCAGCGCAGCATCTGCGGTCCCAGCATGGTGGTGACCCAGGCGCCCAACGCGCCGGCCAGGCCGTGGTTGGCCAGCGTGGCGACCAGAATTCCGAGGACGATGGGCCAGGGTTTGCGGAAACGGGCAGCGAGTACCAGTGCCAGCAGTTGGGTCTTGTCGCCCATCTCGGCAAGGGCGACGATGGCGGTCGAAACGAAGAAGGCTTCCATGGGGTGGGGTCAATCCGGCCGGATTGTTATGAGACGCACATTGACTGCACCCCGACTCCGGCCATTGGATCGGCATGCAGTCAATGGTCTCGCCCAGCTCAAGAACCGCATGCGCCATAGGTTTCAAGGAACCCAAGTATGTTGACGCATGCCCCCGGCGCATGTTGCGACCGGGCGGGCTACTCCCCAAAGACGCTGTGATTGTATACGAATCTAAGGTGAAACCCTGCCCACCCCCGGTGGATAAAAAGCAGGCCTTCGGAGCGTTTGCTGAAATAAAACCCCACAAGCGACAAAAGTGATTAATAATGACCTCGCTTTTCTGCTTAGCAGCAAGGCAGTTAGGTTAGCGGTGAATGGTCAGTTTCGCGTCTTTGAAGTCGTCACAGGTTTGTTGATTGCGTCGGGCTCCATCGCGTTTTCATGTTTTTTCAGGAGTCCTTCATGGGCAACAAACTTTACGTGGGCAACCTGCCCTACAGCTTCCGCGACGAAGACCTGCAGCAAACCTTCAGCCAGTACGGCTCGGTTGGCAGCGCCAAGGTCATGATGGAGCGCGACACCGGTCGTTCCAAGGGTTTCGGCTTTGTCGAAATGGGCAGCGATGCCGAAGCACAAGCCGCCATCCAAGGCGTGCATGGCACCAACTTCGGTGGCCGTGACCTCGTGGTCAACGAAGCCCGCCCCATGGAGCCCCGCGCTCCCCGTAGCGGTGGCTTCGGTGGCGGCGGTGGTGGTGGCGGCGGCTACGGTGGTGGCGGCGGCGGCGGTTACGGCGGCGGCGGTGGCGGCCGTAGCGGTGGCGGCGGCGGTGGTGGTTACGGCGGTGGCCGTAGCAGCTACTAAGCAGCGCACACCCGTCCCGGCAGGCTTTGCCTGCTGACGACAAAAACAAGGAGCCTTCGGGCTCCTTTTTTCATGCCTGCGGCATTGTCACCACACCGGGCCCGGGGCTGTCATGCAGCTTGCTTTTTTGGGAAATTTGTGGCGCATAATGGGTTGGCGGGCTTTTGCCCGTCTCAAGTTTGCGGTGATCCGTCAGTTTCGCGCTGAGAGCGTCATTGAGATTAGCTGGCTGCGGTATCGGGACTCCATCGCTTTATCCATGTGTTTTTGAGGAGTCCCTCGATGGGCAACAAACTGTACGTTGGCAATTTGCCGTACTCGGTACGTGACAGCGATCTGGAGCAGGCCTTTGGCCAATTTGGCGCAGTGACCAGTGCCAAAGTGATGATGGAGCGTGACACGGGCCGCTCCAAGGGTTTCGGATTTGTTGAAATGGGCAGTGACCCCGAAGCCCAGGCCGCCATCAACGGCATGAACGGCCAGCCCCTGGGTGGCCGCAGCATCGTGGTGAATGAAGCACGTCCGATGGAGCCCCGCCCACCGCGCAGCGGTGGTTTCGGCGGCGGTGGTGGCGGTTATGGCGGCGGTGGTGGTGGTGGCCGCAGCGGCGGCGGTGGCGGCTACGGTGGTGGCGGCGGCCGTGAAGGCGGTGGCGGTGGCTACGGCGGCGGTGGCCGTGAAGGTGGCGGCGGTGGCGGCTATGGCGGCGGTCGCGGTGATGGCGGCGGCGGTGGCGGCTACGGTGGTGGTGGCCGCAGCGAAGGCGGCTTTCGCAGCCCTTACGGCTCTGGTTCGCGCAACGGCGGTGGCGGCGGTGGCCGCAGTGGTGGTGGCGGCGGTTACGGCGGTGGCGGCAACGGCGGCTACTGAGCCCCATGCTCCCCAGCAACAAAGCCCCTTCGGGGGCTTTTTTCACGTCTGAAGCCTGCGAAGGAAGTGCCTTTCATGCTTCATGGCAAGGGCCGCCCCGCCGCGCTGGGGGACGGCGGGAAGCGACTCAGGGGGCTACTCGTCCATTCTGCGCTTGCGCGGCCGCCCCGCCAGTGCCTTGTCGAACACCACGTTGGGCAGCAGGCGCATGAGTTTGGCGACCACCCCCATCTGCCAGGGGATCACGCGGTAGGTGGCGCCTGCAGTGATGGCCCGGAATGCCCGCTCGGCAAAATCCCCGGCCTTCATGAGGAAGGGCATGCCATAGCGGTTGTGCTGGGTCAGCGGCGTGTCGATGTAGCCCGGCGAGATGGTGACCACGCGCACGCCATGGGGCCGCATCTCGCCGCGCAGGCTCTCGCAGTAGCTGATCACCGCCGCCTTGCTGCCGCAGTAGGCGCCATGCCCGGGCAGTCCGCGGATGCCGGCCACGCTGCCGATGCCCACGAAGGTGCCGCTCTTGCGCTGCACCATGGCATCGACGAAGGGGTGGAAGGTGGCGGCCATGCCAATGTTGTTGGTGGCAAAGGTGCGGGCCATGACGTCGATGTCGCCACGCACCGCCGTGTCCATGCCCACGCTGATGCCGGCATTGGCGATCACCACGTCGGGCGTGCCCTGGCGCACAAGGCAGTCGCGCCCGGCGGCGACGATGCTGTCCACCACCGAGACGTCGGCGCTGTAGATCTCATAGTCTGCAGGGTCGATGCCTTGCGCGATCGCCCAGGCCTTGACCTCCTCGGTGCGGCGCGCCACCAAGGCCAGGCGGTAGCCCGCCTGGTGAAAGCGCAGGGCCAGGGCCTGGCCGATGCCGCTGGAGGCGCCGGTGATGAAGGCCAGTAGTGGTTGCTGCTGCAGGGTCATGGGGGCTTTGGTGGTGGGGTGGGATGCGCCTGATGGCGGCGCCTACAGCGGGTTACTTGGCGGCGCCGGGCATGAGCAGGCCCTTGACCCGGCCGTGCAGCTGCAGCACCTGGTCCAGGTTGTCGTAGTCCATGCCATCGGCCGTGAAGCGGTCGTTGCCCCGGGTCAGGACCACCGGCTTGTCCGAGCGCACGCGCTCGGTCTGGGTGAAGGCGTGCAGGAACTCGCTGCGGAACTCCATGCGCGGCTGGGCGGCCACACCGGGGCGGGCGGGCAACGGCTCGCGCGTGACGATGGCGTTGCCGAACAGCTGCACTTCGCTGCCATCGGCATTGCTCAGGGCCCGGTTGGCCGTGGCCAGGGTCAGGCGCCCGTCGATGGCCACCGAGCGCATGCGCGCCAGGTCGATCTCCAGGGTGTCCGTGTCCGGGAAGTGGCGTGCAAGGTCGCCCTGCACCTCGCTTTGCAGTCGGCCCTTGGCATCGAAGCTCTTCACCGAAAAGGCCTTCATCGAATAGTCGGGCTGGTTGCTCCGGGCCTTCTCGGCGGCCGGGGCCAGGGGCATGGGGGCATTGCGCACCAGCCACCAGGTGCCCAGGGCCATCAGGCCCATGATCAGCACCGGCAGGTACAGGGTGATGCGCTCCCAGCTTTGCTGGAGCATGCGGCGGCGGCTCATGGGCGGCCTCCTGCCTGTGGGGCTGGCGTGGTGGTGCAAAGGTGCATGGGAGAAGTCGTCATGCCGTGTAGTCTGCCAGCAGGCGGGCGTAGTGTCCCGTGGCCACGAGCAGCAGATCGCAGAACTCGCGTGCAGCGCCATCGCCACCGCGCGCAGCAGTGATGTAGTGGGCGTTCTGCCGCACCTCGGCCTGGGCGTTGGCCGGTGCGCAGGCCAGGGCGCTGCGGCGCATCACCGGCAGGTCGGGCCAGTCGTCGCCTATGGCGGCGGCCTGCGCCCAGGACAGGCCCAGGCGGGCCAGGATGTCCTCGGCCGCAGGGCGCTTGTCCTCGGTACCAAAGACCGCATGCTCCACACCCAGGGCCTTGAGGCGCACGCGCAGCGGGGCCGAGTCGCGCCCGGTGATCACGGCGGGGGTGATGCCCGCCTTCTGCAACAGCTTGAGGCCGTGGCCGTCCAGGGTGTTGAAGCGCTTGATGGTTTCACCGGCGTCGGTGAACAGCAGGCTGCCGTCGGTGAGCACGCCGTCCACGTCGAAAAACGCCACCCGCACGCCTTGGGCGCGCAGCAGCAGCTCGGGTGCGAAGTTCAGGGCCGGCTGTACGGAAAGAGGGGTCGCCATGGCTCAGATCACCTTGGCGCGCATCAGGTCGCCGATGTGCACCACGCCGACGAGCGCACCGGCGGCATCCACCACCAGCACGCTGGTGATGCCATGGGCCTCCATGAGCTCGGCGGCGTCCACGGCCAGGGCATCGGGGGCAATACGCCGGGGCGATGGGTGCATGACCTCGGCGGCGCTGGCGGCGCGCAGGTCGGCACCGGCCTCGATGCGCCGGCGCAGGTCGCCGTCGGTGAAGATGCCCAGGATCTGGCCGGCAGGGTCGACGATGGCCGATGCGCCCAGCCCCTTGGCGCTCATCTCGCGCATCAGCTCGCTGAACGAGGCCTCGGGTGCCACGCGCGGCACGTCGCTGCCCGAGCGCATGACGTCGCTCACATGGGTCAGCAGCTTGCGGCCCAGGGCACCGCCGGGGTGCGAGCGCGCGAAATCCTCGGGCCTGAAGCCCCGTGCATCGAGCAGGGCCACGGCCAGCGCGTCGCCCATGGCCAGCTGGGCTGTGGTGCTCGCGGTGGGGGCCAGGTTCAGCGGGCAGGCCTCGCGGTCCACGCTGCAGTCGAGCACCAGGTCGGCATGGCGCGCCAGGGTGGAGTGCAGGCCCCCGGTCAGGGCCAGCAGCGGAACCCCCAGGCGCTTGAGCACCGGCAGGATGGCCGTGAGCTCGCCGCTTTCGCCGCTGTTGGAGATGGCCAGCACCATGTCGTGCTCGGTCACCATGCCCAGGTCGCCATGGCTGGCTTCGCCCGGGTGCACGAAAAACGCCGGGGTGCCGGTGGAGGCCAGGGTGGCGGCGATCTTGCGGCCCACATGGCCGCTCTTGCCCATGCCCATCACCACCACGCGGCCGCGGATCGAGAGTGCCATCTGCACCGCCTGTGCAAAGCGCGCATCCACGCGGGAGGCCAGCGCGTTCAGGGCGGCGGCTTCGATGTCGAAGGTCTCGCGGGCCAGGCGCAGGGCCTGTTCGGCATCGAAGGGGGGGAGCACGGGGGCAACGGGCGTCATCCCACGATTCTATCGACCGGCCTGCCCGGGCTCGGATAGCATCAGCCTATGTCCTCACTCGCCCTCACCCTGCTCTACCTTCTGGCCGCGGTGCTGGGCGTGGTGGTCTGCCGCAGCCTGAAACTGCCGCCCATGCTGGGCTACCTGGCCGCAGGCGTGCTGATCGGTCCCCATGCGCTGGCGCTGGCCCAGAACTCCGAAGGGGTGCGGCACCTGGGCGAGTTCGGCGTGGTGTTCCTGATGTTCGCCATCGGTCTGGAGTTCAGCCTGCCCAAGCTGCGCGCCATGCGCCGCCAGGTGTTCGGCCTGGGGCTCATGCAGGTGGTGGTGACCATGACGCTGGCGGGCGGGGGCTCGCTGGTCCTTTCGCTGCTGGTGGGCGGGATCTGGGAGATGGGCTGGCAGACGGCACTGGCCCTGTCGGGCGTGATGGCCATGAGCAGCACCGCCATCGTGGTCAAGCTGATGGCCGAGCGCGCCGAGCTCGAAAGTGAGCATGGCCGCAATGTCATGGGCATCCTGCTGTTCCAGGATCTGGCCGTGGTGCCGCTGCTGGTGCTGATCCCGGCGCTGGGCTCCTCGCCCGACAAGCTGCTGGTGGCCCTGGCCTGGGCCCTGCTCAAGGCCACGGTGTTGGTGGGCCTGCTGCTCACCGGCGGGCAGCGCGTGATGCGCTGGTGGCTGACTCTGGTGGCGCGCCGCAAGAGCGAAGAGCTGTTCATGCTCAACCTGCTGCTGATCACGCTGGGCCTGGCCTGGCTGACCGAAGAGGCCGGCCTGAGCCTGGCGCTCGGGGCCTTCATCGCCGGCGTGCTGGTGTCGGAGACCGAGTACAGCCACCAGGTGGGCACCGACATCCGCCCCTTCCACGACGTGCTGCTGGGGCTGTTCTTCATCACCATCGGCATGATGCTGGACTGGCACATCCTGGTGGACCGCTGGGGCCTGGTGCTGGCGCTTCTGGTGGTGCCGATCACGCTCAAGCTGGTGGTCATCCTGGTGCTGGCGCGGGGCATGGGGGCGACCACGGGGGTCTCGCTGCGCACCGGGCTGTACCTGGCGCAGGCCGGCGAATTCGGCTTCGTGCTGCTGTCGCTGGCCCAGAACAACAACCTGGTGCAGCCCGCGCTCATGAACCCCATCCTCGCGGCCATGGTGCTGTCCATGCTGGCCACGCCCTTCCTCATCATGTACGCCAACCGCATCGTGATGAAGCTGGTGGCCAGCGACTGGCTGCAGCAATCGCTGCAGATGACGAGCATTGCGCGCAAGTCCATCAATTCGAGCAAGCACGTGATCATCTGCGGCTATGGCCGTTCGGGCCAGAACCTGGCGCGCATGCTGGAGCACGAAGGAATCCCCTACATGGCGCTCGACCTGGACCCGGACCGGGTGCGCCAGGCCGCCGCCGCTGGCGACTCGGTGGTCTACGGCGATGCCACGCGCCTGCAGGCGCTCATGGCCGCTGGCCTGGTGCGCGCCAGCGCCGTGGCCGTGACCTACATCGACGTGCCGGCCGCGCTCAAGGTGCTGGCCAACACCCGCTCCCATGCGCCGCAGGTGCCGGTGGTGGTGCGTACCCAGGACGACCTGCACCTGGACAAGCTGCGGGATGCCGGTGCGACCGAGGTCGTGCCCGAGGCCATCGAAGGCTCGCTGATGCTCGCCAGCCACGCGCTGGCCCTGGTCGGCGTGCCCATGCGCCGCGTGCTGCGCCTGGTGCAGGACCAGCGCGATGCACGCTACAACCTGCTGCGCGGCTACTTCCACGGGGCCGACGACGACACCGTCAACGAGCGCGACCAGGAGCGCCTGGCCACCGTCACCCTGCCTTCGGGCTCCAAGACCCTAGGCCAGGCGCTGGGCGAGTTGGCCCTGCCGGCCATGGGCGTGCGCGTGGTCAACCTGCGCCGTGCCAACGGCCATGTGAGTGCTGCGGCGGACGATGCGGCACTGGCCGAGGGCGACACGCTGGTGCTGTCGGGCCACCCCGCAGCGTTGAGCCTGGCCGAAGCCAGGTTGCTCAAAGGCTGACAGGCCGGGTCAGCCGGGCTGCAGCGCTTCTGCGGGGCCGGGCCGCCCAAAGAGATAGCCCTGGAACTGCTGGCAGCCGTTGCGCAGCAGAAAGTCGTGCTGGCCTTCGGTTTCCACCCCTTCGGCCACCACGTCCAGGCCGAGGCTGTGCGCCAGCGCCACGATGGTGCAGGCAATGGCGGCATCGTTGGGGTCGGTGAGCACGTCGCGCACGAAGCTCTGGTCGATCTTGAGCTGGTCCAGCGGCAGCCGCTTGAGGTAGGACAGCGAGGAGTAGCCGGTACCGAAATCATCGAGCGAGAAGCCCACGCCCAGGTTGCGCAGCACCTGCATCTTGACGATGCTCTCCTCTACGTCCGATAGCAGCAGGCTTTCGGTCAGCTCCAGCTTGAGCCGCCCGGGGTCGGCGCCCGTGGTGTACAGCGCCTGCAGCACCTGGGGCACGAATTCGGTGTGGCGAAACTCCTGCGCGCTGACATTCACCGCCACGGTCCAGGCCTGGGTGGCCGGCTCCCGGTTCCAGCGGGCCAATTGCTCGCAGGCCAGGTGCAGCACGCGCTGGCCCAAGGGCAGGATCAGGCCGGTCTGCTCGGCCAGTGGAATGAACTGGCCCGGCGGCACCATGCCGCGTTGCGGGTGCTGCCAGCGCACCAGGGCCTCGGCGCCCATGGTCTGGCCGGTGGCGTTGACCACGGGCTGGTAGTGCAGCAAGAACTCATTGCGCTGTATGCCCTGGCGGATGTCGCCCTCCAGCGCCGAGCGTGCCGTGGCCGCCGCCTGCATGGCGGGATCGAAGAAGCACAGCGTGTTGCGCCCCTGGGCCTTGGCCTGGTACATCGCCAGGTCGGCCCGCTTGAGCAGTTCGTTGACGGGCTGCTGCCGGTCGCTGAACAGGGCAATGCCGATGCTGGGCGTGCTGTGCAGCTCGCTGCCGTCCATGTCGTAGGGTTCGTTGAGGGCCTGCAGCACCTTCTGGGCCACGGCCTCCGATTCCACGGCGGCGCCGGTCTCCTCGCTGCTCAGGCCCTGCAGCACCACCACGAATTCGTCGCCCCCCAGGCGGGCCACGGTGTCGGTGGCGCGCACGCTGGCACGCAGGCGCATGCCCACCTGCACCAGCAGGCGGTCGCCCCATTCGTGGCCCATGGTGTCGTTGATGCCCTTGAAGTTGTCCAGGTCCAGGAACAGCAGGGCGCCATGCTGGCCGTCGCGCTCGCAGGCCGTCGCCACGCGCTCCAGCCGATCGAGCAGCAGGCGCCGGTTGGGCAGTTTGGTCAGTTCGTCGTAGAACGCCAGGCGCTGGATCTCGGCCTCGGCGCGCTTGCGCTCCGTGATGTCACGGGCCAGCCCGCGGTAGCCGGTGAACTGGCCCTCGGCATCGAAAATGGGCTCGCCGCTGATGGAAACCCAGAGGGGGTCCCCTTGCGCCGACATGCGCTGGATCTCGAAATTGCGGAACACCTGGCGCTGTGCGAGCTGCTCGCGGTGCGCGCGCCACTGTCCATCGTCCGCAAAGGTGTTGGGCAGCTCCCAGCGCGTGAGCCCGAAGAGCTGGCTGTCGGGCAGGTCCATCTTGTTCTGCGGACTGCCCTCGATGCGCACGAAGCGGAACTCGGCATCCTGCTCCCAGTACCAGTCGGAGGACAGCTGCGTGAGGCTGCGCCAGCGGGCCTCACTCTCGCGCAGGGCCTCCAGCGCGCCCAGGTAGTCGGTCACGTCGGTGAAGGTGCGCACGCGCCCGCCCCCTTCCAGCGGGCGCGTGCGCACCTCGATGAAGCGGCCGGCCACCGTGCGGCGGATGTAGCTTTCCGGCATGGTCAGGTTGCCGCCATGCGCGGCGTATTCGGCACCCACATAGTCCCGGGCCTTGGACTCGATCAGCTGGAAGCCGGTGCCGAAGTCCCCGCGCTCGGTCTGGAAGCGCACCACCTCCTCCACCCGGGGCTCGCCCGCGAGCAGTTCCTCGGGCAGGTTCAGGAGCTCCAGGTAGCGCTGGTTGTAGACGCGGATGCGGCCTTCGCCATCGACGTTGGTGATGCCCTGCGACACGCTGGCCAGCGTGCTCTGCAGCGCGCGTGTCTTTTCAGCCAGCAGCGCGCTGGTGCGCGCCAGCTCCTGCTCCACCTGCCGGCGCGCGAGTTCGGCACGCCGCGCCAGTTCCAGCTGGCCCACGGTGCTCAAGAGCGGCTGCAGGAACTGCACGTCGGCTGCGGTGTAGCCCTCTGGCCGGTTGGCCAGACCCACCACGGCGACGAGCTCGCCCGAGGCCAGGATGGGCAGGCCCAGGTAGGAGACCACGGGCGGGTGCCCCGGCGGCATGCCGGCGCTGCGGCTGTCGCCCGCTGCGTCGTTGATAACCACGGGCTTTTCGGTCAGCATCGCCTGGCCGGGCAGGGAGTCGAGGTCGTCGAAGACCTGGCCCTCCTCCGCGTCCCGGGTGTAGCGCGCGCGCGTGGCCTCATCCCACGCCACGTCGGTCATGGAATGCATGCGCAGAAAGGGCTTGCCCTCGGCCGTGCGCTGCACCTGCCCGACCAGCCCGAACCGGCTCCCGGTCAGCTCCATGAGCTCGTGCAGCAGCGCATCGAACGCAGCGCGCGGGGCCGAACTGGCAATGAACACGGCCTGCGCGCGCGAGATCGCCTGCAGCAGCCGGTGCTGGCGTGCCAGCATGGCCTCGGCGGCGCGGCGAGCGCGCACGCTGCTGCTGCGCTCGAGCACGGCCTCGATCTGCGCCGGCAGGGCCAGCAGGTAGTTGCAGCCGGGGTCGCGGATGGTGAAGTCGGCAAAGCCATGGCGCATTGCGTGCGCCGCCTGGGCGTCGGCACCGGCGTCCACGATGATCAAGGCCGGGATGCGGCCCATGCGTTCGAGCACGTCGTAGGCCGATCCGTCTTCGAAATGCTGGCAGACCAGCAGGATGTCCGGGGTGTGGTTCTCCAGCCATGCCTGGGCCTGCGCCAGCGAGGGCGCCACCTCGACCCGCCAGCCCAGCCAGGGGTCCACCAATGCATCGACGAGCGCCCGTGCGTGCTCCGGGTCGTCTTCGATCAACAGGACGGAGATGGGCATGGCCGATCTGGGTTTTCAGGGCAGAGAGAGGCAGCCTGCACACCGCAGGCCCTAGTTCCATTATGGGTCAGCATTCGGGGCTTGCGGTCCGCCGACCCCAGGGGCTGGTGTTTACACTCGCAGCCTTTGTGCCATCCACCCCACACCCCATGCAGCCCCTCAGCGTCAACCAGTACCTGCGCCAGCACATCCGAACCGTGCCCGACTGGCCGGCACCCGGCGTGCAGTTCCGCGACATCACACCGCTGCTGCAGGACCCCAAGGTCTTTCGCGTGCTGATCGATGCCTTCGTGCACCGCTACATGGACAAGGCCCTGCGCCCCGATGTGGTGGCCGGGCTCGATGCGCGCGGCTTCATTCTGGGCGCCGTGGTGGCCTATGAACTCAACGTGGGCTTCGTGCCGATCCGCAAGAAGGGCAAGCTGCCCTTCACCACGGTGGAGGAGACCTACGAGCTCGAATACGGCAGCGCCACGGTGGAGTTGCACACCGATGCCGTCAAGCCCGGCGACCGCGTGCTGCTGATCGACGACCTGATCGCCACGGGGGGCACCATGATGGCCGGCCGGCGGCTGCTGGAGAAGCTGGGCGCCACCGTGATCGAGGGCGCGGCCATCGTCGACCTGCCCGAGTTGGGCGGCTCGCAGCGGCTCAGGGAATCAGGCTTGCCGCTCTACACCCTCGTCGATTTCGAAGGGCATTGAGCCCCGCAGCACGTCACTGCCCCCGTGCGTAGGCTGCAAGAACCTGATGCAGCCATTGGGCGAAAAAGGGCGGGTGCATGGCGGTCATGCGAGCGAAGGCACGGCATCGGCCGCACTGGCTGCGCGGCGGCGTGCCGCGCGCTCCCAGGCCTTTTCATGGAAGAAGAAAGCCACGGCCTGCACCGTGGGTTCCAGCAGGCTCAGTGTGAGCGATGCCCAGAGGTTGCCCGTGACGGCATAGGCCACCATGGCCGCCACGCTGATGTGGATCAGGTAGTAGCTGCCGGTCTTCTTGAGCATGGTCTGGTTCTGGCGGGCGAGTTGGCGAATGTGGGCCATGGTGGATTCCTTCTTCCAATCAGCGCCTGCACAGGGGTGGGCAGGCATGGTGTTGATGGTAGGGATTCTCAATAGCATTCACCAATTGAAAACTGCTAATCCACGCATTGAAACTATTGCAAAGCCCCCCGCAAAACCTCAAGCGCCCCGGCGTTAAATCCGTCACGCAGTGGGGCCAAAAAATCCCTCAGACCCTGGCAACCCCGTTGCTATGATGGACATCTTTTCAACTGCGGCAACGCACTAGGGAGCAGACATGGCCCTCATGGACTTCATCAAGAAACAGTTCATCGACGTCCTCCAGTGGACGGAGGAAGGCGACGGCACGCTGGCATGGCGCTTCCCAATGAGCGGCATGGAAATCCAGAACGGTGGCACGCTGGTGGTGCGCGAATCGCAGATGGCGATCTTCGTCAACGAAGGCAAGGTGGCCGACGTCTTCGGCCCCGGTACCTACAAGCTCACCACGCAGACGCTGCCGGTGCTGACCTACCTCAAGAACTGGGACAAGCTCTTCGAGTCGCCCTTCAAGAGCGATGTCTACTTCTTCAGCACGCGCCAGCAGATCGACCAGAAGTGGGGCACGCCCCAGCCCATCACCATCCGTGACAAGGATTTTGGTGCGGTGCGCCTGCGCGCCTTCGGCAACTATGCCTTCCGCGTTGCCGACCCCAAGCTGTTCCACACCGAGATCTCGGGCACGCGCGAGTCCTACCCTGTGGGCGACCTCGAAGGCCAGCTGCGCGGCCTGGTGCTGCAGAACATCAGCAACGCCATTGCCGGCAGCGGTTTGCCGTTCCTGGACTTGGCGGCCAACCAGGTCATGTTCGCCGATGCGCTGACCAAGGAGCTGGCCCCCCTGTTCGCCAAGCTCGGCCTGCTGATCGAGAACCTCACGGTGCAGAATGTCTCGCTGCCCGAAGAGCTGCAGAAGATCCTGGACCAGAAGATCGGCATGGGCATGGTCGGCAACGACATGGCCAAGTTCATGCAGTACCAGACCGCCCAGGCCATCCCCAAGTTTGCCGAGAACAGCGGTGGCGGCAGCGGCATTGCGGGCGACGCCATGGGCCTGGGTGCCGGCGTGGCGCTGGGCCAGGTGATGGCGCAGAACCTGCAGCAGGGCCTGCAGGGCGGCGGCAACGCTGCCCCTGCCGCAGCGGCCGTGGCAGCAGCCTCCGGTGTGAAGCCCGAGGACGTGATGGCCACGCTCGAGAAGCTCGGCGAACTCAAGGCCAAGGGCATCCTCACGCAGGAAGAGTTCGACGCCAAGAAGTCCGAACTGCTCAAGAAGCTGATCTGAGGCCGGCGCAACCTACCTTCGCTACCGGCGCCTGGCGTGCGGGCAGCAGCGGGCTGATGAGCCCCTGCATTGCCGCACCCGGCCGCCATTGGCACCGCCCGAATGGCCACTGACCCTACACAGCGTTCCTACCGTGCGCCCTGCCCGGGCTGCGGCGCGCCGGTTGAATTCCGCAGCGCGCAGTCCACGCACGCCGTATGCGGCTACTGCCAGAGCACCGTGGTGCGCAGCGGTGACGTGCTGCAGCGCGTGGGCAAGATGGCCGAGCTGTTCGACGACCACAGCCCGCTGCAGCTCATGGCCAGCGGACGCATCGAGCTCGACGGCAAGGACACCCCCTTCACGCTCATCGGCCGGCTGCAGTACAAGACCGAGGCCGGCGTCTGGACCGAATGGGCTGCCTTCCTGCAGGACGGCACCCTGGCCAGCCTGGGCGAGGACAACGGCGCCTACGTCTTCACGCGGCCCATGGAGGCCGGGCGCGAGCTGCCCGAAGCCAGCCGCTTTCGCATCGGCGCCACCACCGCCATTGCCGGCAAGTCGTATTCCGTCGCCTTCAGCGGCAGCGCCTCGCTGATCTCGGCCCAGGGCGAACTGCCCAAGCTGCCGCCGCTGGGCCAGCCCTTCGACATGGTCGAGCTGCGCAGCGCCGATGGCGAGGTGCTCAGCATCGACTACGGCCACACGCCGCCGCACCTGGAGCGCGGCCGTGCCGTGCTGCTTGAGGACCTCAAGCTCACCGGCCTCAAGGACGAATCGGCCAAGGACGAGAAAGGTCGCCAGTTCAACTGCCCGCACTGCGGTGCGCCGGTGCAGGTGCAGCTGTCGACCACCAAGAGCATCACCTGCGGATCGTGCGCCAGCATCATCTCGCTGGACAGCGGCGTGGGCGGCGAGCTGCAATCGACCGAGCAGGACGAGCCCGTGCGCCCCATCATCCCGCTGGGCAGCAAGGGCCAGCTGCAGGGCGTGCACTGGCAGGTGGTGGGCTTCCAGCACCGCATGGGTGTGGAGCCGGGCGACGACGAGCACTTCGGCTGGAGCGAGTACCTGCTGTACAACCAGAAGCGCGGCTTCGCCTTCCTGGTGGACGCCGAAGACGGCTGGAGCATGGTGCGCCCGACCACCGGCGCCCCGCAGATGGCCGCCAGCGGCCGCAGTGCCACCTACCTGGGCACCACCTACCAGCTCAAATACAGCTACGAGGCCGAGACCACCTACGTGCTCGGCGAGTTCTACTGGCAGGTCACGCGCGGCCAGAAAACGTCGAACCGCGACTTCGCCAGCGCCAAGGGCCTGCTGTCGATGGAGCAGACACCCAACGAGGTGACCTGGTCCTCGGGCGACAAGCTGGCCAGCGACACCGTGGTCAAGGCCTTCAAGCTCGAAGACAAGAAGGATGTGCTGCAGCGCGACGACCCGGGGCCCTTCGTGGCCAAATCGGGCCTGGGTTGCGGCACCATCATCATCATCGCGATCGTCATCATCATCCTGCTGATCCTGCTGAGCAACTGTTCCGGATCGTCCGGCAGCGGCTACCGCAGCTCGGGCGGCTCGTTCGGCGGCTATTCCAGCGGCGGCGGACACAAGTAAGCAATTTATCAAGGAGCTTCCACCATGATGGGAATCGAATGGCTCAAGCCCGCGGCGTTCCTCGGGTCCATCCTGTACGCGCTGATCGGCGTCGTCATCTTCTGGGTGTGTTTCATCGTCGTCGACAAGATCACGCCCTATGACCTGTGGGGCGAGATCGTCGAGAAGCAGAACGTGGCGCTGGGCGTCGTGGTGGCTGCCATGTGCCTGGGCATCAGCCTCATCGTCGCCGCCGCCATCCATTGAGGCAGGGGGTGGCGGATTCCAACGGGCTTTCACGGGCCCTGCTCGCGTTTGTCCCTTGGTGTGTCAAAAATCGAATAAGAATAATTATCGTTTGTATTAAAATGTGTACTTCGTGTGAGCGGTAGCGGCCGGAGGGGGCTGCACGTTCGAATATCTGGAGTACCCATGGCACACAAGCACCCTGCGGGCAGCAACAAGGCTGCCCGTTTTCATTGGACCGCCACCGCAGCAGCCAGCCTGCTGGCCGTACTGGGCACGGCGCAGCAGGCCTGGGCCCAGGCCGATGCCGCACTGCCTGCCGTGCAGGTCACAGGCTCGCAATACGACGCCGACGATGTGCGCCCCGAGGGCGTGACCACGGCCACCAAGACCTACATGGCGCCGCGCGACATCCCGCAGACCATCGACACGCTGGAGGTCAACAAGTAAAGAGCCTGTTCAATGTCTTTTTGAAGCCGCGCAAGCCCCTTTTCGGGATGGGATGCAAGGCGCGGGGTGCAGCCAATAGCGCGGCTATTGGCAAGCGCCGCAACGCCGCAGACCGCCCGAAAAGGCACTTGCCCTCCGGGTTGGAGTGAAATCGGGCGATTGGACGCCCCGGCTGCTTGCATGGGCACGAGCCCATGCGGCGCATCCGAAGCATCCACTCATCCCGATTGCACTCCAACGCGGCTGCAAAAAGGCATTGAACAGGCTCTATGAGCTATGGCATCAACGACCTTGCGGTGATGCTCGACGGCGTGCCCGGCGTGAACACCAAGTACGACATGCGCGGCGAGGGCGTGATGATCCGCGGCTTCAACGCCGACTCGGGCGACATCTACCGCGACGGCGTGCGCGAATCCGGCCAGGTGCGCCGCAGCACCGCCAACGTGGAGCGCATCGAGATCTTGAAGGCCCGGCCTCGGTGCTCTACGGCCGCAGCAGCGGCGGCGGCATCGTCAACCTGGTGAGCAAGCAGGCCCGCTTCGATGCCAAGAGCAGCGTCACCTTGCGCGGCGGCTCGTGGGAGAACTACGGCGGCACGCTCGATATCAACAAGGTCATCAACAACCACGTGGCCGTGCGCCTGACGGCCGACCGCGAGCAGGCCGACAGCTTCCGCAGCGGTATCCGCAACCGGAACGAGATGGTCTCGCCCAGCATTCTGGTCGATACCCGCACCGGCCTGCGCTGGAGTGGCCAGTACACCTACGACAACATCTGGCGCGTGCCCGACCGGGGGCCGGTCTACGACCAGCTGCCGCCCGGTGTCTCCATCCGCAAGGGCTTCGCCCACCCGGATGACCAGGTGGAAGACCGCCTGCGCGTGCTGCGCTCGGACCTGTCGTACGACTTCAACAGCGCCTGGAGCGTGCGCTGGGTGGCCAGCAAGCGCGAGGCCAGCCAGGACTTCGACCACTACTTCGCCGGCACCTACTGCAACACGGCGGGCCAGACCACCGCAGGCGCCGCCTGCGCGTGGCGCGGCCAGGTGCGGCCGAACTACGCCTGACAGCAGACGGCCAACGAGACCCTGTCCAACACCGTCGACCTGACGGGCAAGTTCAGCACCGGCGGCATCCAGCACGAGGTGCTGGTCGGTGCCGAGGCCAGCGAGGAAAAGCGCCACCCGCGCATCGGCCAGCCGGCGTCCACCTTCAGCTACGACCCGCTGCAGCCCATCGCCTGGGGCGCCAAGCCGGCGCAGGGCAACCCGACCCAGCACAACCTGCACAAGGCCGAGGGCCAGGCCCTGTACGTGCAGGACCTGGTCAGCCTCACGCCCGAATGGAAGCTGCTGGCCGGCCTGCGCTATGACCGCTTCGACTTCAACAGCACCAACCTGCTGACCAACGTGGGCCGTGGCTACGACGGTGATTCGGTGAGCCCGCGCCTGGGCGCGGTCTGGCAGCCGGTGCGCGAGCACAGCCTGTACGCCTCGTGGAACAAGAGCTACTCGCCCTACGGCGGGCGCGGCATGATCAGCGTGGACGTTGCGCCCACCGCCGTCTACGACGACGAGCCCCAGCACTCGCGCCAGGTCGAGGTGGGCGTCAAGAGCGACTGGCTGAACGGCGCGCTCTCGACCCAGCTGTCGGTGTACCAGCTCGAGCACGCCAACATCCGCTACCGCCCCGACGCGGTCAACGATCCCTTCACCTGGGCCGTGCGCGGCAAGGAGCGCTCGCGCGGCATCGAGTTCAGCGCGGCAGGCCGTGTGGCCTCGTCGTGGTACGTGCGCGGCGGCGTGGGCGTGACCAGCGCCAAGGTCACCGAGGACAAGCTGCAGCCCGCACTGGTGGGCAAGTACCTGGTGGACACCGCCTTGCGCAACGGCAACTTCTTCGTGCGCTACGCGCCGCAAGGCCCCTGGTACGGGGAAATCGGCGCCACGCACACCAGCGCCCGCTGGCTCAACGCCGCCAACACCTCGCGCGTGCCCGGCTATACCCGCTGGGATGCGCTGGTGGGCTGGCGCCAGGGCGTATGGACGGCGACGGCCGCCATCTCCAACCTGCTGGACAAGGAATACTGGCGCAGCGATGCCATGCCGGGCGCCCCGCGCAGCCTGCTGGTCAGCGTGAACTACCAGTTCTGACGCCGGCCTTGGGGCGGGGGACTTCCGGAAGGTGCCCTCGGCTTGCACCTTTCCCATTCGCAGCACAATAGCGGCTTGTCCTCAAACCCTACCTCCCTCCCCTCCGCCTCCGCCCCCTCGGGCGCACGCCCCATCGACGTTGCGCTGCTGGCCAGCGTGTTCGTTGTGGCCGCCTGCGGCCTGCTCTACGAGCTGGCGGCTGGTGCCCTCGCGTCCTATGTGTTGGGCGACTCGGTGCTGCAGTTCTCCACCATTATCGGCACCTACCTGTTCGCCATGGGCGTGGGCTCCTGGCTGTCGCGCTATTTCGAGCGGCAGCTGCCTGCGCACTTTTTGCGCATCGAGTTGATGGTGGCACTGATTGGCGGCGCGCTGCCGGCCACGCTGTTCCTGGCCAACGCCTATGCGCCGGGGGCCTTCCGGCTGCTGTTGTACGGCATGGTGTTCATGGTGGGCACGCTGGTGGGGCTGGAGATTCCGCTGGTCATGCGCATCTTGAGGCGCAACGTGGCGCTCAAGGACCTGGTCTCGCAGGTGCTGACCTTCGATTACCTGGGCGCGCTGGCCGTGTCCATGGCTTTTCCGCTGCTGCTGGTGCCGCACCTGGGGCTCATCCGCACGGGGCTGCTGTTCGGGCTCATGAATGCAGCCGTGGCGCTGTGGGCGGTGTGGCTGTTCCGCGATGAGCTGCGCCGCCTGCGCGCGCATGCCTTCGCCTGCGTCGCCGTCATAGGGCTGCTGTTCGCGGGCCTGCTCGGCGCGGACCACATCACCAGCTTTGCCGAAGACAAGTTCTACCAGGACCGCATCGTCTTCAGCACCGCGTCGTCCTACCAGCGCATCGTCGTCACCAACGGCAAGCTGGGTCACCGCCTGTACCTCAACGGCAACCTGCAGTTCGCGGAGCGCGACGAGTACCGCTACCACGAGGCCCTGGTCCACCCCGCCATGGCGGCGCACGGCGCACCCCGGCGCGTGGCCGTGCTCGGCGGTGGCGACGGCATGGCCGTGCGCGAGATCCTCAAGTACCCCTCGGTCGAGTCCGTCACCCTGGTGGAGCTGGACCCGGCCATGACGCGCCTGTTCAGCGACAACCCCACGCTCGCCCGGCTCAATGGCGAGGCGCTGCGCTCGCCCAAGGTGCACGTGGTCAACACCGACGCCTTCCAGTGGCTGCAGCACGGCAAGGACGCCAAGGCGGATGGCGGCGATGCGGTGGATGACCTGTTCGACGTGATCGTGGTCGACTTTCCCGATCCCACCAATTTTTCCATCGGCAAGCTCTACACCAACAGCTTCTATGCGCTGCTGGACAAGCGCTTGGCGGCCAGCGGTTATGCCGTGGTGCAGACCACCTCGCCGCTGGTGGCACGCCAGAGTTTCTGGACCGTGGTGCAGACCATCGAGTCCGTGGGCCTGCAGACGGCGCCCTACCATGCCCATGTGCCCAGCTTCGGCGAGTGGGGCTTCGTGGTGGCCAGCCGCCGGCCCTGGCGCATGCCCGAGGCACTGCCGCCCGACCTGCGCTTCCTGAGCGCGGGCACGCTTCCCCTGCTGTTCGACTTTCCGCTCGACATGGCGCGCCTGCCGGCCGAGGTGAACCGCCTGTCCAACCAGGCGCTGGTGCACACCTACGAGCGGGAATGGGGCAAGGTGGTTGCGCACTGAATTCGGAACAACCCCCTGAGGGGGACGCCCCAGCGCGGCGGGGCGGCCCTTGCGCGGGGGCGCTGGCCTGGGCCGCGCCAGGTGTGGGGACCTGGGGTTAGGGGCCTGCGCTGTTGCATCCATGCCGCGCGGATGTAACAAATCGGGGAGTTGAGGGGGTTACCGGGCACGTGGGTAAATCGCTCACGGGGTTCCCGGCAAAATGGAAACCAACGCTTACATTTTGTCCGCCCGATGCTCGAGAGATTCTTCGTTGTCGGCGCAGAGCGGGATCTACAGAACCTTTGGGGGCACGACCCCTGGCTGGTGGCCCTGTCGGTCGCGCTCGCGATCGCCTCCTCCCTCATGGCGCTGCACCTGGCAGCGCTGGCCTTGCGCGCACCCGACCGCTTGCGCCGCAACCTCACGGTGGCTTCCGGTGCGGTGGCGCTGGGCGGGGGCGTCTGGTCCATGCATTTCGTGGGCATGCTGGCGTTCGATCTGTGCGCCAATGGTCATTTCGAGCCCTGGGTCACGGCGCTGTCGTTTCTTCCCAGTCTGGTGGCCTCGTGGATCGCGTTGCACGTGCTCACCCAGGAGCAGCCCACCCGCCGCTCCATCACCCGGGGTGGTGCCCTGGTGGGCGTGGGAATCGGCGTCATGCACTATGCCGGCATGTCGGCATCCGATGCGGCGCCGCAGATCCGCTACGACGTGGTGGGCTTCCTGGCCTCCCTCGCGTTCGCGGTGGGCATGGCCATCCTGGCGCTGTGGCTGCGCTTCGGCATGCAGCGCGCCTGGACGCGCCGCCCCTGGCTGAGCACGCTGCTGGGCGGCCTGGTCCTGGGCCTGGCGATCGCCGGCATGCACTACATCAGCATCGCGGCCGTGCGCGTGTCCGGCAGACCCGATCTCCTGGGGCCGGTACCCGAGCAAGCCAGGTACATGGCCCTGGCCATCGCCCTGATGGCGGTGCTGGTGGGCCTGGTGGTCACCACCGTCAACATCGGACTGCGGGTTCGCTGGCTGCTGCGCAGGTCCGAGCAGAGCGAATCGCGCCTGCGCTCCGTGGTGGAGACGGCCATGGACGCCATCATCATGGCCGATGCGGATGGCACCATCCGGTCCTTCAACGGCTCGGCGCAGCGCATGCTCGGCTGGACCGCCGAGGAAGCCGTGGGCCAGCCGGTGCGCATGCTGGTGGACCCCGCCTATGCCAACACGCCGCACAGCTACCTGCCGCGCGACCTGTCCCGGGGCGAAGCGCGCCAGGTGGGCAAGGACAAGGAAATCCACGTGGTGCGCAAGGACGGCGCCCTGGTGCCCGTGCGCCTGGTGGTCGGCCGCGTGGACCTGCCGGGGCCGCCGGTGCTCGTGGGGTTTCTGACCGATCTGACCGAGCGCCGGGCCATCGAGCAGGAGCGCCGGCGCGGCGAGGAGCAACTGCGTTCGCTGGTGCGCAACATCCCGGGCGTGGCGTTTCGCTGCCGGTACGACGCCGACTGGTCCATGCTGTTCATCAGCGATGCGGTCGAGGCCCTCACCGGTTGGCCGGCCGAGGATTTCCTGCACAGCCGCATCTCCTTTGGCCGCATCATCCACGAGGACGATGCCGAACGCATCGGCGAGCAGGTGGCGCGCGCCCTGGACGCCGGCGAATCCTATGTGCTGGAGTACCGGCTGCACACGCGGCATGGCGGCATCCGCTGGGTGTCCGAAACGGGCCGAGGCGTCGCAGGGCCGCAGGGGGAAGTCCGGTGGATCGATGGCGTGATCACCGACATGACGGCGTCCAAGGCACAGAACGCCGAGTTCGTGGGCACGGTCACGGCCATCGGCCGGTCGCAGGCGGTGATCGAGTTCGACCTCAAGGGCAAGGTACTCACCGCCAACCGGAATTTCCTGGACCTCATGGGCTATACGCTCGCCGAAATCGAGGGGCAGCACCACCGCATCTTCTGCACGCCGGAGTACGCCGAGAGCCAGGCCTACCAGGCCTTCTGGGCGCGCCTGGGCCAGGGCGAGTTCGATGCCGGAGAATACCTGCGCCTGGGCCGAGACGGGCGCGAGGTCTGGATCCAGGCCACCTACAACCCTATCTTCGACGCCCAAGGGCGGGCCTTCAAGATCGTCAAATTCGCCACCGACCTCACCGCGCGCCGGCGCATGGAGACCGACCTGCGCGCGGCCAAGGAGCAAGCCGAGCACGCGGCAGCGGCGCGCAGCACCTTCCTGGCGAACATGAGCCATGAGATCCGCACGCCCATGAACGCCATCATCGGTTTCACCGAGGCGCTGCTCGATACCCCGCTCGAAAGCACCCAGCGCCGCCACCTGGGCACGGTGCACCATGCGGCGCGCTCCATGCTGCGCCTGCTCAACGACATTCTGGACACCGCCAAGCTCGAAAAGGGCGCGGTCGAGCTGGAAGTGGCCGACTTCAGCCTGCGCGAGCTGTGCGAGCAGATCCTCGCCTCGCTGCGCATCACCGCAGCCAAGAAGGGGCTAGAGCTGGTGCTCGACTACCCTGGCGCGGTGCCCACGCACTGGCAGGGCGATGCCTTTCGCATCCAGCAGGTGCTGCTCAACCTGCTGGGCAATGCGATCAAGTTCACCCACGCAGGACGTGTCACCCTGCGCGTGTCGGGCGTGAATGCGCAACTGGTGCTGGAAGTGACCGACACCGGCATCGGTATCGACGCGGCGGGTGTGGAACGCATTTTCGACCCCTTTGCGCAGGCCGATGCCTCCACCACGCGCCGCTACGGCGGCACGGGCCTGGGCACCACCATCGCCCGCCAGCTGGCGGAGCTCATGGGCGGTGCCATCGCGGTGGCAAGCCGCGTGGGCCACGGCAGCACCTTCACCGTGCGCCTGCCGCTGCGCACAGGGGAGGCCCCGGTGGATGGCAGTGTATCGGCCCGGGACTGGCTGCGCGCGCCCTTGCCCAGCCTGCGTGTGCTGGCCGTGGACGACGTGCCCGCCAACCTGGAGCTGCTGCAGATCACGCTGCAGCGCGGCGGTCACAAGATCACCACGGCAGGCAGTGGCACGCAGGCGCTGGAAGCCTTTGCGGCAGAACGCTTCGACGTGATCCTCATGGATCTGCAGATGCCCGACATGGACGGGCTGGAGGTCACCCGCCACCTGCGCAGCTTCGAGCAGGCCCGGCAGCGCAAGGCCACGCCCATCGTGGCACTGTCAGCCAGCGTCCTGGAGCAGGACCGCCGCAATGCCCGCGCCGCCGGCATGGATGGCTTTGCGAGCAAGCCGGTCGAGCCGGTGCGGCTCATGGCCGAGATCGCGCGCGTGATCGGCGTGCGTGAAGATGGCGCTGACCCGGTGTTTGCCGTCACCAGTGCCTTTGGCAGCCTGGAGGCCCCCGACGGGCTGCAGGGGATGCGCGCACTGAGGCCACCGCAGGCGCCGTTGCCGGCCGCCATCGAGTGGGACCGTGGTGTGCGGCTGTGGACCCAGGCGCGCTACCTGCGAGAGGCCATCGAACGCTTCATGCAGGAGAGCGGCGTGGCGCTGGCGGGCCTGCTGTCTGCGCACCAGGCGGACGATTGGGAAAGCCTGGAATCACGTGCCCACCGCGTGCGTGGCGCCGCTGCCAATCTGGCGCTGCCCGTGGTGCAGCAGCTCGCCGGGCAGATCGAGCATGCGGCCCGCGCGCGCGATGCCGCTCCAGTGCAGGCAGCGCTGCTGGCCCTGGCCACCGCGCTCGACGCGGTGCGCGTCGCCCTGCTCAATCCGCAGGCGCCTGACGCCCAGTTGCAGGGCACGGCCTCCTCACCGGTGCCGCTGCCGCCAGCCGAGCGCAGCCGTGTTCTCGCCGCCATCGATGCCCTGGTCGCAGCCCTGGCGCAAGGGGAGCTGGCCGATGCTCCGCTGGCGGTGCTGGAGGGCGAGCTGTCAGCCGTCAGTCTCAACAGCCTGCAGGAAGCGCTGGATCGCTTCGATTTTGACGAGGCGCGGGCCTGCCTGCTGGCCTTGCGTGCGCATCTGCAGGCGCCCACGCCCCCCCAGGAGATGGCATGACGCCCGTGCAGGAAGACCACCGCCCCCGCCTGCTGCTGGTGGACGACGAACCCACCAACCTGCAGGTGCTGCGCCACATCCTGCAGGAGGACTTTCGCCTGCTGTTCGCCACCGAAGGGGCGCGCGCGCTGCAGATCGCCCAGCAGCAGCGGCCCGACCTGGTGCTGCTCGACGTGATGATGCCGCAGATGGACGGCTACAGCGTGTGCCAGGCCCTGAAGGCCGACCGCGCCACCGCGAACATCCCGGTGATCTTCGTCACCGCGCTCACCGAAGCGCAGGACGAGGCGCGCGGCTTCGACGTGGGCGGGGTGGACTACATCACCAAGCCCGTGAGCGCCCCCGTGGTGCGTGCCCGCGTGCGCACGCACCTGTCGCTGGTGCGCACCGAGGAACTGCGCGAAACGCGGCTGCAGATCGTGCAGCGCCTGGGCCGCGCCGCCGAGTACAAGGACAACGAGACCGGCATGCACGTCATCCGCATGAGCCACTTCGCCCATGTGTTGGCGCTGGCGCTGGGCCACTCGCCCGCCTGGGCCGAAGACCTGCTCAATGCCGCGCCCATGCACGATGTGGGCAAGATCGGCATCCCCGATGCCGTGCTGCGCAAGCCCGGCCCGCTCGATGCCGGCGAGTGGGACACCATGCGCCGCCATCCCCAGATCGGTGCCGAGATCATCGGCGAGCATCCCGGCGGCTTGCTGCGCCTGGCGCACTCCATTGCGCTCACGCACCACGAGAAGTGGGACGGCAGTGGCTACCCGCAGGGCCTGGCAGGCGAGGCGATCCCGGTGGAGTCGCGCATCGTCGCCCTGGCAGACGTGTTCGATGCTCTGACGGCGCGCCGGCCCTACAAGGAGCCCTGGAGCATCGAGGACACCCTGGCCCACCTGCGTGCCCAGGCGGGCAAGCACTTCGACCCTGGCATGGTGGAGGTGTTCATCGCGCAGCTGCCCCGGCTGCTGGAGATCCAGGCGCGCTGGAAAGATTGACCCCCCGTTGCCGGGGACTGGCTTGCGGGTGACGTAGAGTACGGCCCCATGTCCCTTGCGCCCCCCTCTTCTCCGCCCTCACCACGCCGCAGGCAGCTGCTACAGGCTGGCGCCCTGTTCGCCTCAGGCGGACTGCTGCAGGGTTGCGACAAGGTGCCGCGCACACTCGATGGTGGCTTTGCCGGCATCGACATGGAGCGCGGCCATGCGCTGCGCGAGTTGCTGCAAAAGGGCCGCCTGCCCGAGCCTTCCGTGGTGCGGCGTGCGCAGGTCATCATCGCCGGCGGCGGCGTGGCAGGGCTGGCCGCGGCGCGCGCGCTGCGCCTGGCCGGGGTGGAGGACTTTGCGCTGCTGGAGCTCGAAGACCAGCCTGGCGGCAACAGCCGCGGCGGTGTGGTCGGCGGCATCGCCTGCCCCATGGGCGCGCACTACCTGCCCGTGCCCGGCGACGACGCGGGCGAGGTGCAGGACCTGCTCGAAGAACTGGGCCTGCGCCAGCGCGTGGCTGGGCGCTGGCGTTACGACGAGCGCCACCTGTGCCATAGCCCGCAGGAGCGCCTTTACTTCGAGGGTGAATGGCAGGAGGGCCTGCTGCCGGTGCAGGGCGTGAACGAGGCCACGCTGGCCCAGTACCGCCGGTTCTCGGAGCGGGTGGATGCCTTGTCCAAGGCGGCGCGCTTCACCATGCCCATGCTCAAGGCCTTCGATGGCAAGCGGCCGCTGTCGCCCACGCACCAGGCGCTCGACGCCCTGAGTTTCGGCGCCTGGCTCACGCAGGAGGGGCTGGACGATGCACACCTGCGCTGGTACCTGGACTACTGCTGCCGCGACGACTACGGTGCGGGCATGGCGCGCGTATCGGCCTGGGCCGGCATCCACTACTTCGCCAGCCGCCACGGCTTTCATGCGCCGGGCGATGCGGGCACCGATGACCGCGAGGGCGTACTCACCTGGCCCGAGGGCAATGGCTGGCTCACGCAGCGCCTGGCGGTGCCGCTGCGCGAAGGCGGGCAACTGGCCACGGGCACCAGCGTGCTGCGCATCACCGAGGGGCGCCATGGCGTGGAGGTGGAGGCGCTCAACCATGCCTCGGGCAATGTCGAGCGCTGGCAGGCGCCGCGCTGCGTGGTGGCGCTGCCCCTGTTCCTGGCTGCACGCGTGGTGCGCAACCCGCCGGCCTTTCTCACCGAAACAGCGCAGCGCCTGTCCTGGGCGCCGTGGCTGGTGGCCAACATCCACATCGATGCGCCGTTGACCGACCGCGCAGGCGCCGCGCCTGCCTGGGACAACGTGCTGTATGCCGATGCCAACCCGGGCGGCCTGGGCTATGTGGACGCCGGCCACCAGCGCCTGGACCCGCGCCCGGGGCCCACGGTGCTCACCTACTACCAGGCCCTGGGCGATCTGCCCGATGGCCGCCAGCAACTGGCCACCCAGCCCTGGGCCCACTGGGTGCAGGCGGCCATGCAGTCACTGGCCGGCCCGCACCCCGACCTGGCCCAGCGCGCCACGCGCGTGGACATCACGCGCTACGGCCACGCCATGTCCATCCCCACACCCGGGCTGCTGGGCTGGCTGCACCAGCCGGGCCGCTACCGGGCGCCCGACAAGCGCGTGCGCCTGGCCAGCGGCGAGCGCGTGGCCGTGCTGCCCACGCCGGCCACGGCGCGCCTGGCGTTCGCCCACAGCGACTGGTCGGGCTATTCGGTGTTCGAGGAAGCCTTCACGCGCGGCCACATGGCCGGGCTGGTGGCAGCCGGCTGAACTGCTTCAGGCGGGCGCCAGCCGGCGCCTGAGGGCGCTGACCGCGCTGTCCACCGTGGTCAGCACCGGCAGGCCGGTGGCTGCCTCGCACAGCCGGCGCGCGCGCGCCATGCTGAACTGCGCCAGTGCGATCACCTCGCAGCCCTCGCGCTGCAGGCGCTGCGCCTGCGCGGCCACCAGGCTGTCGTGCAGGTCGCCATTGCCTGCGTTCAGGGCCGCCATAGCGCCCTCGGCCAGGGCCAGCTGCAGTGGTGTGCCGGTTGGAAATTCCGGCGGCATGGACTGCAGGGTGGGCGCAAAGCTGGCAATCAGCCCGATGCGCCGGCCCGTGGCCACGGCCTGCTCGACCATGGCCTCGTTGGGCTTGAGCACCGGGATCTGTGGGTGCAACGCCGCCACGCGCGCGATGCAGGGCCCGAAGGCCGAGCAGGTGAACAGGATGCCCTGCGCCCCCGTGCCCACGGCGTAGGCGGCAAGCGCCTCGAAGCGCGCATGCATGGCCGCGTCCAGCCCACGCCCCTCGCGCGCCAGGTCGGCCGAGAGGCTGTCGTCCAGCAGGTTCATGCGCACGGCCTCGGGCCAGTCCTGCGCGAAGGCGGTGTTGATGGGCTCCACCGAGTGGGCCAGGGCGTGGATGAGGGCGATGCGGGTCATGGTGTGGAAGGCGCCGGGGCTCAGATGCCCTTGGAGCTGGGGTTGGCGAAGGCCTCGCGCGTCTCGGCGTTCAGCGGGTAGTTGATGCTCACGTTCTTGGGCGGGATGGGTGCCATGAACCACTTGGTGTACAGCTTTTCCATCTCGCCCGACTTCATCATGCCCGTGATCACGCGGTCCACCAGCGCCTTGAATTCCGGGTCGTCCTTGCGGAGCATCAGCGACTGGTTCTCGGTGCGAAGGTTTTCGCCCACGATGGCAAAGTCCTTGGGGCTGCGGTGGGTGGCGATCAGGCCGGCCAGCAGGATGTCGTCGAGCACGAAGGCCGCGGCCCGGCCCGTCTCGACCATCAGGAAGGAGTCGGTGTGGTCCTTGCCCGCCAGTTGCGTGATCTCCAGGTTCTTGCCCTTGTCCGCCTCGCGCAGCAGGCGCAGCGAGGTGGTGCCGCTGGTGGCCACCACCGACTTGCCCTGCAGGTCGGTCACGCCCTTGATGCCCGAGTCCGCGCGCACGGCCATGCGCACGTTGTAGCGGAAGATGTCGGGCGAGAAGGCGACCATCTGCTGGCGCTCGATGAGGTTGGTGGTGGAGCCGCATTCGATGTCCACCGTGCCGTTGGTGACCAGGGGAATGCGGTTCTGCGAGGTCACGTTCTGGTACTTCACGGTGATCTGCGGCAGTTGGAGCTCGGCCTTGATGGCCTCCAGGATGCGGTTGCAGATGTCGATGCTGTAGCCCACCGGCTTGCCACCCCCATCCAGGTACGAAAAGCCGAACGAGGCTTCGCGGTGGCCGTAGGTGATGGAGCCGCTGTCGCGGATCTTCTTGAGCGTGCCGCCCGCAGGGCTCTGGGCCCGGGCGGTTCCACCGGCCAGCAGCGTGGCCAGCGCCAGGGTGGCGGGGAGCAGCGTCTTCGTCAGGGTCTTCATCGGCATGGGAGCACCTTTCAGGTCAGGTCAGGTCAGGGGAGGGGCAGGGATGGTTCGGGAGATGGAGATCAGCAGGGGCTGGGCTGGCGCGGCAGCGCGGCGCTCAGGGTCACGGCGTCGATGGTCTGGGCCAGCAGCGCGGCGATGGACACGAGGTGCTCGCGCGAGGCGATGTAGGGCGGGGCCAGCAGCACGTGGTCGCCCACGTTGCCGTCCACCGTGCCGCCGAAGGGGTAGCACAGCAGGCCCAGGTCCATAGCCTTCTTCTTGATGCGCGAGTGCACCTTCTGCGCAGGGTCGAACGGCGCCTTGCTGGCCCGGTCGGCCACCAGCTCCACACCCCAGAAGAAGCCGCGTCCGCGGATGTCGCCCACGTGCGGGTGTTGGCCCAGCGCATCGCGCAGCACCTGGCCCAAGAAGGCGCCGTCCTCGCGCACCTTGGCCAGCAGGCCGTCGCGCTCTATCACCTGCTGCACCGCCAGCGCGGCGGCGCAGGCCACCGGGTGACCGAGGTAGGTGTGGCCGTGCTGGAAAAAGCCGCTGCCCTGCGACATGGCCTGAACGATGTGCCGCTGCGCCAGCACCGCGCCGATGGGCTGGTAGCCGCCGCCCAGGCCCTTGGCCACGGTGATCAGGTCGGGCACCACGCCCTCCTGTTCGCAGGCGTGCAGGGTGCCGGTGCGGCCCATGCCGCACATCACCTCGTCCAGGATCAGCAGCACGCCATGGCGGTCGCAGACCTCGCGCACCGCCTTGAAGTAGCCGGGCACGGGCGTGAGCACGCCGGCCGTGGCGCCGCCCACCGTCTCGGCGACGAAGGCCAGCACCGTGCGCGGGCCGTGCGCGACGATGGCCTCTTCCAGCTCGCGCGCCAGGCGCAGGCCATAGGCCTCGGGCGTCTCGCCGGCATGCTGCTCGCGGTAGGGGTAGCAGGGCGCCACGTGCGTGGCCTCCACCAGGATGGGCGCGAACGGCGCGCGCCGCCAGGCATTGCCGCCCACGGCCAGTGCGCCCAGGGTGTTGCCGTGGTAGCTCTGGCGCCGCGCGATGAAGTGCGTGCGCTCGGGCTGGCCGATCTCCACGAAGTACTGGCGCGCCATCTTGAGCGCAGCCTCCACGGCTTCGGACCCGCCGCTCACGAAGTAGGCATGGCTGGTGCCCGCCGGGGCGGTGCGCACCAGCTGCTCGGCCAGCTGCTCGGCCACCTCGGTGGTGAAGAAGCTGGTGTGGGCATAGGCCAGCCGGTCGATCTGCGCATGCATGGCGGCCAGCACGTCGGGGTGGGCATGGCCCAGCGACGACACGGCTGCCCCGCCCGAGGCGTCGAGGTACTCGCGCCCCGCGGCATCGCGCAGGAACATGCCCTGCCCGCCCACGGCCACGGGCGGGGTGTGCTGAAGGTGGCGGTGAAAAACGTGGGTCATGCCAGGTCTCCGGAACAGGTGCAAACAGCGATGGAACAAATGTACCGTAAAAACAAATTAAATGGAACATATGTTTTTATGTTGCGGCAGGGCGGAACACTTGCACCATGGGGCGATCCGCTACAGTGCTGCGACCACAACTCCTGCGCACGCACCGCCACCCGCCATGGGCCTGAAAGACACCCTCCGAGCCCGGTTCGACGGCATGACCGCCACGCAGCAGAAGGCCGCGCGCTTCGTGCTGGAGCACCCCAACGATGTGGTGACCGCCTCCATGCGCACGGTGAGCGCACGCGTGGAGATCCCGCCCGCGACGCTGGTGCGCTTTGCGCAACTGCTGGGCTTCGACGGCTGGCCCGAGCTCAAGGCAGCGCTGGTACAGGACATGGGCCTGGGCTCGGAGCCCTATGCGCACAAGGCGCGCAGCCTGGTGGACCGCGCACGCGACGGCGGCGGCCTGGCCGGCGAGATCTTCGCGGTGCACCACCAGAACCTGGACGCCACCGAGCATGCCAACGGCGAGGCCCTGCCGCGCGCCGCCGCGCTGCTGGAGAAGGCGCGCGCCGTGCACGTGGCCGGCTTTCGCGCCTGCCACCCAGTGGCTTATTCGCTGATGTACGTGTACCGGCTGTTCCGCGACAACGTGCACCTGCTCGACGGCATGGGTGGCTCGCTGGAGATGCAGCTGCGCGCCCTGCACAAGGGTGATGCAGTGGTGGTCATCAGCTTCAGCCCCTATTCGCGCGAGGCCATCGCCGTGGCGCGCCAGGCGCGCGAAGCGGGCTGTCAGGTGCTGGCGCTGACCGATTCGCCCGCCTCTCCGCTGGCCCTGCTGGCGCACGAGGTGCTGCTGTTCTCCACGCAAAGCCCTTCGTTCTTTCCTTCCATCGCGGGTGCGCAGGCCCTGTCGGAGGCACTGCTGGGCCTGCTGGTCAGCCGTGCTGGCAAGCCCGGCATCGGCCGCATCGAGAGCGCCGAGGCGCAGCTCTTCGCTACCGGCGCCTACCTGCCGCCCGCACCATCGCCATGACGCAGGCAGGGCCCGGCAGCGTGCACGTGCACATCAGCGTGCCGCGCCAGCAACTGCAGCTGTGCGAGGGCGATGCCCTGGTGTGCAGCTACGCCATTTCCACGGCGCTGCATGGGGTGGGCGAGTTGAACGGCAGCGGTTGCACGCCGCGCGGCCTGCACCGCGTGCGCGCCAAAGTGGGGGCGGGTTGCGATGCCGCCACCGTCTTCGTGGGACGCCGGCCCACGGGCGAGCGGTACTCGCCCGGGCTCGCGGCGCAGCATCCGGGGCGCGACTGGATCCTGTGCCGCATCCTGTGGCTCGCGGGCTGCGAGCCGGGTTTCAACCGCGGCGGCGCGGTCGATACGCTGCGCCGCTACATCTACCTCCACGGCTGCCCCGATGGCACGCCGCTGGGCGTGCCCGCCTCGCACGGCTGCGTGCGCATGGCCAATGCGGATGTGATGGACCTGTTCGAACGGGTGGCGGTGGGCACGCCAGTGCGCATCGAAGGCTAGCGGGCCGTCGCGGTGTGGACCGATGTCACGTGCCCGTCATGCGGACCGGGCATCGTCGCCGCTTTACTTACATTTGCAGCGAGTGACCATGTCCCGACTTTCCACCCTCGCCGCCTGCGCCCTGCTGGTGTGCGCCGCCGCTTCGTCCACCGCCGCGCTGGCCCAGCAGGCCTACCCCGCCACACTGGCCGGCCATGCCGTGATGCCCGCAATGACGCTGGTGCCCGCGCCCAAGGACGCACCTCAGGACCTGCAGGTCAGCGGCAAGTTCACCACGCCCAAGCGCGTGGAAACGCTGGGCTCGGTCGAAGGCATTTCGGGCGGCCGTCCCACCGGCATCTCGCTGCCCTTCGCGGGCCAGCCGCTGCAGGGCCACTCGGGCATCAAGCGCATGGCCGACGGCTCGTTCTGGATCCTCACGGACAACGGCGCCGGTGCCAAGGCCAATTCGCCCGATTTCATGCTGCACCTGAGCCACTACAGCGTGGACTTCAAGGCCGGCCAGTTCAACCGCCTGGCCACCGTGTTCCTGCACGACCCGGACAAGAAGGTGCCGTTTCGCATCACCCACGAAGGCACGGACAAGCGCTACCTCACGGGCGCGGACTTCGATCCCGAGAGCTTCCAGTTCGCCGGTGGCGCACTGTGGATCGGCGAGGAGTTCGGGCCCTATCTGATAAAGGCCGACCTGTCGGGCCGCGTGCTCGCCGTGTTCGAAACGCAGGTGGACGGCAAGCTCGTGCGCTCGCCCGACCACCCGGCCATCACCACGGCCGGCGCGCCCGACGCCAAGGCCCCTGCCTTCGAGGTCAAGCGCTCCAAAGGCTATGAAGGCATGGCCTCGTCCAAGGACGGCAGCAAGCTCTACGCCCTGCTCGAAGGCCCGCTGTGGAACGAGGCCGGCAAGGCCTACGAAGCCGTGGACGGCAAGCCGTACCTGCGCGTGCTGGAGTTCGACGTGAAGGCCGAGCAATGGACCGGCCGCCACTGGAAGTACGTGCTCGAAGCCAACCACCACGCCATCGGCGACTTCAACATGATCGACGCCACCACCGGCCTGATCATCGAGCGCGACAACGGCGAAGGCACGGCCGACAAGGCCTGCCCCGAAGGCGTCAAGCGCGCGGACTGCTTCCACGACCTGGCCAAGTTCAAGCGCGTCTACAAGATCGAGCTGACCGATGCCAACGTCGGCGGCCCGCTGCGCAAGGTGGGCTACATCGACCTGATGGCCATCCATGACCCCAGGCGCCTGGCGAAGAAGCCGCTGAACAATGGTGTGCTCACCTTCCCGTTCTTCACCATCGAGAACGTGGACGTGGTGGACGGCACGCACATCGTGGTCGGCAATGACAACAACCTGCCCTTCAGCTCCAGCCGCGAGCCGAACAAGGCCGACGACAACGAACTGGTGCTGCTCGAAGCGGGTGAGCTGCTGCGCGCGAAGTAAGCGCTGCGCTCGCTGCACAAAGGGCTGCCCTGTGGCAGCCCTTTTTCATGGCGGGCAGCGCGGCGTGGGGCCGGGTGGCAAAATCGGCGGCCCCACCCCGAAAGCCGCGCCACCATGTTCACAGGCATCGTTCAAGCCACGGCAGGCATTGCCGCCATCCATGACCGCGCAGGCCTGCGCACCTTCACGCTCGATTTCCCCGAGGGCTTCTGCCAGGACCTGGCCATTGGTGCCAGTGTGTCCACCGATGGCGTGTGCCTCACGGTGACCGAGATCCTCTCACCCACACAGGCCAACTTCGACGTGATGCAGCAGAGCCTGAACATCACCACGCTGGGCAGCTACGGCCAGGGCGACCGCGTGAATGTGGAGCGCGCGGCCAAGGACGGTGCCGAGATCGGCGGCCACCCGCTGTCGGGCCACATCGATTTTTCGGGCACGCTGGCCAGCGTGCGCGAGTTCGACAACAACCTGGTGTGGCGCGTGGCCGTGCCGCCCGAGTTCCGCAGGTATGTGTTCGCCAAGGGCTACATCGCCATCCATGGCGCCAGCCTCACCGTGTCGGAAGTGAACCGCTCCGAAGGCTGGTTCGAGGTCTGGCTGATCCCCGAGACCCGCCGTGCCACGGTGTTCGAGGGCAAGAAGGCTGGCGACCGCCTGAACATCGAGATCGAGCGCAGCACCCAGGTGGTGGTGGACACGGTGCGCGAAGCGGTGCAGGAAAGCCTGGGCCGGCTGCAGCCCGTGCTCGAAGCCCTGCTCAAGGAAAAGGGCCTGTCCCTTGAAGACTTCGTGCAACCCCCCGTGCTCCCGCACTGAAGCTCAGCCCGCGACGTAGTCGAGAAAGCCGGTGACACGGCGCAGGCGCCCGTCGGCGTCCACCTCGGCCACGTCGGTGCCACGCGCCACGGGTTCGGCCCCCGGGGCCGCGAGCGCCCAGGAAAAGCGCACCACGCTGTGGTGCCCCTCGGGCGTGCCCAGCAGCGCGAAGCGGTAACCGGCAAAACGCTGCTGCGCGCCCGCGATCAGGGCCGCCATGCCGTCATGGCCCCTGCCTTCCATCATCGGGTCGAGGTAGTGCACCTCGCTGCTGAAGGCCTCGCGCACCAGGCGATCCCGCTCGCTGCTGTCGGTGGCGTTCCACGCGCTCAGGTAACGTGCGGCGATGCCGGAGGCCGAAGTGGCGGCGTTCAGGACAGGGGATTCGACGGTGTTCATGGTGGCTGCTCCAGAGAAGTTGAACGAACGGAATAAAAACAAAGGGTGGCGGATGCAGGCAGGCATCCGACGCAAGCCATTCTTCGCGGCTGCCCTGCCGGCGTCGATGACATGGCAGGTCATGTGCCAGGGATAATGCGGCGCCTGCATGCTGAACTCCACCGCTTCCTCTTCTTCTCCTGGTGCGCCGCGCGCTCTGCAGCTGCACGACCTGCCCGGTCTGCTGCAGGTGCAGCTGGCCTGCTATGGCGCGGGCTTTGTCGAAAGCGGCGAGGTGTTTGCGCGCCGGCTCGCCAGCCCGGTCAACTGCTCGCTGGTGCTCGAACGCGCCGGCCAGGTCTGCGCCTACCTGGCGGCCTACCGCTCGGTGCAGGGCAAGGTCACGCCGCTGCACGGCGACTTCGAGGGCCCGCCCGGCGCACCCGACACCCTGTACCTGCACGACATGGCGGTGCTGCCGGCCTGCGCAGGCCAGGGCCTGGCGCAGACGCTGCTTGCGCCGCTGTGGGCGCAGGGCGCGGCATGGGGGCTGCGGTACACCGCCCTGGTCTCGGTGCAGGGCTCGCAGGGCTACTGGGAGCACCATGGCTACGCCGTGCAGCCGCTGGCCGATGCACAGCAGCGTGAGCGGCTGGCAAGCTACGGCGAGGGGGCCGTGTACATGGTGCGAACGCTGGCTCCCTAGCCAGCGCCTTGCGTACGCCATTGGGCTTGTTTGAACGGCGCCACGGGCCGGGCATCTGTCGCAGGCCGTGGTCATAATGGCTGGCATGCCGAACCGCTGGAAACCCAATGTCACCGTGGCTGCCGTGATCGAACGCGATGGCCGCTTCCTGCTGGTGGAGGAAGAAACCACCGATGGCCTCAAGCTGAACAACCCAGCCGGCCACCTGGACCCCGGTGAGTCGCCCCCCAGCGCCTGCGCGCGCGAGGTGCTCGAAGAAACCGCACACGATTTCGAGCCCACACACCTCATCGGTGTGTACCTCAACCGCTTCACCAAGACGCGCACGGGCGACGACCTGACCTACCTGCGTTTTGCCTTTGCCGGCACGCTGGGCACGTACCACGCCTGGCGCACGCTGGACGAAGGCATCGTGCGCACCGTGTGGATGACGGCCGACGAGATCCGCGCCTGCCCCGAGCGCCACCGCAGCCCGTTGCTGCTGCAGTGCCTGGCCGACTACCTGGCCGGCCAGCGCTACCCGGTGTCGCTGGTGCATACCGACATTTCGGTGACCCAGACCTCGGGCTGACACGTGTTTGGGATGCGCCGCAAATATTTGTGGCGCCGCATGTAACCCGCAGGGTGGATGGAGCGAAGTAACAGGCAGAGAGCACGGCGCCGTGCGATCTGAAACCCCCTGTTTCGACCCTCCCTCACCTTTACGGAGTCTTCCACCATGCTGTCCACCTCGAACCCATCCGCCGCTTCCCTCGCCCTGGCCGCCGCCCTGCTGGCCCTGTCCTCCGGTGCCTTTGCCGCCGACGCCCCCAAGGGCTCCAAGGGCGGGGCCGTCGCCGCCAACGACAAGGTGCACTGCTACAACGTGCACGACTGCAAGGGCAACAGCGATTGCTCCACCGCCGAGCACAGCTGCAAGGGCCAGAATGCCTGCAAGGGCCATGGCTTCAAGGCCAAGACGGCCGCGCAATGCCTGAGCGAGAAGGGCACCATTGGCGATATCAAGGGGTGATGCCCCTGGCGGTTGCGCCACGGCGCAGCCGCCTGCGCACCATGGCACACGACCCCATCGCCGTGCGCGGCACCGGCTTCGGCCTGGGCCTGCGCACCGCCCACTACGCGGATTTTCTGGCCGGCCCGCAGCCGCTGGATTGGCTGGAGATCATCACCGACAACTACCTCATCGAGGGCGGCAAGCCGCTGGCGGTGCTCGACACGCTGCGCCGCGACTACCCCATGGCCATGCACGGCGTGGCCATGTCCATCGGTGCGGCGCAGGGCGTGGACATTGCCTACCTGCGCCAAGTGAAGGCGCTGGCCGAGCGCATTGAGCCGCTGTGGGTATCGGACCACCTGTGCTGGATCGGCCCCGGGCCGCAGCAGCAACTGCACGACCTGTACCCGCTGCCCTATACCGATGCCTCGGCGCGCCATGTGATCGCGCAGGTCCGCCGCGCGCAGGACGTTCTGGGCCGCCGGCTGGTGCTGGAGAACGTCTCCAGCTACATCCGCTATGCCGGCGACAGCGCAAGCGAATGGCAGTTCCTGGCCCACATCGCGCAGGAGGCCGACTGCCTGCTGCTGGTCGATGTGAACAATATCTACGTGAGCAGCGTGAACCACGGCTTCGACCCGCTCACCTACCTTGATGCGCTGCCCGCGCACCGCGTACAGCAGATCCACCTGGCCGGCCATTCGGACCAGGGTGACCACATCATCGATACGCACGACCACCCCGTGGCCCAGCCCGTGTGGGACCTGTATGCGCGGGCCTGCGAGCGCTTCGGCGCCGTGGCGACCATGGTCGAGCGCGACGACCGCATTCCGCCGCTGGCCGAGCTGCTGGGCGAAATGGACGTGGCGCGGTCCATCGCTGCGGCGCATGTGACACCGGCCGGTATCGCAGGACCGGCCGCTGCGCCCTGGCCGCGTGGCCCGCTGTCGTTTGCCCCGCCACTGCAGGTGCTGCAGCAGAACCTGGCAGACCGCATCCTGGCCGAGCCACTGCAAGCCCTCGACGCGGAGGCTCCGGTCACGGGCCGCCTGGGCATCTACCACCATGCCTACCGTGCGCGGCTGTCCGAGGTGCTGGCCGACACCTACGCCAAGACCTGGCTCTACCTGGGCTCGGATACGTTCGAAGACCACGCGCGCCAGCATGCCGTGGCGCACCCGCCTACGGCGCGCAGCCTCAACCGCTATGGCGAGGGCTTTGTCGGCACCCTGCGCACGCTCTACCCCGACAACCCCGAGCTGCACGAACTGGCCCAGCTCGACTGGGACCTGCGCACGCGCTTCGACGGGGCGGACGTGCCGGCACTGGACGCGGCCACGGCTCCTTTCGCCGGCCCCTGGCTGGCACGCGCAGGGGTGCTGCACCCCAGTGCATTGCTGCGCACGCTGGCCACCAACGCCGTCGCGCTGTGGAATGCCATCCACGCCGACGAAGACGTGCCCGAGGCGGTGGCGCTGCCAGCGCCTGTCACCTTGCTGGTGTGGCGCAAGGGCCACCAGCCGCACTTTCGCTCGCTGGGCGCCCAGGAGGCGGTCTTCATCCACCTGCTGCAGGCGGGGGCCTCGGTGGAGCAGGCCTGCGACCGCCTGCAGGCGCTGGGGGCGATGCCGGGCACGGAACTGCTCGCACAGTGGCTGGCAGGCTTGTTGCGGGAGGGCCTGGTTGGCCTGGATGCGGCACGCGGCAGCCACTGCGCCGAGGCGCCCGTTGAGGAGCGCGCGAGCGCAGGCTGAGACTCCCTGGCCGGTGCCAGGTCACACCCCGTTGGGCAGCAGCGCGGCCAGCGCCTCGCGCATCCAGCGGGCAATCAGTTGTTGGCGCTCGCGCGGCATGCGGTCCAGCGTCGATGCGACGCTGATGGCGGCCACCGGTGCGCCATCGGCATTGCGCACGGCCATGCCCGCGGCCAGCACGCCCTGGGTGGCGTGGTTGCCCACCACTGACCAGCCGCGCTCGCGCGTGGCGCGCACCAGAATGGCCAAGCGCTCGGGTGTCATGCCGCCGTAGCGTGGCAGCTCCTGTGCGTTGGCCGCGATGGCGGCGTCCACCTCGCCATCGGGCAACGCGGCCAGCAGCGCCAGGCCGGCCGCGCCCACGCCCAGGGGCTGGCGCGTGCCCACCTGGATCACCAGGATCTGCACCGGGTGCGTGCCCACATGGCGTGCGATGCAGTGCGATGCGGCGCCCTCGCGCACGATGGCGAAGGCCGCATCGCCGCAGGCCCGGCTCACGCGCTCCAGCACGGGTGCCAAACGCATGGCCATGTTGGGCAGGGCGGCGGGCGCGGCCAGGGCGGCCATGCGGGGTCCGGCCATGTAGCGAAAACGCCCGCGCCGGGCCACATGGCCGCCCTCCAGCAGCGTGGCCAGCAGGCGGTAGACGGTGGCGCGCTCCAGCCCCACAGCGCGGCACAGGTCGATCACGCGCAAGCCCTCGCGGCCGCTGGCGAGCACGGCGTCGAGCACCTGCAGGCCGCGGCGCAGCGTGCGGCTGCCGTGGTCCTCGGTGGCGTCTGCCACGGGCAAGGTGGAGGATGGAACGTCCGGCAGGCGGACGATTCGATTCGCGGGTCGGGAAGGCATGGGAAAGAATTTGTCCGTCGATGCAACCAGCATGCAGTGTGCCGCAGAGCCACGCCGCCGGGGCGCCAAGACGGGATTTTCAGAAACACCCAGGAGACAAGACATGACCTCGCACACCACCACCGCGCCGCGCCGGCGTCTTCTGGCTTTGGCCGCCGCTGCCATCGCCTGCACCGCCGCACTGCCCCTGCAGGCACAGACCACCAACTGGCCCACCAAGCCCGTGAAGCTCGTCGTGGGCTATGCGGCCGGTGGCGCCACCGACGTCATCGCGCGCCTGGTGGCCGTCAAGCTCGGCGACCAGCTCGGCCAGCCCGTGGTGGTGGACAACCGCGCGGGCGCCAACAGCAACGTGGGCGCCGAGAACGTGGCGCGCGCCCCGGCCGACGGCTACACGCTGTACGTCTACACCATCGCCAACACCATCAACGCCACGCTGTACCCCAAGCTCGGCTACGACCCGGTCAAGGACTTCGAGCCCATCGGCATGATCGCCAAGATCCCGAACATCCTGGTGGTCAACCCCAAGCTGCCGGTGAAGAGCCTGGCCGACTACGTGCGCTACGCCAAGGAGTCCAAGGACGGCATCACCTTCGCGTCCTCGGGCAGCGGCTCGTCCATCCACCTCTCGGGCGAGATGTTCAAGATGCAGTCCCAGCTCAAGATGCTGCACGTGCCCTACCGCGGCAGCGCCCCGGCCGTCACCGACCTGCTCGGCGGCCAGGTGGATTCGATGTTCGACAACACGCCCTCGGCCCTGCCGCACGTGCAGGCCGGCAAGCTGCGCGCCATTGCCATTACCAGCGCCCAGCGCTCGCCCCTGCTGCCTGACGTGCCCACGCTGGCCGAGTCGGGCTATGCCGGCTTCGACGTGCAGTCGTGGTTCGCGCTGGCCGCGCCCGCGGGCACGCCGCGCCCCGTGGTCGAGCAGCTCAACACCGCCCTCAACAAGGTGCTGGCCCTGCCGGAGGTGCGCAACCGCCTGCAGGAGCTGGCCGCTACCCCCGATTCCGGCACGCCCGACAAGATGCGCAGCTTTGCCGCCGCCGAGATCAAGCGCTGGCGTGAAGTCGTCAAGGCCTCCGGCGCCACCGCGGAGTAGGCGACGGGAAAAGCCCTCCTGGCGTCGTTGTTCCGTCTTGTCGTACTGACCGTACTGCCTGCGACGGAACGCCTAGCCAGGACCGCTTCGCTGGGCTTTGCCCGCCGCTTGTGACGCTGTTCATCGAATCTCAACCCAGGATTACCTGCCCTCCATGTTCCCCATCGATTTCTTCTGGCGCGCCGCCCAGCGCTGGCCCGACCGCATCGCCATTGATGCTCCCGAGGGCGCCATCCGCTACGACGCGCTGGCCGCGCGCGTGGCGGCCCTCGCTGCGGGTCTCACCGCACTCGATCCTTTGCCGCAAAGCCGCGTGGGCATCTGCGCGGGCAACAGCGCCGACCACATCGCTGCGCTGCTGGCCGTGCTGGCCTGCGGCAAGGTCTGGGTGCCGCTCAACCCCAAGAGCACCCGGCCCGAGATCCGGCGTATCGTCGACGCGACCGAGCCCTCCATCTTGGTGCTCGACGCGGCCTGCGCCGACCTGCTCGAAGGCGCACCGGGCGCCCGGGTGTTGGCGGGTGGCGACACCACCAGCGCGGCCACGCTCGCGGGCCTGGCCCAGGCGTATGCCGGCGCGCAGCGCCCTGTGATCGACCTGCCGGACGACGCCACCCAGGCCATCAAGTTCACGGGCGGCACCACCGGCGCACCCAAGGGCGTGATGCAGCCCTACCGCGCGTGGATGGCCAACATCAGCAACCAGATCCATGCCTGGGGCTTCGACGAGCACGAGCGCTACATCGTGGCCGCGCCCATCACGCATGGCACCTCCACCTACCTGCTGCCCATCCTGGCGCAGGGCGGCTGCCACGTGGTGCTGGGCGGCGCGGGTGCCGAGGCGGTGCGCGCGGCCTTCCGCGAGCGCGGCGGCACGGTGTGCTTCATGCCGCCGACGCTGGTCTACATGCTGATGGCGCTGCCGGGCGCTTCGCGCGCAGACTTTCCGCGCCTGCGCCGGCTCATCTATGGCGGCGCACCCATGCCGCCCGAGAAGATCCGTCAGGTGCGCGACTTCTTCGGCCCCGTGCTGGGAACCACCTATGGCCAGACCGAGGCGCCGCAGATCCTCACCGTGATGCAGCCCGCAGACTTCGAAGACCCGGCCAACTGGGCCGCGGTGGGCCGCACCACCTGGTTCAGTGACGTGGCCATCATGGCGCCCGACGGCCGCCTGCTGCCCACGGGCGAGGTGGGCGAGGTGGTGGCGCGCGGCGACCTGCTGATGACCGGCTACTGGCGCCTGCCCGAGAAGACCGCCGAAACCCTGGTGGACGGCTGGCTGCACACCGGCGACCGCGGGCTCATCGACGCTCGTGGCTACCTCTACCTCAAGGACCGGCTCAAGGACATGGTGATCACCGGCGGTTTCAACGTCTACCCGGTGGACGTGGAAAACGCCCTGGGCCAGCACCCGGCGGTGCACGAATGCGCCGTGTTCGGCCTGCCCGACGACAAGTGGGGCGAGACCGTGCAGGCCGCCGTGCAGCTGCGCCCCGGCCAGCAGGCCAGCGAGGCCGAGCTGATCGCCTTCGTGCGCGAGCGCCTGGGCCCGGTGCAGACACCCAAGCACATCCATTTTCATGACAGCCTGCCGCGCTCGCTCGTGGGCAAGGTGCTCAAGTCCGCCGTGCGCGATGCGGCCCTTGCCCTTGCCCCCACCGCCTGAAGGAACCCGCCCCATGACCGCCCCATCCGCCAAGCCCCCCGTCACCAGCCTGTGCACCCACACCCTCACCAGCTTGCATTACCGCGATGCGAACCTGGTCGAGGACCTGATGGGCAAGAAAACCTTCACCGAGGTGATGCTCATGCAGATCCTGGGCCGCGCGCCGCGCGGCGTGGACCTGCGCATTACCGACGTGGTGCTCATCGTGCTCATGGAGCACGGCCTCACACCCAGCGCCATCGCCACGCGACTGATCTACATGAGCGCGCCCGAGAACCTGCAGGGCGCCGTATCGGCCGGCCTGCTGGCCGTGGGCAGCTCCTTTGTGGGCACCATGGAGAACTGCGCCGGCCTGCTCGACCGCATCGCGGCCGCTGCCGACCCCGCTGCCGAGGCCCTGGCCATCGCGCGCCACTACAAGGGCCTCAAATCCCCGGTTCCGGGCTTCGGTCACCACCTGCACAAGCCGGTGGATCCGCGCGCCTACAAGCTGCTGGAGATGGGCCGCGCCGAGGCCGAACTGAAGGGCGACAAGATCCGTGCACTGGAGACCCTGTCCCAGGCCGTCGACGAGGTGGCGGGGCGCCCTATCACCATCAACGCCACGGGGGCCGTGGCCGCGCTGCTCGGCGAGATCGGCGTGCCTGCCGCGGTGATGCGCGGCTTCGCCGTTATCTCGCGCGCGGCCGGGCTGGTGGCGCACATCGTCGAGGAGCAGAACAGCCCCTCGGGCCGCTTCATCTGGGACACCATCGAGCACGCGATTCCCTTCGTCGGCGGCAAGGACGGCCAGGCATGAGCGGCGGCCAGGAAGGCACGGTGCTCGTCACCGGCGCCAGCCGCGGCATCGGCCGCGCCGTGGCCACGCGGTTGATGGCCGATGGCCTGCATGTCGTGAACTTCGACATCGCCGCGCCCGAGGCCATTGCACAGTGCGAGACCTTCGTGCAGGTGGACCTGGCCGACGAGGCCGCCCTGCGCGACGCGCTGGCCCGCACCGTGGCCGCGCGGCCCATCACCCGCCTGGTGAACAACGCAGGCATCGTGCGCCCGGCCGGCATCGATGCGACCACCAGTGCCGACCTGCAGGCCGTGATGGCCGTCAACCTGGCGGCGTCCATGGCGTGCGTGCAGGCGCTGCTGCCCGCCATGCGCGCGGCGCGCTTCGGCCGCATCGTCAACATCTCGAGCCGTGCCGCACTGGGCAAGGGCGAGCGCATCGCCTATTCGGCCAGCAAGGCAGCGGTGCACGGCTTCACGCGCACCCTGGCGCTGGAACTCGGCGCCGACGGCATCACCGCCAACGCCATCGCCCCCGGGCCGATTGCCACCGAACTCTTCGAACGCGTGAATCCGCCCGGCGCACCGGCCACCCAGCGCATCCTGGACACCATCCCCGTGCGCCGCATGGGCCAGCCCGACGAGGTGGCGCACCTCGTGGCATCGCTGCTCGATGCGCGTGCGGGCTTCACCACCGGCCAGGTGGTCTACGTGTGCGGCGGCATGACCGTGGGGCTGGCACCATGAGCGCGCCGAAGAATATGCCACCCGCCCTGCCGCTGGACCTGTCTGGCCGCGTGGTCTTCGTGGCCGGCGGTGGCTCGGCCGGCCCGGGCTGGAGCATCGGCCGGGCGTCTTGCGTGACCTACGCGCGCCTGGGCGCCAGCGTCTGCGTGGCCGACCGCGACGCAGCATCGGCCGAAGAGACCACGGCGCTGATCCACGCCGAGGGCGGCACGGCCGCCACCTTCGTGGGCGACGTGGCCGTGGCAGCGGACGTGAAGCGCCTGTTCGCCGAGGCGCGCGAGCGCTTCGGCGGCGCCATCGACGTGCTGCACCACAACGTGGGCATTGGAAAGACCGGCGGCCCGCTGGAGACCAGCGCCGAGGACTTCGAGCGCATCCACGGCGTGAACGTGGGTAGCCTGCTGCTGGCCTGCCAGGAGGTGCTGCCTGGCATGGTGGAGCGCGGCCGAGGCTCCATCATCACCATCTCGTCCATCGCGGGCATGCGCTACCTGGGCTACCCGCACCTGGCCTATGGCGTCACCAAGGCCGCAGTCACGCACTTCACGCGCATGGTGGCGCAGCAGTACGCGGGCCAGGGCGTGCGCGCCAACACCGTGGTGCCGGGACTGATCGACACGCCGCGCATTGCCAACACGGTGGCCAGGATGTTCTCGGACACCAGCCTGGACGAGGCGCGCGCCGCGCGTGCCCGCCAGGTGCCCATGGGCCGCATGGGCACGGCCTGGGACGTGGCCCACGCTTGCGCTTTCCTCGCCAGCGATGCATCGGCCTACGTGACCGGCACCGAACTGGTGGTGGACGGCGGCATCATGGGCAAGTTCGTGTAGGGCCTGGCTTAGAAGCTGTGCATGACCCCGGCGGAAACACCGGTGGCCACGCGCTTGTTGGCTGCACCCTGGAAGCCGTTGCGCCATCGCGTGTGGTCCAGTTCGGCGTAGACCCGCGTGCGGCGCGACAGTTTGTATTCGGCGAAGGCCACCATGCGGCCGTAGCCATCGTCTGCTGCGGCGGTGCGTGTGCGGTCGATCTTGTAGTAGGTGGCGGTCAGGTCCAGCAGCGGTAGCGCCGCCCAGGTGGCGCCCGCCGAGAGCACGCGCTGTTCGGTGTGCGTGGCCGCACCGGTCTTCGCCTTGCTGCGCCCGGCGTTCGCGGCCAGGCGCACGCTGCCCCACTGGTACGCAGCGCCCAGCGTGGCCGCATCGAGCGGTCGCAGGTTGGCGTCCTTGAAGGTCTGCCAGGCGCCGGACACGGTGAAGCCGCCATCCGCATACGCCAGGCCCAGGCCGTGCGAGGACAGGGCCGACGATTGCGATGCCACCTCGCCCACCCCCAGCATGGCCCGCGCCGTGAGGCCGCCAAAGCGGCCGGTGAGCTTGACCGCATTGTCCAGCCGGTAGGAGCCGGTATTGGCGCCCGCGCTGCCGTACTCGATTCCCAGGCCGTGCTGGCTCAGCGCTGTCACGCCGATGTTGGGGTTGAAGCTGGCGAAGCGCATGGACAGCGGGTCCACGGGCGAGATCGCATCGGCCAGCAGCGTGGTCTGGCGGCCGAGCGCCACGGTGGCCCAGCCCGCCTGCAGGCCCACCCACGAGGCGCGGTCGAAGTATTTGGCGCTGTTGGCGGGCGCACCGGTATCGGCGTTGAGGCCGCTTTCCAGGTTGAACAGCGCACGGGCACCACCGCCCAGGTCTTCGCTGCCGCGCACGCCCCAGCGGCTGGTGGTGTGGATGCCGCTGCCCAGGCTGTGGTGCGAGCCCGGTGCGGGGGCGTTGGCGGCCGTGAGCCCGCTGGCGTGGCGCAAGCCCAGGTCCACCACGCCGTAGAGCGTGAGGCTGCCGGCGGATGGGCTGGTCGATGCGGTCTGGGCGAACGCCGGCGCGCAGGCCAGCAGGGCGCAGATGGCGCCGTTTGTCTTCTTCATGCTGTCTCCTCGGATGGAATGTTCTTGTGGGCGGGATCAATCCGCCGTCAACTGGGCCTTCTGCACTACGCCGCGCCACTTGGCCAGCTCCTGGCGCACGGTCAGAGCCAGGGCCTCGGGCGTGCTGCTGTCCACCACGGCGCCTTGTTCTTCGATGCGCCGCACCACGTCCTTGTCGGCCAAGGCGGTGTTGAGGGCCTTGTTGAGCTGGTCCACCACAGCCTTCGGTGTCTTGCCGGGGGCGAACAGTGCGTACCACTGCGTGATCTCCACGCCCTTGATGCCCGCCTCTTCGAGCGTGGGTACGTCGGGCATCAGCGAGGAGCGCTTGGGGCCGGCCAGCGCGAGGGCGCGCAGCTTGCCGTTCTTCACATGCGAGGAGGCCGAGAACAGGCTGGGGAACATCACCTGCGTCTGGTTGGCCATGGTGTCGTTCATCGCCGGGGCCGATCCCCGGTAGGGCACATGCGCCATCTGCGCGCCGCTCTCGAGCTTGAACATCTCGGCCGAGAAATGCGGCGCCGTGCCATTGCCGGCCGATGCGTAGTTGTAGGAGGTCGGATGGGCTTTGGTCAGCGCCACGAACTCGGCCACCGTCTTCGCCGGCACCTTGGGGTTGACCACCATCAGCGTGGGCGAGTAGCAGACCATGCCGATGGGCTCGAACTGGGTGACGGGGTCGTAGCGCAGCTTCTGCAGCGCCGGGCTCATGCCGTGCGTGCCGATGTAGCCAAACAGGATGGTGTGGCCGTCGGGCGTGGCGCGCGCCACGTACTCGGCGGCAATGGCGCCGTTGGCGCCGGCCTTGTTTTCGACGATCACCGATTGGCCCAGCAGCTGCGACATCTTTTGCGCCACCACGCGCGCCATGCCGTCGTTGCCGCCCCCGGCGGCCGTGGGCACGACCAGGGTGATGGAGCGCTCCGGGAAGGCTGCGTGTGCCGCCAGAGGTGCACCTGCCAGCGTGGCGAAGGCCAGCGCGGCGGCCAGCGTGCGGCGCAATGTGGATGGGGGTTTGCGGTGGTTCATGGTCTTGTCTCCGGTCAGGTCGTTATGGATGGTTGGGAAAGGAAATCAGAGGTGTTCGGCAGGGTGCTGCGCCACGAACAGCGTGCCCTCCAGGATCTTTCGGGCGGTACGCACCAGGGCGGCCTGCACCAGCGTGCAATGGCCGTCCACCAGGGCCAGCTCGACGTCCACATGGATGCGGCCGGCCGGGTGCAGAACCTCCACGCGGCGCGTGCCGGCGCTGGGCGCGCTGCGCGCGTCGCTGGCCACGGTGCCGGGCAGCACCATGGCCGCAGCCACGCCGATGGCGCCGGTCACGGCGTGCGAGGGGTGGCAGCGCCGGGGCGTGAAGTAGCGCGAGACGATGCTGCCGGGCGCAGGGCCGTCGGAGACGATCACCGGCTTGGGCAGCACGCTGCCCGAGACGTCGCCCATGCCCATGCGCAACCCGGCCTCGCAGCGAAGGGCTTCGAGCCGGGCGAGCAGGGCGGTGTCGGCATCGAGCTCTGCCGGGCTCTCGTCGCCGCGCAGGCCCAGGTCGGCCGCGCGCACCAGCACCATCACCTGGGCGGCGTCGATGCAGGTCACCGGCAGGCCGTAGATGGTGTCGATGCGCTGCCCGGTCGGGAAGATCTGGCCCGTGACGGCGCCCCAGGCGTCGAGGAAGTTCATCAGCACCGGGGCGGCCGTGCCCTGCACGCCGTCGATGTGCACGTCGCCCTCGTAGTGCACGCGGCCGCCGCGGGTCTGCACCTGCACGTCGATGCGTGAGCGGGTGTTGACGTTGTAGACCCGCACCCGCGTCACCTCGCCGGTGCGGCTGGCGGGCACCAGGCCCTGCTCGATGGCGAAGGGCCCCACGCCGGCCAGCATGTTGCCGCAGTTGGGCCGCGTGTCCACGCGGGCCTCGTCCACGCTGACCTGGGCGAACAGGTAGTCCACGTCGCAGCCCGGATGCGACGAGCGCGAGACGATGGCCACCTTGCTGGTCAGCGAGTTGCCGCCGCCCAGGCCGTCGATCTGCAGCTCATGGGGCGAACCCAGGGCCGCAATCAACGTGCGGTCACGCTCTGCCGGGTCTTGCGGCAGCCAGTCGGCCAGGAAGAAGGGGCCCCTGGAGGTGCCGCCGCGCATCAGAACGCAAGGAAGGTTGTAGCTCATGGGTCTGCATGGTGCGGCTCTCCGGTTTGTTTGTGAATTGCATTGTTGGCAACGATTGATGCATGCCAAGCAATAGATGCCAGGCGCTTTTACGTGCTGAAATGGGGCCTGTAAATTGCAACTTTGCGAAGCATTGATGCACGGCGCGCAACGCCATGCGCCCCCTTGCCTCCCACTATCGTTCCTGCCAGGACATGCCATGCACAACAAGTTCGACCTTGCCGACATCCAGGCCTTTGCCGCGGTGGCCGAGCTGCACAGCTTTCGCGCTGCGGCCGAATCCATCCACCTGTCGCAACCGGCCTTCAGCCGCCGCATCGACAAGCTCGAAGAGGCGCTGGGCGTGCGCCTGCTCGACCGCACCACGCGCCGCGTGACGCTTACGGCCGTGGGCCGCGATTTCGCACGCAAGACGCGGCTGTGGCTCGACGACCTCGACGGCATGCTCATGGGCCTGGGCGACGTGGCGGCGCGGCGCATGGGCGAGGTGACCATTGCCTGTGTGCCCTCGGCCGTGTATTACTTTTTGCCGCAGGTGGTCAAGCGTTACCACGAGCGGTTTCCGAAAATCCGGGTCAAGGTGTACGACGCCAGCGCCAACGAGGTGCTGGTGGCCGTGGCGCAGGGCGATGCGGACTTTGGCCTGAATTTCATCGGCAGCCAGGAGGCCGAGATCGAGTTCAAGCCGGTGCTGGCCGAGCGCTTTGTGGCCGCCTGCCGGCGCGACCACGTGCTGGCGCGGCGCAAGAAGGTCACCTGGGCGGAGCTGGGTCAGCACGATTTCATGTCGGTGGGCAAGACCTCGGGCAACCGCCTGCTGATGGACCTGGCGCTGGCCAACGTACCCGACCGCCCGCAGTGCCTGTACGAGGCCAAGCATGTCACCACTCTGCTCGGCCTGGTCGAGGCGGGGTTGGGCGTGGCCGCCGTTCCGCGCCTGGCCATGCCGGGCAAGGACCACCCCACGCTGGTCAGCATTCCCCTGGTCGACCCGGTGGTCACGCGGCAGATGGGGCTCATCAAACGCCGCGGGCGCTCCCTCTCGCCGGCGGCCCAGCAGCTGTATGACCTGCTGGTGGCTACGCGTTCTTCGCGCCCGCGCAGCGTGCCCGCAGCATAAAAAATACAATCTGGGCAATGACAGCACCAACCAAGCACCGCGTCGTCGTCGGCCTCTCAGGCGGCGTGGACTCGGCCGTCACCGCCCACCTGCTCAAGCAGCAGGGCCACGAGGTGGTCGGCATCTTCATGAAGAACTGGGAAGACGATGACGACAGCGAGTACTGCTCGTCCAACGTCGACTTCGTGGACGCGGCCGCCGTGGCGGACGTGCTCGGCATCGAGATCGAGCACGTGAACTTCGCCGCCGACTACAAGGACCGGGTGTTCGCCGAGTTCCTGCGCGAGTACCAGGCCGGCCGCACGCCCAACCCCGACGTGCTCTGCAACGCCGAGATCAAGTTCAAGGCCTTTCTCGACCATGCGATGCGCCTTGGCGCCGAGAAGATCGCCACCGGGCATTACGCACGGGTTCGCCAGAACCCGGCCTCGGGCCTGTTCGAATTGCTCAAGGGGCTGGACCCGTCCAAGGACCAGAGCTACTTTTTGCACCGCCTGAACCAGGCGCAGCTGTCCAAGACCCTGTTCCCCGTGGGCGAGCTGCACAAGACCGAGGTGCGCCGCATCGCCGAGGCAATCGGCCTGCCCAACGCCAAGAAGAAGGACTCCACCGGCATCTGCTTCATCGGCGAGCGGCCGTTCCGCGAGTTCCTGAACCGCTACATCAGCCATGCGCCCGGCCCTATACAGGACGACCGGGGCCGCACCCTGGGCAAGCACGTGGGCCTGAGTTTCTACACCCTGGGCCAGCGCCAGGGCCTGGGCATCGGTGGCATCAAGGAAAAGGGCGCCCAGCGCGGCGGCGGCGAGCACGAGCCCTGGTTCGTGGCGCGCAAGGACCTGGCGAAGAACACGCTGCGCGTGGTGCAGGGGCATGACCACCCCTGGCTGCTGTCGCACGCGCTGACTGCGCAGGACGTGAGCTGGACGGCGGGCCACGCGCCGGCACCGGGCGTCTATGGCTCCAAAACGCGCTACCGCCAGCAGGACGCCGCCTGCACCGTGCTCGCGGCCGACGACGCCGGCCTGAGCCTGCAGTTCCCGGACGCCCAGTGGGCCGTCACGCCCGGCCAGTCGGCCGTGCTGTATGACGGCGACGTCTGCCTGGGCGGCGGCGTGATTTCCAGCGCGGCGGAGTAACTAGCGGATCCAGCCCTGCAGCCCGTCGCGCTGCAGGCTGGCTTCCAGCAAGGCCTGCAGGCGCAGGCCGGCGTGCAGGTCCTCCTCGGTAGTTTCGTAGTGCATGCCGGCGAGCGATGCGGCCGTGGCCTCGTCCGTGCCGTGCAGCTGCGCCACCTTGGTGGCCAGGTCCGCCGTTTCCTGCGGGCGCAGGCCGGTGAAGGCCTGGCGCAGGTCCGGCAGGTGGGCCACGAAGGCCGCGTCGTCCCACTGGCGCACCAGGGCGTCCAGCCCCTGCAGCAGGGCTGGCAGGCGCAGCAGCAGCTCGGGTGCGGCGGTCATCATGCCGTTCAGGAACTGCACCGCTTCTTGCGGCTGCGCTCCGGGGCCGAAGCGCTGGCGCACCACGGCATCCAGCGCCGCATCGTCCCAGTGGCCGTCCAGGTAGAGCAGCGCGGTGGCGGCGCCGGCCACGCCCGGTGCAACGCCGGCACCGGTGGCAAAACGTTGCAGGTGCCCCGAGAGCAGGCTGGCATCGATGGCACTGGCGTCTTCTTTTCCGTCCAGGCTGGCGAGCAGGCGCCCCAGTTCGCGCAGTGAGAGCAGCAGGCGCACGGCCTGCTCCTGCCCGTCCGCCGGCGTCTGCGCCAGCGGCGGCAGCAGGTACAGGGCGGCTGGCCACACGCGCTGCAGCAGGCCCGCCAGCTGCGGGTTCTGTTGCACGCCCAGCGGCTCGCGCGCACGCCACAGCGTGACCAGGCGGTGCCCGCATTCCACGACGGAGCCGAGAGAGGCATCCTCGTCGAGGTGGGCCGAGAGCATGGCGAGGAGCTGCGGCAACCGCGCGTGCAGGCCCACCAGGCAGGCGCGCTGCAGCAGGGCCACGGCGGCACTGGCGCTGCGCCCGCGGCCCTGGTCGGACAGGGCCGCTTCTTCGCGCAGCAGGCGCGCCAGGCACACCGCCTCCACGCTCGCGCCGTCGCTGGCCAGCGCGATCAGGCGCGCCTCGACCATGGGCGACCAAGCGGCGCGCCATTCCTCGAACAGCATGTTCAGCCGGCTGCCGGCGATGAAATCGGGCCCGGCCACCCACTGTGCCAGGCCCGCATCGAGGTAGGCCATGGCGTGCAGGAAGCGGCTGCGCTCGCGGTGCGAGGGCTTGCGGTACAGGTCCAGCCGCACCGTGCGCGAGGCGCTGTCGTCCAGGCGCACGCCGGCCGCGCGGGCCAGGCGGCGCGCATCCTCGATCAGCGGTGGCGAGCCGGCCGAGGGCGGCACATCGCCGATGCGCGTGCCGCCCAGGAAGGCGCGCAGGTCGGCCGTGAAGCCGCGCGTGCCCTCGTCCATCGCGCCCTTGACGAAGCACGAGCGGATCGCGTCCAGCAGGTCCTGGCGGCCCGGCCCGGCATTGCCGCGCAGTTCGGCCAGGCGCACGGCCTGCAGTGCAGCGGCCTGCACCAGTGCGGTGGAGACGGCGTCGGCCTGGTCCTGCGCGCGGGTCTGCTGCGCGAAGCGGGTCAGCAGGTCCAGCGCCACCACGGTGAGGGGGTGGACCGCCCCGGTCGCCGAGACATCGCGTTGGGCCGGGGCCTGCAGCGCCTCCAGGGCTTCCCAGGTGCGCTGGTAGTAGCCCGGTGACGGCATGCCGGCGCCATAGCCATTGAGCGCATCGAGCTGCTCGAAGCTGTAGCGGATCAGCCAGGCATCGGGCTCCGCGGCCTTGTTCTTTTTGGCTGCAGCCTTGGCGGGCGCCGCCAGGGGCGGGGCCGTCTTCCAGCTGCGCAGCAGCTCGGCGGTGTGAAAGCCCCCGGTCACCACCACGATGGGGCCGCTCACCTCGCTGCGCCAGCGGCGGATGTGCGCGGCCATATGGCGCTCGCGTGGCAGGCTCAGCTCGGCCTCCAGCACCTCGGGCTCGTAGTCCTGCCGGGCCATGGCGCACCAGCTGAACACGTCGGCGAACAGCGTGCGCCAGTCGGCCAGCGCCTCGGGCGTGCGCAGCTCGAAGAGGCGGTCCCACAGGTCGTGGTGGTCCACGCAGCCGAGCTGGCGCGCCATGGCGTTCAGGTAGCGGCTGTGCGCGAAGTGGCGCTCTTCCATCTGGCTGCGTGCGGTGTCGGGGGCCTGCGTTTCCTCCCCGCCATCGCCGCCGCCGTAGCGGCGCTCCCAGGCCTTATGGCGCCAGGGCAGGTCAATGAGTGCGATCTGCGCACCGAGGGCCGCACCCTCGCGCACGGCGATCCATTCGGGGCTGTAGTCGCACAGGGGGTAGAAGGAGCTGCTGGTCACGGTGCGCGGCGCGGCCGGTTCGGGCTCTGCTTCGGCGCCGTCTTCGCCCGGCGGGGCCGATTCGGCCTTGGTTTCGCGCGTCGCCTGGCACAGCCAGGCCACCGGGGTGCGAGTCTTCGGGTCCTGCAGCAGGGGCAGCAAGCTGTCGAGGTCATCCGGGCCCTCGATCAGCACGGCCGCTGGGCGCACCTCGCGCAGCAGGTGGCTCAGCGCCCAGGCGCAGGCGGGGCTGTGGTGGCGCACGGGCACGAAGAAGATGCCCTCGTCACCAAGCAGCTGCGGCAGCAGGGCCGCGATCTCCGGCGGCAGGCCCGCGGGCTGCGGTGTTGTGCTCACCGCTATTGCCACAGCGAGCGGGCTGCGTCGTGGAACGCCTTCCACTGCGGGTCGCGCCGCGCGCGCTCGCGCACCACGGTGTCGAAGTAGTGGCGCACGCGCTTGGCATCCTCGGTGCTGTCCTTGAGCACCACGCCCTGCAGCTGGCCGGCGATCTCGCGCGGGGTCAGTTCGCCGTCGTTGAAATGCCGCGCCTGCAGTGCGGCCGCATAGGCCACGTTCACCGCCTCGGCGGTGGACATCACGGCATCAAGCCCCTTGATGGCCGTGCCCTCCTGCGTCTGGCCGGCGCGCAGCTCCTGGAAGGTGGTGACCAAGAGCGAGACCACGTCGCGCGGCACGTTCACCGGCGCCTCGTTGCCGGCCAGCTCGCGCGCCAGTTGCGCCATCACCAGGTCGACCTCGAACTGGTGGTCGCGGATCGGGCGCACAGTCTCGAAGTTGAAGCGCCGCTTGAGAGCCGAGGACATCTCGTGCACGCCCCGGTCGCGCAGGTTGGCCGTGGCGATGATGTTGAAGCCGCGCTGGGCAAAGAGGCGCGCGTCGTCGCCCAGCTCGGGGATCATCAGCTGCTTGTCGCTCATCAGCGAGATCAGCACGTCCTGGATCTCGGGCGGGCAGCGCGTGATTTCCTCGAAGCGCACCAGCTTGCCCGCGCGCATGGCCTGGTACAGGGGCGATGGCACCAGCGCACGCTGGCTCGGGCCCTCGGCGAGCAGCAGGGCGTAGTTCCAGCTGTACTTGATGTGGTCTTCGGTGGTGCCGGCCGTGCCCTGCACCGTGAGGCCCGAGTCGCCGCTGATGGCCGCCGAGAGCAGCTCCGACAGCAGCGACTTGGCCGTGCCCGGCTCGCCCACCAGCATCAGGCCCTGGTGGCCCATGAGCGTGACGATGGCGCGGTCCACCAGCGGGTCGTCGCCAAAGAACTTCTGCGTCACCTGCAGCTTGGCATCGCCCAGGATGAACTGGCGCACGGCGCGCGGCGAGAGCTTCCAGCCCGGCGGCCGGGCATGGCTGTCGGCTGCGGCCAGGCGGGCCAGTTCTTCAGCCCAGCGTTGCTCGGGCGCCAGGCGCACGGATTGGTTCGCGGAAGGGGGGGGGGTGCTCATGGTGTCGGTGGTGTGGACGGCGGTGAGCGCGCACAGGGAGACGGGCTGCGCGCCCTTCGCAGCTATTTTGGACCAGCTTTGCGCAGTCTCCGCAGCAAGAGTGCATCGCTCCAAATAAAACACCGGGCGCATGCTGTGCATGCCCCGGTGTACTTGTTTCTGTCGGGTGCCCTTCGCAGGGCACCGGCCCAGGCCTTGGCTCAATCGTCGTTCGTCGCCAGGCTGATCAGGATGCGCAGCACGTACCAGAGCATCAGCGCGATCGACGCGAACAGGTGCAGCGCGGCACCGGCGGGGCGGTCGGTGGGGTAGTCGTGGATGATGCGCGAGGTGTCGTACAGCACGCAGGCGCCAGCGAACAGCACCATGATGCCGGAGAACCAGATGCCGAGCTTGAAGCCGAAGATCGCGCCGGCCACGATGGTGCCCAGCGCGACCAGGCCGCCCACCTTGAGGATGCCGCCCAGGAACGAGAAGTCCGACTTGCTGGTGAAGGCCGTCCAGGTCAGCGCCGCCACCATCAGCAGCGTGATGAAGCCTGCCGCGCCGATGGCGCCGGGCGCCACGATCTGGGCAATGCCGAACAGGGGCGCGAAGATCAGGCCTTCGGCCAGCACGTAGATCCCGAGGCCCATGAGCTGGGTCTGGGGCTTCTCGGCGTTGTCGGCCAGGTACGAGGCCAGCCAGCCCACGAGCATGAAGGCACCCATGACGCCCAGCCAGATGAACTTGTTGCCGCTGCCCATCAGCATCTTGGCGGTGGTGGTGGAAAAGCCGCTCAGCATGAGCACGGTGGACAGCACGACAAAGGCCAGGATGGCCGCGCCCAGGTGCTTGTAGGTGGAGACGATGAACTCGCGGCGCTCCATGGGCGAGCCGGACGGGTCCTCAGGGGTCAGTACATTGGTGTTCACAAGGATGTTCCTCGGTTGTGGTTGTTGCTACTTCTCACACAGGAAGCAGCCTTGTGGGCCGCTTACTGCCTCTCTCTCTTGGTAGGGGAATCAGGCCGCTGCCAGCTCGTCGGCGCGGCGCAGCTTGCGGTTGGACCACACGCCGGCGGCGCCCAGCAGCGTCAGCACGACGGCCAGCACCCAGATGCCGGCGCCGCTGAAGGACTGGGCCGTGGACGCGGCCTCGGCCTGCATGCGTGTGCGCGTGGCCTCATAGCTGATCACGGGCTTGCCGGCCATCACCACCTCGTAGACGATGTCGCTGTCGCTGCTGTCGTACAGCGCGGTGACCTTCTCGTCGATGATGTCGCCCACGACCGCCTTGGGCTCGCTGTGCGCGATGCGCAGCTTGCGCTCTTCGCCACCCGCTTCAGGCTTGACGGTGATTTCGTAGTACTGCTTGGTGGAGCGGCGCTTGCGCTTGACCGTCACCTCGCTGGCGCCGGTGACCGTGCCGGCCACCGTCTGCAGCTGCTCCCGCGCGGTGTAGGCGTGGTCGCCATCGGCCTTCCAGCTGCTCCAGATGGCCATGCCAGCCAGACCCGGGCCTGCCAGCAGGATGAGCCATGCATAGCCCGTGATGAAAATCAGTATTTTTCGGACAAAACCCGGCATGAAAATTCCTCCCTCAATCATTCACATTCAATGAAATCCCGCACAGCTCATGGGCTGTTGTGCGGTGCAAGGGCTGGATCATCGCGGGAGTTTTCGCGCCAAGATGTCGCAAATTGTGAGAATGGAGAGACCTCACCAAAAAAACGTGAATTACGCCCGGTTTTCGTCGCTCGATTCAAACAGTTACGGCTTGAAATCTTGCGGGGCCCTCTTCAGGAGCCCGCAGACAGGCTACCAGGGCATCTTCTTTTCCCAGTCGGCATCGAAACCGGTGCAGGCCTGGCCTATGGCCAGGTAGTCGGCATAGGCCTCGGCCAGCAGCACGGACGGCACGCTGGCCAGGGGCAGGGTGTTGTCGCCCCAGCTGCGTGCCTTGCTGTCCTCGAAGCTGAGCGTCTTGAGGGCGGCAGCCACGTTCTCCTCGGGCAGGGTGTTGCCGGAGAAATCGATGGCCACGCGCACGCCCACGCTCGAGAAGTCCTTGGTGTACTGGTAGAAGAAGCCGCCGTCTTCGGCCTGGGCGCGCTGGTAGCCGAGCTTGGTGAAGGCGCCGCGCAGGGTGAAGCTGTCGCTGACCCAGCCCTGGCGGTCTTTGATTTCGCTCACGGCCAGCCCCTTTTCGTCGGTGAAGGCCAGGGTGGGCGACTGGCGCGACATCTGCGGGAACAGCGGGGCTGTCTTGTAGTCCTTGAAGTGTTTCGTCCACGCGCTGGCGCTGGCCTTGTCCACCAGCGAGGCGTGGGCCAGGCGCACTTGGGCGCCGTCGGACAATTGCACCTCGTCGTCCTCGGTGTTGATCAGGCTGCCGTCCTCTGTGGGGCGAAAGCTCTGCAGCGCGGCGCCCTCGGCATCCACCTCCAGCCACACCAGCCGCTGGATCAGCCGGCCGGCCACCGGGTGGCGGTGCAGGTACTCGCGCCACTCGGCCACGGGCCAGTGGCGACCGGTGCACATGGCCTCGAACAGGCGGGCGGTCTGCAGGTCGATGACCTGCTTGAGCTCCTTCTTGCTGGTGGACAGCAGCGCCTTGGTCTCCTTGGCCTGCGCCGGGTCGTCGTTCTGGCGCGGCTCGGGCAAGGTCTTGATGGCCTTGCCCTCGGGGTTGCGCAGCTCGGGCTTCATCGCCGCGTCGAGCACCATGGTGAAGATGCGCTCGCCAAAAGGCAGCGCCAGGGTGCCGGTGTCGTCCAGGCCGGCTGTGGGTATGGTGCGGTCGGCCAGCTGGTCCTGCGTCCAGCCGTTGCGGTCGGCGATCTCCTGCACCAGGGCGCGGGCCTTGGTCTGCACCGAGGCCGTGCGGTAGCGGCGCGACAGGCCCAGCATCAGCTGGATCACCACCGGGTCGTTGCCCGGGGCCACGCCTTCGAGCATGGCCTCGATCTGCGAGCGGCGCTGGTAGTGGTCGCGCATGTACTGCTGGAGCAGGGTCACGATCTCATGGCCCGGCGCAAAGGCCGCCAGCGCCAGGATGCCCTTCTCGCCGATGGCGCTGCCCAGGTACTCGGCCATCTTCTCGCGCTTGCATTCTTCGAACACCTGGTCTTCGGACTTGGCGTAGTCGGCCTCGTAGTACTGGCGGTACTCGGGTTTGGCGTTCTGGTAGCCCTTTTGGTAGGACTGGTAGCGCTGCGGCGCATGGGCCTGGGCGTAGGCGATGCCTTCCTCGAGCGGCGGATGGCGCGTGTCCTGGGCGATGAACTGGCGCAGCACGCTGCTGCCCAGGGTTTGGCGGCTCCCGGCATCGAGCAGACCCATGTAGCGCGTGAGCAGGGCGTTGCCGCCGGGCTCCTTGAGCTTGCAGGCCAGCACCACCCACCAGCGCAGGATCTCGGGCTCCACGGCCGTGCCGTCGGCCCAGCGTGCGGCCGGCAGCGCATCCAGCGCGAACCAGGCCAGGCCCGCAGGGGGCTTGGCCTTGAGGCCCTTCTTCGCCTCGGCCAGCAGGATGGCGGGGGCCAGGCGCGGCGAGATGTCATCGCCCAGGCCTTCCAGTGCGGTCAGGAAGGCGGCACGCACCGTCTCACGGCTTTCCTTTTCGAGCGCCTTGGTGAGGGCCGGCACGGCGTCGGTGTACTTCAGCTCGGCCAGCCAGTTCGCGGCCTCGATGCGCACTTCGCTCTTGGTGTGGGTGAGCGATTCCACCACCTGGCGGCCGATGCTCGGCAGGGTGGACAAGGCCTTCTGGGCCATGGGGCGGTGCGTCTTGCCCTCGCCCAGGGCCAGTTCCATCACGCGTGGCAGCCAGCGTGCCGGGATGGTGGGGAACACCGCCAGCGTCTGCAGCGCGGGCGCCAGCGCCAGAGCGCTGGAATAGCGCTCGGTGTTGGGCGGGGGGGCGGTCAGGCCCAGGGCTTGGTCGATGAACTCGGGATGCTCCATGAAGAAGGGCCAGATGCACTCGGGCGGCAGCAGATCCGTGGCGCTGGGGGTGTTCCAGTAGTCGGACAGCGCAGTGCGTGCCACTTCAATGATCGGCAGGCTGGAGCGCTGCATTAGCTCGGCCAGGGCGCGCAGGTCCACGCTGCCCCGGGGCTGGCGGCCCAGCCACTTCTGGAAACCGTCGTCGAACCAGAAGCTGCGGCCGTAGCGCGACACGCCCAGCCAGCGGATCAGGTGCGAGGGCCCGAAGGACGGCAGTGCGAACAGGCGGTTGCCGTGCGTCACGGCCTGGGCCACCTCGGTGCTGCGCAGTTTCTCTGTCTGCTTCCTGTCGAGCTGGCCATTGAGCAGGGCCAATGCCTGGCGCATGTCGTCCTCGGTCAGCTTCGACAGGTTGGCGTAGCTCTTCTGGCGCCAGGTGTACTTGTGCTTCTGGGTCTTGTTTTCTTCGGCCTCTTCCTCGGCGGCGCGGCGCGCGCGCTCGATCACCTCGGTGCGGTTGGCCAGCAGCAGATCCAGCGCGTCCTGGCCCAGCGGGTTGTCGGCAAACGGAGCCCAGGGCGGGGGCTCGGGCAGGTCCTGCTCCTGCGCATTGCCGGCTGCGTCCAGCCGGTTCAGTGCGGCGCGGATCGCCTGCTGCACCGGCTTGCTGGCCTCGCTGGCCAGCGCGGCTTCGAGCAGGCTGCGCGTGGATTCGGCGGGCAGGCGCGCGAGCAGCTCGGCCGCCTGGGTGCGCTGGCTGGTGTCGCCGTCGCCCAGCAGTGCGGCCAGCAGACGCAGGCGTTCGGCTTCGGCGATGCCCTCGATGTGCGGCACGGCTTCGGCGCGCACGGTCTTGCTGCCATCGGCCGCCAGTGCCACCATCAGCGGTGCGAAGGCGGCGCGCAGCCCCTTGTCCGGTCCGATGCGCGAAGCCAACTGCACTCGGCCGGACGCCGAGAGCTGCTGCAGCAGGGCCTGTGCGGCCTCGGGGCGCGCGCGCATGAAATCGGCGACGGCGGGGTTCTTCACCAGATGGTCCAGGCGGTCCTGGTAGTAGCTGTCCAGGCCCTTGCGCTCGAACACCAGCTGCAGCGCCAGCGTCTCGTTCAACCCTTCCTCGGCCAGCAACTGCGCGATGAGATCGACCGTCCAGGCCGCACGCTCCTTGGCCGGCTCGTGCTTGTTGCTGTTGCCATCCTTGAAGCTGGCATGCACCGCATCGTTGACCAGGTACTGCAGCCAGTCGGGCACGGGCGCACCAGGGTGCTCCAGCGACTTGCCGGCATCGGCTGCGGCCAGCAGCTTGCCCAGGCGCACCAGCAGGGCCAGAGGCGGCTTGTCGGCAGGCACAGCGGCGTAGAACCCGGAGCGCCCGGCCAGGCTCTTCTTGCCCGCTGCCTCCAGGGGCTTGTCGTTCCAGAGGTTGAAGCCCCAGCGCAGCCGGCCCGGCGAGCCGAGCAATTGACCGGGCTCAAGGGCATGGGGGGCCTGCAGCTCCAGCAGCACGGCTTCGTGGGTGCCTTCGCTCACGAAGGCCAGGGCCTTGTCCGCCAGGCCCGGCGCCGCCTTGTCCAGCGGCTCCATGGCCTGGCGCAGCAGGTTGTTCTGCGCGGTGCTCAGTCCATTGCCATCATTGCCCGAGCGGCCCGTCACCGCCCCCACGATCTTGTCCAGCAATCCCATGCGCGATCCCCTGTGGTCTGAATAGAGCCTCGCATTTTGTCAGCGCGTCATGGCGCTGCCGTGGCGCCAGGCCGCGCCAGCGTGCAATTTGCCCGCTTTCAAGGTAATGGCTTGTAACACCACGCCGGTGCGCGACTACGCAGCGATGGAGGGCAGGCCGTCGAGCTCCACCGTGCGCTGGCACAGCTGCTGCAGGCGCAGCATGCCGGCCGGCTGCGGTGTGGCCAAGTGGTGTTGCAGGGCCGATGCCACGGTGTGCAGCCCCACCGAGGCGATGCCGGGTAACGCAGCGCCCAGGCGCTCCGATTGCGTTTCGGTGAGCGGCATGCGTCCGGTGGCGGCCTGGGTCTCCAGCACGTCGAGCACCGGGCCCAGCAGGCGCTGGGCGCGCGTGGGCTGGGTGGCCGCTGGCGTGGCCTGGTCCTTGCGCCATTGCACCAGGCGCAGGATGCGCTGGGCCAGCGGCGTGGGCCGCGCCGCCTCGGTCGCATAGTCCAGCGAGATGGCATGCACCTGGCCTTTGGCGTCACTGCTCAGCAGCGACAGCGGCACCAGCAAGGTGGTGGCAGAGGTGCGCTCCACCCGCACCAGCACGGCGTGTACCGGGGCGCCACGTGCGGCCAGCCGGTCGAGGTTGTCCACGCGCTGCATGCTGGCGTCGCCCACGGGCACGGTCAGGTGCAGCCACAGGCCATCGGCATCCTGCACGGGCCACAGCAACTGCTGGTGCGCCTCATCGAGGATGGGGGTGCGCGTGGCGGCAGGGCGCAGCAGCACCAGTTCGGCGCCATCGCCCGAGAGACCCGTGGCCGCGCTCAGCTGCGCCGTGAGTTCGGCCCAGCGGCCACAGCCCAGCGTGGCCAGGCGCGCATCGCCCGCGTGCCAGGGTGCCAGCGCCTGCGCCCGGGCCGTGCCGGCCAAAGCCAGCCGGTCGTCGTCGGCCAGCCGGGGGGATTCAAGCTGCAGCGGGGCCTGGCACAGGGACTGTGCGGCGCCCACACCGGGCCACACGGCATGGATGGCCCAGGCGCTGTGGCGCGTGAAGCCCGTGTCGCTGCCATCGGGGCGCGCCAGCACGGCCTGCAGCAGCCGCTGGCCCTCCAGGTCCCAGAAGGCCAGGGTCAGGCCGCGCGCACCGCCCAGGGTCTGCCACCAGTGGGCGCCCAGGGGCTGCAGTTCAAGGGCCGTGGTCTCGTCGAAGGCGCGGCGCACCCGGCCGCGCAGGGCGGCGGTGCGCTCTGCGGCCTCCTGGCCTTCAGCGGGGGCACGCAGGGCATCGCACAGCGCCTGGATGCTGGACATCAGCGACAGCGCATCGCGCTCCTGCATGCGGTGGTCGCGCCGCACCAGGCCATCCACCATGCCGCCCAGGTTGCGCAGCAGGGCGGCCAGGCGCGGCAGGCCTTCGCCGCGCGCCGACATGTTCAAGGCCAGCAGCCGCGCCGAGGCCTGCTCGCTCACGTGCGACAGGCCGCCGGTGAGCAGCTCGTGCAGCATGGCCTCCACCTGGGCAAGGAAGGCGCGCTCGCGTTCACCCAGCGCGGCGGTGGGCTGCTCTGCCGCTGCGGCAGGGGCCATTCCCTCGGGCCAGGGCAGCGGCTCGCCCAGCGCCTGGCGCAGGGCCGCCAGCGCGATCAGGTGCACGGCCTTGCGCTCGCGCACGGGCACTTCGGACACCATGCCCTCATAGCCCGCACCCGCCACATAGCGGCAGGTGGCGGCGAGATCGGGCAGGTCGATCACCAAGGTGCCGCCCTGCACGCGCCACTCGATGCCGCAGGGCAGCGCCTGCACCGCGCGGCGCACGGCGGCCACGCCGGCTTGCTTGAACAGCGCGGGCGCTTGCAGGGCACGGACCTCGGCCAGTGGGTCGGCGTTGGGGCCGGCCGCAGGCGGCGACGTTGCGTCCGCCTCGGATTCTGGCGACGCAGTGGCGTCACCGGTGGCCGCGCCAGGCTCCATGGCCCGCAGCCACAGCGCTGCGCCCAGGATGTGCTTGCAGATGCCCGGCGCCGGGCATTCGCACTGCGCCTTTTGCGGACCCCGCGCATCGAGCTGCACGCGCTGGCCATCGGCCTCGACCACGCCGCCATCGGCGCCCTGCTCTGCCCATTGCACCTTGCCGGCCTCCACGTCCTTGGCCGCGCGGCGCAGCAGGCCCGCATTGGCCAGGGCCGCCAGGGTGTCGTCGTCGTAGGCGCGGTAGCCCTCGAACCAGGCGGGCATCGTCACTCCATCACTTCCGCAAGCCACTGGGCGAAGTGGGTCGGCGTCAGGGCCGCCACGTGCATGCCCTTGTTGGCCAGGCGCTGGGCCATCTGGCGGTCGTAGACCGGGTTGGCACCCTCGTCGAGCGCGGCCAGGCCGAGCAGCTTCACGCGCGCCTCGGCCATGCGCGCCACGGCGGCCAGCAGCGGCCCGGGCGCGGCGCCCTCCTCGAAGTCGCTGATCAGCGCGAACACCGTGCGCTGCGGGTTGCCGACCAGCGACTCGCAGTAGTGCACGGCGCGCCCGATGTCGGTGCCGCCACCGAGCTGCACCGTGAGCAGCACCTCCACCGGGTCGTGCGCCAGGTGCGTGAGGTCGACCACGGCGGTGTCGAACACCACCAGTTTCACGCGCACGGCGGGCAGCGAACTCATGATGCCCGCGATCACGGCGCTGTAGATCACCGAGTCCATCATCGAGCCGCTCTGGTCCACGCACAGCACCACGTCCCAGGGCAGGTTGCGCTTGACGCGGGCGTTGAACAGCGGGCGCTCGATGACCAGCTGGCGCCGCTCGGCGCTGTAGTTCTTGAGGTTGGCCGCAATGGTGGCGCGCGCGTCGAAGTTCTGCGCGTTCTTGACGAGCGAGCGCCGCTGGCGGTTGCGCCGGCCCACCAGGGCGTTGACGAAGTCGTTCTTCAAGCGCCGGGTGATCTCGTCCACCGTCTTCTGGATCACCTCGCGCACGGCATCGCGCATGCCGCCCGACAGGCGCCCGCGCATGCCCAGCAGCGCCTTGGCTAGGCCCGGCGTGGGGTCCATGGAGCGCAGCACCGCCGGGTCCTTGAGCAGGTCGGTGAGCTGGTAGCGGTCGATGGCCTGGGTCTGCATGCGCTCGAAGACTTCCTGCGGAAACAGTTCGCGCGAGCGGTTGAGCCAGTCGATGGCGCGCAGCTGGCTCGGGTCGAGCGAGCCGGCTGCGCCGCCCGCAGGGCGCGCCAGGCCCCGGCCGTCGTAGTCGCGGCCGTAGAGGTATTCGAGGGCCTGGTCGAGTTTCCAGTCGCCTGCATCGAACTGCGCATGCGACAGCGGCTGCGCGGCGTAGCGGCCCAGGATCAGGCGCCAGCGGCGCAGGGCCTCGTCGGGGCGGTCGCCAGAATCAAGGCTTTCCATGGGTGCCTGTGCGGCCGCAAAAAAGGCCCGCGACACGGGCGGGCCTGGATGGGTTGGGCGAATGCAGGGGTGCGGCGCGCAGGGGCTGCACCAGCCCGGCAATCATGCGCAACACGCCCATTCGGTGCTCAGAACGGGATGTCGTCGTCCATGTCGTCGAAGCCCGAGGCTGCGCGAGGTGCGGGCGCAGGGGCCGGGCGCGCGGCGGGCGCGGCGGGGCGCTGCTGTGCCGGAGGGGCGGGGCGGCGCTGTTGCTGGGGCGGGGCCTGGTCGTAGCCGCCACCGCCCTGGTCGCCGCCGTAGCCGCCACCATCGTCATAACCGCCGCCCTGCTGGCCGCCACCGCCCTGGCCGCCGCCCATGCCCTGGCGGCTGCCCAGCATCTGCATCTGATCGGCACGGATTTCGGTGCTGTACTTCTCGACGCCCGCCTGGTCGGTCCATTTGCGCGTGCGCAGGCTGCCTTCCACGTAGACCTGCGAGCCCTTGCGCAGGTACTGGCCGGCAATCTCGGCCAGGCGGCCATTGAAGACCACGCGGTGCCACTCGGTGGCTTCCTTCATTTCGCCGCTTTGCTTGTCTTTCCACTTGTCGGTGGTGGCAATCGTCACGTTGGCCACCTGGTCGCCACTGGGGAAGGTGCGCATTTCAGGGTCGCGGCCGAGGTTGCCGACGATGATGACTTTGTTCACGGATGCCATGGTGCTGCTCTACCTACTTGATGTTGGGGGGCGCTGGTGTGCTCTCCGGTCCGTGGAGAGTCTGCGCGCCGAACGCGCCATTGTGCCGCAAGCCGGGGTGGCCGGGGCGGGCGGGAATCTGTTACAGAAACGCTCAGTGCCCCTGGCCCCGCCCCGTGGGGCGCAGCGGCCAGGTCAGCACCAGCCATAGGGCGGTCAGCACGGCCGTGGTGGCAAAGAGGCCTGGTGCGCCCGCCCATTTGACCAGGGCACCGCCCAGGGCGCCGCCGGCAAACAGCCCCAGCGACTGCAGGGTGTTGTAGCTGCCCAGGGCCGCGCCGCGCAGGGCGGCGGGGGCCATGCGCGAGACCAGGCTGGGCTGGCTGGCCTCCAGCGCGTTGAAGCCGCAGAAGAACACGAACAGCAGCGGCCCCAGCACCCACAGCGTGGGCGTGGCGCCACTGGCCGCCAGGCCGCCAAGGCCCAGTTGCACCACCAGCACCAGGGCGATGGAGCCCAGCAGGGCGGCGCGCAGGTGCCCGGCGCGCTCCAGCGCGAACAGGCCCCCCATGGCGGCGAACGACAGCACCACCGCTGGCAGGTAGGCCTGCCAGTGGTGGTCCTTGGGCAGGCCGGCCTGCACCAGCATGGCCGGCACGGCCACCCACATGGACAGCTGCACCGTGTGCAGCACGAAGACGCCCAGGTTCAGGCGCAGCAGGTCGGGGTGGGCCCAGACGTCGGCCAGGCGGCCCCGAGGGGCATTTTTGTGCTCCGTGGGTTCGGGGGGAACCAGCCACAGCACCACGGCCACGCCGGCCAGTGCCAACGCGCAGGTCAGGCCGAACAGGCCCGACAGGCCGATGTGGGCGGTGAGCAGCGGTGCGGCCACCAGGGCGACGGCGAACATCAGGCCGATGCTGCCACCCACCAGGGCCATGGCCTTGGTGCGCACCGCATCGCGGGTCTGGTCGGCCAGCAGGGCCGTGACGGCGGCCGACACGGCGCCCGCGCCCTGCAGCGCCCGGCCCAGCAGCAGCCCGGTGAGCGAGTCGGCCAGCGCCGCCAGCAGGCTGCCGCCGGCAAACACCAAGAGGCCGAGCACGATCACGCGCTTGCGCCCGAAACGGTCCGAAGCCATGCCCAGCGGCAGCTGCAGCAGCGCCTGGGTGAGCCCGTAGATGCCCATGGCCAGGCCCACCAGGGCCGGGTCATCGCCCCCGGGGTACTTGCGCGCCTCCAGCGCGAACACCGGCAGCACCAGGAACAGCCCGAGCATGCGCAGCGCGAAGATCAGCGCCAGGCTGACGCTGGCGCGGCGCTCCAGCGGCGTCATGGCGTGCGCGGCCGTCGGCGGCAGGGGGGCAGAGGGGGAAGGGGCGGCACTCGGGGCCGGGGAAGGCATGAACAAGGAAGGGGGCTCGGTGGACGGCTGGCGCAAACCCCGATTCTCGCCCATCCCCCTGTCCGTTGACTTTGATCAAGAACAAACGGCCATCCGCTTGCGCTCAATAGACGTCGCGCCGGTAGCGTCCGTCCGCGATCAGCGCGTCAATCGCATCGGCGCCCAGCACCTCGGCCAGCACCGCATCCACGCCCGAGCCCATGCCCTGGGCACTGCCGCAGACATAGAGGATGGCTCCGTCAGCCACCCATGCGCGCAACTCGTCGGCGGCGGCGCGCAGGCGGTCCTGCACGTACCGGTGCTCGCCGCCATCGCGCGAGAACACGCGGTCCAGCCGCGCCAGGAAGCCAGCGGCCTGCCAACCCTCGATCTCGGCTGCGCACAGAGTGTCGTGCGCGCTATGGCGCTCGCCGAAGAGCAGCCAGTTGCGCCGGTGCCCACCTGCCACCCGTGCGCGCAGGTGCGAGCGCAGGCCTGCCAGGCCCGAGCCGTTGCCGATGAACAGGCAGGGCACGTCGCCCGTGGCCGAGTCGAAGCGCGGGTTGGCCACCAGACGCAGGGGTACCAGCGTGCCCAGCGGGGCATGCGTGGTGAGCCAGCCCGAAGCCAGACCCAGCCCGCCCGCATGCCGATCCAGGCGCACCAGCAGCTGCAGCGCGCCGTCCTGCGGCAGCGAGGCCACTGAATAGGTGCGCGGCGCCAGCGCCACCAGGGTGTCGGCACAGGCCTGGGCATCGGCAAAGTGCAGTGGCGGCACCGGCAGCACGCTTTGCGCCATGGCGTCGGCCAGGGTGCAGGGCTGGCCGGCCAGGTGCACAGTCTGCGCGCCCGCCAGGCCGGCCGCCTTTAGCCAGGCATCCACCGCTTCGGCGGAGTGTCGGGCTTGTACCTCGACCAGAGCGCCGGGGTGCCAGGTCGCAGGGGTATCACAGGTCAATGCCAGCTCGACCAGCGGCCCGCCCTCGCTGCCGGGGTTCAGGTGCTCACGGCTGGCCAAGCGCCAAGGGGTGTAGGGCAGCTCGGGGCCGGTGTCGGCCAGTGCGCCGTCCAGCGCCAGGTGTTCGGCCCCCTCCAGCGTGGCCAGGGTCTGCATCCAGCGGGCCAAGGCGGCTAGGTCGCCGCTGTCCACCTCGATCAGTGGAAACAGGGGCTCGGCACTGCCTTTGCGCAGGGCTTCGTCGAGTGCATGGCCGTAGCCACAGAAACGTGCGTAGTTGCGGTCGCCCAGTGCCAACAGACCGTAGCGCATGCCGGCCAGGGCGCCCGTGCCCTGCTGCTCCAGCAGGCGCGTGAAGCGCCGGGCGCTGTCGGGCGGCTCGCCCTCGCCAAAGCTGCTGGCCACCAGCAGAACGCGGCGGTGCGCGCGCAGCGCCTCGGGGGTGAGCTGTGCCACCGGCTGCACGGCCACGCGCAGCCCGGCGCGCTGCAGGGCCGTGGCGCTTTGCAGGGCGATGCGCTCGGCCTGCCCAGCCTGGCTGGCATAGGCCACCAGCAGGGTGTCGGTGGCCAGGGTGCCGGCCACGGCGGTGGGCACGCCCTGCCCGTGCGCCGCGCGCGCGGCCTCGGTGGCGCGGCGCTGGCGCCTGCGGTCCAGGTACAGCATCCAGCCGGTGATGGCGAACAGTGGCAGGCCCAGGCTGGCCAGCAGCATGGCCACCCGCCCCGGCAGTCCGAAATAGGTGCCCATGTGTACCGGGTAGATGGTGCTCAGCGCGCGTGCGCCCATACTGCGGTCGGCATAGCGGTCCTCGGCGCTGACCTTGCCGGTCACGGGCTCGATGGACATGCGGCTGCGCGCGCGCTCGTGCGGCGCCCTGACATCCAGCCAGGTGATCTGCACCGGCTGCCCGGGCTTGGTCGGCATGCGCAGGCTGGCCTCGGCCCAGTCGCCGGCCTGTTGCTGGAACACGGCCCAGGTGCGGGCCAGGTCCGGCGGCGGGGGCTCGGGCGCCTTGGGCTGCGCGCTGGCGGATGCCGGCGGCTTGGCGGGGGCGGTCACGCGCGGCGGGCGCTTCTGGCCGGCCCAGCCGTCCACCGTGTCGCGCACCGCGTCGAAGCACCAGTAGATGCCCGTGGCCGTGAGCGCCACGTACATCACCAGCGCCCAGGTGCCGATGACCGAGTGCAGCCCCCACAGAAAGGAGCGGCCCTTGAGCGCGGTGTCGAAGGTCAGCCAGGTGCGCCAGCGCAGCGGGTTGCGCGGCCAGCGCAGGTACAGGCCCGAGAGCGACAGGCCCAGCAGGCAGATCGCCAGCACGCCGGCCACCACGCGGCCGGGCTCGCGCGGCAGCAGCAGCCAGCGGTGCAGCGACTCGATCCACTCGAAGAAGCCATGCCCCTGCAGCTCGCCCAGCACGGCACCGCTGTAGGGGTGCACGTAGACCACGTCGCCGCGCCGCTCGCCGGGGCGCGGTACGAAGGTCACGCGTGCCGAGCCGCCCGGCTCGGCCTGCACGGCCACGCTGCTGATGCGCTCGCTGCGGCCGGCACGCTGCACCGCGTCGACCGTCTGCTGCGGGGTGAGCATGGGCCCCGCCAAGGGGGCCACCTGCCGCACCCCGGGGTTGATCAGGTCCAGGATCTCTTCGTGGAAGGCCAGCAGCGCCCCGGTGAGCCCGATGACCACCAGCACCGTGCCGGCGGTGATGCCGATGAACCAGTGCACCTGGAACCAGGCCTGGCGCAGCGTGGGCAGGGCCGGCAGGTGCCAGCGGCGGCTGCGGGTCGGCGCATCGGGACTGGACACGGGCACGGCGCTGTCGGGCGTGGTGGATGCGGCGGAAAGTGTGCGTTCGCTGGCCATGTTGCTCGGCAGGGGAGAGCGATCCACCGCCGGGGCATGGGGCGTGCCCCGGCGACAAAGCGATTAAATGAGAATGATTGTTATTTTAATGCTATCTGCATGCCCGTAGCGCCAGGTCGGCCTTGGCCGTCATTTCCGGTTGCATCGGCAACGGCCTGTGCTTTGGCAGCAGCGTGGCGGCTGCGCGGGGCATGCCGGTGGCCTATCATGGTGGGTTGTCCTGCATTGAGCCCGCCCCCGTGAAAAACGACCCTGTTGCCGCCGACGACGACCGATCTTCCGACGGCGCCTACCTGGCCCGCGTGCTGCGGGAGCAGCGCATCAGCATCCGCGGGGCGCGCACGCACAACCTCAAGAACATCGACCTCGACATCCCGCGCAACCAGCTGGTGGTGATCACCGGGCTGTCGGGCTCGGGCAAATCGAGCCTGGCCTTCGACACGCTGTATGCCGAGGGCCAGCGTCGCTATGTGGAAAGCCTGTCGGCTTATGCGCGCCAGTTCCTGGGCCGGCTGGACAAGCCCGATGTCGACCTGATCGAGGGGCTGTCGCCCGCCATCAGCATCGAGCAGAAAGCCACCAGCCACAACCCGCGCTCCACCGTGGGCACGGTGACCGAGATCCACGACTACCTGCGCCTGCTCTACGCGCGCGCCGGCACGCCGTTCTGCCCCGACCACGGCCTGCCGCTGGCCGCCCAGACCGTGAGCCAGATGGTGGACGCCGTACTGGCCCTGCCCGAGGACACGCGCCTGATGCTGCTGGCCCCCGTGGCCCGCGAGAAGAAGGGCGAGTTCACCGAGGTCTTCGCGCAGATGCAGGCGCTGGGATACATCCGCTTCCGGGTGGACGGCACGATCTACGAATACGAGAACCTGCCAGCCCTCAAGAAGACCGAGAAGCACAGCATCGACGTGGTGATCGACCGCCTCAAGGTGCGCCCCGAGATGCAGCAGCGGCTGGCCGAGAGCATCGAGGCCGTGCTGCGCGTGGGCGGCAACGAGGGCAATGGCCGCGTGCTGGTGCTGGAGATGGATTCGGGCCAGGAGCACCTGTTCAGCTCCAAGTTCTCGTGCCCGGTGTGCAGCTACTCGCTGGCCGAACTGGAGCCGCGCCTGTTCTCTTTCAACTCGCCCATGGGCGCCTGCCCGGCCTGCGACGGCATCGGCCAGCGCGAGGTGTTCGACCCGCTGCGCGTGGTGGCATTTCCCACGCTGAGCCTGGCCAGCGGTGCCATCAAGGGCTGGGACCGGCGCAATGGCTACTACTTCGCCATGCTTGAGAGCCTGGGCCGGCACTACGGCTTCGATGTCGAGGCACCCTTCGAGTCGCTGCCCGCCAACGTGCAGAACGCGGTATTGCACGGCTCGGGCGAGGAGGAGATCGCCTTCAGCTACATCATGGACAGCGGCCCCTCCAAGGGCAAGGTGCTGAGCCGCAAGCACACCTTCGAAGGCATCCTGCCCAACATGGCGCGGCGTTACCGCGAAACCGATTCGGTGGTGGTGCGCGAGGACCTGGCGCGCTACCGCAGCACCCAGCCCTGCCCCGAATGCCATGGCACGCGCCTGCGCCGCGAAGCGCGCCACGTGAAGGTGGGCGAGGGCGAGCAGGCCCGCGCCATCTTCGAGGTGAGCCATGCCACGCTCAACGACGCGCACAGCTGGTTCCGCTCCCTGTCGCTCTCGGGGTCCAAGGCCGAGATCGCCGACAAGGTGGTGCGCGAGATCACCACGCGGCTGCAGTTCCTCAACGATGTGGGCCTGAACTACCTGAGTCTGGACCGCAGCGCCGAGACGCTGTCGGGCGGCGAGGCGCAGCGCATCCGCCTGGCCAGCCAGATCGGCTCGGGCCTCACGGGCGTGATGTACGTGCTCGACGAGCCCAGCATCGGCCTGCACCAGCGCGACAACGACCGCCTCATCGCCACCTTGCAGCACCTGCGCGACATCGGCAACAGCGTGATCGTGGTCGAACACGACGAGGACATGATGCGCGCCGCCGACCACGTGATCGACATGGGGCCGGGCGCGGGCGTGCATGGCGGCCGCGTGATGGCCCAGGGCAGCTACGACACGGTGCGCAACCACCCCGAATCGCTGACCGGCAAGTACCTGTCGGGCACCTTGTCCATCGCCGTGCCCCGGCGCCGCACGCCCTGGCTGCCGGTGGTGGAGGCGGTCGCGCCGGCCCCTGCGCCGGCCAAAGGCAAGTCGCGCTTTCCCGAAACCGAGGCCAGCAAGCGCCGCGCCGAGCGCATGGCCGCCCACCATGCACGCCAGGGCGCCGTGCAGGCCCTGCGCGTGGCCGGCGCCACGGGCAACAACCTCCAAAACGTGACGGTGGACTTCCCCGTGGGCCTGCTGACCTGCGTGACCGGCGTCTCGGGATCGGGCAAGAGCACGCTGGTCAACGACACGCTGTACGCCGCCGTGGCGCGCCAGATCTACCGCGCCCACGAAGAGCCGGCCGCGCACGACGAGATCGTGGGCATCGAGTACTTCGACAAGGTGATCAACGTCGACCAGTCGCCCATCGGCCGCACGCCGCGCAGCAACCCGGCCACCTACACGGGCCTGTTCACGCCCATCCGCGAACTGATGGCCGAGGTGAATACCGCCAAGGAACGTGGCTACGGGCCCGGGCGCTTTTCCTTCAACGTCGCCGGCGGCCGCTGCGAGGCCTGCCAGGGCGACGGCGTGGTCAAGGTGGAGATGCACTTTTTGCCCGACGTCTATGTGCCCTGCGACGTCTGCCACGGCCAGCGCTACAACCGCGAGACGCTGGAGGTGCTCTGGAAGGGCCGCAACATCGCACAGATTCTGGAGCTCACGGTGGAGGACGCCTTCGCCTTCTTCAAGGACGTGCCGGCCCTGGCGCGCAAGCTGCAGACCCTGCTCGACGTGGGCCTGTCCTATATCCGCCTGGGCCAGGCGGCCACCACGCTCTCGGGCGGCGAGGCGCAGCGCGTGAAGCTGGCGCAGGAGCTCTCCAAGCGCGACACCGGCCGCACGCTCTATATCCTGGACGAGCCGACCACCGGCCTGCACTTCGCCGACATCGACCTCTTGCTCAAGGTGCTGCACCAGCTGCGCGACGCGGGCAACACCATCGTCATCATCGAGCACAACCTGGACGTCATCAAGACGGCCGACTGGCTCATCGACATGGGCCCTGAAGGCGGTGCCGGCGGCGGCATGGTGGTGGGCGTAGGAACGCCCGAGGACCTGGCGGCCAACCCGGCCAGCCACACGGGCAAGTACCTGGCGCGCTACCTCGCCTGAAGCTCAGCGCAGGCGCTGCGCGACGACCGGATCTAGCGATCCCATGAAGGCTTCGACAGCCTGCGTGTAGCCGCTCTCCAGGCCCAGGTTGGCGTTGATCTCGCCGTGCGTGAGGTCCTGCGGCAGCACCTCGGCGCGGCCGCCCAGGGCCTGCACATGGGCGGCCATGCCCTGCGCCTGCAGGCAGGGGCGGTCTGGGCGGCTGGTGGAGCACACGAACTGGTAAGGCGGTTGAGCCCCGGTCACGGCCTGGTAGGGCGAGATCGCCAGCCAGAAGGCCGGATCGCTGCCCAGCACCTCGTCGTACAGCGGATAGTGCGGCAGCGACATCACGACCGGGGCGTTGAGCAGCGCACTGTCGAGCGACACCGTGCCCAGCCAGGGCGTGACGCCCAACTGCTGCAAGAGCGGCGCATGCGCGTTGACGAACGACACCAGGTGCGCCCCGGCCGAGTGGCCCATGAGGATGAACTTTGCGGGGTCGGCGCCCCACTGCGCGGCCTGCTTCTGGGCGGTGTCGAGCGCCACTGCCACGTCGATGGCCTCCTGCAGCACGTCGACGGCCGGGTGCAGCCGGTAGTTGACCGAGATGAAGACGAAGCCGCGCGGCACCCAGCGCGCCGCCTTCTCCTGCACCACGCGGGACATGGCCTTGTCGCCCGTGCGCCAGCCGCCGCCGTGCACCATGAAGATGACCGGTGCGGGGCCGTCCACGCTGCTGCGCGGGGTGCTGGGCAGGTACACGTCCATGCGCTGCAGCGGGTCGGGGCCATAGGGTACGTCGGCGATGCGCTGCACGCCGGCCGGCAGCGCGGTCACGGTGCCGCCGCCCGCATCGTCGAAGAAGCTACCGGGATCCATCGGTTGCGCATGGGCCGGAGCCACGGCAGCGAGCGAGGCCAATGCCAGCCCCAGGGGCAATGCGGCCCGGCGGGCCCAGGTGCGAAGGCGGAAAGCGGGGGGGGTGGTCATGCTGGTGTTCTCCTGCAATGGTAGTGAAATGGACGGAAACGGGGGGTGGAGCTGGCTAGAGGGGCTACTGCGGCGTGCCCTTGCGGCTGGCCAGGCGCGCGGCGATGGCGGCGGTGATTTCGGCCTCGCTCACGAAGCCCTTGCGCTGGGTGTCGATCTGGTCGAACGCGTTGTAGACGCGCGGCATGCCGGCCTGGGCCTCGGCACGGGTGAGCTGGCCGTTGCCGTCCTTGTCGGCGGCCATGAAGCGCTGGTGCAATTGTTCGCGCGCCTCTCGCATCTGCTGGGTGCGTTGGCCGGGCGGCGCGGCCTGGGCGCTGGCACCAGCCACCAGGCCCGCGGCGAGCAGGCAGGCCACGGCCAGCGTGCGGGTGGAGGAAGAAATCATGGGTCGGCTCCTGGGGCAATGGGTTGTGGATGCCCCGACTCTGGCGCCCAGGTGTGAGCCATTTGTGGCGTGGATGGGCCGATGTATGACAAAGCATGACGAAGTGGCCTGCGGCAGGGCCTTGCGCCCTACCATTGCCCCATCCTGAGTTGCACGCCCTCCCCTATGACCGAAGCCCTGGCCCGTATCCTGGTGGCCGATGACGAGCCCGACCTGCGCGCCCTGCTGCAGCGCTACCTCAGCGACCAGGGCTATGCCGTGCGTACCGTGGATGGCGCCGGCCCGCTCGATGCACTGCTGGCGCGCGAGCGTTTCGACGTGCTGGTGCTCGATGTGATGATGCCGGGCGAGGACGGCCTGTCCATCTGCCGGCGCCTGCGCGCGCAGGGCGAGACCATTCCCATCCTCATGCTCACGGCGCGCGGCGACCCGGTGGACCGCATCATCGGCCTGGAGATGGGTGCCGACGACTACCTGCCCAAGCCCTTCAACCCGCGCGAGTTGCTGGCCCGCGTGCAGGCCATGGTGCGGCGCCAGCGCATGCTGGGGGCGCACACCGGCCCGCTGCAGGCTGGCGGCATCATCCGGTTTGGCGATTTCACGCTGTGGGTGGATGAGCGCCGGTTGACCCGCGACGGCCAGGACGTGCCCCTGACCAGCGGTGAGTTCGCCCTGCTGCAGACCCTGGCCCAGCAGCCGCGCCGCCCGCTCGGGCGCGACCGGCTGATGGCCCTGGCCTACGGGCCCGACCACGAGGCCACCGACCGCAGCATCGACGTGCAGGTGATGCGCCTGCGCAAGCTCATCGAGACCGATGCGGCGCAGCCGCGCCACATCCGCACCGTCTGGGGCGTGGGCTATGTCTTCATGCCGGACGGTGCGGCGCCGACCGGGGGCAATGCATGACCGCCACGGCGCCTGCGCAGGGCTGGTGGCCGCGCAGCCTGCTGGGGCGCAACCTGCTGCTCATCACGGCGCTGGTGGTGGCTAGCCAGCTGTGCGCTGTGGTGCTGGTGCGCCAGATGATTTTGCAGCCGCGCGTGGCCCAGGTGGCCGACGGTGTGGCGCGCAATGTGGCCGCCCTGCGCGCCGGGCTGGACGTGCTGCCGCCCGCACAGCGCGCCGCCTTTGTCGAGGCCTTCAACCGCCAGGCGGCCCAGGCTGTTCTGGAATCCGACGAGCCGCCGTCTCCGCGCCGGCGCGCCCTGCTGTCGCCGCTGGAGCAGCGCTTCGTGCAGGCGGTGGCGCGGCGCTTGGACCAGGCCGAGGCCAGCGCGGCCGGTGCGCCGCGCTGGCGCCGCGATGGCGCGGGCATGCTGGCGCTGCGCGTGACGCACGGCGGCACCGACTACTGGCTGAATCTGCCCAGCGTATTCCCCACGCGCGAGTTCACGGGCGCCTGGCTCATGGCCACCGTCGCTGGCGTGCTGCTCGCCCTGCTCGGGGCCTGGTGGCTGCAGCGCCACCTGAACAGGCCGCTGGCACGCGTGGTGGCCGCCGCGCAGCACCTGGCACAAGGCCAGGCGCCCGCCCTTCTGCCTGAGGATGGGCCCCAGGAGATCGCCACCGTGGCGCGCAGCTTCAACCAGATGGCGCGCAGCCTCGCCGAAGCCGACCGCGAGCGCGCGCTGATGCTGGCCGGCGTGTCGCACGATCTGCGCACCCCTTTGACCAAACTGCGCCTGGGGGTGGAGATCGCCCAGGCGCATGTGGACGCGCCGCTGGCCGCCAGCATGGCGCGCAGCATCGAAGAGATGGATGCCATCGTCGGCCAGTTCCTCGACTTCGCGCGCCTGGGCGACGGCGAGGCCCCCGTGGCCGCCTCGCTCGATGAACTGGCCCGGGCCGTGGCCGAGGCGCAGGCCGACCATGGCCGCGCGGTGCTGCTGGAGCCGGGATCAACGCCAGCGGTGCCCGTGCATATACAAGCGCTGCGGCGTGCCGTGGACAACCTGGTCGAGAACGCCTGGCGCCATGGCGCTGCGCCCGTGGTGCTGAGAACGGGCGCCGGTGCGGCTGGCGTGTGGATCGAGGTGGCGGACCATGGCCCCGGCATCCCTCCCGCCGAGCTGGAGCGCATGCGCCAGCCTTTCGTGCGCGGCGGTGGCGGCGCACGTGCAGGCATTCCGGGGGCCGGGCTGGGCCTGGCCATTGCCGAGCGCGTGGCACGCGCGCATGGTGGCGCGCTGGAGCTGCACAGCGCTCCGGGTGCCGGCCTGCGCGCGCGGCTGGTGCTGGCGCGCCCGACGTAGATTGGCGAATCAGCGCAGCCGCGGTGCGGACGCCGGGGCTGTCTCCCCGACGCGGAACACCGACACCACCTGCACCAGCTCTTCGGCCTGGCCTTGCAGGCTGCTTGCCGCCGCTGCCATCTCCTCGACCAGGGCCGCGTTCTGCTGCGTGGCCTGGTCCATCTGCGTCACGGCCTCGCCCACCTGGGCCACGCCCAGCGACTGTTCGTGGCTGGCGGCGCTGATCTCGCCCATGATGTCGTTCACCCGGCCGATGGCGGCCACCACCTCGTGCATGGTGCCGCCGGCGCGCTCCACCAGCAGGTTGCCCTGCTCCACACGCTCGACGCTGGCGTGGATCAGCGTGCGGATCTCGCGCGCCGCCTCGGCGCTGCGCCCGGCCAGGCTGCGCACCTCGCTGGCCACCACCGCAAAGCCCCGGCCCTGCTCACCCGCGCGTGCTGCTTCCACTGCAGCATTGAGCGCCAGGATGTTGGTCTGGAAGGCAATGCCATCGATCACGCCGATGATGTCGGCGATCTTCTTCGACGAGGCGCTGATGTCCTGCATGGTCTGCACCACCTGGGTGACCACATCGCCGCTTTGCACTGCAATGGTGCGCGCATTGCCGGCCAGTGCACTGGCCTGGCGTGCGCTGTCCGCATTCTGGCGCACCGTCGAGCTCAGCTCTTCCATCGAGGCTGCGGTTTCTTCGAGCGCGCTGGCCTGGCTCTCGGTGCGCGCCGAGAGGTCGTTGTTGCCCTGCGCAATCTGGGCACTGGCCGTGGCCACGCCTTCGGATCCGCCGCGCACCTGGCTCACCACGTCGGTCAACTGGCGGCGCATCTGCACCAGGGCCGCCATGAGCTGGCCGACCTCGTCCGTGCCGTGGGCCGTGGCCGTGCCGCGCAAGTCGCCCTGGGCCACGGCATTGGACAGCTGTACCGCCTGCGCCAGCGGCACGGTGATCGAGCGCACGAAGGTGCGCCCCAGTGCCACCGCCACCGCCAGGGCCACGGCCAGCAGGCCGAGCTGCCACAGCAACTGGCGCTGCAGGCCCGAGGCCCGCTCCTGCAGCGCGCCGTTGAGCAGGTCCATGGCCTGGGCATTGAGCGCATACAGCGCGTCGATGGTGCGGGTGAATTCGTCGAAGTAGTCCGAGGCCGGCGCAGAGAGCTCGGCCGCGCCGATGACCTCCCTGTCGGCGCGCTGCAGTGCCTGCTGAACCTGGGTGTTCACCGCCTGCGCCGGGCCGCCCAGCGCCTGGCGGAAGACCGGGTTGTGCACCATGGCGCGCTCCAGGCTGCGCAGCGTATCGCCCTGCAGTTCCACCACGCGCTGCTGAAGTGCCATCAGGCCGCCCTTGCCTTCGGGCGCCAGGGCCTTGCCGCTCAGCGCGGCAGAACCCTGGGCGCGCATCACGCCGAGCTTTTCGCCGAGCATGGGCACGTGCACCAGCGAGGCCTGTACGAGGGCGCTTGTGTCCTGCCCGGGGTCGAGCGCCAAGCCGTAGTGGTGCAGCAAGGTCTCGTTCAGGCGCATCACCCCGGCGATGAGCTGGGTGTGTTGTGCCGTGCTCTGGGCCGGCTGCAGGCCGCGCGCGGCGACTGCCTGCTCCAGGGTCTGCCAGGTCTGGCGCAATTGCTTCCAGGTGGCTTCCTCGGCTGTGGGCACGCCCGCTTCTGCGAAGCGGGTGGCCACGTCGGCCAGGGCTTTCTCCACCGCCTCGCGCGCTGCAGGCCGGCGCGCCGCCAGGGCCTCGTTGCCGCCGAGCATGCTGGCCGAAAGACCCCGGTGCACCTGCATGCCCTGCACGACCTTGTTGAGTGCCAGCAAGGGCGGTGCACCGCGCGCCTCCTGGCGCGCCGTGGCCATGTCCTGCAGGGCATCGCGCACGTGCATGAAGGTGGGCAGCGCCGTCATCGCCAGCGCGATCAGCCCGAGGATCAGAAACTTCTGGAGCAAGTTCAGACGGTTCAGGGAGGTCATGGCGAAAGCGGCAGCCGGTGCATGCGCGAGGTTGCGGGCCCGGCGCGGGGCCGGGTCAGGGAACAGGGGAGGAACGCCTGTCTTTCAGCAAGCGACATGCCAGATGCGCCGCGCTGCACCGCAGGTCGCCCCAACACGGCCGTTCGGTGGGTAGCGTTGCGTTCCTACAGGGCATCTGGCGGTAAATGGGATATACCGGGGCACCTTCCGAGGAGAGCTCCGCATGCATTCCATCACCCTGCGTTTTCTGGCGTCGCACACCGCCCCTTCGGCCTCCGGCCGTATCCATGGCGGCACCGTGCTGCACTGGATGGACGAGGCCGGCTTCGCCTGCGCCTGTTCCTGGGCCGGTGGGACTTGCGTGACGGCATTCATGGGCAGTGCCAGCTTCGAACGGCCCATCCACCCGGGCGACCTGGTGGAGGTGCAGGCCAGCCTGGCCCACACGGGCGAGACCAGCATGAACATGCTGGTCGAGGTGCGCAGCGGTGGCATCCAGGAAAAGGAGCTGCGCCAGGTCACCCATTGCGTGGCCGTCTATGCTGCGCTGGATGAAGACAGCGCCCCCCGTGCCGTGGACAAGTTCTCGCCCGAGACCCCGGGCGACATGGCCTTGGCCGAACGAGTGAACGCGCAGGTGGATGCGGCGCGGCTGCACCTCGCGCCGGCCCACTGATACGGATTTGCCTTCAACCGTATAACGTCGTTGGTTCGCCTTGCCGTGCTACAGCACTGTTTGCGGCTCCCGCCTAGTTTTACGATCGAATGCAAATCCGTATGAGATGCGATAGAACAGATTCTCAGGTCGGCGCGTTGACGGCCTGCAGGAACTCCGCGTCCTGCCGGTAGCGGTCGAAATCCGTGTCCCGCAGGAACTGCGCGGGCTGCTTGCCCAGGCGGCGGGCGTTGGCGATGGCCTCCAGCATGCGCGCCTTGTCGCCGGTGAGTGCGTAGTAGCACGACAGGTTGTACATCAGCGTGCCGTTGGTTTGCACCGCCGGGTCGAAGCCTGGGCCTATCAGGGTCGCCATCACGGCTTCGGCCAGGTCGCGTTCGTTGGTGCGCATGGCGAAGGCCAGGGTCTGGCTGGCGATCACACCGACGTTGTAGACCTGCTTGTCGTCGCGCTGGTACTTGCCCATGGACGGGTAGACCTGGGCCAGGTAGTGGCGCACCAGCCGCGAGGACGCGGCGAAATCCTCCCGGCCATTGAAGTGATTGATCAGCTGCGCATACGCATGGGTGATGTCCGAGGCATCGCCCTGCACCCGCTGCAGGTCCTGCGCCAGGTCCTGCGCGATCTGCAGGAACGCGGGCAGTGCGCCGGGCGAGCGCTGGGCGGCGGCGTTCGCATCCCTGAGCGCCTGCACCGATGCCTTGCGCGCGGATGCGGGCCGTGCCGTATTGTCCACGTAGGCCATGCGGGCGCCAGGCAGCGCCTGCTGCAGGCTGCCGCTGCGCAGCAGCACCGACATCCCCAGCGTGGGGCCTTCCAGGTCGGGCACCTGCACCACCAGCTCCAGCGGGCCCTTGCCGCCCTGCAGCCGCTCGAAGGCCGCGCGGGTTTCGCTGGCAGGCAGCTCGATGCGCAGCTGCGTGTCTTCCTCCTCGGAGGACGTGCGCCAATGCAGCGTCAGTGCCGAAGGCACGGTCTGCAGGACGGGCCACAGCGCCTGCACGGGGATCTGCGGCCCCATCCCAGCGTGGCGCTTGCGCTCGTCGGGGCTGCGCAGCCAGGTGTGCGCGGCGGGGGCGGCCGCTTCGCCGGGCCGCGCGGCAGCAAACTCCACATTGGCGCTCACGGCGTACGAACGGGTCGATGGCCCGGTGAACACCGGGCGCCACGCGCCGGCCCCCCGGCCCATGGCCTGGCCTGGCACCGCGCCGCGCGGGCGCACCAGGTACAGGCCGATATCCTTCTCGTAGTGCCGCAGCAGCGCCTCTTCGCCGGGGTGGTGCAGGTAGCTGCGTGGGTGCACGGTGAACCAGGGGTTTGCGCCCGGCAGCACGGGCGACGGATCCCACCATGCCATGTTGGGAAAGCGGAACTGCCCATCCTCCTTGGGAATGAAGGCCTTGAACTTGAGCACCTCCCTGCCCACGCGCAACTGGGTATGGGCATCGCCGAACCAGTAACGGCTGGGCAGGTTGCCAGGCACGCCCAGGGCCTTGAGGGCCACGCCCACGGTGGCCCCGAGCAACTGCCCGCTCAGGCCCTCTTCCAGGTGCAGGCGGCGGCGGTCGAAGTCCACCACCTTCACGCGCGAGATGTCTTGCCCGGTGCTGTCGAAGTCCCCGGGTTCGATCTCCGTCCAGCCCTTGCGGGCAGGGTGGTAGCCGCCAAGGCAGGTGGCATCCCAGCCCAGCTTCTCGGCCGAATGGGTGCGCTGCCGGCAATAGGTGTCCACCTTGTCGCGCTGGCGCGTGATGTCCAGGATCCACGCCTTGCCGCCCGACAGCAGGTAGGCCCAGGCGCTGGTGTCATTGCGGCCGAACTCCACGTGCTCGGCGCGGTCGAGCTCGGCGAACAGTTCGGCCTGCGAGAGGCGGTTGCCATCCACGGTGGGGGCATACGGTTTGCGCCGCCGGTCACCGCTATACACCCAGTCGCTGTAGTAGTGGGGCGTGAAGACGATGCCGGAGGTGTGGATCCCGCCGGGCACGCGCAGCGTGTCCTGCAGCTCCCCTTGCGCAGTGAATTTCCACAGGTAGCCTCCGGCCACCGCGACCAGTTGCTGGGTGCGCGGCAGCGCGAACAGGCCTTCCACCTCGCCATGCAGTACCTTGCGGACTTGCAGGTTCGGTGAGGCCGCGAGGTTCTCGGACAGGCGCGGGTACTCCTGGGGCGAGGGTTTGGCGCCAGCGGCGCAGGACAGCAATGCGTACGCGGCGCAGACTCCGAAGCGGCGGAGCGAGGAAAGGTGCATGGAAGGGGCCGGTCTGGAGGAGCGGCTATTCTGACCCACGCTGTGCACAGGCCCCGCGGGGCCTGTGCCTGTCGCGAATCAGCCCGGTGCTGGCGGCGCGGTGCGCCCGATGCGCTGCGAGACCTGAAGCGCGCACTGGCGCAGCGGCGTGGCCACCGAGCCATCCCAGCTGCTGTCGAAGCTGGCCGATGGGCCCATGGCCAGGATGCCCAGCACCAGGTGGCCTGCCGAGTCGAACACCGGCGCGCACAGGGCGTCGATGCCGGGAATCGGCTGCCCCAGCGAGCGCGACAGGCCGTGCTTGCGCGTCTCGGCCAGGGCGGCGTCGAGTTCCGCGTGGGCGGGTTCGCCCTTGGCGTCCTTGCGCGTGCCCAGGCGCTGCAGTTCATCGTTCAGGATGCGCTCCACCACCTTGGGCGGCATGTAGGCCGCGAACAGCCGGCCCGTGGCCGTATTGGTCAGCGACATCACGGTGCCCGTGCGCAGGTTCACGTGCAGAGGCTCGATGGGTTCCTCGAGCCGCACGATGGTCGGGCCCAGGTTGCCCCAAACGGCCACGGCAATGCTCTGGCCCGAGTCATTGGCCAGCGCCTCGATGAGCTGCGAGGCCTCCTTGACCGGGTCCATGCGTTGCAGCCGCGTCAGGCCCAGCTGCAGGGCCAGCGGGCCCAGCTCGTAGTGCCCGGCCTCGGTCTGGGTGACGAAGCCCACCTTCAGAAAACTCACCATGTACGGGTGCGCCTTGCCCGCGGTCATGCCGCTGGCCTTGGCCAGGTCCTTGAGCGCCAGCGGGCGCACATGCAGGGCGAGTTGCAACAGCAGGGCACTCCCGATCTCTATCGATTGGATGCCACGGCGACTTTTTTCCATGATGGGGAGTTCCAGACGGGGGGTGGCCAGTGTATCCATAAGGGTTTTCCATGATATAGGCAGATTCATTCGACTGAATCGCATTGTTTGATATTAACGGATCAATTGACAATAGTCATATGCTCGTTAGAATCCGCCGAAACACTTCGAACGTTGGAGACAAGGCATGACGCAGGACAGCATCTCGGTGGATGTATTGGTGGTGGGCACGGGCGCCTCGGGCATGGCGACGGCCATCACGGCGGCATCGCAGGGCCTGAAGGTGCTGGTGGTGGAAAAGGAAGCGCGCTTCGGCGGCACCACCGCGCGCTCGGGCGGCTGGCTGTGGATCCCGGGCACGCGCCTGGCCAGGGAGCAGGGCATCCAGGAACCGGACGGTGCTGCCCGCGCCTACCTGCAGCACGAGGCGACGACGCACTTTGACGCCGCGCGTGTCGACGCCTTCCTGGAATACGGCCCCAAGGCCATCGACTTCTTCACCCAGAACACCTGCGTGCAGTTCGACATGCCCGCCGTGTTCCCCGACTACCACGCCGAGGCCACGGGCGGCCAGCCTGGCGGGCGATCGATGGTCACGCGCCCCTTCGATGGCCGCGAACTCGGCCCGCGCATCAGGCACCTGGCGCCACCCCTGCCTGAGCTCACGGTGTTCGGCATGATGTTGGGCTCGGGCCCCGAGATCAAGCACTTCATGCGGGCTTTCAAGTCGCCCACCTCGTTCGCCTACGTGACGCGGCGCCTGAGCAAGCACGCCATGGACGTCATCGGCAACGGCCGCGGCATGACGCTGACCAACGGCAACGCTCTGGCCGGCCGCCTGGCCAAGGCCGCGATGGACCTGGACATCCCCGTGTGGCTGTCCTCCCCGGTCACGAAACTGGTGGTGGAATACGACGGCGTCAGCGGCGCGCTGGTGCAGCACGAAGGCAAGACCGTGAAGGTGACCGCCACGCGCGGCGTGGTGCTGGCCTGCGGCGGGTTCCCGCACGACGTGGAGCGGCGCAAGCAGCTGTTTCCCCACGCGCCCACCGGCAAGGAGCACTACTCGCCTTCGCCCGCATCCAACACCGGCGACGGCCTCAAGCTCGCCGAGGCCGTGGGCGGCCATGTGGACGGCACCATTCCCCATGCGGCGGCCTGGGTGCCCGCATCGGTCACCACGCGCTCAGACGGCAGCAAGGGGGTGATGCCGCACTTCATCGACCGCGCCAAGCCCGGCGTGATCGCCGTGACGCCCAAGGGCGTGCGCTTTGCCAACGAGGGCAATTCGTACCACGACTTCGTGCAGGCCATGGTCGCCGCCTGCCACGGCGAGAAGGAAGTCTCCGCCTGGCTGCTGTGCGACCACAAGGCGCTGCGTGCCTACGGCCTGGGCTGCGTAGCCCCCGCGCCGCTGCCCATCGGGCGCCACCTGCGCAGCGGCTACCTGCAAAGTGGCAACACCGTGGCCGAGCTGGCAGCACGCATCGGCGTGGAGCCGTCGGTGCTGGAGGCCACGGTCAGTGCATTCAACGACACCGCGCGCCGTGGCGAAGACCCGGCGTTCGGCAAGGGAAGCAAGGCCTACAACCGCTACCAGGGCGATGCGCTGGTCACCCCCAACCCTTGCCTGGCGCCGCTGGAGAACGGTCCGTACTACGCGATCAGGCTCGTGATCGGCGACATCGGCACCTTTGCCGGCCTGCAGACCGACGACAGGACCCGCGTGCTCAACGCCGCAGGCCAGCCGATCAAGGGCCTGTACGCCGTGGGCAATGACGCGGCCAGCATCATGGGCGGCAACTACCCCGGTGCCGGCATCACCCTGGGCCCGGCGCTCACCTTCGGCTACGTGGCCGGGATGGAACTCGCCCAGGCCCTGGTGCCCGTGCGCGAATCGGTGACGCTGCAGGACCGCGCTGCCGTGCCCGTGGCCCGCACGGCCTGAGCCTCCCCAAAAAAAGACCAGAGAAGAAGGAGCAGACATATGGTGTATCCAGAAGCAGTGGCCCCGCGCCTGCTGAACGGCCGGCTGGCGCTGGTCACGGGCGCTGGCCAGGGCAACGGCCGCGCAATTGCGCTGGGCCTGGCCCAGGCCGGCGCACGCGTGGTGGTGACCGACATGAACACGGCAGCCGTGCAGGAAACGGCCCGCCTGGTCAAGGCCGAAGGCGGCGACGCCTTCGCCTACACGCTGGACGTGACCGTCCCCGAGGCGTGCAACGCGCTGGCCGCGCAAGTGGGCAGCGAGGTGGGCGCCATCGACATCCTGGTGAACAACGCCGGCATCATCATCCGCGAGGGCACGGGCAGCGAACGCGCCGCCGCCAACTGGAAGAAGACCATCGATGTCAACGTGCACGGCACCTTCAATGTGAGCCTGGCCTGGCTGCCGGCCATCCAGTCGACCCGGGGCTCCATCATCAACATCGCCTCCATCGCCGCCTATGCCGGCCAGGGCGGCAGCCTGGGCTACTCGCCCTCCAAGGGGGCGATCAAGATGTTCACGCAGTCGCTCGCGGCCGAGCAAGCTCCCAAGGGCGTGCGCGTGAATGCGCTGGCGCCCGGCGTCATCGCCACGCCCATGACGGCGGCCACGCGCGACAACCCCGAGCGGCTCGAATCGTTCATGACCCGCATCCCCATGGGCCGCGTGGGGGAGACCGAGGACCTCATCGGCCCGGTGATCTTCCTCGCGTCCGACATGTCGCGCTATGTCACGGGCATCACGCTGCCCGTGGACGGCGGCTTCCTCGCCGTCTGATCGAGTTCCCCCTGGCCCGGCCCGGCAAAGGGTGCGAGGCAGCTTTCAACCATAAAGAAGGAGACAACACCATGCAACTCAAACGCCTTTGTGCAGGCCTGCTGGCCGCAGCCGCCGTCACCGCGATCTCGACCGGCGTGTCCGCCCAGGACATCAAGCTCGGCTACAACGGCGACCTTTCCGCCTCGCCCTCGGCCCAGAGCGGCCAGGCCGCCGTGATCGGCATGGAAGCAGCCATCGCCGACATCAACGCCGCGGGCGGCGTGCTGGGGCGCAAGCTCACGCTCACCACGCGCGATGACGTCTCGGCACCGCCCAAGTCCATCCAGAACATGAGCGAGCTGATCGACAACGAGAAGGTGGTTGCCGTGTTCGGCCCCACCAACTCGGGCAACGCCATGGCCTGGAAGCACATCGCCAACCAGAAGAAGATCCCCGTGCTGGGCAACGTGGGTTCGGGCACCGACATCACCAAGCCCATGAGCCCCGGCGCCGACAACTACATGTTCCGGGTCTCCATGGTGGACCGCGAGCAGGTCGCTGCCCTCATGGCCTACGTCAAGAAGAACGCCGCCACCTCCAAGGTGGTGGGGTTGATGGCCGAGACCACCGGCTACGGCCAGGGTGGCTTGAAGGACATGCAGGAGATCGCCGAGGTGCAGGGCATCAAGGCCGCTGCCACCGAGCGTTTCGGCGTCGGCGACACGGACATGACCTCGCAGCTGAGCAAGATGAAGGCCGCAGGCGTGGACACCGTGGTCGTCTGGGCCCAGGGCACGCCGATTGCCCAACTGGTGCGCAGCATGGAGAAGATCAACTACTTCCCGCTCACGCTGACTTCCTGGGCGGCCGACAACATCACCTTCTACGACGCGGCCGGCAAGGCCCTGGCCGAAAAGCCGCTGTTCATGCGCACCGTGAGCGAGACGCGCACCCCCGCGCAGCAAAAGCTGTTCGACCGCATCGGTGCCAAGCTCAAGGCGCCCGGCTCGTTCTCGTTCGCGCTGCATGGCTACGATTCGGTGCTGCTGTACGCCGAGGCCGTCAAGCAGGCCAAGACCACCGAAGGCTCGGCCGTGCGCCTGGCGCTCGAAGACCTCAAGACCCCCGTGCAGGGCGTGCTCAAGGCCTACGACAAGCCCTTCACCAAGACCAACCACGACGCGCTGACCGCCAAGGACCTGGTCTGGATCCGCTGGAAGGACGGCAAGCTGCTGCCCTACACCGATGCGCTGATCGGCTCGCTGACGCCAGCCGACTTCAAGCAGTAAGCACCCCTTCGACCGACGCACGACCACAACGGCCGGGCGTGGCGGGCATCCGTGTCCGCAGCGCCCGGCCGAGGAACAGAACATGACAGAAGCGCTCTTGCAGGCGATCATCAGCGGGCTGGCGGTAGGCGGTGCCTACGCGCTGGTGGCGCTGGGGTTCAGCATCACATTCACGACCACCAAGACCCTGAACTTCTCGCACGGCGAGTTCGTCTCGGCCGGTGCCTTCATCGGCATGAGCGCGCTGTTCCTGGTGCTGGGCAAGCCAGTGAGTTCCACCACCTTCGGCGACGCCATTCCCGGTGCCGGCGCGCAGCTGCTGGCCCTGGTGGCGGCCCTGGGTGCCATGGGTCTGCTGGGCTGGCTGCTGTACGCCATCGGCGTGCGGCCCTTTGCCGGGCGGCCCGGCATGGCCTGGGTGATGAGCACGCTGGGCTTTGGCGTCATCCTGCAGAGCATCGGCCTGGCCATCTGGGGCCCCAAGCCCGTGGTGGTGCCGGCGCCGGTGGGCGATGCGGTGATCCGCTTTCTGGGCGTGGGCGTGCGCCCACAGGAATTGCTCACGCTGGGCGTGACCGTGGCCATCATGCTGGTGTTCGACCGCGTGATGAACCACACCATGGTCGGCAAGGCCATGCGCGCCGTGGCCGCCAATGGCAGCGTGGCCAGCCTGATGGGCATCAATACCAATGCGGTGATGATCGGTGCCTTCGTCGTCAGCTCGGCGCTGGCGGGGCTCTCGGGCTTTCTGCTCGCGCCCATTGCCCAGGCCTCGCTGTTCATGGGGCTCACCGTGGGGCTCAAGGGCTTCTCGGGCGCCATGATCGGCGGGCTGAGCAACCCGCGCGGCTGCGTGATCGGGGGCTTCGTGCTGGGCGTGTTCGAGTCCATGGTCAACCTCTGGCAGGCGCAGTGGCGCGAGGTGGCGGTGTTCGCGCTGGTGATCCTGGTGCTGGCCTTCCGTCCCACGGGCCTGTTCGGCAAGAAGATGGTGGAGAAGGTATGAAGCAGGGCCGTCACTTCGTCGCGGTGGCCCTGGTGGCTGCAGCGCTGATCGGCGCCACGGCGCTGTTCCACAACGACTACTACCTGCGCATCGTGTTCATGATGTGCGTGTACTACCTGTGCGCCGCCGGCATGAACGTGCTGGTGGGCTACGCCGGCCAGAAGTCGCTGGGCCAGGCTGGCCTGTTCGCAGCGGGCGCCTATGCGGCAGCCCTGCTCACCACGCGCACGGAGATGAGCCCCTGGCTGGCGCTGGTGCTGGCCGCCGGTATCTCGGGCGTATGCGGCGTGCTGATCGCGCTGCCCTCACTGCGCGTGAAGGGCCCTTACCTCGCCATGGTCACGCTGGCCTTCGGCATCGTGGTGGAAAAGCTCGTGGGCGAATGGACCGATGTGTTCGGCGGCGCCCAGGGCATCTACGGCATCAAGCCGCTGACCTGGAACGGCCAGCCCTTCACCTCGGTGCAGTGGGTGTGGTTCGGCATCGTGCTGTGCGCTGCGGCCCATCTGCTGCTGCGCAACCTGATCTGCAGCCGCTTCGGCCGCGCCCTGCTGTCGCTGCAGGCCGATGAGATCGCGTCTTCTTCGGTCGGCGTGCGCGTCTACCGCGCCAAGGTGATCGCCTTCGTGGTTGCGGCCGTCACCTGCGGCATCGCCGGCGCCCTGGTGGCGCAGCAGAACCAGTACATCAACTCCGACTTCATCACCTTCCACCTGTCCATCTTCATCCTGCTCTTGGTGCTGTTCGGCGGCGCGGGCTCCATGTACGGCCCGCTGGTGGGCACGGTGATCCTCACGCTGGTAGACGCGCTGCTCGCGCGTTGGCCCTCGGCACAGCATTTCCTCTACGGCTTCCTGCTGCTGTTCGCGCTGTACGTGATGCCCGGCGGCATCATGGGCCTGGTGTCCCAGTGGTTCCAGAAGGCGAAGAAAGCCGGCCTCGCGGCTGGCGGCAGTGCCGCGCCCACGCGCATCGGGCCCGACGGCAGCGGCGAGCTGCTGGTGGTGCAGGGCGTGAGCAAGTCCTACGGCGGGGTGAAGCCCGCACAGGACGTGTCGTTCCGCCTGCAGCGCGGCCACATCCATGCGCTGATCGGGCCCAACGGCGCGGGCAAGAGCACCATGATCAACATGCTGACCGGCGTGGTCGATCCCGACCAGGGTTCGATCCGCTTCCTGGGCCAGGAGATCGTGGGCCGCCAGGTGCACACCATCTGCTGCCTGGGCATGGGCCGCACGTTCCAGAACCTGCGCCTGTTCGCCGACCTGTCGGTGCTGGACAACGTGATGCTCGGGCGCCACAGCCGCATGAGCAACGGCTTCTTCTCTTCGCTGCTGTCGCTGCCCCAGGCGCGCCGCCAGGAGGTGGCTACGCGCGAGCGCGCCATTCAGCTGCTGGACCTGGTGGGCCTGTCGCACCTGGCGCACCAGCCGGCCGGCAGCCTGCCCTACGGCCTGCAGCGCCGCGTGGAGCTGGCGCGCGCGCTGGCCACTGAGCCCCAGTTGCTGCTGCTCGACGAGCCCGCCGCCGGCCTGAACCCTCAGGAGACGGCCGAGCTGGGCCAGCTGCTGGTGCGTATCGGCAAGTGCGGTGTGAGCATTCTGATGGTAGAGCACCACATGGACCTGGTGATGTCGATATCGGACCACGTGATCGTGCTCGACTACGGCATCAAGATCGCGGAGGGCAAGCCCGCCGAGGTGCAGGCCAACCCGCGTGTCATCGCCGCATACCTGGGCGTTGACGACGACGCCGTGGCCGCCACCTGAACCGAGAGCATCAGCATGTTGAAAATCGAATCCGTCAAGGTGTCCTACGGCGCCATCGAGGCGGTCAAGGGCGTGAGCCTGGAAGTGCGCCAGAGCGAGGTGGTGACCATCATCGGCGCCAATGGTGCGGGCAAGAGCACGCTGCTCAAGAGCATCTGCGGCCTGGAGCCCGTGGGCGAGGGTCGCATCTTCGTGGACGGCAAGGACTGCACAGCGGTGCCCGCGCACCAGCGCGTGGGCCTGGGCGTGGCCATGTCGCCCGAGGGGCGCGGCGTGTTCGCCGACCAGACGGTGCGCGAGAACCTGATGCTGGGCGCCTACTCGCGCAGGGCCGAGGGCGCTGCGGCGCTGGAGGCCTCGATCCAGCGCGAGTTCGTGCGCTTTCCGCGCCTGAAGGAACGCGAGCACCAGCTGGCCGGCACGCTGTCGGGCGGCGAGCAGCAGATGCTGGCGATTGCACGTGCCCTCATGAGCGGGCCGCGCCTGCTGCTGCTCGACGAGCCCTCGCTGGGCTTGGCGCCGCTGATCATCAAGGACATCTTCGACGCCATCCGCCAGCTGCGCGATGCGGGCCTGACCATCCTGCTCGTCGAGCAGATGGCCAAGCAGGCCCTGGGCGTGGCCGACCGCGCCTACGTGCTCGAAACCGGCCTCATCACGCTCGAAGGCTCGGGCGTGGAGCTGCTCAACAACCCCAAGGTCAAGGCCGCCTACCTGGGCACGCATTGACACCATCTGGATCACCAAGGACCCACCCCATGACCACCAAGACCTTCGCCTCCGCCGCCGACCTGGAAGTCAAGCAGGTCAGCTTCGACAAGCTGTCCGAGCACACCTACGCCTACACCGCCGAGGGCGACCCCAACACCGGCATCATCATCGGCGACGATGCCGTGATGGTCATCGACACCCAGGCCACCCCCGTCATGGCGCAGGACGTGATCCGCCGCATCCGCGAAGTGACGGACAAGCCCATCAAGTACGTGCTGCTGTCCCACTACCACGCGGTGCGCGTGCTGGGCGCCAGC
>NZ_LMIH01000006.1:405839-603005 GCF_001428645.1 Acidovorax sp. Root217
TTTGATCGTCGAGCGCGGCCAGTTCGACAAGGACAGCGAGATCGGCCGCTTCCCGCGCCTGTTCCAGAACGTGGAAAGCGTGCCCGAAGGCCTGACCTGGCCGACCATGACCTTCAACAAGAAGATGACCCTGTGGCTCGGAAAGCTGGAAGTGCAGATCCTGCAGCTGGGCCGGGGCCACACCAAGGGTGACACCGTGGCCTGGCTGCCGGCGGAAAAGATCCTGTTCTCGGGCGACCTGGTGGAATTCGGTGCCACGCCGTATGCGGGCGATGCCTACTTCAAGGACTGGCCACAGACCCTGGACAACCTGGCGGCGCTGAAGCCCGAGAAGCTGGTGCCCGGACGCGGCGCCGCGCTGCAGACCCCGGCGCAGGTGCAGGAAGGCTTGGCGGGCACGCGCGCTTTCATCAGCGACCTGTACGAGAGCGTCAAGGCCAGCGCTGCCAAGGGCGAAGACCTGCGCAAGGTGTACGAGGCTACGTTCGCCAAATTGCAGCCCAAGTACGGCAACTGGGTGATCTTCAACCACTGCATGCCGTTCGACGTGACGCGGGCCTATGACGAAGCCACGCAGTACCCGGACCCGCGCATCTGGACGGCCGAGCGGGATGTGCAGATGTGGAAGTCGCTGGAAGGCTGAGCGCCCCACCCTGACCGCGCGGCAACCGTGCGGTCGCAATCCATGGCCCGCCCGTCGGTCGCACGGGTGATGCCGCCCTGTTGGCGCTTGCAGGAGCTCTGGACATGAATGACCGCCAAACGCTGGCCGTGCAGGCCGTCCTGATCGGTGCGATGGCTGTGTGGGGCCTGAACCTCACGTCCGTGAAGTGGCTGACCGCCTGGTTCGAGCCCACCATGCTGGCCTGTGTGCGCATGCTGGTGGCCTGCATCGCGCTCACCGCCATCGTCGTGGCCAAGCGCTGCGCGCGCATGCGCTTCACCGGGCGCCAGTGGGCGGCGATGGGACTGTGCGCGGTGTTCATGGTGTACGCCAACCAGGTGCTGTTCGCCCAGGGCCTGCAGCGCTCCACGGCGACCAATGCGGCGCTGGTGATGGCGCTGAGTCCCCTGGCCTCGGCCCTGCTGGCGGCGCTGGCGTTCCGCGAGCCGCTCACGCTACAGCGCGGCTGCGGCGTGCTGCTGGGCTTTGCCGGCGTGGCGGCGGTGGTGCTCAGCTACCCGGGCTCGGGGCTGTCCAGCGCGGGCGTGGGCGACCTGCTCATCATCTGCTCGGTGGTGAGCTTCGCCGCCGGCGGTGCCATGGTGCAGCGCCTCGCGCGCCAGATCCACCCGCTCACCCTGTGCTGGCTCACCTACTGCATCGGCACCGCATTGCTGGTGGTGCACCTGGCGCTGGGGCCATCGGCCGTGACGGTGGCCACGCTGTTCCCGGGTTGGTGGCCATGGGCGCTGGTGCTGTTCTCGGGCATTTTCGCCACGGCGCTGTGCAACGTGGTGTGGAACCAGGCCATCGCCTCCATCGGCGTGGCGCGCACCGCCGTCTTCCTCTACTGGGTGCCGGTGTTCGGCGTGCTTTTTGCCGCCCTGCTGCTGGGCGAGCAGCTCACGCTGTGGCATCTCGTGGGATTTGCCGCCGTGATGGGTGGTACCTGGCTGGGCACGCGCCGGCACGTGGCCGTGGCGCCTGCCGTGCCCTGAATCTTCTCTCTGACCATGACCTATTCACAACCTCCCCTGCTGTTCCAGCCCCTGGCCCTGCGCGGGCTCACCCTGCGCAACCGCACCGTCATCTCGCCCATGTGCCAGCACGCCGCAGAAGGCGGGCACGCGACGCCCTGGCACCTGGTGCACCTGGGCAAGTTCGCCCTGGGCGGCGCGGGCCTCATCCTCACGGAAAGCACGGCCGTGGACCCGCGTGGGCGCATCGGCACCGCTGACCTCGGGCTGTGGAAAGACAGCCACATTGACGCACTCAAGCCCGTGGTGGATTTCGTGCACGCCAACGGCAGTGCCATCGGCGTGCAGCTGGCGCACGCCGGCCGCAAATCCGGGAGCCAGCCGCTGTGGGAGGGCGGCGCGGCACTGGGCGACGCGCAGATGGCCGCCGATGCGGAGCCCTGGCAGCGCCTGGGCCCGAGCGCCTTGCCTGCCGGGCCCGGCTGGTCTGCACCCATGGTGCTCGATGCGGCTGGCATCGAAGACATCGTGCAGCGTTTTGCCGATGCTGCGCTGCGTGCCGACCAGGCCGGGATGGACGTGGTCGAACTGCACTTCGGCCATGGCTACCTGGTGGCCAGCTTTCTCTCGCCCCATTCCAACCACCGCGGCGACGAATGGGGCGGCAGTTTGCAGGGGCGCATGCGCCTGGCCCTCACCATCGCGCGCCGGGTGCGTGCCGTGTGGCCTGCCCACAAGCCGCTGTTCGCCCGCCTCTCGGTCGTGGACGGCAGCCGCGAGGGCGGCTGGGACGTGGAGGATTCGATCGTGCTGGCGCGTGAACTCGCGCAGTGCGGCGTCGATGTGATCGACTGCTCCTCCGGCGGCCTGACCGAGGAGACGCGCGCCCTGCCCGTGCCACGCGGCCTGGGCTTCCAGGTGCCGTTTTCCGCCCGCATCCGGGCCGAGGCCCAGGTCAAGACCCAGGCCGTGGGCATGATCGTCGATGCCGCGCAGGCCGAGGACATCCTCGACCGCGGCCAGGCCGATCTCATTGCCCTGGGCCGCGAGGCGTTGCTCGACCCCTACTGGCCCCACCACGCCGCAGCCGCCCTGGGGGCCGACCCAGGCTACGAGCGCTGGCCCGTGCGCCACGGTGTCTGGCTGGCCAAGCGGGCTCCGGGCCTGGCGCGTGCGCGTGCCGATCAGGCGGACGGTACGTCCTTCACCAGTGACAACCACAAGGAGACACGATGAGCAGCCACCACATCCCGAGCCGTGTGAGGATGGGCCTGATCAGGAAGCAGCCCGACTGGAGCATCGAGCGCTTCGATGCCTACTGGCGTGACCACCACGGCGCACTGGCGGCGCGCGTCCCCGGCTTGCAGGCCTATTGGCAAAACCTGGTGACCGACCGGCTGCAGCGCGGCATCGACTACGCGCGCGGTCCGTGGGATTTCGACGGCTTCTCGCAGCTGTGGCTCGACGGGGAGCGGCGCGCAGAGGCTGCCTTCGGGCAAGGCAACCTGGCCGCCGAGCTGGTAGCGGACGAACAGCATTTCCTCTCGGGCCTGCACATTGTGACCACCGAGCAGACCGAGGTCATCGCCCTGCCCGCCGACCCGGCGGCCCGCGCGCGGCTGCTCAAGCGCATCTCCACCCTGCGCCGCCGCGCCGATATCTCCGAGGACGATTTCAGGCGCGAATGGCGCGTGCACGCCGGCCTGGTGCGCACCATGCCCGGCGTGAGTGGCTACCGCCAGAACGTGGTGACCGAACGCGAGCGCGTGAAGGGCCAGCCCTGCGGCTATGGCGATCTGCCCATTGACGGCATCGTGGAGCTGTGGTTCGAAAGCCCAGAGGTACTGACGGCTGCGTTTGCGTCACCTGAGGGACAGCGCACCATGGCCCATGCCAGGACCTTCCTGGCGGAGATCACGGCCTTTCTGGTGACCGAACGCCGCGTGGTCTGACGGGCCGGTCCTCACGGTGAGCGTGGGAAGGATGTGACTTCGCCATTCACCTTGTGCTCCTGGCCGCCGGGCGCGCAAGGCTGGTCGGTGTAGACCGTGCGCCCCTCCTGGACGCACTTGCGCAGCTGGGGTGCGGGCGCCGATGCAGCGCCTCGCGCGCCCGCGGCAGTGCCTTGCGCGTTCTTCTTTTCCGGCGGCAGGGAGTCTTCTCCGGGGCGCATCAGCCTGCCCCACGTCTTTTCGACCCACGGCCCGGCCTGGGGCAGCCATTGGTCGGCTTTCCACCAGGCCACGGCGGCGCCAGCCACCAGCAGCACCACGGCGATGGTCCAGGCGGTACGTTCGCGGGCGCTGCGCATGCTGCTGCGTCAGCCCAGGTGCTGGCCCAGAATGCCGGCCAGCTCGAACATGCCTGCACTGTCCTTGCCGAACACCGCCCGCAGCTTGTCGTCGGCGACGATGGTGCGCTTGTCCTTGGGGTCCTGCAGGTTGTTCGCCTTGATGTACTCCCAGAGCTTCTTCACGGCCTCGGGCCGGGCCACCGGCTCGCTGCCGATCACGGCGGCCAGGGCGGCGCTGGGGGCGGCGCCGGCGGCGGCCTTGCGCGGCGCCTTGGCGGCGGCGGTCTTGGTGGCTGCGGCCTTCTTGGCAGGGGCCTTCTTCGCTGCAGCTGCCTTGGCCGGGGCCTTGGCGGCCGCTCCGGCCGTCTTGCCGGCAAAGGCGCCGGCAGCCGGCTTGCGCGGCGGGAACTTGCTCGGCGCGAACTCGAAGTTCACCTTGCCCGCCTCCTTGTCCCAGGCCAGGAAGGCCTTGAACGCGCGGCGCGTGCGCATGGAGACGAATTTGTCAAGCAGGTCGGTCTTGCCGGTCTCCAGCAGCTTGTGCATCTGCTCGCGCTCCACCGGCTGCTGCAGGATGATCTTGCCGCTCTTGAAGGTGCAGCTCGGCGTGGGCTGGGCAGCGGTGGGCACGGCCTTGCTGCATACGTAGTTGGCGCCATGCTCGTGCACGCCGGCGCCGCAGATCGGGCAGGGGCCCAGGGACGCATCGGCAAACTCCACCAGCTCGCCCGATTCCTCGGCGTTCTTGTCGTCGCCGAAATCGAACTCGAGCTTGTAGTTGTGCGCTTCGTCGTCGTACTTGATGACGATCTCGGAGGTGAAGGGCCAGCCCGCCTTGGAGCGGAATCCTTCGAGCGGCCCGATCTTCTTGTCGCGCAGCAGGGCCTCGGCCTCGGCGGTCTCGAAGGTGCGGCCCGCAGGCGACTTGCCGAAGCTGAAGCCGCAAGGCTCGGCACCGGGCTTGCCCACGCAGGCGAAGCGGCGGTAGTTTTCCTTCACCACGCCGCCGCAGTTGGGGCAGGGCGTGGTCAGCGTGGCGTAGTCACCGGGAATGGTGTCGCGGTCGTACTCCTTGGCCTTCTTGACCATGCGCTCGGTCATGGCGGCGATGTCGGCCATGAAGGACTCGCGGCTCAGTTGCCCCTTTTCCATCTGCGAGAGCTTGAACTCCCACTCGCCGGTCAGGTCGGCGCGGCACAGCTCCTCCACCTCCAGCCCGCGCAGCAGCGTCATGAGCTGGAAGGCCTTGGCCGTGGGGATCATCTCGCGGCCTTCGCGCAGCATGTACTTTTCGGTCAGCAGGCCTTCGATGATGGCCGCGCGCGTGGCAGGCGTGCCCAGCCCCTTCTCCTGCATGGCCTCGCGCAGTTCCTCGTCATCGATCTGCTTGCCGGCGCTTTCCATGGCGCCCAGCAGCGTGGCTTCGGAGTAGCGCGCCGGCGGCTTGGTCTTGAGGCCCTTGGGGTCGACCTGCTGGGTCTGCACCGTTTCGCCGGGCTTCACGGGCACCAGGTTCTGGCCCTTGTCGCCGTCCTTGCCACCCTCCACTTCGTCGGCGGCTTCCTTGCCGTAGATGGCCAGCCAGCCGGGGCGCACCAGCACCTTGCCCTCGGTCTTGAAGCTGTGGCCCACGGCCGTGCTGATGCGGGTCGTCACCGTGTACTCGGCACTCGGGAAGAACACCGCCATGAAGCGCCGCACCACCAGGTCGTACAGCTTTTGCTCGGCCTCGGACAGGCCGCTCGGCGCCTGCAACGTGGGGATGATGGCAAAGTGATCGCTCACCTTGCTGTTGTCGAAGATGCGCTTGGAAGGGCGCACGTAGTTGTTGGTCAGCGCCGTGCGCGCATGCGGTGCCAGGTGGCGCATGCTGCTGTCGGCCAGCATCTCGAAGGTCTGGCGTGCCACGGGCACATAGTCCTCGGGCAGCGCGCGCGAGTCGGTACGCGGGTAGGTCAGGGCCTTGTGGCGTTCGTACAGGCTTTGCGCCAGTGCCAGCGTGGTCTTGGCCGAGTAGCCGAATTTGCCGTTGGCCTCGCGCTGCAGGCTGGTCAGGTCGAACAGCAGGGGCGATGCCTGGGTGGTGGGCTTGCTCTCCTCGGTGACGCTGGCCTTCTGGCCGCGCACGGCGTCGGCAATGGCCTGGGCTTCGCGCTGCGACCAGACGCGGTCGGCGCGCATCTCCACGTCCTCGTTTTTCTTCCACTTGGGGTCGAACCACTTGGCGGGGTACTCGCCGGCCTCGGCCTGGAAGGCGGCATGGATTTCCCAGTAGTCGCGGCTCACGAACTTGCGGATCTTTTCCTCGCGCTCCACCACCAGCGACAGCGTGGGCGTCTGCACCCGGCCCACGGTGGTCAGGAAGAAGCCGCCATCGCGCGAGTTGAAGGCCGTCATGGCCCGCGTGCCGTTGATGCCCACCAGCCAGTCGGCCTCGCTGCGGCTGCGCGCCGCATGCGCCAGGCCCGCCATCTGCTGCTCGCTGCGCAGGGCGTCGAAGCCATCGCGGATCGCCTGGGGCGTCATGGACTGCAGCCACAGCCGCTTGACCGGCTTGCCCAGGGGCTTGGCGCCGCCGGCGTACTGCTCGATCAGGCGAAAGATCAGCTCCCCCTCGCGACCCGCGTCACAGGCGTTGATGAGTTGCGTCACGTCCTTGCGCTTGGCCTGCTTGACCACCGCGTTCAGGCGGGTCTTGGTCTTGTCCACCGGCTTGAGGTCGAAATACGGGGGGATCACCGGCAGGTGGGCAAAGCTCCACTTGCCGCGTTTCACGTCGAATTCCTCGGGTGCCTGGATCTCCACCAGGTGGCCCACGGCGCTGGTGACTACATAGCGGTCGTTCTCGAAGTGGTCATCGTGCTTTTCGAACTTGCCCGCCACGGGCGTCAGTGCGCGCACGATGTCCTGCGCCACTGAGGGTTTTTCTGCAATTACCAGGGTCTTGGTCATTTTTTGGTTTCTCGCCAGTCTGGCTGTCCGGCATCCGGCCGGTCGCTTCTACAATTCGTTGCCTCACGCGTACACGCGCACGCGCATGTGTGCATATTCAAGTTAACAGAGTTTTTGCCATGCCCCGCACCGCATTGCCCGCCGCCCCTTCCAACCCACCGGGCCGCCGCATCCAGACGCGGCGCTCGGGCGTGCACGGCAACGGCGTGTTTGCCGTGCAGGATATTGCAGAGGGCGAAGTCCTTGTCGAGTACACGGGCGAGGTCATCGGCTGGGAGGAAGCCCAGGATCGGCACCCCCACGATCCCCTGCAGCCCAACCATACCTTCTACTTCCATGTGGATGAAGACCGCGTGATCGACGCCAAGTTCGGCGGCAACTCCTCGCGCTGGATCAACCACAGCTGCAACCCCAACTGCTATGCCGACGAGCGGGACGGCCGGATCTTCATCACCGCCCTGCGCAACATCCACGCTGGTGAGGAACTCAACTACGACTACGGCCTGATCATCGACGAACCCTACACCAAGAAGCTCAAGGCCGAGTATCCCTGCTGGTGCGGCAGCGACAACTGCCGGGGCACCCTGCTTGCGCCCAAGCGGGGCTGGCGCCCTCCCATGCCGGCTGAGCCTGTAGCGCCCCCGCGTAAAAAGAGTAACAAAAAAAGCGGCGACGATGACACGGGCAACAAGGCCTCCCAGCCCGGGCGGCGCGCAAAGCCATGACCCCGCTTTCCATCCGCTGGCCTGCCGAAGCCCTCTGGGAAGCCGTGGTGCCCCAGTTGCCGGGCTTTTCCGTCGAGGTGCTGCCCAGCATCGACTCCACCAACACCGAACTCATGCGCCGCGCGCGCGCAGGCCTGTGCGACCCCACCCTGCTCGTGGCCGAGCAGCAGACGGCGGGGCGCGGGCGCCTGGGCCGGGTCTGGCAAAGCGATGTGGGCGCCTCGCTCATGATGTCGCTCGGCCTGCCCCTGGCACCGGCCGACTGGTCGGGCCTGTCGCTGGCCGTGGGGGTGAGCGTGGCCGAGAGCCTGCAGCCGGTGCTGCCGCCGGAGGTCGAGGGCCAGCCCCCCCGCGTCGGCCTCAAGTGGCCCAACGACCTGTGGACCACCGGCGACCGCAAGCTCGGCGGCATCCTGGTCGAAACGGCCAGCTTTGTGGCGGCGCAGGGCAGCAGTGCCATGCCGGCGGGCAGCGCGGCCCGCTACGTGGTGGTGGGCATCGGCATCAACGTGCTGCCGCGGGGCGGCGATGGCATGAGCATGCCCCCGGCCAGCCTGCAGGAGGTGGAACGCGGCCTCACTGCCCCCGAGGCGCTGCGGCGCATCGTGCCGCCCCTGGTGGCCATGCTGCAGTCGTTCGAGGGCTATGGCTTTTCCCCCATGCAGGCGCGCTTTGCGCAGCGCGACATCCTGCAGGGCCGCGCCGTCACCATGAGCGACGGGCAGGCCGGCACCGCCCACGGCGTGGGCGAGGATGGTGCGCTGCTGGTGCAGACGGCCAACGGGATGCAGGCCATCACGAGTTCGGAAATCAGCGTGCGGCCCAGCCCCGCGCTGCCGTCATGAAAGAAGGATCTGCATGCTGCGCCTTCTCATCCTGATCCTGCTGTTGGCCAATGGCGGCTACTACGCCTGGTCGCAGGGGCATCTGCGCGAATGGGGCTTTGCGCCAGTGCAGGAGGGCGAGCCCCAGCGCATGGGCCAGCAGCTGCGCCCTGACACCTTGCAGATCCTGCGGGCCAGGCCGACCAACCCCGCCCCGCCAGTTCCCGTGTCCGAGGCCACGCCACCCGCGGGCACCGCGGCCGAATGCCTGCAGGCCGGCGTGCTCGACGAACGGCAGGCCGAAGCCGTGCGCACGGCGGCAGCCGCTCTGCCCCAGGGCAGCTGGGTGCTCGAATCGACACCCACGCCGGCCCGCTGGATGGTCTACATGGGCCGTTTCGAAGACCAGGAGACCCTGGACAAGAAGCGCGCGGAGTTGCGTGCCCGCAAGGTCGACTTCGACCGCCCCGGCGGCACGCTGGAGATCGGCCTGTCACTGGGCCGTTTCACCACGGAGGACGCGGCCAAGCGCGAGCTGGCGTCACTGGGCGAAAAAGGCGTGCGCACCGCCCGGGTGATCCAGGAGCGCACCGAAACCCCCGGCTTCACGCTGCGCCTGCCCGCCGTGACCGATGCGCTGCGCTCGCAACTCGACACGCTGCGCAGCGCACTGGCCGGCAAGGCGCTGCGCAGTTGCAGCTGAGCTGAGCTGCCGGCGCCTGCAGGCTCTGCACGCGGTGGCGCTCGATGCCGTTCCCTTTTTCCTTTGCGAACCTGATCCCATGACCGAAGAAGCCTCTTCCATCCAATGTGGCGAGCACGGAGAAGCCACGCCCACCTATGTCTGCGGGCACCTGCACCGCCACCCCGCGCAGCGCTGGTTCTGCGACGCCCCCGAGGCCGACTACCCCTTCCCCGACGCCTGGTGCGCCACTTGCAATGCCGAGTTGGTGAAGGAAGGCGGCGAGTGGAACGACCGCAACGAGGGCTGTCTGGACCTCAAGATCCTGTGCAACCACTGCTACCAGGGCTCCATGGCCCAGAGCATTGGCGCCATGCCCGAGCCGCAACTGCACGCCTGGGAAGACGCGGTGGTCGATGCCCACCATGCGCTGGTGCACAAGCAGCAGGCGCTCGAATCCGACCACGGCGTCTCGCGCTTCGAGCGCTGGGACTACGACCAGGCGCAAGGCACGCTGACCTTCTCGCACGAGGGGGCTCCCCGGGTCGTGGCGGACATCGAGTTCATCGGCTCGGTCTCCAAGGCCAGCGGCACCTGGCTCTGGGCCTGGGCGAACTTCAGCCACCATGCCAAGGTGAGCACCCGCATCCCTGCGGTGCGCGAGTGGGGCGAGGTCCAGGGCTTTCTGCCGCTGACCGTGCCCCGCTGGGATGCGGACGTGACGGACGGCTGGGAGCTTTCGGGCGTGGCCGCGCAGGTGCTCGGTGCGCGCGGGGTGTACCGGGCGCCCACGGACAATGGCTACCTCTTCATGGCGTTGATGTCGGTGCGGGCGGTAGGGTAGCTTTGGGATGGCGCCTGTGCCATCCCAGGGCCTTCAGTCCAGCACGATGCGCGCGAAACGGCTCACGCGCCGCATCTTGTCGACTTCCTTGCGGATCTGCGCGCCGAACTCCTCGGGCAGGCTGCCGGAGCCGAAGAGACCCTGGTCCGCCAGCTGGGTCTTGACGCTGGGTTCCTGCAGCACGGCGGCCACGGCATCGCGCCACTGCCTGGCCATGGCGGCTGGCATGCCCGCTGGCGCCACCAGGCCGAACCACGACGGGTCGTTGCTGGAAAACAGGCTCAGCTCGGCATAGGTGGGCACCGTGGGCAGCACCGCCAGCCGCTCCTTCCACGACACGGCCAGTGCCCTCAGCCGGCCGGCCTGGATGTGCGGCAGGGAGGAGGCCACCTGGTCGAAATAAACGGGTACCTTGCCGCTCACCACGTCGGCCAGTGCCGGTGACGCGCCCCGGTAGGGCACATGGGTCATGAAGGTGTTGGTGGTGCTCTTGAGCAGCTCGCCCCACATGTGGCCGATGGTGCCATTGCCGGGCGAGGCATAGGCCACCTTGCCGGGTTGCGCCTTCACGTAGCGGATGAACTGCGCGAAATCCCGCGCCGGCAGGTCGGGGTGCACCACCAGCACGCCGGGGGCCTTCACGATTTCGGTGATGGGCGTGAAGGCGTCGATGTTGTAGGGCAGGTGGCGGTAGACCGCAGGGTTGACACCGTGCGTGGACAGCGTGGCGATGCCCAGTGTCAGCCCATCGGGCGCGGCGGCCGCGACCTCGGTCATGCAGGTGGCGCCCCCCGCGCCGGGGCGATTCTCCACGGTGATGGGCCGCTGCATCCGCTGCGACAGCGGGCCGGCGATGGCGCGTGCCGTGATGTCGGTGGCACCGCCCGCTGCAAACGGAACCAGCAGCCGCACCGGGCGCGTATCGGCCGTGGATTGGGCCCATGCGTGGCCTGCAGCCCATGGAATGGGGAATGCCCCGGCCAACAGAGTGCGTCGTTTCATCGGGGGCCTTGTCGGTAGTGAAAGGCCCATTCTGGAGAGTTGGTGCCGCCGTGGATAACGACGTTTGGCACTCAGCATAGTCCTGGCAGGAATGTCCCGGTCGTGCCACGCCTGCGATGGCTACTCCAGCGGGATCGCCCGCGTCTCCCCGTGCCGCATCAGCCACACGCGTTCGGTGGGCACGCCGCGCTCGGCCAGGGCGGCGGCCAGGTCGCGCGGCGGGTGGTCGAAGGCCTCCTGGGTGAGTGCAAAGGTGCCCCAGTGCACGCCCATGGCCTGGCGCGCCTGCACGTCCAGCATCAGCTGCACGGCGTCGGCCGGGTTCACGTGCATGGGCTTCATGAAGTCGCGCGGCAGGTAGGCGCCGATCGGCAGGGCCAGAAAATCGACGGCACCGATGCGCTGGCGGATGGCCTTGAAGTCGTCGCTGTAGCCCGTGTCGCCCGGAAACAGGAAGCGCCAGGGCCCTGCCGCATCGGGCCGGCTCCACTCGAGCAGGTAGCCGCCCCAGAGCGAGGCATTGGTGTCGTTCAGGCTGCGGCGGCTCCAGTGCTGGGCGGGGGTGAAGTGCACGCGCACGCCAGGCGCCAGCTCCACGGACTCCCACCAGTCGAGTTCGGTCGTGTTGTCCATTGCGCGCCGCACGAACCAATCCTTGAGCCCCATGGGCACGATGAAGCGCGGGTTCTGCCCCGCTGCCCTCAGGCGCTTCAAGGTGGCACTGCACAGGTGGTCGTAGTGGTTGTGCGAGACCAGCACGGCATCGATGCGCGGCAACTGTTCGGGCGCGAGCGGCGGCGGCACGCGCCGCGGGGCGCCAAAGCGCCCCAGCGGACCGGCATGGCTGGCCAGCGTGGGGTCGATCAGCACGTTCAGCCCCGCCACCTGCAGCAGCATGGAGACATGGCCCAGCCAGGTGACCAGCGGCGCCTCGTGCCTTTGCGCCAGCAGTGCATGGTCCACGGGCTGGGTCCAGTCGCTCACGAAGCGCGCGTAGCCCCCGGCGGGTTCGGTGCGGGGCTTGAAGTCACCACGCAGCGAGCGCCAGGCCATCTCGTACCAGGGGAAGTCGCCGATCACGACCCCTGCATCGGTGTTGCGAAAGCGGCGCGGTGGCGAAGAGGGAGAAGCAGGCATGGGGCATCCGGCAGAACGGGATTTCATGATGCCTCAAACCAGTCCTTCCGGCTGCTGCCTCGGGCCGATGGCCCTGGTTTCAGGCGGGCGCGTGCTCGCTGGCCGCAAAGCGCACGCTGAAGCGCGCCCCCGGCGGCTGCATGCCGGGGTGGGCATCTTCGAGCACCACCTCGGCCCCGTGCTTGCGTGCGATCTCCAGCACAATGGGCAGGCCCAGGCCCGATCCGTCCGCATCGCTGCCCAGTGCCCGGTAGAAGGGCTGGAAGACCAGATCGCGCTCGGATTCGGGCACGCCCGGGCCCGAGTCTTCCACCTGCAGCAGCAGCACGCGGCCGAAGGTGTCGGCCAGCACGCGCGCGGTGACCACGCCGGGCCTGTCGGGGGTCGACGGGGTGTAGTTGAGCGCGTTGTCCACCAGGTTGCGCACCAGCTCCTTGAGCAGAGTCGGGTTGCCGTCCACCCAGACACCGGGCGAGCCAGGCTCGGCGCCGTCGTAGCCCAGGTCGATGTGCTTTTCGAGCGCGCGCGGCACGGAGTCGCGCACCACCTCGATGGCCAGGCGCGCCAGGTCGCAGGGCTGGCGCGCAAAACCCACGCCGCTGCCCTCGGCGCGTGCCAGCGCCAGCAACTGGTTGACGGTGTGCGTGGCTCGGATGCTGGAGCGGCCGATCTGCTGCAGCGAGCGCTTGAGCTCCTCGGTGCTGGTTCCCTCGCGCTGCGCCAGGTCGGCCTGCATGCGCAGGCCCGCCAGCGGTGTCTTGAGCTGGTGGGCCGCGTCGGCCAGGAAGCGCTTTTGCGTGGCCAGCGAGTCGTGCAGGCGCGTGAGCAGGTCGTTCACCGAGGCGACCAGCGGCGCCACCTCCAGCGGCACGGTGCGGTCGTCCAGCGGCGAGAGGTCGTCCGGGTTGCGCGCGCGGATGCGCTGCTCCAGCTGGTTCAGCGGCTGAATGCCGCGCGCCAGCGCCAGCCAGACCAGCAGCACGGCCAGCGGCAGGATCACGAACTGCGGCAGCATCACGCCCTTGATGATCTCGGTGGCCAGCACACTGCGCTTCTCACGGGTCTCGGCCACCTGCACCAGGGCCAGCGGGCTGTCCTTGAGGGCCAGGCGCACCCAGATGTAGGCCACGCGGATGTCGATGCCGCGCAGCTCGGCATCGCGCAGGCGCACCTCGCCGGGCATGGGCACTTCGTCGGAGGGGGGCGCTGGCAGTTCGCGCTCGCCCGAGAGGAACTCCCCGCCCACGCCCTTGACCTGGTAGTACACCACGTCGGAATCGTCGGCGCGCAGGATCTCGCTGGCGGGCTGGGGCAGGTTGAATTGCACCGTGCCCTTCTGCACCCCCACCAGCTGTGCCAGCGCGTGGGCGTTGTACTCCAGCGCGCGGTCGAAGGGCTTGTTGGCCAGGCCCTGGGCCACCAGCCAGGTCAGCGCCAGGCTTACGGGCCACAGCAGCAGCAGCGGGGTGAGCATCCAGTCCAGGATCTCGCCAAACAGGGAGCGCTGCTCGCGCTGGAAGATTTTCAAGGTGTAGGGTGAAGAGCTGCAAGTGCCGAGGGAAGGGTCAGCCTGGGATTTTTTCCAGACAGTAGCCCAGACCGCGCACCGTGGCAATGCGGATCGGGCCGCGCTCGATCTTCTTGCGCAGGCGGTGGATATACACCTCGATGGCGTTGTTGCTCACTTCCTCGCCCCACTCGCACAGGCGTTCGACCAACTGCTCCTTGCTGACCAGGCGCCCGGCGCGCTGCAGCAGCACCTCCAGCAGGCCGAGCTCGCGCGCCGACAGCTCCACCATCTTGCCGTCGATGGTGGCCACCCGGCCCGCCTGGTCGTACACCAGCGGGCCGTGCTTGATGGCGCTGCTGGTGCCACCCATGCCGCGGCGTGTGAGGGCGCGCACGCGGGCTTCGAGCTCCTGCAGGCTGAAGGGCTTGGCCATGTAGTCGTCGGCCCCGAAATCCAGGCCCTTGACGCGCTCCTCCACGCTGTCGGCCGCAGTAAGAATCAGCACCGGCAGCGCCGAGCCGCGGCTGCGCAGCTTCTTGAGCACTTCCAGCCCATGCATGCGCGGCAGGCCCAGGTCCAGAATCAAGAGGTCGAACTCGTTGTTGGTCAGCAGCGCGGCATCGGCCTCGCTGCCGCTGGCCACATGGTCCACCACGGCGCCGGAGCTGCGCAAGGTGCGCAGCAGGCCATCGGCCAGCACCTGGTCGTCTTCGGCAATGAGGATGCGCATGCGGGTGTCTCCTGTTGGGTGGCATCAGTCTGGTGCTGAGCCTCCCTGGATTCTAGGCGTGCACCGCGTCCAGGGCCTTGCGGCCAGCTTGCGCCGGATCAGCCGCGCGGGTCGTGTGCCAGCAACTTGTCCACCAGCGCGCGCAGGTCGGTGCGCAGCCGCGCCATGCCCTCGGGGTGCTGGGCCAGGGTGGTCTCGTCCATGTAGAGCTTGCGGTTGATCTCCAGCTGGATGCTGTGGCGCTGGCCGGCAGGGTTGCTGTAGCGGCGCACCAGCTCCACGCCCTTGTAGGGGTGGTTGTATTCCACGCTGTAGCCACAGGCGCGCAGGTGCTCGCACACCAGGGCCGAAAGGGCCGGGTCGGCGGTCGTACCATCGCGGTCGCCGACCACGAAGTCGGCATGCACCAGGCCCGGGAAATCGGTGGCGTGGCTCGCGGCCACGGCGGGCATGGAGTGGCAGTTGATGTGGATGCTGTAGCCGTGGCGGGCGTGCGCGGCGGCTATGGCCTGCTGCACGGCACCGTGGTAGGGCCACCAGCAGCGGTCGATGCGGGCCCGCACCTCGTCCACGCCCAGCAGCCGGTTGTAGATGGGCTCGCCCTCGTCCGTGAACTTCCAGATCAGGCCCTTGCCCAGGCGCACCTTGGAGAGCACGCGCGGGTCGGTGGAGATGGGGTCGGTCCACTCACCGTCGAGCAGCGTGGTGTCCAGCTCGGTGGTGTCGCGGTTGGCATCCAGGTAGATGCGGGGAAAGTGGGCTTCCACCCAGGCCACGCCCAGCGCGGGGGCGAAGTCGTAGATCTTCTCGACATGGGTGTCTTCGGCGCGGCGCAGCGTGGGCAGGTCGCAGGCGGATCCGAAGTCGTCGGGGTAGCGGGTGCCGCTGTGCGGCGAGTCGAGTACCAGGGCGGTGGTGCCCGGCAGGTAGGTGAAGGTTGCCGCAGGCGCCAGCGGGGTGCCGGGGGAACCGGTGGCACCGGGCTGGGCCTGCTGGAATCGTCGGTTGATCAGTTTCAAAGCGGCATGCATAGGCAGAGTGTGCGCAATAAGGGGCGGCTGGCCTAGCCGCCCGGACCGGTTGGAGACTATGGTTATCCCTGAAAGGGATCCCGCAGTGCCGCCGGCTGTGGCCTTTGCCGACCCCATTTCTCGGAGGCCGGCGGGGTGTCAGTCGAGCGCGATCTTGGCGTAGGCCGCCACGCGCTTCATCTTGTCGATCTCGCGTACCAGCTGGGCCGAGAACTCCTTGGGCGTGGTGCCCGAGGGGTACAGGCCCTGGCCGGCCAGGCGCTCGCGCACGGCCGGCTCCTTGAGGGCCTGGGCCACGGCCTGCTGGATGCGGTCCACGGCAGCGGCGGGCGTGCCCGCAGGGGCCACCAGGCCGAACCACGAGGGATCGTTGTTGTTGGCGAAACCCAGTTGTGCATAGGTGGGGACGTCCGGCAGCACGTCAAGCCGCTCGGGCCAGGAGACCGCCAGCGCCTTGAGCTTGCCCGACTTGATGTGCGGCAGCGACGAGGCCACCTGGTCGAAATACACGGCCACCTGGCCGGCCAGCACGTCGTTGATGGCCGGGCCTGCACCACGGTAGGGGATGTGCACCATGGAGGTGCCGGTGCTGCTCTTGAACAGCTCGCCCCACATGTGGCCGATGGTGCCGTTGCCGGGCGTCGCGAACGACACCTTGCCCGGGTTGGCCTTGAGGTACTTCACCAGGTCGGCGAAATCCTTGACCGGCAGCGCGGCAGGATTCACCACGACCACACCGGGGGCCTTGACGATCTCGGTCACGCCCACGAAGTCCTTGAGCGGGTTGTAGGGCAGCTTGCTGTAGACGGCGGGGTTCACACCGTGGGTGGACAGGGTGGCCACGCCCAGCGTGAGGCCGTCGGCCGGGGCGCGCGCCACTTCGGCCATGCCGATCGAGCCGCCTGCGCCGGCACGGTTGTCCAGCACCACAGGCTGCTTGAGGATGCGGGTGAGCGACTCCTGCAGGGCGCGCACGGTGATGTCGGTGGCGCCGCCGGGTGGAAAGGGCACGACGATGCGCAGGGGCTTGCCTTCTTGCGCAAAGGACATTCCAGGAATGAAAGATGCAGCAGCCAGGGTGGTGAGCAGGTGACGGCGTTTCATGTGCGGTTTTCCTATGAAGGGGGTTTGAGATTAAATGATCCGGTGCCCACTACCAAGCAATGGATGTGCCTGATAACATTCCAATATGGAATGATTTGAGAACTTACTATGTCTTCTCTTCGACGCCTCTCCCCACCCTTGCACCTTCTGCGTGCCTTTTCCACCGTGACCCGGTTCGGCGGCGTTTCGCGCGCGGCCGAGGCCCTGCACCTGACTCAGAGTGCAGTGAGCAAGCAGGTCAAGGAACTGGAGGGCTGGGTGGGTGTGCCGCTGTTCGAGCGCAGCCGCAAGCGCCTGGCGCTCACGCCCGCCGGGGAGCGCTACGAAAAGGCCGTGCGGGCCGTGCTGGCCCAGCTCGAAGCCGCAACGCTGGAGCTGATCACCAGCGACGACGGCGGCGGCGCGCTGCACCTGTCGAGCCTGCCCACCTTCGCTGCCAAGTGGCTCATCCCGCGGCTGCCGCAGTTCCAGCAGCAGCACCCGCAGGTCACGCTGCACTTCGTTCCCTATGTGCACAGCTACAACTTCGAGCGGCCCGAGCTCGACTGCGCCATCCTCTTCGGCGATGGCCACTGGCCTGGCGCGCATGCCCACTACCTGACGGGGCAGGACGTGGCGCTGATCGCGCCGCGCACCCGCGTGGCGGACTGGGCCATCGACAGTCCGCGCGACGTGGCGCGCCACACCTTGCTGCGCCACGTTACGGTGCCCGAGGCCTGGCTGCGCTGGAGCGAAATGCATGGCGTGCAGGGGCTCAATCCGCTGGCCGGTCCGCAGTTCGACCAGTTCCAGTCCATGATCCGCGCGGTGATGGCCGGCATGGGCCTGGCGCTGGTGCCGCGTTGCCTGGTGCAGGACGAGATCACCAGCGGCCTGGTGCGCGAACCGCTGCCCGGCTGCGGCTACCAAAGCGAAGTCGGTTATTGGTTCTGCTACCCCGAGGGGCGCAACCAGCTGCAGACCCTGCAGCAGTTCCGCCAATGGCTGCTGGCCTGTGCCGAACCTTCGGGCATGCCCACGCCACCTGCCTGAACAGGTTCCTGTCCTCAGCCCCTGGCGCTGTCCCTGCGGCTGGCGCCGTCACCCGTCGTGTCGCCACTGGCGTAGGCTTCCAGCCCGATGGCCACCACCGTGGCCACGTCCCTGCCCACCTCGGCCCGGAACTCGGCTTCGGCCTGGGCCACCGCATCGCGAAAGGCCTGCAGCCAGGCCAGGCCGGTGGGCGTGAAGCACACGCGCCGCGCGCGTGCATCCAGCGGGTCCGCCTCGCGCGTGACCAGGCCCCAGGCCTCGCACTGGTCCACCAGGGTGGCCATGGCCTGCTTGGTCATGCCGGCACGCTGGGCCAGGTCGGTCAGGCGGTCGCCCTGCAGTGCCAAGTGGCGCGTGATGTGCACGTGCGCCGCGCTCACCTGGTCGCGTGCCGCCAGGTTGGACAGGGCCAGCGGCACCTCCACATTGCGCGCCATGAGCTGCAGCACCCGGGCATCGAAGCGGCGCATTGCGTGGCCGAGCAGGCGGCCCAGGTGGGTCTGGCGCCAGCCATCGTCGGCAGGTGCCTGGGGTGGGGCGGATGAAGAATCGGGCATGCTTATATTGTCAGGCAAACTGACCAAATAGCACGTTGCGGCCGTTCAATGCCTCGCATAAACTACTGTTCAAGCATCCAGCCTGTAGTTAATTGCAGACGAAGTGCAAACACCCAACCTGTTGTTTCTCAAGGAGTTTTCTCATGGACGTCGCAGTCAAAGGCACCAACCCCGCCCTCCCCGTCAACACCGAAAAGGCCAAGGCGCTGGCGGCTGCGCTCGCCCAGATCGAGAAGCAATTCGGCAAGGGCACCATCATGCGCCTGGGCGAAGGCGAGGTGATCGAGGACATCCAGGTCGTCTCCACCGGATCGCTGGGCCTGGACATCGCGCTGGGCGTGGGCGGCCTGCCACGTGGCCGGGTGGTCGAGATCTACGGCCCGGAATCCTCGGGCAAGACCACGCTCACGCTGCAGGTGATTGCCGAGATGCAAAAGCAAGGCGGCACCTGCGCCTTCGTGGACGCCGAGCACGCCCTGGACGTGCAGTACGCCCAGAAGCTGGGTGTGCAGTTGTCCGACCTGCTGATCAGCCAGCCCGACACCGGTGAGCAAGCGCTCGAGATCGTGGACAGCCTGGTGCGCTCGGGCGCCGTGGACCTGATCGTCATCGACTCGGTCGCCGCACTCACGCCCAAGGCCGAAATCGAAGGCGAAATGGGCGATGCCCTGCCCGGCCTGCAGGCCCGCCTGATGAGCCAGGCGCTGCGCAAACTGACGGCCACGATCAAGAAGACCAATTGCATGGTCATCTTCATCAACCAGATCCGCATGAAGATCGGCGTGATGTTCGGTAGCCCCGAAACCACCACCGGCGGCAATGCGCTCAAGTTCTACGCCTCGGTGCGCCTGGACATCCGCCGCACCGGCACCATCAAGAAGGGCGACGAAGCCATTGGCAACGAAACCAAGGTCAAGGTGGTCAAGAACAAGGTGAGCCCGCCTTTCAAGACGGCCGAGTTCGACATCCTCTTCGGCGAGGGCATCAGCCGCGAGGGCGAGATCATCGACATGGGCGTGACCGCCAAGATCGTCGAGAAGTCGGGTGCCTGGTATGCCTACAACGGCGAGAAGATCGGCCAGGGCCGTGACAACGCGCGCGAGTTCTTGCGCGAGAACCCCGACCTCGCCCGCGAGATCGAGAACAAGGTGCGTGAAGGCCTGGGCATTGCGCTCCTGCCCGACGCGCTGCAGGCCGCGGCCCCGGCTGCATCCGAAGAGTGATGCATTGAGCATCGCCAGGCAAAGGCTGTCATAGGCAGCCTCTGCCGCAGACGATGGCGGCCATCGCTCTTGCATGGAGCGGTGGCCGTTGTCGTTTGCGACTTCGCTGTCCCATCCACTTGTCGTTCAACTGCGGATCGAAACCCATGGGCTTTGGCACCCTCTCCCTCAAAGGCCGCGCTCTGCGGCTGCTGGGCCAGCGCGAGCATTCACGCGCCGAACTGCTGCGCAAGCTGCGCCCGCATGTGCAGGAGGGCGAGGACCTGGATGCGGTGCTGGCCGAACTGGAGGAGAAGGACTTCATCAGCGAGGAGCGCGTGGTGGCCTCGGTCGTGAACCTGCGTGCCGGCCGCATGGGCGCCGCGCGCATCCGCCAGGAGCTGCAGGCCAAGGGCGTGGGCGGCGAGGTAGTGCAGCAGGCCCTGGCGCAATTGCAGGACACGGAACTGGCGCGCGCCCGCGAGGTGTGGCGCCGCCGTTTTGGCGAGCCCGCTGCCGACCCTCAGGCGCGTGCCAAGCAGGTGCGCTTCCTGATGGCGCGGGGCTTTTCGGGCGACGTCGTGCACCGGGTGGTGCGCGGTGTCGGGGACGACGAAGAGGTCTGAAGTCGGGCGCGAGCCCTGGGGCGCAAAGTGGATGCGCTACTGGAGAACCAGCTCCACGCGCCGGTTCCTGGCGCGCCCTGCGTCGGACCCGTTGGAAGCCACGGGTGCCAGGCTGGCCACCCCGTTGGCGGTGAGCCGGTCGCGGGCAATGCCGTAGTCCCTGGCCAGCGCTGCCGCCACGGCATCGGCGCGGCGGCGGCTCAGGTCGATGTTGGCAGGCAGGTTGCCGGCGTTGTCGGTATGGCCCACCACATGGAGCTTCAGGCCGGCCTGTTGCTTGAGCAACGCGCCGATCTGGTCCAGCGAGGCCTTGCTGTCAGGCTTGATGTCCGCCTTGCCGGTGTCGAACAGGATGCCGTAGATGGCGACCTTGCCGTTGGCATCGAGCCCCTTGGCGATTTCGCTCGACGACAGCGTTTCCATCTGCTGCTCGCGCGCCTTGGGTTCCACGCGTACCACGGTGATGGTGGTGTGCTTCTGGAACTCTTTCTCGTCGCAGTAGGCCGAGGTGATGTCGGGGTTCCAGGTCATCACCGCCATGCCCACTCCGGTGGCCTTGTTGTCGAGCAGGGCGTAGCGCAGGTCGGCCAGGGTACCCGAGGCGCAGGCGGCGGGGCTGTTGTCGCCCACCTTGCCGGCCCAGCCGCCGGGCAGCAGCGAGCGCGGCAGGCTGTGGGCAAAGATGTTGGAGCCGCCGCAGGCATCGCCTGCGCATTCGAAGGAGGTCTCGAAGCCGGCGGCCTTGAGCTCCTGCTGGTAACCGCGCAACACTTCGAGCGAGGAGCGGCCGGCGGGCGCCACGTACTGCAGCGCGGTGCGCTGGCCGGCGCGGTCCAGGCTGCGGGGCGCCACCAGCTTGTCGTCGCTCTGGCTGACCACCTTGGCGGCGGGGAAACGCAGTTCATCGTAGGCGGCGTCATCGCGGTACAGCAGCACCGAGCCGGCGTAGCGCTTGAGCCCTGCGGGATCGGTCAGGCCCTTGATGTCCTGTGCCGGCACCCGGGTCTGGGCCGAGGCGGGCCCTGCCAGTGTGGCCACCAGGGCCGCAGCCACCCACCATGGAGATGTCTTCATGCCAGCCCTTTCGCTCACCGGGGCAGGGGCCCGGTGTGGCGCAATTATGGGTGGCGGGGTGCCGTGCACGCCATGGCGCGGGCCGTGCCTGGCCCGCCCGGCGTGCAGAAAATCACAGACCCAGCATGAGCTTGAGGTTCTGCACTGCGGCGCCGCTGGCACCCTTGCCCAGGTTGTCGAGGCGCGCCACCAGCACCGCGTGGCGGTAGGTCTCGTTGGCGAACACGCGCAACTCCAGCTTGTTGGTGTTGTTGAGCGCCAGGGCATCGAGCTTGCCGTCGGCCGTGGCGGGCAGCACGCTGACCCACTGCTCGGGGGTGTTGCTCTTGGCGTAGTGTGCGGCCAGGGCGTCGTGCAGGTCGCTTGCCTTGGGCGCGCCGGGGAGGGTATCGAGGTGCAGGGGCAGTTGTACCAGCATGCCCTGCTCGAAGTTGCCCACCGAGGGCACGAAGATGGGCCGGCGGGTGATGCCGGTGTAGTGCATGATCTCCGGCAGGTGCTTGTGCGCCAGACCCAGGGCGTACAGCTCGAACAGCGGCGCTTCGCCCTTTTGGTAGGCCTCGATCATGGTGCGCCCGCCACCCGAATAGCCACTCACCGAGGGCAGCGCAAGGGGAAAGTCGGCGGGAACCAGCCCGGCATCGACCAGGGGGCGCAGCAGTGCGATGGCGCCGGTGGCATAGCAGCCGGGGTTGGCCACACGGGTCGCGGCGGCCACGGCCTCGGGTTGGCCGGCGGCCAGCTCGGGGAAGCCGAAGACCCAGCCGGGCGCGGTGCGGTGCGCGGTGCTCGCGTCGATGATCCTGATCTTGCGGGCGGTGGATTGCTCGATGCCGTCCACCATGGCCACGGTGTCGCGCGCGGCTTCGTCGTGCAGGCACAGAACGACCAGGTCCACGCCCGCGATCAGGTCGCGCTTGGCAGCCGGGTCCTTGCGCAATTCGGGTGCAATGCTGACCAGCTCGACCTCGGGCATGGCCTGCAGGCGTTCACGGATCTGCAGGCCCGTGGTGCCGGCTTCGCCATCGATAAAGACTCTGGACATGGGGTGCTCCTGCTGGTCTGGCAGCGTGGACTGCCGGGGGTAAGAATGGATGGACGCCAATGCTGTACGTGTTAGGCACAGGGGATGGTGCGTCGCAGCATGATACAGTCGCCGGTTGCCATGTCCCAAGCCCGCGGCCAGACAACTGTTCATGGTAAACGGGTAACTACCACCCTTCCCTGAGAGAGACCTCATGAAGATTCACGAATACCAAGGCAAGGAAATCTTGCGCAATTTTGGTGTGCCCGTTCCGCGTGGCATTCCCGCGTTCACGGTGCAAGAAGCCGTCGAAGCAGCCCAGAAACTCGGCGGCCCCGTGTGGGTCGTCAAGGCCCAGATCCACGCCGGTGGCCGTGGCAAGGGCGGCGGCGTCAAGGTCGCCAAGACCATTGACGACGTCAAGCGCATTTCTGGCGAAATTCTGGGCATGCAGCTCAAGACGCACCAGACCGGCCCCGAAGGCCAGAAGGTCCGCCGCCTGTACATCGAAGACGGTGCCGACATCAAGAACGAACTGTACGTCTCGCTGGTCACCGACCGCGGCACGCAGAAGGTCGCGCTGATCGCTTCGAGCGAAGGCGGCATGGACATCGAGGAAGTGGCCCACTCCACGCCCGAGAAGATCATCACCGAGATGATCGATCCCCTGACCGGCATCACCGTCGAGCAAAGCAAGAAGGTTGCCGCAGCCATTGGCCTGACCGGCGCTTCCATCGACCAGGCCGTAGACATCTTCGCGAAGATCTACAAGTGCTACATGGACACCGATGCGTCGCTGGTGGAAATCAACCCGCTGAACTGCGACTCCAAGGGCAACCTGATGGCGCTGGACGCGAAGTTCAACTTCGACGCCAACGCGCTGTTCCGCCATCCTGAAATCGTGGCCTTCCGCGATCTGGACGAAGAAGATCCGGCCGAAGTGGAAGCCTCCAAGTTCGACCTGGCCTACATCAGCCTGGACGGCAACATCGGTTGCCTGGTCAACGGCGCCGGCCTGGCCATGGCCACCATGGACACCATCAAGCTGTTCGGCGGCGAGCCGGCCAACTTCCTGGACGTGGGCGGCGGTGCCACCCCCGAGAAGGTCACCGAAGCCTTCAAGATCATGCTCAAGAACCCCAAGGTCGAAGGCATCCTGGTCAACATCTTCGGCGGCATCATGAAGTGCGACACCATCGCCACCGGCGTGATCACGGCCTGCAAGGCCGTGAACCTGAACGTGCCGCTGGTCGTGCGCATGAAGGGCACCAACGAAGAGCTGGGCAAGAAGATGCTGGCCGAGTCCGGCCTGCCCATCATCGCCGCAGACACCATGGCCGAAGCTGCGACCAAGATCGTTGCTGCCGTCAAGTAAGCCCGGAGAACACACATGTCGATCTACATCAACAAAGACACCAAGGTCATCACCCAGGGCATCACGGGCAAGACCGGCCAGTTCCACACTGAAAAGTGCCAGGAATACGCGAACGGCAAGAACGCCTTCGTGGCGGGCGTGAACCCCAAGAAGGCCGGCGAGTCGATCTTCAACATCCCGATCTACGCCTCCGTCAAGGAAGCCGCATCGCAGACCGGCGCCACCGTGTCGGTGATCTACGTGCCGCCCGCAGGCGCTGCTGCCGCCATCTGGGAAGCCGTCGAGGCCGACCTGGACCTGGCCATCTGCATCACCGAAGGCATCCCGGTGCGCGACATGCTCGAAGTGCGCAACAAGATGAAGGCCAAGGAAGCCGCCGGCGGCAAGCGCACGCTGCTGCTGGGCCCCAACTGCCCCGGCCTGATCACGCCCGACGAAATCAAGATCGGCATCATGCCCGGCCACATCCACCGCAAGGGCCGCATCGGCGTCGTGAGCCGCTCCGGCACGCTGACGTACGAAGCCGTGGCCATGCTGACCGAAGTGGGCCTGGGCCAATCGAGCGCCGTGGGCATTGGTGGTGACCCCATCAATGGCCTGAAGCACATCGACGTGATGAAGGCTTTCAACGACGATCCGGACACCGATGCCGTGATCATGATCGGCGAAATCGGCGGACCCGATGAAGCCGAAGCCGCCCAGTGGTGCAAGGCCAACATGAAGAAGCCTATCGTGGGCTTCATCGCTGGCGTGACGGCGCCTCCCGGCAAGCGCATGGGCCACGCCGGCGCGCTGATCTCCGGTGGTGCCGACACGGCCGATGCCAAGCTGGCCATCATGGAAGAGTCCGGCTTCATCATCACGCGCAACCCCTCGGAACTGGGCAAGCTGCTCAAGGCCCAGCTGAAGTAAGCACACCCGTCCGTAAGCACAATTACGGACGCATCGGGCGCAAGTGCCCGATACACTGGCCGCTCCAAAAAAAGAAGCGCCCGGAACCCCGGTTCCGGGCGCTTCTTGCATTCATAACAGTGGAGTCATCGACAATGGAATTTCTGCAAGGTGCCGACTTCTGGATCGGCCTGATCAAGATCGTCTGGATCAACATCATCCTCTCGGGTGACAACGCGGTGGTGATCGCCCTGGCGGCACGCTCGCTGCCACCTGAGCAGCAACGCAAGGCAGTGTTCTGGGGCTCCGGCGCAGCGGTGGTGCTGCGCGTGCTGCTCACAGTGGTGGCAGCCAAGCTGCTGGCCCTGTCCTTCCTGCAGATCGTGGGCGGCTGCCTGCTGCTGTGGATCGGCTTCCAGCTGCTCAGCGATGGTGACGAGGACGAAGGCGAATCCAAGACCTATGGGAGCCTGATGGCCGCAGTCCGTACCATTCTGGTGGCCGATCTGGTCATGAGCCTGGACAACGTGATCGCCGTGGCTGCTGCCGCACAGGGCAGCACCCTGTTGCTGGTCCTGGGCCTGGCCATCAGCATTCCGCTGGTGGTGTTCGGCAGCACGATGATGATCAAGCTGATGGAGCGTTTCCCGGTGATCGTGGTGCTGGGCGCGGCCCTCATTGGCTGGGTGGCGGGCGAGACCATCGCTGGCGATACGGCACTGCAGGGCCTGGTGGCGGCGCATCCTTCGCTGCACTATGTGGCTGCGGCATTGGGCGCCATTCTGGTGGTGGGCGGTGGCAAGCTCTGGCAGCGCCGCGCCAGCCGCGCGGCCGCCTCGACCTGACAAAAATGGCACTTGCAGCGCCGAGCGTTGCGTGCCAGCGACAAGAACGGCAGGCAAGGGCCGCGACCATGGGGTCTGGGGCGCGCCAAGGGCCGCCCGGGGCCGGGCTTGGAAATTGCTTCTAAAGGTATCTCATTACCTCCGTGGATCGATTGCAAGTGGGCAGAACAACATCGGGACAGCAGCTGGTTTGGTGGCGTACCGATGGCTTTGTCTGCGCACTGGTGGCCGCCGTCGTGGTGGCCGTGGCCAGCGCGATGGGCTGGGTGCACCGGCTGGATCTGGCCATGTACGACGCCGCCGTCGGCAGCACGTCGGCCGAGCCCGCTGCAGACCTGGCGGTTGTCGGCATCGATGACCGCAGCTTCAAGACCCTGGGGCCCTGGCCCTGGCAGCCCGAGGTCCACGCCCGTTTCGTAGACCAGCTCACGGCCGCCGGCGCCCGGGCCATCGTCTACACCATGCCGCTGCCGGAAACGCCGGCCCGCCCCTTGCCCCTTCCTGCTCCCGCCGTGTCTGGCGAGCCACAGGCGGCTGGCGTGCCTGGCGCGGACAGCGCCGCCCTGTCGGGCGATGCGCGGCTGGCTGCGAGCATGCAGCGCGCAGGCAACGTGGTGCTGGTGTCGCAGTATGCGGCGACCGGCCCTGCCACACCGCTGCCGCCGTATGTGCGCCGCAGCGCGCTGGCCAATCCGGGAGAGCATGCCGTGCCTGCGGCCTCGGGGCGGCATCCCCCCGCGGTCCTGGGTGCGGCGGCATCTGCCATTGGCCACCTGCAGCTGGACTCTGACCCCGACGGTGTGCTGCGCCAGATGCCTCTGCTGCTGGCGCATGACAGCGCCGCAGTGCCATCGGTCGCGCTGTTGACGGTGCTGCGCAGCCTGCAACTGGGCGCGTCCGATCTGCGCCTGCAGGCCGCTGCGCCCTGGTTGCGCCTGGGCAGCCTGGGTATTGCGACCGACAGTACGTCGGTGCTGCGGCCCCTGTTCCATGCGCCGGAAAGCGGCCAGCCGGTGTTTGCCCGGACCGCGTTCGCACAAGTGCTGTCTCCGGCGGGCGCCTCCGGCTTCCAGGGCAAGACCGTGCTGGTGGGTTTCACTTCGGCCGCACAGGCGGCGCCCCTGGCAACGCCGGGCGGCCAGTCGCTGTACCCGGTGGAGGTGCTGGCGCAGATGGTGTCGACCATCCGCCAGGGCCATGCCGTGACGGCGCCGGATTGGGAGCTGCCAGTGGCATGGCTGGCCATCGTGGCGGCAGTGCTGTACCTGGCGTTGGCGTTGCCGCAGGTGAGTGCACTGGCCGGCCTGGCCGTGAGCATGGCCTTGCTGCTGGCACTGGCCGGGGCCCAGTGGCTGGCACTGGAGCACGCGCTGATCTCCTTCTCCCTGCTGGGGGCTGCGCTGGTGGTGGCCGTGGGGCAGGCCGCCATGCTGGCGCTGAAGCTGCGCGGTGGTGGGGGCTCTTCCCGCACGAAGTCTGCCGAGGCAGCCGAGTCCAAGCGCATGCTGGGCTTGGCGCTGCATGGCCAGGGCAAGCTGGAGCAGGCGTTCGAGCACTTTCGCCGCCTGCCGATGACCGAGGCCCTCAAGGACAACCTGTACCACCTGGCACAGGATTTCGAGCGCAAGCGCAACTACGCCATGGCCAAACTGGTGTACGAGCGCATCCTGCGCCACGACAGGCAGTACAAGGACGCCAAGACCCGCTACCGGAAGATGCGCGCCCGGGCCAAGTCGGCTTCGGGCCAGCCCGACACGGCGCCGCCACCGAGTTCGGCACCGATGCCCATGCCCAGCGTGCCGGCCACGCCGCGCCTGCCGGGCGACGCGACCATCGGTCTGCCCATGCTGGGCCGCTACGAAATCACCAAGGAGCTCGGCAAGGGTTCCATGGGCGTGGTGTACCTGGGGCGCGATCCGAAGATCGGCCGCATGGTGGCCATCAAGACGCTGGCCCTGGGACAGGAGTTCGAGGGCGACGGGCTGATCGACGCCCGTGCGCGCTTCTTTCGCGAGGCCGAGACGGCGGGGCGCCTGCAGCATCCCTACATCGTGACCATCTTCGATGCGGGCGAGGAGCACGACCTGGCCTATATCTCCATGGAGTTCCTCAAGGGGACGGACCTGTCGCCCTTCTGCAAGGAGGGCAACCTGCTGCCGGTGCCGCTGGCGCTGTCGGTGGCGGCCCGCGTGGCCGAGGCGCTCGACTATGCCCATGCCAACCAGGTGGTGCACCGCGACATCAAGCCGGCCAACGTCATGTTCGACGCGGCGACCGATGCGGTCAAGGTGACCGACTTCGGCATTGCGCGCATCACCGATTCCAGCAAGACCCGCACGGGGCTGGTACTGGGCACACCGAGCTTCATGTCGCCCGAACAGCTGGCGGGCAAGAAGGTGGACGGGCGCTCGGACCTGTATTCGCTGGGCGTGACGCTGTTCCAGATGCTCACCGGCTCGTTGCCGCTGCGCGGAGCCTCCATGCCCGAGCTGATGCATAAGATTGCCAGCGTGCCGGCGCCCGACGTGCGCACGCTGCGGCCCGAGCTGTCGGCCGAGGTGGCTGAGGTGGTGGCGCTGTCGATGATGAAACGCCCCGAAGCCCGTTACCAGACGGGGCGCCAGTTTGCGGCCGAGATCCGGCGTGCACTGGCAGCGCTGGTAGCCGCTGAAACCGGCACAAACCAGCGGACAGTCGTCTATGATGCGGCTCGCAAGGCAACACGGAACGACATGGCGGACTTTCAGGAAACAGTGACGGAATATCCTGCACAGAGGGACTCTTCGCTGCCGCCATCCAGCGCCCGATGAGGCCTGTGCCGCTTTATCCATGAATTACGATTTTTTTGCGCGCACCGATCGGGGGCGGGTGCGCAGCAACAACGAAGACGCCGTCGCGATCGACCGGGATGCCCAGCTGGCCATCCTGGCCGATGGCATGGGGGGCTACAACGCAGGCGAAGTCGCCAGCGGCATGGCCACCACCTTCATCCGCACGGAAATGGCCCGCTGGCTGTCCCAGGCCGGCAGTACCCCCCAGGCGACGGATGTGCGCCGAGCGCTGGAAATCTGCGTGGAAAACGCCAACCATGCCATTTTGGGGGCGTCGCTTTCGAACCCGCAGTACGCCGGCATGGGGACCACGCTGGTGGCGGGCATCTTCCAGGGATCCCGGCTGATTCTTGGGCACATCGGCGATTCACGCTGCTACCGCCTGCGCGGCGGAGTGCTGCAGCAGATCACGCGTGACCACTCGTGGCTGCAGGAGCAGGTGGATGCCGGCATCCTCACGCCGCACCAGGCGGCGATCTCCTCGAACCGCAACCTGGTCACCCGCGCTCTGGGCGTGGAGCCCAATGTGCTCATGGAAGTCAATGAATTCCAGGTGGCGCCGCACGACCTGTTCCTGATGTGCTCGGACGGGCTCACGGACATGGTGTCCGATGCCGATCTGGCGGAGATGGTGCGTGCATCCCTCCCGCTGGAGGAAAAAACCACATTGCTTATTGATACCGCCAATGCACACGGCGGTCGTGATAACGTTAGCGTACTGCTGGTACAGGCTGGTGCGGGGGGCAAGAAGCGCAGCCTGATGTCCCGCCTGCTGGGTGCTGCATGACGGTGCCGGCCCATAACAAATCTCAAATCAGGAGTGGATCATGCCCAGAATGATCGTTTCGATCGACGGCGTCGTCATCAAGGAAGTTCAGTTGACCAAGGACCGCACCACCCTTGGACGCAGGCCGTACAACGATATCGTGATCGACAACCTGGCGGTGAGCGGCGAGCACGCGATCTTCCACATGGTCGGGAATGACGTCGAGATCGAGGACCTGGGCAGCACCAACGGTACCTACGTGAATGCCAAGGCCGTCAAGCGCCAGGAGCTGCGCAATGGCGATACGGTGGAAGTGGGCAAGTACAAGATCCGCTTCCTGCACGAGGCCGAGGGCGAGAATTTCGAGAAGACCATGATCTTCAAGCCCGGCATGGTGCCGCCGCTGGGCGCCGTATCGCGCCCGGCAGGGCTGCCGGGTGCCCCGCCACCCGCACCGATCACGGCGGTGATCAAGGTCATGTCCGGCGCAGCCGCAGGGCGCGAGGTCTCGCTGCTCAAGGTGGTGACCACCATTGGCAAGCCGGGCGTTGCCGTGGCCTCCATCACCAAGCGCCACCACGGCTTCGTGCTGGCGCATGTGGAAGGCCCGGACATGCCGCTGCTCAACGGCTCGGCCATCGGGCTGTCGCCGGTGCCGCTCAAGCACGGCGACAAGCTGGAGCTGGCAGGCACCGAGATGCAGTTCGAGCAGACCTGACGGGCGCGCTGGCCTCCGGCTACCCAAACCGGCCTGTGCCATGGACATTGCCATGAACCACCAGGCACTGCCGGGTTAGGTCCATGCGCCAACGGATCGCCCACTGGTTGGCGCGCCGCTGGCGTCGCATGGCGGTGACGATGCTCCCGCTGGCGTTTGCGCTGCTGCATGTGGTGGGTATCCTGCACCTGCCGGTGCTGGACCGGCTTGAGAGCATTGTTTACGACACCCGCTTGCTGGCGACCATGCCGCGCACGATGGACGAGCGCATCGTCATCGTCGATATCGATGAGCACAGCCTGGAGCGTGTGGGCCGATGGCCCTGGGGGCGCGACAAGATGGCCCGCTTGGCCACAGAACTGCTGGAGCGCCAGCAGGTTGCGGTGCTCGGTTTCGACGTGCTCTTCGCGGAGCCTGACTCCAGCTCGGGCCTAGCGAACCTGCGGCGCCTGGCCGATGGTCCCTTGCGCGGGCAACCCGGCTTTTCCGAGCAGCTTAGCCGTCTGGCACCGTCGCTGGACTACGATGCGCTTTTTGCCGAATCGCTGCGGGGTCGGCCCGTGGTGCTGGGGTACTACTTTACCAGTGACCGCGATGGCCGGAGTCGGGGCGCTTTGCCCGAACCTGCGCTGCCTGTGGAACGCCTTCGGGGGCGTCCCCTCGCTTCTACCTCCTGGGTCGGTTATGGCGGAAATGTAGAGACGTTCGCTCTGGCGGCTGCCTCGGCCGGATTCTTCAATTCCGCCACCGACCCCGATGGCATCGTGCGCGCCTTGCCGCTGCTGGCGGAGTACCAGGGGCGCTACTACGAGTCGCTGGCCCTGGCCATGCTGCGGACCGCACTGGGCATGCCGGACCTGTATCCGCTCTACGCACGCTCAGAGGGGGACCATGATGTGCTGCAGGGCCTCATTCTGCGCACGGGCGGACGCTCCCTCACGCTGCCGGTCGACGACAGGCTGACCGCCTTGGTGCCCTACCGCGGTCTGGGCGATGTAACGGGAGGGTCGTTTCGCTACATCTCGGCCAGCGATGTACTGGAAGGGCGGCTGACGGCGGGCAGTCTGAAGGACCGCATGGTGCTCGTCGGATCCACTGCACCCGGGTTGGTGGATCTGCGCGCGACTCCCGTGGCAAGAAATTATCCTGGTGTGGAGACGCATGCCAATGTGCTGTCGGCTTTTCTGGACGGCACGAACATCGTCCAGCCGGAATACGCGCGGGGCTTTGACGTGCTTCAGCTGTTGTTTTCCGGCCTGCTGTTGGCATTGCTGCTTCCGTTGCTGACGGCGGGGTGGGCGGTACTGCTCAGTGCGGCCCTGGTGTCAGGCTTGGTGGGGGGCAATCTCTGGCTGTACCTGGCGCATGGCCTGGTCATGCCCCTGGCAACGGCCCTGGTGATGGCGCTTTCCGCCTTCGCGCTGAACATGGTCTACGGCTATTTCGTGGAAAGCCGGTCCAAGCGGGAGCTGGCCACCTTGTTCGGCACCTATGTGCCGCCCGAGCTGGTGGACGAAATGGTCAAGGAGCCCGAGCGTTACAGCATGCAGGCTACCAACCAGGAACTGACGGTGATGTTCTGCGACATGCGCGGCTTTACCGCCCTGTCGGAGCGCATGGAGCCGTTGCAGCTGCAGGCGCTGCTCAATGGCGTGTTCAGCCGCCTGACGCATATCCTGCGCAGCCGGCACGGCACCATCGACAAGTACATGGGCGACTGCGTGATGGCGTTCTGGGGGGCCCCGGTGGTGACCCCGGAGCATGCCCACATGGCGGTCATGGCCGCGCTGGACATGGTGCGGGCCGTGGCCGAGCTCAACGAAGAGCACCGCAGCAAGGGCCTGCCGGAGATCGGCGTGGGCATCGGCCTGAACACCGGCACCATGTGCGTGGGGGACATGGGCTCGGACATCCGGCGCAGCTACACGGTGATCGGCGACGCCGTCAACCTGGGCTCCCGTCTGGAAGGGCTGTCCAAGACCTACGGCGTGACCGTGGTGGTCAGCGACACGACCCGTGCCATGGCCCCGGGATTCATCTGGCAGGAGCTGGACCGGGTGCGCGTGAAGGGCAAGGCCCAGGCAGTCACCATCTACACGCCCGTGGGCACGGTGGCCGAGCCGCTGTCGCCCGAGCGGGAGCAGCAACTGGCCCTGTGGCACGAGTTCCTCGCCAGCTACCGGGCCCAGGAATGGGATGCATGTGCCCTGCTTTTGCAGAATTTGCAGGCATTGCAACCTGCGAGCATCCTGTATTCGCTGTATGCCGGCCGCATGGAGGCCCTGCGGGTGTTACCCTTCCAGCCGGACTGGGATGGTGCCACCCAATTCGATACCAAGTAGCCGGCAGACGCAGACGAACAACAGACAGCCAGAAGAGACAGACGGAACAAACAGGACTGCATGACATGAAGGTTCGCGTACTGGGGTGCTCCGGGGCCATCGCCAAAGATTGCCGGACCACCTCCTTCCTGGTCAATGACAACATCCTCATCGATGCAGGGACAGGGGTGGGCGACCTAGCGCTGGACGAAATGCGGCGCATCGATCATGTGTTCCTCACGCATTCCCACCTGGACCACATTGCGGCACTGCCGCTGATGCTGGATGCGGTGTCGTCGCTGCGCAGCAGCCCGGTACAGGTGCACGCGCTGCCCGGCACCATCGCCGCCCTGCAGGCGCATATGTTCAACAATGTCATCTGGCCGGACTTCAGCCGCATTCCCACGCCCGATCAGCCGTTTCTGCAGTACCAGACGATCTCGGTAGGGGAGCGACTGCACGTCGAAGGCGTGCACCTGGAGGTTCTGCCTGCCGTGCATACGGTGCCTGCCGTGGGCTACGCGGTGGCCGGAACCACTGGCTGGTGGGTGTTCAGCGGTGACACGGGCCGCAACCCGGACTTCTGGCAACGCGTCAATGCCTTGCCCGTCACCATGCTGGTCATCGAGACCGCCTTCAGCAACCGCGAAACCGCCCTGGCCCAGCGCAGCCTGCATCTGTCACCCCACACCCTGGCGCAGGAACTGGCCCAACTGACGCCCGGCAAGTGCTGCCCCATCTACATCACCCATACCAAGCCGTCAGAGACTGAGCTGATCATGGAAGAGATCCGCCGCTTCGACCAGAGCGCGGGGCTCCGGGGGGCCGCTCCGCATGACATTTATTGGCTCAAGGCAGGGGACGAGTTCGAGTTCTGACGACTGTGTTGCAGATGGTGACGTTTGTGGTGTGACAAGAATGTCGCGATGAAGCCCTCAGTGGTGGTGGGGAAACACTTTGGTGACAAATGACCCATTTGGGGGAGCGGTTCAGGCCCGGTGACGCAGTGTTAGAGGGGTGGCACGGAACCTGCTGATGTGGAGTCAGCCTGGAGAAATTTTCGACAGGTGTTCACTTGCAACCGACTCCCAGGAGAATTTATATGAAGCGTTCCATGCAAAAGGGCTTTACCCTGATCGAATTGATGATCGTTGTGGCGATTATCGGTATTTTGGCTGCTGTCGCTTTGCCTGCTTACCAAGACTACACGGTGCGCGCGAAGGTTTCGGAAGCCGTTATCGCTGCGTCGTCTGCCAAGTCGCTGATGTCCGAAGCATTCCAAACGGACGGTATTACCGGTCTGACGGCTGCAGCCACTGCCTATGCGGCGGTTAGCTCTTCGCAGAAGCAATCCAAGTATGTTGACGATGTGGTCATCGCAACGGCTTCCCCATGGAACATCACCGTAGCGGTTGCTGCTACTGCGGGCAATGGTATTCCCACGGGCTTGAATGGCAAGGTTCTGAATTTCTCGCCCAACGTGCAAAAGCTTACTCCTTCGTCGACTGCACAAGGCGCCATCGACTGGGCATGCACCAGCACCACTGATGCTACGGCCACCGCGCGCGGATTGGGCAACAAGGTTCTGGATGCAGCCAACGGCCTGCCAGCCAAGTACGCACCATCTGAATGCCGTTAATTATTCGCTAGTTGCGGATGAGGTATGAAATGCCCGCATTCGCGGGCATTTTTTTTGGAAAATTAATTGGATATGCGCGGTTTCAATTTCAGCAGCAATCGTTGGTTGTTTGCCATGCGGGCGGCGGGAGCCCATTTGGTGGCTTCAGGTATTGTTATTTCTTTGCTCGCTTATGTTGCATTTTCTACCTGGTTTGTTCAGCCTTGGGGAGAAATATCGGGAGGGATGGGGATTCTGCTACTGGTACTGTGCGTAGATGTAGTTTGCGGACCGATATTGACATTGATTGTCTTTGATCCCAAGAAGGAAAAGAAAGAACTGCTGATGGACTTGGGATTTATCCTTGTGCTTCAATTGACAGCTCTCGGCTACGGAGTTCATACTCTTAGTCAAACTCATCCTTTGGCGATCGTTTTTGAAGTGGATAGATTCAGAGCAGTTGGATATGCTGACTTGGATGAATCTGAAGCTGATCGCTGGCCTGAATGGGTCAATCCCTGGACGCTATCGGCGCCTCGCGTGCTCGCGGCAAGGCGTGCTCACACTGGGGAAGAAAAATTTGCGAGCATTGATGCATCACTTCAGGGAGTTGAGCCAGGTCAACGGCCAAGTTGGTGGCAGGATTATCAATCGCAAGTGCCGGAAGTTCTTGTGAAATCCCGATCTGTAGTCGATTTAAATGCTCGACGACCGGATCAATCGAACGTTCTGCAGAATTCTCTACAAAAGGCTGTTCAAACTGCGCTGGACTCTGAGACCAAAAATCCGGATGAACTTCGGTGGCTGCCTCTCGTTAGTCGCAAGTCCACAGATTGGGTGGTAATTATTGACCCCGTCACAGCGCGAATTCGCGGCTATTCCCATGTCGATGGGTTTTGAGAATAGAGGGTAGCCGTATGCCTTCCCTCTCAATGGAAAATGCCAGGCGGAATTTTGCGTGGCTATTATTTTATGCCCTCTGTGGGGTATTTGTTTCGGCTAGTTTGACGGCTACCCTTGACGGAACTCCAACTCAATATATCCGATATGGTGAAGCGCTGTTTTTTTCTTCATCCATATTGGTTGTCTTTTTTTCCGTGCTGAAGAAGATATGGATCGGGCTCCTGGTGGCATTACCATTGGCAATCCTGGTGCCTATCGAACTCTGGTCGCGCATCAATTTAGGTGTGCCTGTATCTCCGCAATCGATGGCGCTGGTATTGGAAACATCCGCGGCCGAAACGGTCAATTTTTTCCTGGCATATGGCGAAAAGTTGATTCCTGTTTCATCACTTTGGATTGGTGTCTATTGCGCGGCCTTGTTGGCATCATACCGTCAAGGGTTGGAGTGGCCACAGAAGACGAGATTGCTGGCGCTTACCGCCTTGCCTCTCATTATTTTTATCTCCTACGCTAATCTTGGGATGCCGCCTTGGATTGCTAAAAAAGATTCGTCTAATCCGTTTGATGGTCGTGTTGCCCAAGGGTGGAGTCAGCAGTGGCTCGATATTTTTCCAGTAAATATAGTCGTAGCATTTCAACAATACGGCATTGAAGAGAACAAGATGGCAGGAGTGCAGGCCGCAATAGCAAGTAAGAAGGTCAATATAAAGCTATCGCAACATGTGGAAATGCCAGAATTAGTTGTGATCGTTGTCGGCGAGTCTTCTAGCGCTGGTCGATGGAGCTTGCTCGGTTACGAACGGGAAACAAATCCACGCCTTTCAAAAGAAAGCAACATGGTCGTATTCGGGGACGTGATTGCATTGTCAACGGCTACACGAAGTGCAGTTCCTGGTGTTTTGTCGAATCGCCCGGCATTGCGACCTGATGGCAGTGTTGATTTAAATCCAGACCCATCCTTTATCACTGCATTTAAAGAGGCCGGATACAAAACATATTGGTACTCTAATCAGGCACCCTTTGGTAAGTTTGATTCTTCAATTGCCGTTCATGCAAGAGAATCTGCAGTCGTTAGATTTTTCAATCCGGCTACATTCGATTCGTCGGGGAGTTTCGATGGGGTGCTGATCAGTCCTCTGGCTGAAGTGTTGAAAGAAAATGGAAAAAAATTAGTAGTTCTTCACACAATGGGTAGTCATTTTGACTATAAGCAGAGATATCCCAAGGAGTTTGGAATTTTCGATGAGTCTAGGGGTGGGGATGTCTCAGAGGAGATGTTGCTGAATGACAGCTATGACAATAGTGTGGTTTACACTGACTACTTTTTAGCGGAAGTAATACGTCTTGTAAGTAAGAGCGCCTCCAAGGCTGTTGTTGCATATTTTTCGGATCATGGGGTTGATTTACCTGGCGGTAAATGTAAATACAGAGACGCCTCGCGTTTTACTGAGTCTGCTTATCATGTTCCTCTCATTGTCTGGTTCAGCGCTGAGATGCGGAATGTAAGAGGAGACATCTGGGAAAAGTTGCTCGCGAACAAGAATGCACCATTTACCACCGGAGCACTTTCTTCCACGCTTCTTGAAATTTCTGGTATTAATGTATTGGGTAGAAATGATAGCGAGAATCTCTTGGAGAAGCAGGGGGGGCGAGAAAAGACGCGATTGGTTGGCGTCTCCGGCGCTTTGATTAATTTTGACTCAGCGAAAAAAAGAAATTTCTGCTTTATTTCGGCTGGCTAGATTATCTGGGATGGAATTTTTGGGGATTTTATGGTCACGGTGCTAATATTGGTGAGTTTTTTTGTATCAGGGGTGAGCGCTCTTGTCTATCAAATCTGTTGGCAAAGATCGCTCTATGGAATAATTGGAGTAGACATGGATTCCGTCACCATCGTGGTTTCCGTGTTCATGCTGGGTATTGGTTTTGGTGGAATGATTGGTGGATGGGTTGCGGATAAATATTCGTCCATGCGTTTAAAAATATACATATCGGTTGAGTTGTCAATCGCTGCCTATGGCGCAGCTACTGTGATTACATTGCCAATGATTGATTACTACCTTGCGGCTGCAGGCGGAGGTATCGGCGTCAGCTCAGTTATTTCCTTTTTGTTCCTTGTCGTTCCAACGACTTTGATGGGTATGACGCTTCCTATTTTGACCTTGCTGATCAACGAGTCAAAAGAAAATATCGGGGTATCTGTGGGAATGCTCTACTTTGTAAATACTATGGGTGCTGCTGTTGGTGCCGCAATTGTGCCTTTCGTCATGTTCCCTGCTCTGACGATTTCTCACAGCATTCTCGCAGCTGCTTCTGGAAATGTCCTTGTTTCTCTTTTGGCTCTGACCGCTGTTTTGCTGTCAACTCGAGTTGAGCATTAACATGATCAATAATAATAAATATGCACCCGTTTTGTCATTTATTTGTGGCTTTGCAAGTCTAAGTGTCGAAATACTTTGGGTTAGGCTGTATGGGTTTTCTCGATACTCGATACCGCTTGCATTCGGTTTCGTCCTCATGGCGTATCTGATTGGTATTGCAATTGGTGCACACATGGGCAGTCGCGCATGCAAGAGGAATGCAGATCATTCCGTACTTTGGAAATACTCTATCATCCTGCTTGGGTTTGCGGGAATTCTTACTTTCATGTTGCCTGCTTTGTTTGGATGGATGACCTCTCACGGTATTGAAGATCCATTGAGCGCATTCTTGGTGATTTCTTCCTCTTCAGTGGTCATTGCCTTCATCTTTCCAATTGCTCACCATCTAGGGGCTGATCAAGGAAACGAGGGAAAACAGGGGCGCAGGTTCGCAGCAGTCTATACGTCAAACGTGCTCGGTGCTGCACTTGGACCGCTGGTAACGGGTTACTTACTCTTAGACTCGTTCAGCCTCCAGAATAGCTTTGCCATCATCGGTGTTTTTCAACTGATCGCATCCATGGTCCTTTCTTTGCTTCTTTTGAAAGCTCACCACCGAAGTTTGGCGACGTTGTTTTTTGCTGTTGTGACAGTAATTCTTGTTGTGCTGACCATGAAGCAGGACCCGCATGAACTAGTGCAAATGGCAAATCAAAACCCGGGCCGAGCAAAGACCATTGTAGAGAATCGCCACGGAATAATTACCATTATTCACAAGAAGGAAGGAGACGATGCGATTTTTGGCGGAAATGTATATGATGGAACAACTAACTTGGACCCGGGCTTGAATACGAATGGCCTTCAACGACCACTGCTTGCCGTTGCTTTGCACCCGGAGCCAAAAAGAGTTCTGATGGTCGGTCTTTCAATCGGAACATGGCTAGCCTTGGTAAATACATTTCAAGATGTTCAGCATATTGATGTAGTAGAGATCAATCCAGGGTACTTGGATGCAGCCAAGGCATACCCCTTTCAATCAGAGGCCCTCAGGGACCCGCGAGTGAACGTTGTGGTGGACGACGCACGAAGATGGCTTCGAAACAATAAAAATCAAAAATATGATGTTGTGATTATGAACACAACTTGGCATTGGCGTGCCAACTCCAGCTTGCTTCTTTCTTCAGATTTCATGGAAATAGTGAAACATAGAATGGCAGAGGGGGCAATACTCGCATTCAATGCGACGGGTTCAGGCGATGCGTTTTATACGGCTGCCAATGTATTTCCCAATGTTTATAGGTATAAAAACTTTGTATATGCCGCCAATTTTGACTTTCGCGCTCAAAAGAATTCGCGCCGGATAAAAGATTTGTACTCAGCACTAAAAATCCAGGGCAAAGAATTTTTCAATTCCGGTTCGATTTCAAAAATTGATGAATTTCTGAACGAGCCTTTTGTTGAGTTGGATTTAGCCCAGAAGGCCGCGACTCGGAAGTTTGAAAAAGTTACAGATCAAAACATGTTAACGGAATTCAAATATGGTGAAGCACTCTATTGATTATGTGAATTCCATTTTTCGAGGTTTGATGGGTTTTGCAGTTCTTGATGGTGGCGTTTGATTAAATTACCTAATCGAGGTTACAAAATGCGTTTATTCAACAAAGGGTTTACCCTCATAGAGTTGATGGTTGTGGTTGCAATCGTTGGAATATTGGCCGCAATTGCTCTCCCTGCATACCAGGACTATACTATACGTGCAAAAATCAGCGAGGTTATTCTTGCTGGCTCGGCTGCGAAAACAATAATGAGCGAAGCTTTTCTTTCCGATAGTACCACCGGGCTAGATGCTGCTGCCGGCGCTCTTAATAATATACCGCCAATCCAAAAATCTTCAAAATACGTTTTGAATTATTGCGTGGGGGCGGGAACCGCTGCGCCAACCGCCGCAATCTGCGCGGCAGGTTCTTCTCCATGGGTTATTTCTATTGCGGTTTCAGCTACGGCTGGTAATGGGATGCCGATCTCTTTGAATGGCGCCTATATCAATTTAGCCCCGAATGCAAATAACGCCGTACCGGTTGCCGCGGCAATAGGACCGATTGATTGGGCTTGTACGAGTGCAACCGGAGCCGTGGCCACGGCCCGTGGACTGGGGAATCGGGTGCTCGCAAATATGCCCGCTAAATATGCACCATCCGAATGCCGTTGAGTATTTTATCAAGACGGTTGTCGCGCACGCAATCCCATCCGAATGGGTACCTAAATATTGGTTTACAGTATAGAATACTGCGCTGGAATTTTGCAATGCGGTTTATAATATTGGAGCCGTAGTTGCTGCTCGTGCAGCATCAATTCTCACGATGAGAGGTTAAGAATGGCCGCAGTGGATGTATTCTCCGGACTTGCCACCACGCTTCTCGGCCAACCGCACTCCCTCCACCACCATCTCCCGATCCACCGCCTTGCACATGTCATAAATCGTCAGCAAGGCAATCTGCACCGCAGTCATTGCCTCCATCTCCACCCCCGTCTGGCCCACGGTTTCAACGGTGGCCGTGCAGGCGATCCCGATCACGCCAGGATGCTGCACACCAGCCACCTCAAACTCCACAGCCACCCGCGTCAATGCCAGCGGATGGCACAACGGAATCAGATCACTCGTCCTCTTCGCCGCCTGGATGCCGGCAATCCGTGCAATACCCAGCACGTCGCCCTTCTTGGCGGTGCCGGCCTCGATGATGGCCAGCGTGGCAGGCTGCATCTCGATGCGGCCCGTGGCAACCGCGATGCGGTGGGTCGCGGGCTTGGCGCCCACGTCCACCATGTGGGCTTGGCCCTGGGCATCGAAGTGAGTGAGGGTTGGCGTGGAGGTCTGATCAGGGTTGGACATGGGATCTTTTGCCGGAGACGGCTATGGCAGGCGGCAGGCGATTTCTTGGTAACCAGTTGAATCCTCGGGGAAACACTGGAGCGTCAGGGCATCATACGGTCCATGCGGAAAATCCCAAGCGTGGCGACCCTCCCCACCCTGCCTATCGAACCTGTATATGGCCCGGCAGCGGGCGACCACCCTGGTGCGGCCCACACGCTGGCTTCAAGCGACATCCGCGTGGGGACCGGGCGCCAGGTCCCACGGGCGCACCGCCTCTGGCGTGCGCGCGCGGTGGTGACATCCCTGGTGCTCGCCCTGGCCAGTACGGCCATTCTCCCTGTGCGTCTGGCCCACGCCCAACTCCCCACCCTGGGCGACGGCAGCGAGCTCACCACCAGTGGGGAGCGGCGACTGGGTGACCGCATCATCCGCGAGCTGTACCGCGACCCGGACTATATCGACGATGCTGTGCTGTCCGAGTATGTCCAGAGCCTGTGGCTGCCGCTGATGGATGCGGCGCGCAAGCGCGGTGAACTCTCGCCGGAGCTGGACGAGCGCTTTGCGTGGGAGATTCTGCTCGGGCGCGACCGCTCGGTGAATGCCTTTGCGTTGCCGGGCGGCTACCTGGGCGTGCACCTGGGCCTGATCGGCGTGGTGACTTCGCGCGACGAACTGGCCTCGGTGCTGGCGCATGAGCTCAGCCACGTCACCCAGCGCCATATCTCTCGGCTGATCGCGCAGCAGAGCAAACAGACGCCCCTGCTCCTGGGTGCCATGATCCTCGGGGCCCTGGCGGCCAGCAAGAACCCGGGTGCCGCGCAGGCCATGGTGGTCGGGGGGCAGGCGCTGGCCATGCAGACGCAGCTCAATTTCTCGCGCGACATGGAGCGCGAGGCCGACCGCGTCGGCTACGGGCTGATGGAGCCCGCGGGGTTCGCTCCCCAGGGCTTCGTGAGCATGTTCGACAAGCTGCAGCAGGCCAACCGCATCAACGACAACGGCTCCTGGCCCTACCTGCGCAGCCACCCGCTGACCACGCAGCGCATGGCCGACATGCAGTCGCGTCTGCCGCCGGGCAAGGCACAACAGCCCGCCCCCGTGTCCACGCAGGAGCACGCCATGGCCTCCGCGCGAGCGCGGGTGCTCTCCAATCCAGGGGTGGACACCCAGCGCCAGTGGATCGCGGAACCGGCCAGCACCGGCTTTGCAAGCCAGAGCGCGCCGCGCAAGGCGGCCATCCTCTATGCCTCGGCCCTGGGGAGCAGCCAGCTGCGCGATGCCAAGGCGGCACGCACGACCTGGGCGCTGCTGGAGGCGCAGGTCCGTGGCGACCTGCCAGCCCAGCGGCTGGCGCAACTGCTCAAGGCAGAAATCGAACTGGCCGCTGGCGATGCCGACGCGGCCCTCGCTGCGCTGCCTGCAGGGGCCGCCAACGACCACCGGCCGGAGCTGCTGCTGCGCACCCGCGCGTTGCTCAAGCTCGGTCGCTCGGGCGAGGTCACGGGGGCGCTGCAGACTTGGATCGCCAACCACCCGCGGGACGCCACCGTGTGGCAGTTGATGGCCACCGTGTGGCAGGCCAACGGCCAGCCCCTGCGGGCTGTCCGTGCCGAGGCCGAGGCCCATGCCACGCGCTATGACTATGCCGCAGCGGTAGACCGTTTCAAGGCGGGGCAGGACCTGGCCAAGCGCAGCGGTGCGTCAGCGGACCACTTCGAGGCGTCCATCATCGACACCCGCCTCAAGGCCATGGAATCACTTCTTCGTGAACAGGCCGCCGAGCGCTGATTCGATCACCACGCCGAGCAGCGAGTAGATCAGCGAGCCGATCAGCGCGGCAGCAAAGCCGGTGACCTGGAAGCCATCGAGCACGCTCGCCGCAGCCCAGAACATGAGCGCGTTGATGACAAAAAGGAACAGCCCCACCGTCACAATGGTCACGGGCAGTGTCAGCACCACGAGGATGGGGCGCAAGATCACATTGAACAGGCCGATCACGAAAGCTGCGATCAGCGCCGACGGAAAGCTCTGCACCACCACACCGCTGTAGACATAGGCCACGAACAGCAGCGATGCGGCGCTGAGCAGCCATTTCAGAAGAAGTCGGATCATGGGCCACAGGATAGCATTTGGCTGTGGCGAGAGGGAGGGCGCGCAGGCGGCCGGAACACTTCGACCACCTTCCCCTCGAAGCCTGGTTACTCGGTGCCCAGCACCATCAGCAAACCCACGCTGGCAAACAGGCTGCTCAGCGTGCCCGGCAGCGACCAGCGGCCGCCGGCCGGCACGGGCGTGCCCGCATCGGGGGCCATTGCATCCAGCTTGGGGCGGCGCGCGTCCACCACCTGGGCCTTGGTGCTGCCCATGTCGGCCTGCAGCCGGTCCGTCAGCTCCGGCAGCGGGCCCTTGGCCAGCACCATGGTGACGTGGTCGGGGTGGGCCCTGAGGCCCGGCACCACCTGGGCGAACAGCTTGTCGGCCCATTTGGCGCGCCAGTTTTCGCGCGCGCTGTGGCTGACCCACTTGCTGATGCGATGGGTCATGCGTGGCGCGCACGCCACCAGCACCCAATGCGTATTGCCCGCCGAACCGCGCGCAAACAGGGGCGCGAGGATCTGCTGTGCATGGTCTGCGTCGTCCACGTACACGATGACTTTGTCCATATGCGTAAGCTCCCTGGTCGGGGGCTGCCGCCAAAGGCGCTCGGCGAGCGCCCCGCAGTCAGCCCATGGGGTCATTGAAGTCCGCTCAACCGTGTTCCACCGGGGCGGCAGTGGCAGTGCGGCGTGCCAGGATCATCTTGCCAAGCGCCAGCACCAGCAAGGCACCTGCCACGCTTGCACCATACCTGATCATGTCGGTCTGCGGGATCTTGATCATCCACTGCCACTTGTCAGGATTGGAGAAGACCGGGTCGGTCACCAGCATGCCGCCAGCGATCCAGCCCAGCAGCATCCCGCCCAGCGTGATGATGAACGGGAAGCGCTCCATCAGCTTGATCACCAGCTGGCTGCCCCAGACGATGATCGGGATCGAGATCAGGAGGCCCAGCACCACCAGCAGGAACTGGTGCTCGCCGGCGTTCTGTGCAGCGCCAGCGATGGCGATCACGTTGTCCACGCTCATCACCAGGTCGGCGACGATGATGGTCTTGATGGCGGCCAGCAGCTTGTCGCTGCCCTGCACGTCACCGTGGCCATCTTCATCGGGGGCCAGCAGCTTGACGCCGATCCACACCAGCAGCACCGCGCCCACGAACTTGAGGAACGGCAGCGCCAACAAGGTCATGGCGAAGGCGATCAGGATCACGCGCAGAACGATGGCGCCTGCCGTGCCCCAGATGATGCCTTTGGTACGCTGCGCGGGGGGCAGCTTGCGGCAGGCCAGGGCAATGACCACCGCATTGTCGCCACCCAGCAGGATGTCGATGATGATGATCTGTCCCAGCGCGAGCCAGAATTCGGGCGAAGCCAAAAATTCCATAAATTCCTCAATATCGGTAGATAAAAGGAGGGCTTGGCGACAATGTAGCGCCAAGTCCATCCGGGGGATAGAGGGCCTGCGGTCGGAGGATCAAGGGCTCGCCCGCGTTGCGCGGGTCGTCGAATCGGGAGGGCGGCCTTGATCAGCCCACAGAGGGCCCATCAAAGGTCTTGCTCGGCCCAGCGCCCTTCCTGCGCGCTGAACCCGGCCTGCCGGAAGCGGTGTTTCGCTTCGTATTGACGACAGGTCCGATGCCACGCGATGGCTGTGCCCTGTGGGCGCAGTGCGGGTGCGTGGCGGGAGCTACTCCCCTTCGAAGTCGCAATTGGACCATCCCCCGTCCGTGAACGCAAGCCCCGCAGAGCGCGGCCGGCTGGCACCAAAGGGATAACGAGCACATGCCGCCACGCATTTTGATCGGCACCTTTTTGCCTTTGCGGTGTGACAAAACCGTGACTATCATGTGTTTCGCCATGCATCTGCACCACCCGCAGGCTGCATCCCCGCCTTTCCCCACTGGATCGAGGACCGAGACCCATGACCATCTCCACTACCGGGCGCCGCTGGCAGCTCGCCCTGCTCAGCGCAGCCGCCGTGGCCGCTCTGGCTGCCTGCGGAGGCAGCAACGACACCCCCATCGCCGAGCCCGTGGAGCAGTACGTGCCGCCCGAGCCGCCCTCGGGCTACACGCCCAAGACCATCGCCTATGCCAACAAGGACATGGTCGCTGCGGCCAACCCGCTGGCCGTGCAGACCGGCACCGCCATCCTGGCCAAGGGCGGCAGCGCCATCGATGCGGCCATCGCCGTGCAGATGGTGCTCAACTTGGTGGAGCCGCAATCGTCGGGCATTGGCGGCGGTGCCTTCATGCTGCACTTCGACAAGGGCGCCAACCGGCTGCTGGCCTATGACGGCCGCGAGACCGCGCCCATGGCCGCCACGCCCAACCTGTTCATCGGTGCCGATGGCAACCCGCTGGCCTTCCTGACCGCGGTGGACGGTGGTCTCTCCGTGGGCACCCCAGGCGTGCTGCGCATGCTCGAAGCCGCGCACAAGGCGCATGGCAAGCTGCCGTGGAAGGACCTTTTCGATCCCGCCATCAAGCTCAGCGAAGATGGCTTTGCGATCTCCGAGCGCATGAGCGTCTCCATCGCCGGCTCGGCCGCGCGCATCAAGGCCCAGGGCGAACCCGGCGCCAGCTACTTCCTCAAGGCAGACGGTACGGCCAAGTCCACTGGCACCCTGCTCAAGAACCCCGAGCTGGCTGCCACGCTGCGCACCATTGCCGCTGGCGGCGCGGATGCGTTCTACAAGGGCGCCATCGCCGCCGACATCGTGGCCAAGGTCTCGGGCCACCCCACCAACCCCGGCAAGCTCGCGCTGTCCGACCTGAACAACTACACCGCCAAGGTGCGTGAACCCGTGTGCGGCGTGTACCGCACCAAGTACCGCGTCTGCGGCATGCCCGCGCCCAGTTCGGGCGGCATCGCCGTGCTGCAGACCCTGGGCATGCTCGAAAGCTTCGATCTGGCGGCGATGAAGCCCAACACGCTTGACTCGGTGCATGTGGTCTCCGAGGCTTACCGCCTGGCCTATGCCGACCGCGCCCTGTACGTGGCCGACCCGGACTTCGTTGCCGTGCCCCAGGCCGGCATGATCAATGCCGACTACCTCAAGGGCCGTGCGCGCCTGATCGACATGCAGCGCAGCATCGGCACGCCCGTGGCCGGCACGCCTCCCGGCGTGGTGGCATCCCGCGGTGCCGACAGCTCGCTGAACCTGCCTTCCACCACCCACCTGTCCATCGTCGATGCCTCGGGCAATGCCGTATCGATGACCACCACCATCGAGAACGGCTTCGGCAGCCTGCAGATGGTGCGCGGTTTCCTGTTGAACAACCAGCTCACCGACTTCTCGTTCACCGCCACCGACTCCGCCGGCAAGGCCATCGCCAACAGCGTGCAGCCTGGCAAGCGGCCGCGCAGCTCCATGGCGCCGACCATCATCTTCAATGCCGCCACCGGCGACTTCGAAGGGGCCATCGGATCGCCCGGCGGCAGCGCCATCATCCAGTACACCGCCAAGAGCATCCTGGGCATGACCGACTGGGGGCTGAACGTGCAGCAGGCCATCAACCTGCCCAACTTCGGCGCGCAGACCAACGCCACCACCTCCATCGAGAAGGGCTCGGTCATCGACACGGCCGCCATCCGCGATGGCCTCAGGGCCCGTGGCCACACCGTGGCGCAGACCGATACCTTTGCCAGCGGCCTGCACGGCGTGGTGTTCAACGGCGTGCGTGCCAACGGCAATGCCGGCCTGCTCTCGCGCAACCCTGCAGCGGGTACTTACGCCGGCGGCGCTGATCCGCGGCGTGAGGGCATTGCGCTGGGCAACAACTGAGCCGATTAACCTCCTTGCCCGCATGCCGGGCAAGGCCGGTTATGCTCCGGGCCCCTGCCGGTTAGAACCTGGCGGGGGCTCTTTTTTTATGCCCCCCTCGTCCATCCACATCACCGACATCGAAGCCGCCATCAACCACTGGCGCGAGCGCTCCCCCTCGCCCGATGGCATGACCCTGGCGCCGCAGATCCGGGCCCTGGCCGAGGTGTATGCGCTGATGGTCTACTGGCACGAGGACGAGGCGGACGAGGCCAGCTTTCCGCCAGAGGCCATGGCGGCATGGAAGGCCTGGTACGACACCACGCCCGACACCCCGTGCATCGCCATCTGCTCCACCAGCCAGGGCGATGACCAATGCAAGGGCTGCGGCCGCAGCTTCGACGAGGTGCAGCACTGGCTCGCCTACACCGCAGCTGAAAAGCGCAGTGTGTGGCGCCGCATCACGCTGGAGCACTCGGCCTGGCGCTTCAACCGGTACTCGGAGCGCGCGGCAGAAGGGCCATCGGCGAAGCCCCCGGTGCCAGAGGCCGCTGTAGGCTTACCGGTGCCCCCGGCACGGAGCCGGCTCCGCCAGGCATAGCGGCCCCTGTACGCCGCGCCCCCAAACCGGTATGGTGGGGCCATGCTGCGACTGACCCAGGCCCCCAACATCGCGATTGCCACGCTCTGGGCCGACATCCTGTGCGAGGCCGGCATGACCGCCTCGGTGCAGCGCCAGTATCTGGGCGCCGTCGCTGGCCACCTGCCGCCCGACCAGTGCCTGCCCGAGATCTGGCTCGAATACGATGAGCACGCCACGCGTGCGCGCACCCTGCTGCAGGACCTGCAGAACATCCCGCAGCGCCACTGGGTGTGCCGTTGTGGTGAGACGGTGGAAGGTGGTTTCGAGCAGTGCTGGCACTGTGGTGCCCTGATGCCCCTGGACTGAGCGGAGCGGGCTCCGCTACCGCCCTACTTCCAGCGCACCGGCTCCACGACCACGCTGCCCAGATTGCTGCTCAGCGTCAGGGCGCTCTCCTGTACCGTGGCCTGCAGCTGCATGCTGCGCTCGGCCAGGGCCGCAAGGGCCTGCGATGCCTCAGTGGGGATGCGCCAGACCTGCAGTTTTTCCAGACGCGAGAGTTTGGTCTCGATGCCCTTCCACCAGATCTCGGCCGCGTGGTTGAAGCAGTACACCACCACGCTGTCGGACTTGCTGCAGGCCTTGGTCAGCGGCTTGTCCTCGGGCTGGCCGACCTCGATCCACACGCGCTTCCTGCCCGTGAAATCGGTCAGCGACGCGTCTGGATCGTCCGGGTCCGACAGACCGGCGCCAAAGGCCAGCGTGCCGTCGCCATTGCAGATGTCGTTGAGGTCGTGCGCATGGATGGCCAGCGCCGCCAGGCGCACCATCATGCGCTCGTCGGTCTCGCTCGGGTGCCGCGCCAGCGTCAGCGCATGGTCCGCGTAATAGCCGTGGTCGATGTCGGCGATCTGCAGATTCGCCTTGAAGATGGTGGATTTGATGGCCATGCGGTCTCACTGAACAACAATTGACCGCTGCCCATGCTCGTGTGCAGGCAACAGAGGCCGTGAAAATAGGAAATCACCATGCGCCACAGGGCACAGGCGATTTTCGTCGCGGGCATGCCGCGCCTGGGCCGCTGGGCTCAGGGCTTGCGGCAGAAACTGCTCAGGCCCGACGGGCCAGCGCTGCTGCCTTGCCGGTGTAGCTGCCCGGCGTCATCGCCAGCAAGCGGTCCTTCTCGGCCTGCGGGATTTCCAGCGACTGGATCAGCCCGTGCAGCGCCTCGGCCGTCACGGTCTTGCCGCGCGTGACTTCCTTGAGCTTCTCGTACGCGCCCTGCACGCCAAAGCGGCGCATCACCGTCTGGATCGGCTCGGCCAGCACTTCCCAGGATGAGTCCAGATCCTCGGCCAGGGCTTCCTCGTTGAGCTCGAGCTTGTTCAGGCCGGTCAGCAGCGAGGCATACGCCAGCGCGGCGTAGCCCAGGGCCACGCCCATGTTGCGCAGCACCGTGCTGTCGGTCAGGTCGCGCTGCCAGCGGCTGACGGGCAGCTTTTCCGACAGGTGGCGCAGCAGCGCATTGGCCAGGCCCAGGTTGCCTTCGGCGTTCTCGAAGTCGATGGGGTTGACCTTGTGCGGCATGGTGCTGGAGCCGATCTCGCCGGCCTTCAGGCGCTGCTTGAAGTAGCCCAGGCTCACATAGCCCCAGATGTCGCGCGACAGGTCCACGAGGATGGTGTTGGCACGTGCCACGGCATCGAACAGTTCGGCCATATAGTCGTGCGGCTCGATCTGGATGCTGTAGGGCTGGAAGGTCAGGCCCAGGCCCAGGGGCTCGGGGGTTTCGATGACCTTCTTGCTGAACGCTTCCCAGTCGAAATCGGGCCAGGCCGACATGTGGGCGTTGTAGTTGCCCACGGCGCCATTCATCTTGCCCAGAATCTTCACGCCGGCAATGCGCTCGCAGGCGGCCTGCAGGCGCACCACCACGTTGGCCATCTCCTTGCCCACGGTGGTGGGGCTGGCCGTCTGGCCGTGGGTGCGGCTGAGCATGGGCACGTCGGCGTAGGCATGGGCCATCTCGCGCAGCTTGAGCACCACGCGGTCCAGTCCTGGCAGCACGACCTGGTCTCGGCCCGAGCGCAACTGCAGCGCATGGCTGGTGTTGTTGATGTCTTCGCTGGTGCAGGCAAAGTGCACGAACTCGGCGGCCTTTTCCAGCTCGGGGCGCGCCTCGAACTTGCTCTTGATCCAGTATTCCACGGCCTTCACGTCGTGGTTGGTGGTCTTCTCGATGTCCTTGATGGCGGCCGAATCGGCTTCCGAGAAATTCTTCACCAGGCCCAAAAGGTAGGCACGCGCGCCGGTAGTCAGCGGCTTGAACTCGGCAAAGCCTGCGTCCGACAGCGCGATGAACCAGGCCACTTCCACCTGCACGCGCCGGTGCATGTAGCCGTGCTCGCTCATGATGGGGCGCAGGGCGGCGAGTTTGTTGGAATAGCGGCCGTCGAGCGGCGACAGGGCAGTGATGGTGGACAGGCTCATGGGGCCAGATTGTAGGCTGCACGCACGGGGAAACCCCAATCCGCCCAGTGCACCCGGTGGCCTGGTGCGCCGCAGACAAGCTGTTGCAAATCTGCACCAGTGCGCTGCAGCTCTCGTGGCAGGCCGCTACAGGCGCTCCTGCGCGTTCTGGTATCCCCCATGCGGGGGGCTTGCGGGACAGGCGCCAGGGGGCGCAGCCGATAGAATCGGTCGTGTAACGTCAGCTTATCCCGCGCACTGGAAACCACCCCATGAAATTGATCGGAGCCTCCGCCAGCCCTTATGTACGCAAGGTGCGCGTCGTCATGGCCGAAAAGAAGCTCGACTACCAGTTCGTGCAGGAAAACGTCTGGGCCGACGACACGAGCATCGCCACCTCCAACCCGCTGGGCAAGGTGCCCTGCCTGGTGATGGAAGGCGGCGAGGCCGTCTTCGACTCGCGCGTGATCGTCGAGTACCTGGACACCCTCTCTCCTGTGGGCAAGCTCATCCCCAGCCAGGGCCGTGAGCGTGCCGAGGTCAAGACCTGGGAAGCCCTGGCCGACGGTGTGGTGGACGCGGCCATCCTCGCCCGCCTGGAAGCCACCTGGGCCCACCGCAAGGACAGCGAGCGCAGCCAGGCCTGGATCGACCGCCAGATGCGCAAGGTCAACGACAGCCTTAAGTCCATGAGCCAGGGCCTGGGCGACAAACCCTACTGCAGTGGTATCCACCTGAGCCTGTCGGACATCGCCGTGGGCTGCGCCCTGGGCTGGCTCGAATTCCGCTTCCCGGACGTAGCCTGGCGCAGCGAGTACCCCAACCTGGGCAAGCTGCTGGACAAGCTCATGCAGCGCCCGAGCTTCGCAGACACCAAGCCCTCTTGATCGCACCGGAGGGGCCAGAGGGGCTGGCCCTTGCCGTATGCTTGGCGCATATGGACGAAACGGTTCAAAATCCCCAGCCATCCGCCAGTGCCAGCCGCCCGGCGCGGCAACGCGCTGCGCGCGAGGCTGCGGCCACCCCCGGTGCCGAGCGTGTACGCGTGAACGACCCCGACCGCACGATGGCCAACATCCTGCAGGTGGCCACGGCGGAGTTCGCGGACAAAGGCCTGGCCGGTGCCCGCATCGATGAGATCGCGGCGCTCACCAGCACCAGCAAGCGCATGATCTACTACTATTTCGGTAGCAAGGAAGGCTTGTACGTCAAGGTGTTGGAGGAAGCCTATCGCCGCATCCGGCAGATCGAGTCGGAGCTGCACCTGGAAGACCTGGCGCCCGAGCAGGCCCTGCGCACCCTGGTCGGCTTCACCTTCGACTACCAGTTGGCCAACCCCGACTTCATCCGCCTGGTGATGAACGAGAACATGCACCGCGGCGAGTACATCAGCCGCTCCACGACCATCCAGGAGCTCAACATCCCGGTCATTCATGCGGTGCACAAGGTCTACCAGCGCGGCGTGGGCGCAGGCGTCTTCCGGCCCGACGTGGACCCGGTTGATCTGCACATGTCGATCTCGGCGCTGTGCTTCTTCAACGTCTCCAACCGGCACACCTTCGGCGCCATCTTCAAGCGCACGCTCGACTCGCCGGCCGCCATGGCCGAGCGCCGCGAATCCATCGTCGAGATGATCGTGCGCTTCCTGCGCCCCTGAGCTTTCGCGGCAACCACGCCCCGGCTGCGGGGGATCAGGGTTTGTACCTGGATTAAATACTAACCAGTTCGTACAAAATCTCGATCACAACGACCGGAGACTGGCAATGCTGGAATGGACCGACCGCCTGCTGGGGCGATACACCCGCCTGCTCGACATGCTCGGAGGCCTTTGCCTGGCCCTGATGGTGGTGCTGGTCTTCGGCAACGTGGTGGCGCGCTATGCGCTCAACTCGGGCATCACCATCTCCGAAGAGCTTTCGCGCTGGCTGTTCGTGTGGCTCACCTTCATGGGTTCCATCGTGGCACTGCGCGAGCACGGCCACCTGGGCACCGACATGCTGGTCTCGCGCCTGCCGCCCGCCGGCAAGCGCGCCTGCCTGGCACTGGCGCAGGTGGCGATGATTTTCGTTTCCTGGCTGCTGCTGTCGGGCAGCTGGGCGCAGATGCTGATCAACTGGGAGACCGAGGCCCCCGTCACCGGCGCATCGGTGGCGATCTTCTACGCCAGCGGCGTGCTCATGGGCGCCTCGGGCATCGCCATCCTGCTGCGCGATCTGCTGCGCACGCTGTTCACCCCACTGTCCGAACAGGAGCTGGTCATGGTGCAGGAGAGTGAGGAGTTGTCCGCGCTGGCACAACGCAATGGGGTCGATTCCGATCTGCCTGCCAAGCGCCCCTGATCCGCCGCACCGCACGCCCACAGGACACCCGCCCATGACCGTCGCCATCTTCCTCGGATCCCTGCTTCTCGCCATGGCGATCGGCATCCCCATCGCCTATGCCCTGCTGCTCAGCGGCGCTGCGCTGATGTGGCACCTGGACCTGTTCGACGCGCAGATCCTGGCGCAGAACGTCATCAATGGTGCCGACAGCTTTCCCCTGCTGGCGGTGCCCTTCTTCATGCTGGCCGGCGAAATCATGAATGTCGGCGGCCTGTCGCGGCGCATCGTCAAGCTGGCGCTGGCGCTGGTGGGCCACATGCCCGGCGGCCTGGGCTACGTGACCATCATGGCCGCCGTGCTCCTGGCCGCCGTCTCGGGCTCGGCCGTGGCCGATGCCGCAGCCCTCGCCTCGCTGCTGCTGCCGATGATGGTCGCTGCCGGGCACGACAAGGCCCGCTCGGCCGGCCTGATCGCATCGGCCGGCATCATCGCCCCGGTCATCCCGCCTTCCATCGGCTTCGTGATCTTCGGCGTGGCCGCCAATGTGTCCATCAGCAAGCTGTTCCTCGCGGGCATCGTGCCCGGCGTGCTGCTGGGTCTGTCGCTCGCGGTCACCTGGTGGTGGCTGGTGCGCAACGAGAAAGTGCAGCCCCCGCCCAAGGCCTCGCGCGCCGAACTGCGCAAGGCGCTGCGCGAAGCCGTCTGGGCCCTGGGCCTGCCCCTCATCATCCTGGTGGGCCTGCGCATGGGCGTGTTCACCCCGACCGAGGCGGCCGTGGTCGCGGCCGTGTATGCCCTGCTGGTGGCGATGTTCGTCTACCGCGAGATCGGCGTGCGCCAGCTGGCAGGCATCTTCCAGGCCTCGGCCCGCACCAGCGCCATCGTGATGTTCCTGGTGGCTGCTGCCATGGTCTCGGCCTGGCTGATCACCGTGGCCGACCTGCCCACCAAGGTCATCGGCATGCTGGAGCCCTTCATGGGCAACCAGACGCTGCTGCTGGTGGCCATCATGGTGCTGGTGATGGTGGTGGGCACGGCGATGGACATGACGCCCACCATCCTCATCCTGACCCCGGTGCTGATGCCGGTGGTCAAGGCCGCCGGCATCGACCCGGTGTACTTCGGCGTGCTGTTCATCATCAACAACGCCATCGGGCTGATCACGCCGCCGGTGGGCACGGTGCTCAACGTCGTGGCCGGGGTGGGGCGCATCTCCATGGACCAGGTCACGCGTGGCGTGCTGCCTTTCATGCTGGCCCAGTTCTTCGTGATGTTCCTGCTGGTGGTGTTCCCCTCCATCGTCATGGTGCCGCTGCGCTGGCTCACCGGCTGAAACTGTCACCGTCGTCGTTCCGTTCTGCTACCCACTACACCAAGGAGACTTTCATCATGAACCTCGTGAAGACCCTGCTGGCCACGGCCCTGGTCGCTGCATCGCTGCTGTCCGGCGCCCACGCCCAGGAGCGCACTATCAAGTTCGCCTTCCAGAACCAGAAGGAGCACCCTCAGGCCCAGGGCGCGCAGAAGTTCGCCGACCTCGTGGCCGCCAAGACCAATGGCCGCATCGCGGTCAAGCTCTTCCCCGGCGGCACGCTGGGCGGTGACCTGCAGACCGTCTCGGCACTGCAGGGCGGCACGGTGGAGATGACCGTGCTCAACGCCGGCATCCTCTCGGCCCAGACCAAGGAATTCGGCATCTACGACTTCCCCTTCCTGTTCGCCTCGCCGCAGGAAGCCGATGCTGTCACCGACGGCCCCTTCGGCAAGAAGCTGCTCGACAAGCTGCAGGCCAAGAACCTGGTGGGCCTGGGCTACTGGGAGCTCGGCTTTCGCAACCTGACCAACAGCAAGAAGCCCATCACCAAGGCAGAGGACATCGCCGGCCTCAAGATCCGCGTGATCCAGTCGCCGATCTACATCGACATGTTCAACGCACTGGGCGCCAACGCCGTGCCCATGCCCTTCCCCGAGCTCTACACCGCCATGGAGCAAAAGGCGGTGGACGGCCAGGAGAATCCGTTCTCGACCATCCTCTCGTCCAAGTTCGCCGAGGTGCAAAAGCACCTCACGATCACGCGCCACATGTACAACCCGCAGGCCGTCATCGTCAGCAAGAAGTTCTGGGACAGCCTGAACCCGGCGGACCAGAAGGCTGTTACCGAAGCCATGGCCGAGGCCACCACCTTCCAGCGCAGCGTCTCGCGCTCGCAGGCCGATGTGGCGCTGGAGGAACTCAAGAAGGCCGGCATGCAAGTGACCGAGTTCTCGCCGGCCGAGGTCGACAAGCTGCGCGCCAAGGTCAAGCCCGTGGTGGAAAAGCACAGCGACAAGGTCGGCGCCGAGACGGTGCAGGAGGTCTACGCCACGCTGGCCAAGCTGCGCGGCGGCAAGTAATCCGGCAACCCGCATGGTCCCGGCTTCGGCCAAGGCCATGCGGCAAGGCCTGTATCCCATGGACACCCTGCTTCTCGACTCCCCGCCCACCATGTCTTCCACAAGCCCCCGCAAGGTACTGATCGGGCTGATCGGTGCAGGCATCCAACAATCGCTGTCGCCCGCGCTGCACGAAGAAGAAGCGCGGCACCACGGCATGCGCCTGCACTACCAGCTGATCGACCTGGACCGATCCGCATCTTCGCCCGCGCAGCTGCCCACCCTGCTGTCGGCGGCACGCATCATGGGCTATGCCGGCTGCAACGTGACCTATCCCTGCAAGCAGGCCGTAATCGCGCATCTCGACGACTTGTCCGAGGAGGCGCGGGCCATGGGTGCCGTGAACACCGTGGTGGTGCAGGATGGCCGGCTGGTGGGGCACAACACCGATGGCTCGGGCTGGGCCTGGGGTTTCCAACGTGCCTTGCCAGAGGCCGATCTGGCCCATGTGGTGCTGCTGGGCGCAGGCGGTGCCGGCGCGGCCATTGCCCATGCCGTGCTGCGGCTGGGCGCGCAGCGCCTGGCCATCGTGGATGCGCAGCCCGAGCGCGCCGCGCAACTGGCGGCGGACGTCAATGCGCTCTACGGTGCGAGGGCCCATGCCAGCGACATCGCCACTGCCATGGCGCAGGCCACGGGGCTGATCCACGCCACGCCCACCGGTATGGACAAACTGCCCGGCGTGCCTCTGGATGTGGGCCTGCTGCGCCCCGCCATGTGGGTGTCCGAGGTGGTGTACTTCCCGCTGGAGACCGCCCTGGTCCGTGCCGCACGTGCCCTGGGCTGCCCAGTGTCGGACGGCGGTGGCATGGCCGTGGGCCAGGCCGTCGGGGCGTTCGAATTGTTCACCGGCGTCGCCCCCGATCCTGCGCGCATGGATGCGCACTTCCGCCAACTGGTCACCAGCCGCTGACCTGGTGCGCTCACCATTTCTCAAGGAGCCCCTCCCATGAGCCCCCCGATGACGGCCGACCGTGAATCCCTGGGCACCCTGCCCAACCCCCTGGGCCTGCAGGGCGTGGAGTTCATCGAATACGCCACGGCCCGCCCCCAGGCACTGGGCCAGGCGCTGGAGCGCATGGGCTTCAAGCCCGTGGCGCGCCACCGCTCGCGCGAGGTGCTGCTGTACCGCCAGGGCGGCATGAACATCATCGTCAACGCCCACCAGGGCGAAGAGCCGGCACATGGCGCGCAGGCCCCTGGTGATGCCCCGGTGCTGGCCGCCATTGCCTTTCGCGTCGGCAATGCTGCCGCCGCCTACCGGCGCGTGCTGGAACTCGGGGCCTGGGCCGTGCATACCGAGGTCGAGGTCATGGAGCTCAACATTCCGGCCATCCACGGCGTGGGCACGAGCCGCATCTACTTCGTCGACCGGCACCGTGAGTTCTCGATCTACGACGTGGACTTCGTACCGATACCGGGGGTGGACCCGCGCCCGCCAGCGCAGCACGGCCTGCACCTGTTCGGCCTGGTGCAGTACATCGGCCTCGATCGGCTGGCCGACTGGACCGCCTTCTATGGTGAGCTGTTCGGCTTTGCCGAGCTGCCGCCCGAGCAGAGCTTTGGCGTGCTCACGCAGGGGCGCATCCTCGCCAGTCCCTGCGGCACGCTGTACTGGCAGCTCATCGAGCCGCTGATCGACGCGCTCGATGCCGACCCCGGCGAACTGCTGCAGCGCGTGGCCTTCGGCACGGGCGACGTGCTGGCCACGGTGGCAGCCCTGCGCGCACAAGGGGTGGATTTCGTCGAATCGCCCACGGGCGTGCACAGCGAAGTCCGAGGAGCGCTTACGCGTGCCGATGCGGGTGGCGCCAGCTTCGAGCTGGTGCTCGACCCGCGATGAAAACGGCACTCCCCATGCGCGCCCAGGCCATGCAACGCAACGTCGCCGATTTCGGCATGGACACCATCAGCCTCGCCGGTCCGCTGGAGGCCAAGCTGGCCGCCGTGAAGGCCGCCGGCTTCGGCCAGATCATGCTGGCCGCGCGCGACCTCGTCGGCCACCCCGAGGGTATCGACGCTGCCGTGCAGGCGGTGCGCAGCAGCGGCCTGCGCGTCACGGGCTTTCAGGTGCTGCGCGATTTCGAGGGGCTCTCGGGCCACCTGCACAGCTACAAGCTGGGCATCGCCCAGCAGATGATCCTCATGGCGCGCGCGCTGGGCACCCGGGTGCTGCTGGCCTGCAGTTCCACTTCGCTGCATGCCACGGACGATCCCGAAGCGATTGCGCGCGACCTGCGCAAGCTGGCCATGCTGGCGCTGCCCCACGGTATCCGCATTGCGTTCGAGGGCCTGTCCTGGGGCCGGCACATTAACGAGGTGCACCAGGCCTGGGCCGCGGTGCAACGGGCCGATTGCCCCAACCTGGGCCTGGCCATCGACTCCTACCACCAGTTCGCCACCAGCACGCCGCTCGAAGCCCTGGAGGGCGTGGACCCGGAGCGCATTTACCTGGTGCAGCTGTCGGACTTCATGTGGCAGGAGACGCGCACGGTGCAGGAGCGCATCGACACGGCGCGGCACTTCCGCGTGTTCCCGGGCGAGGGCGTGCACAGCCAGGCGCTGGTCGATTTGGTGCGCAAGCTCGACGGCTTGGGCTACCGGGGCGACTACAGCTTCGAGGTCTTCAACGACGACTACCAGCAACTGCCCCTGCCCTATGTGGCCGGCCGCGCCTGGAACAGCGCGGTGTGGCTGGCCGAAGGCGTGCTGCAGCGTGCCGTGCCCTTGCCTGGGCATCTGCGTCTGCAAGCGCGTCCGTGACGACGGCTGTGCTCAGCTGTTGGCGCGTTTCTTGAGCCAGCGCATGAGCCCACCCACCACGGGCAGCTTTTCGTACAGCTCCTCGGCTGCATCCCAGTAGTCGCGGTGCAGCGTGACCAGGCCCTGGTCGTCGAACACCAGGTGCGAGGCGCCGCGCACCGTCTGTGCCACGCCCTTGTGGAAATTGCGGAAGGCGAACAGGAACTCCCAGGTCAGGAAGCACTGCTGCCCCTGCACCACGCGGCCCGTCACCACGAAGCGCGGCTGCTCCAGCGCCACGAACATGTGCTCGAAGATGTGCCGGATGGCGGGCAGGCCCTGCACCTCGTTGAACGGGTCCTTGAAGCGCGCATCGGCCGCATACAGGCGGCCCAGTGCCGCCACGTCGGCCGGGGCCAGGGTCTCGAAAAAGGCGATCACGCGGGTGACGGCTTCTTCGGTGGATGGGGTGGTGTCTGGCGGCGGCATGGGGCTCACAGTCCGGTGAACTTGCGAATGGCCGGAAAGTACCACCCATACGGCAGCACGCGCAGCATCTTCATCACGCGCGTGAAGCGCTTGGGGAAGTGGATGTCGAACGCGCCTTGCCCCCAGCCCTTGAGGATGGCCGTGGCCGCCTCTTCGGGCGTGATCAGCGCGGGCATGCGAAAGTCATTGCCCTCGGTGAGCGGCGTGGCCACGAAGCCGGGGTTGACCACGCTCACGCCCATGCCCAGGCCGTGCAGGTCCAGGTACAGTGCCTCGGCCAGGTTGATCAGCGCCGCCTTGGTCGGGCCGTAGGCCAGGCTCTTGGGCAGCCCGCGAAAGCCGGCCACGCTGCTGACCAGGCTCACATGCCCGGGGCGGCCCGACTGTGCGGCGGCCAGCATGTCTGGCAGCACGGCGGCCAGCAGGTGCAGCACGCCTGTGTAGTTCACCTGTTCGTGGCGCAGCATCACGGGCAGGTCGAACTCCGTGGCTCGCATGTGGTGGTAGGTGCCTGCGCAGTAGCACACCAGGTCCAGCGGTCCACCCGCCAGCACCTGGGCTGCGGCCGCCTTCACGGCCTCCGGTACGGCGGTGTCCAGCGGCAGGGCGACGCTGCCAGGGTGCTGCACGGCGAACGCGTTGAGCGCCGCTTCGCTGCGGGCCGAGACGATGACCTCGGCCCCGCGCGCATGCAGGGCCGATGCCGTGGCCCGGCCGATGCCGCTGGAGGCGCCCACCAGCCAGGCCCGGCGGCCCTGCCAGTCGCGCAGGCGGGGATTCAGGCTCATGGCGCCCGCCGGGTGAACGACAGCGTGATCTCGCCCAGCCGCACGCCGAACTTGCTCATGGTGGCGCGGTTGAGCATCACGCGCTCGTCCATGAGGTACATCCAGTCGTCCAGGTCCACGTGGTAGACCGTGCCATCCACGGGCAACGCCAGCGTGTAGTTCCAGCGGAAGGCGTTGCCGCGCACCTGCCCCACGGCCTGGCCGATCACGTCGCCGGCCGTGCCTGTGTAGCGGCCATCGGCCTCACGGGTGAGGCGCCAGATGCGCCGCTCCGTGCTGCCGTCCGAATAGGTGAAGGCCTCGTCCAGCACGCCCTGGTTGCCCGTCCACTGGCAGTTCATGACCACGGTGAAGCGTTTGACGATCTTTCCGCTGCGGTCCTGGAACATGCCGTGCGCGTCGATCACGCCATTGAAATACTGCGCCAGGTCGAGCACGGGCTTTTCGGCCGCGTAGTCGGCCAGGTTCTGGCCCGCGCAGCCCGACAGCGCCACGGGGGCGGCCACGGCGGCCGCCGAAAGGAGTAACAAGCGTCGCTGCATCATGGTTTGCCTTGGAGGGATGGAATGGCTGCGGCAAGGGGTGATTGCCGCAGGATCAGGAAGTACAGCGCTGCCGCGGCCACCAGCTTCAAGGCGCAGGGCAGCACGGCATAGGCCAGGCCCAGCGTCTGCAGACCCTCTGCGCTGCGCGTGCCGGGCGTGTAGCCCAGTGCGTCGAGCAGGGGCAGGGCCAGGCCTGCGGCGAGTGCCAGGTTGAGCTTGGTGGCAAAGTTCCACCAGCCGAAGTAGGCGCCCTCGTGCCGGCCGCTGTCGCCTTCGGCCGCCACCACCCCGGCCAGCAGGGCACCGGGCAAGGCGAGGTCGGTGCCCAGGGCCACGCCCGAAAGCGCGCACACGGCAAGGAAGGGCATGCTGTCGCCCATTCCGAGCCCAGCCGTCCAGCCAAACACGGCCACGGCCAGCAGCATGCCCCCCAGCCAGGTGCGGGCCAGCCCCCAGCGCGCCACGGCGCGCAGCCACAGCGGGATCGAGAGCGCTGCGCAGAGGAAGTACGCGGCCAGGAACATCGGCTCCTGGCCCGGCGGGGCCTGCAGCCGGTCCTGGATGAAGAACAGCACCAGTGTGGCCGGTACGGCGCTGGCAATGCCGTTGAGCACGAACACCGCCAGCAGGCGGCGAAAGGCGGGCCGCGTCCAGGGCCGCCAAAGGTCTGCACGGACTGTGGCGTGTGGCGCAACTGGCGCGGGCCGGGGTGCGCGCAGCCACGCCAGCCAGCCCAGCACCAGGGCGGCCGCAAACACGCCCAGCATCACCGGCAGGCCCAGCAGCGCGGGCAGTACCGAGGCGAGCACCACGCCCACCAGGGCCGCGCCCTCGCGCCAGGCGACGATGCGGCTGCGCTGCAGCTCGTCACCGCCCAGGCGCGCACCCCAGGACTGGTGCGCAATGCCGAGCTGGCTGTAGGCCAGGTAGGTGACCAGCAGGCAGACCAGCGCCCAGGCCGCGAGCGCGCCCTGGCCCTGCACCTTGGGGAAGAACAGCGCGGTGAGCCCGACGGCCAGCACCACGGCCGAGACCGCCCCCGTGGAGAGAACCGCCAGCGGCGAGCGCTCGAACAGCCGGTCGGCCCAGCGGCCGAGCAGCGGGTCCGAGACGGCATCGAACAGGCGCGCGGCCAGCAGCACACCGCCCAGCGTAGCCAGCGGCATGCCGAACTCACGCGCGTAGTGGTTGGGCAGCAGCACGTACAGCGGCAGCGCCACGAAGGCCAGCGGCAAGCCGAGCAGGCCATAGGCCAGCCCCTGGCGCCAGGGCAGCAGCGCGCCGGCGGTCACGGCGTCCCCGCAGCAGAGGGTGCAGCGATCAGCGCCTGGCGCAGCGCCGGCTCGGAGGTGCGCGGCGACAGCCAGATGCCGAAGAACAGGCGCGAGAACTCGGGGTCCTTGACCTCGCCCACGACCTGCCCGCCCATCTGGAACACGGCGCCCGCCCCGGGCTGGTAGATGCCGGTGAGCTGGTCGCCCGCCTTCACGTCGGGCAGGGCGGCCTGCAGGGCCTGTTGCCAGCGTGTGGCCTGGGCGGGGGTGAAGCGGCCCACGCGGCGCATTTCCTGGATGGAGCGCCCGGCAATCGCTTCGGCTGTGAAATCCCGCTGGTACGCCAGCTGGAGCACCAGGGGTTGGGCGGTGTAGTCGCTGGCGTCAAAGCCGGGGCTCACCCACAGCTGGGCGCTGTAGATTTCAAAGCCCAGGAAGCGCAGCGTGCCCTGGCCGGCCTGGCGCAGGCCGGCCAGCGGCGCTGCAGCCGGCGCCTGCGCCAGGGCCAGGCCCGGGCAGAGCAATGCCAGGACCAGGGTGAGCACGGCGGCTTGCGTCATGGCCATGGCTCAGTCTCGCACCAGGGTGTACTGCACGAGGTTGATGTTGGCCATGGCAAAGGCCGCTTCGCAATAGGCCAGGTAGAACTCCCAGATGTGCAGGAAGCGCTGGTCGAAGCCGAGCTGCAGGATCTGCGCACGCTGGGCCAGAAAGCGCTCGCGCCAGCGCCTGAGGGTCTCGGCATAGTCCTGGCCGAAGGCGAACTCATCCACCACGCGCAGGCCGGCGGCCTCGGCCTCGCGGCGGAACTCGCGCGGGCAGGGCAGGCAGCCGCCCGGAAAGATGTACTGCTGGATGAAATCGGTGGAGCTGATGTAGCGCTCGAACAGGCCGTCGTCGATCACGATGCTCTGGATGCAGGCCTTGCCGCCGGGCTTGAGCAGGCGCCGCACGGCCTGAAAATAGGTCGGCCAGTATTCGCGGCCCACAGCCTCGATCATCTCGATGGAGCAGACCGCGTCGTAGGGCCCGTCGGTGATGTCGCGGTAGTCCTGCAGGCGCAGATCGGCCTTTGCGGCCACGCCGCTCGCGTCCATGCGCTGGCGCGCAAACTCCAGCTGCTCGGTGGACAGCGTCACGCCGGTCAGCGAGGCGTCGAACTCGGTGGTGGCCATCTCGGCCAGCGCGCCCCAGCCGCAGCCGATCTCCAGCACCCGGTCGCCCGCTTGCACGCCCGCCATGCGCAGGGCGCGGCGCACCTTGGCATGCTGGGCGGCGCGCATGTCGCCACCGGCATCGCCCTCGAACCAGGCCGACGAGTAGTTCATCGTGTCGTCCAGCCACAGCGTGTAGAAGGCATTGCCCAGGTCGTAGTGGGCGTGGATGTTCTTCTGGCTGTTGGCGCGCGTGTTGCGGTTGAGCAGGTGCTTGATGCGGTACAGCAGCCGCCCGGCCCAGCTGCCATAGATCACACCCTCCACCTGCTGGCGGTTGGCGATGAACACGCGCAGCAGGTCCGTGAGGTTCGGCGTGGTCCAGTCGCCAGCGATGTAGCTCTCGGCAACGCCGATGTCGCCGGACTTGAGGGCTGCCTTGCAGACGTTCCAGTTCCTGAGCGTGATGGCCGCTGCCGGCCCGTCGCCATGGTGGTTGCCGAAATGCTGCAGCGTGCCGTCGGGCAGTTGCACCGTGAGGCTGCCGTGTTGCAGGCGCTGCATCAGGCGCAGGGCCGTGCGGGCGGCGGCAGGGGTGCCCCTTGGCAGGGCGGGTGCGAGGGTGGTGCTGTTCATGGCGGGCCGGATGGAAGAGGGGTTTCGGGACGGTGCGTGCCGGGCTCAGCGGGTCACGGCGGAGGCGGGGGCCGCGGGCTTGCGGTGAAAGCGCACCCGCTTGGCCCACAGACGGAGGGCCTGCCAGTGGATGCGGGCGATCACCGCCAGCGTCATCGCCGGGTAGCCCCACAGCGCCTGGCGCAGGGTCTCGCGGGTGATGGGCGAGAGCGTACCGCTCACGCTGGTCTGCAGCAGCGGGCCGCTGGCGTCGTCGTGGTCGATGCGCACCACGGTGCGCTCCTGCCCGCCCTGCACCGTGCGCAGGAAGCGGAAACGGTAGCCGCCGCTGATGTCGCAGAACGGCGAGACGTGGAACACCTTGCGCGCATGCTGCTCGGCGCCGTAGCGCGGCTGGTCCAGCAGATAGCAGTGGCGCTCGCCAAAGGTGTTGTTGACCTCGACCACGATGGCGCGCAGGCTGCCGTCCGGGCGGTGGCAGTACCAGAAGCTCACGGGCTTGAAGGTGTAGCCCAGCACGCGCGGGTAGCAGTGCAGCCAGACCTCACCCGTGGCGTCCGCGATGCCTTCGGAGCGCAGCAATTCGTCGATCCAGGCGAGTGCACCGCCCTGGGCGTCGCTGCGGCCGTCGCCATGGTCGGCATCGTGAAAGCTGATGGCGCCCCTGCGGTTCACGGCCAGCAGCCCGGCTGCCTGTGCGCGCAGTGAGCGCATGGGCAGCATCAGGAAGAAGGTGGGGTAGGCAAATGCATGCCGCTGGGGGCGCAGGCGCGTATGGCGCACCTGGCCAAAGCCCAGCAGCGGCTCGGCGGTGCGGGTGTCCATCAGGCGGCCTCCGCCAGCGGTGCCGGCTTGCGGGCCAGCAAGTGCTCGGCCACGGCCAGGCCCGACTTCAGCCCGTCTTCATGGAAGCCATAGCCCGTCCAGGCGCCGCAGAACCAGGTGCGTTCACGGCCCTGGAGCTGCGCGACGCCCTTTTGCGCACGGATGGCCGCCAAGTCGAAGACCGGGTGGGCATAGTCGTAGCTGCCGATCACCTGGTCGGGGGCGATCTCGCCCACCGGGTTGAGCGAGACAACGACCGGCTGCGCGAAGGGCACGGGCTGCAGCTGGTTGATGAGGTAGTGCAGGCACACGCGCGCCGACTCACGGCTGCGCTCGGGTGCGCGTTCGTAGTTCCACGCGGCCCAGGCGGCACGGCGTTCGGGCAGCACCGAGGTGTCGGTGTGCAGCACGGCGCGGTTGGCCTGGTAGCGGATGGCACCTAGCACCGCGCGCTCCTGCAGCGTGGGCTGGGCCAGCAGCGCCAGCGCCTGGTCCGAGTGGGTGGCCAGCACCACCTGGTCAAAGCGCTCGGTGTTGCCGGTAGTCACCACGCGCACGCCCGCAGCGTCGCGCTCGATGCGGCGCACGGGGGTGTCCAGGCGCTTGTCTTCGATGCCCGCCACGATCTTGTCCACATAGTGGCGCGCGCCACCGGCCACCGTCCACCACTGGGGCCGGTCGCTCACCTGGATCAGGCCGTGGTTGTGGCAGAAGCGGATCATCGTGGCCACCGGGAACTGCAGCATCTTGTCTGTGGGGCAGCTCCAGATGCAGCCCAGCATGGGCAGAAAGTACCAGTCGCGGAACGCATCGCCGAAGCGGTGCTCCTTGAGGAAGTCGGCCAGGGGCTGCATCAACGCGGCGTCGGCCTGGGCTTCGGCCAAGCGCGTGCACAGACGGTTGAAGCGCAGCAGGTCGCGCAGCATGCCCAGGAAACGCGGGTTCATGAGGTTGCCGCGCTGGGCGAATACGGTGGACAGGTTCGTGCCGCTCCACTCCAGCGTACGCCCGCCGCCCAGGGCCTGCGGCACTTGCACCGAGAACGACATGTCGGATTTGGCGGTTTCCACCCCCAGGTCGGCCAGCAGGCGGATCAGGTTCGGGTAGGTGCGCTCGTTGAAGACCAGGAAACCCGTGTCGACGCCGCAGTGCATGGCGTCGCCCTCGGGGCCCGGCAGGGTCACGTCCACCGTGTGGGTGTGGCCGCCGAAATAGCTGCCCGCTTCGTAGAGGGTGATGTCGGCCTGGCCGCGCAGCCGGTGGGCCACGGCCAACCCGGAAATGCCGGAGCCGACGATGGCGATCTTCATGGCCGGCGCCCTCTGGCCGGCAGGCTGAATAAAAAAGTTGCGAAGCGTCCCGAAACGAATAAGAGAGGGAGGGAGGAGAAGCGCTCCAGGAGAACAGTCGGAACCCGTGGGACCGAAAGGCTTCGCAACGTTAAAACGGGGGGACGCTCAACACGTCCTTGCTGTGGATAGAGTAAGGGCGTTCTGCAGAAGTTCCAGAGCTTCTCCTGCATTTTTTTGAAGAAATGTAAAGAAAACATTACGTTCACCGAGTTGGTGCAGTGGCCAGCTGTTGTTCGATGGCGCGGACCAGTCCCTTGCTGTCCGGCGCGGTGAGGCTGGTGTAGCTGTCCACCAGCTTGCCGTCGCGGCCCAGCAGGTACTTGTGGAAGTTCCAGCGCGGCGGGCCGGACATCTGGGCCAACTGGCGAAACAGCGGCGAGGCGTCGGCACCGGTCACCACGCTCTTGGCGAACATCGGAAACTTCACGCCGAAGGTGTTTTCACAGAAATCCGCAATCTGCTGGTTGTTGCCGCTTTCCTGCGAGAAGTCGTTGCTGGGAAAGCCCAGCACCACCAGGCCCTTGTCCTTGTAGCGGGCATAGAGGTCTTCGAGGCCCTTGTACTGCCCCGTGAAACCACAGAAGCTGGCCGTGTTGACCACCAAGACAACCTTGCCGCTGTACTGGCACAGCGACTGCGGCTTTTCGTCCTGCAACCGGGGGAAGGTGTGCTGCAGCGTGGCTGGGCAGGATTCGGGCGGGGCCGCGAAGGCGGAGGGAGCGAAGCCGAAAAACAGCAGGGCACCCGTGGCATGGGCCAGGGCCAGAAAGCGCGGGAATTGGGTCATGGGGACACCTGCCTAGTTGGATAGGGCCAATTTAACCAATGAATCATATTTTGTCCACATAAGTTTTTATTTGTACTGATTGGTATTTGCGTGGAATTGCCGGTCGATGCCTCGGCCCGACCGGCGCGGGGGACCCAACCCACAGCGCTGCGATTGCCGCCTGCCTGCACAGTAGTACGCGCCCCGGGACCTTTCGGATGCGCGCGCCTCCCCAGCGGCCAGGCAGGCAGCCGCGCAAAGGGGTGGAAGGTGACCGCCATGGTGGACCTGGGCAGAGGTGCCGTCCAGCAATGGATGGTGTGGCGCAGTGGCCGTGCAGGCCCTGCGGGTGCCGGCCTGCGCCGCAGGCTCAGACGAGGGGGAGCAGCCGGTTGAGCGACAGCTGGACGCGCACGTCCTTGTGCGCGACCACGCCAACGATCTTCCACTGGGGCTGGGAGGTGTCACGGGGGATCAGCTCACCGGTGGGCATGCCCAGCCGGTTGGTGACCACGGCCACGCGCGGCGTGGTGCCGCTGGCGCCACGGCGCAGCACCACGGCGACTTCCTGGCTGGCGAGCTTCACGAAGGCCCCCGGCGGGTAGATGCCCAGGGCCTTGACCAGGGCGGCGCCGGCCTCGTCGACCTTTTGTTCCTCGTCGTAGTAGCTGGCCTGCATGGCGGCGGTCACCGGCATGGGCGAGCGCGCAGCGCGCGGCGCCAGCCGGGCACCGAAGACGTCGGCCCGCTGGATCAGCCGGGCCATCTGCAGGCCGGGGCTCTTTTGGCCGAACGCACCCGGGGTGCGGTGGTGGTGGTGGCGCACGGCCTCCAGCCACAACTCGCTGTGCACGCCCAGGTCGCGCAGCAGTGCTTCGGAGCGGGCCGCGTGGTCCTCCACGGCGGTGATCTGGGCCGAGGTCAGGGGCTGGGTCTGCTGGGCCAATTGGTCCTGCAGCTCGGTCATGGCGATGTTCATGGAGAGGGCTGCCTGCCCCACCACCTGCACCTGGGCCGGGGGCCAGCGCAGCATTTCCTTGGCCACCACCATGCAGACGCAGGCCACCAGCATGGCGTGGGTGCCGCTGTACATGCGCGTCTCCTGCGCCGACAGGTAGATCAGCGCCAGCAGCGTGGCATCGGGCGACTGTTCGCAGTTGCGCGCCAGTTCGGCATGCAGGGGCTGGAAGCGGTCCGGAAAATCGGCGGCATGCGGGCTGCGCAGCAGCCGGGTCGCGCGGTCCTGCAGGGCGGGCCAGTCCACCACATAGGGCGGGGCATCGCGCTCGCGCGGGGCGGCCTGGGCACCGGCAGTCATCTTGATGGACGCCAGTTGCCCGAGGTTGGTGTCCTGCCGCAGCATGCGCTGCAGCTGGGCGACGTAGGCGCGGTAGCTCTCGCCGGACTCTTCCACGTCCACGCACAGCTGCCGGCCCCGGGCCAGCATGGTGCCCAGTTCATCCTGCGACTGCACCACGAAGCCCTTCTGGGCCAGCAGCGCGCCGTCGGAACCCCGCAACGCGAATGGCAGGGGGTGGCCGAGCTGGATGGAATCGACGTTGATGGTGACGAGGTTCATAGCGGTACGCCATTATCCCGCCGTGCCGGCACTGTTAAAGGGCGCAAACCCGGGTGGTTGGCGCCCTTTTTGCACGGATTCGGGGCCCGCGTACGGGCCCCCGTCGTCAGGGAATCGCCGGCGCCTCCTGCGGCCTGGATGCGGGGGCCTTGGGCGGCAGGCCGCGCAGGCGCCGCAACATGCGGCCGAACCACTGGCCCACGTCGTCCACGCCCGTGAACACGGCCGGGATCACCAGCAGGCTCAGGAAGGTCGAGGTGATCAGCCCGCCGATCACTGCCACCGCCATCGGTGAGCGGAAGCTGGCATCCGCCGCGCCGAAGCCCACGGCAATGGGCAGCATGCCCGCGCCCATGGCCAGGGTGGTCATGATGATCGGGCGCGCGCGCTTGTGGCAGGCGTCGATCAGCGCCTCGAAGCGCGTCATGCCATGCTCGCGCCGTGCCAGGATGGCGTACTCCACCAGCAGGATGGAGTTCTTGGTGGCAATGCCCATGAGCATGATGAGCCCGATCAGCGAGGGCATCGAGAAGCTCTTCTGTGCGATCAGCAGGCCCACGAAGGCCCCGCCCAGCGATAGCGGCAGCGCTGCCAGGATGGTCACCGGGTGCAGGAAGTCCTTGAACAGCAGCACCAGCACGATGTAGATGCACAGCACGCCGGTGAGCATGGCCAGCCCGAAGCTGGCGAACAGCTCGCCCATGACCTCGGCGTCGCCGATGGTGATCTGGCGCACGCCGGGCGGCAGGTTCTTGATGGACGGCAGCAGGTCCACGGCCTTGGTCACGTCGCCCAGGGGCAGGCCCGAGAGTTCGATCTCGAAGTTCACGTTGCGCGCGCGGTCGTAGCGGTCCACCACGGCCGGGCCGCCGCTGAACTCCAGCGTGGCCACCTGGCCGAGCATCACCGGGCCTTTGGCGCCGGGCACGGCCAGGCGTTCGAGCAGCGACAGGTCCTTGCGTGCATCGTCCTGCAGCTTGACGACGATGGGCACCTGGCGCGAGGCCAGGTTCAGCTTGGGCAGCGACACGTCGTAGTCGCCCACGGTGGCGATGCGCAGGGTCTCGGCGATGGCGCTGCTGGTCACGCCCAGGTCGGCGGCGCGCGCAAAGTCGGGGCGCACGGCGATCTCCGAGCGGATCAGGCTGGCGGTGGATGACACGCTGCCCAGGCCGGGGATGGTGCGCAGGTCCTTCTCGACGGCCAGGGCCGCCGTCTGCAGCGCCTGCGGGTCGTCGCCCGTGAGCACCAGCACGTACTTCTCACCCGAACCCCCCAGGCCCACCTTGCTGCGCACGCCGGGCAGGCTCTCCAGCGCGGCGCGGATCTGGTTCTCGATGCCCTGCTTGCGCGGCCGGTCCCCCCTGTCGGCCAGCAGGATGGTGAGCGTGGCCTTGCGCGTCTCGGCGTTGGCGCTGCCCATGAAGGGGTCGGAGCCCGCCGAGCCGCCACCGATGGTGGTGTACACGCTCTTGACGTGGTTCACCGCCGCCACGCGCTGGCGCGCATCCTCGGCCACCGTGCGGGTCTGCGCCAGCGTGGCGCCGGGCGGCAGCTCCAGGTAGACCTGGGTCTGCGAGTTGTCGTCCGGCGGGATGAAGCCCGTGGGCAGCAGCGGGATCAGCGCCAGCGAGCCGATGAAGAAGGCACCCGTGGCAATAAAGGTGATCCATCGGTGCTTGATGCACCATGCCGCCCAGCGCAGGTACACGCCCATCCAGCGCGGGTCCTTGTGCTCGCCCACGATGGGCTTCAGGATATAGGCCGCCATCATGGGCGTGAGCACCCGCGCCACCACCAGGCTGGCGAACACCGCCAGCGCCGCCGTCCAGCCGAACTGCTTGAAGAACTTGCCGGCGATGCCGCTCATGAAGGCGGTGGGCAGGAACACGGCGATCAGCGTGAACGTGGTGGCCACCACGGCCAGCCCGATCTCGTCGGCCGCTTCCATGGCCGCCTGGTAGGGCGTCTTGCCCATGCGCAGGTGGCGCACGATGTTCTCCACCTCCACGATGGCATCGTCCACCAGGATGCCGACCACCAGCGACAGCGCCAGCAGCGTGATCACGTTGATCGAGAAGCCCAGCAGGTACATGCCGATGAAGGCCGGGATCACCGACAGCGGCAGCGCCACGGCCGAGACAAAGGTCGCGCGCCAGTCGCGCAGGAACAGCCACACCACCAGCACCGCCAGCAGCGCGCCTTCGTACAAGAGGTGCATGGAGCCGTCGTATTCCTCCTGCACGGGGGTCACGAAGTTGAAGGCCTCGGTGATCTCCAAGTCCGGGTGCTGGGCGCGCATCTCGGCCAAGGCCGCCTGCACCGCGCCGCCCACTTCGACCTCGCTCGCGCCCTTGCTGCGGGCCACCTCGAAGCCCACCACGGGCTTGCCATTGAGCAGGGCCATGGCGCGCGGATCGGCAAAGGTGTCGGAGACGGTGGCCACTTGGTCCAGCCGCACATGGCGGCCGTCGGACAGGGACAGCGTGAGGCCCGCGAGTTCCTGGGCCGACTGCACGGTGGCCAGGGTGCGCACGGGCTGCTCGCTGCCGCCCAGGTCGGTGCGGCCGCCCGCACTCTCGGTCTGCACCAGGCGCAGCTGGCGCGAGACGTCGGCCGCCGTGGCGCCCAGCGCCTGCAACTTGATGGGATCGAGCGCCACGTGCACCTGGCGGTCGACGCCGCCCACGCGGTTCACGGCACCCACTCCGCGCACGGCAAGCAGCTTCTTGGCGATGTCGTTGTCGACGAACCAGGACAGGGCCTCGTCGTCCATGCGGCGCGAGGCGATGGTGAAGGCCAGCACCGGCTGGGCCGCCAGGTCCATCTTGGTCACGATGGGGTCGCGCACGTCGCCGGGCAGGTCGCCGCGCACGCGCGCCACGGCCGAGCGCACGTCATCGAGCGCTTCCTGCGTGGGCTTTTCCAGCCGGAATTCGGCGGTGATGGTGGCGCCGCCGTCCTGCACCTTGGTGTAGATGTGCTTCAGGCCCTGCAGCGTGGCGATCGCGCTTTCGACCTTGCGCGCCACGTCGTTTTCGAGCTGTGCGGGCGAGGCTCCGGGCAGCGACACGGTCACCGAAATGGTGGGCAGGTCGATGTCTGGAAAATTCTGTACCTTCATGCCATTGAACGACAGCAGGCCGCCGAAGGTCAGCAGCACGAACAGCATCAGTGCCGGTATGGGGTTCTTGATCGACCAGGTAGACACATTCATGGTGAATGCTCCTTCTTACTTGGTGGCCGAGGCCGGTGCGGCCGGGGCGCCGGCAGCGGCGGGCGCAGCGTTGGACACGCGCACCAGATCGCCATCGTTCAGGAAACCGGCACCGCGCACGGCAATAGCGGTCGATGCCTCCAGGCCCGACAGCACTTCCACCCGGTCGGCCACGCGCCGACCGGTCTGGATCTTGCGCTGCTGCACGCGCTGGTCGCTGCCCAGCGCGAACACGTACGAAAAGCCGTCGCGCACTACCACCGCTTCCTGCGCAATGGTCAGGGCATCGCTGCTGCCCAGTGCGAACTCGCCGCGCGCAAACATGCCGGGCAGGATGGCCGAGAGCGAGGTCTTGGCATCCGTGGGCGTGTCCATCGCCGTGGCGGGCAGGTCCACGTAGACCAGGGCGTTGCGGGTCTGGGGGTCCACCGTCGGGCCGACCATGCGCACGGTGCCCTGCACGGTGGTGCCGCTGGCCGCCGTCACGCTGACCTTGGAGCCGGGCTGGATGCGCGCGATCTCGGTCGATGTGACTTCGGCGCGCCACTCCAGGCGGCCCTTGCGCACCATGCGGAACAGCTCGGTGCCGGCGCCCACCACAGCGCCCACCGTGGCGTTGCGGGCCGAGATGATGCCGCTGTCGGGCGCCACCACCTGGGTGTATTTGAGCCGCAGCTGCTGCGCGTTGAGCTGGGCCTGGGCCGCTTCCACGCGCGCCTGGGCGGTCTTCTCGGCGGTGGTGTACTGCTGGATCTGCTGCTGGCTCAATGCGCCCGAGGCCTGCAGCGAGCGCGCGCGTTCGGCATTGGCGGCGGCCTCGGCGGCCGTGGCCTGGGCTTCGAGCACGCTGGCGCGGCCCTGGGCCACTTCGGCCTGTGTGGTCTCGGCCGAGAAGGTGGCCAGCACCTGGCCGCGCTTGACCACGTCGCCCACATTCACGCGCACGTCGGTCAGGCGCAGGCCATTGCTTTCGGCACCGATGATGGCCTCCTGCCAAGCCGCGACATTGCCGTTGGCGGCCAGGCGCAGGGGCACGGCGATGCGCTGGGGCTGGGCCGTGGTCACCGTCAATGCCGGACGGGGCTGGTTGGCCTTGGGCTCGTCGGCCGCGCGCGAAGCGCCCGAGAACACCAGGGCGCCGGTGGCAGCCAGGACGCAGGCAGCAACGACGGCCAGCGTGGAAGCGGAGAGTTTGAACTGGTTCATGAAAGCGGTCCGTTCATGCGGAAGGTGTCAGGAAAATAAGGGGCCGGGGTCAGCGGGTGCCGGCCTGGGCGGTTTCTGCCATGTCGGGGGCCGTGCTGTCCCAGCCGCCGCCGGCGGCGCGGTACAGCGCGATCCAGGCGGACTGGCGTTCGTGCTGCAGGGCCAGCAGCGCGTTCTGCGCGGCCAGCGCCGTGCGGCGCGCATCCTCCAGCTCGACCAAGCTGGCCAGGCCGCCGCGCCAGCGCGCGTCGGTGGCGTCGAACGAGATGCGGTAGCCCTCGGCCGCGGCGCGGGCGCTGGCATTGCGCTCGGTCGTGCTCTGCAGCCGCACCAGGGCCTGCTCCACCTCGCTCACGGCCTGGCGGATGCGGGCGCGGTAGAGCGCCACCGACTCCTCGTAGCGCGCCCGGGATGCATCGACCTGCGCGGCGCGGCGACCACCATCGAACAGCGGCAGGCTCAAGGCCAGAGGGCCCAGGGTCCAGGCGTCCACATCGGTCGTGGTGCCACCCGTGCGGACCCAGGCCCTGCCGATATTGCCGCTGAGCGACAGGCGCGGGTAGCGCTGGGCCTGGGCGTTGCCCACTTCGGCACTGGCGGCGGCGACTTCGCGCTCGGCGTTGTAGACGTCGGGGCGCTGGGAGATCACCTGCGCTGGCAGGGCGGCAATGGCGAACAGGCTGTCGGGCGCCGGGACCACGGGCGTGGCCGTGATCAGCTGGCGCAGCGCGGCCTCGTCCTGTCCGGTCAAGGCCACCAGGGTCTTGAACTCCACGTCGCACTGCATGCGCTGCTGCGAGGCGCGGGCCGTGGCCTCGGCAGCGCTGGCGCGTGCCAGGGCGGCGGTGGCCGGGGCGGTGAAGCCGGCGCGCTCGCTCAGGCCCGACAGGCGCGAGGTCTCGGAGCGCGAGCGCGCATCGCGCTCGGCCACGTCCAGCTGCTGCAGGCAGGTGCGCAGGCTGCTGGTCTGCAGTGCCACCTCGGCGGCCACGCTCACGCGCGCCTCGTGCCACAGGGCCTGGGCACCGGCCAGCCGCTCGCTGGCCGCATCGCGCGTAGCGGCGGCGCCGCCGAACAGGTCCACTTCCCAGGCGGCCTGCAGGCCGGCCTGGCTGGTGGTGGCCAGGCCACCGATCTGCGCGTTGGCGCCACGGCTGCTTGTCGCCTGGGCATCGAGCGTGGGCAGCAGGGCTGCCCGGGCTGTGGTCTGCGTGGCGCGGGCCTGCAGCAGGCGCGAACGGGCCTGGGCCACGCTGGGGCTGATGCCCTGCGCGGCCTCGATCAGCGGCACCAGGGCCGGGTCATTCCATTGGCGCCACCACTGGGCCAGGTCGGCCATCTGTCCGCCATGCGGCAGGGGCGCTGCCCAGCCCGCAGGCGCCTGCACCGGGACCGCCTGGGGCGGCCGCGCGGTGCTGCAGGCGCCCAGCAGCAGCACGCTGCACACGCCCAGGGTTCGAACAAACCATGTCATTCCTCTTCCTCCTTGTTGTTGTGTCCGCGCTGTTCGCGCAGTGCCTGGCGGCGTGCCACTTCGCCCTGGATCATGGACATGGCATAGCCGGTCAGGCGCTCGGCCCAGGCGTCCGCGGTGGCGGGGCCTGCGAGTTGGGGGGCGATGGCCTCAATGGCGTCGCGCTGGGTCCACAGCAGCATGACCAGCCCGCCGATCGAGAACGCCAGGCGGTGCATGTCATCGTCGATCTCGGGCACATCCATGTGCCCGCACAGCAGGCGTGCCAGCGCCATGTGCGGGGCCTTGCATTCGCGCTCGATCAGCTCGGGCCAGACGTGGGTGGGTTCGAGCAGCTCACGCACATGCAGGCGCGTGGCTTGCCGCACCAGGTCGTCGTGTTTGAGTGGCTCCAGCAGCCCAGTGAAGTAGTGCTGCAGGGCCTGCTGCAGGCTGAGCCCGGGCGCAGCAAACACCTCGATGAGGTCGCTGCCGCTGCCAAAGGGCTCGTAGAACGTGGCCGTGTACAGCTGTGCCTTGTCGCCGAAATGGTAGCCAATGGCGGCCACGTTGGTGCCAGCCGCGACGGCGATGGCACGCACCGAGGTGCGGGCGAAGCCGTTCTCGGAAAACAAGCGCAGTGCGGCCTGCAGCAGGCGTGCGCGCGTGTCGTCGCCATCGCTGCGCGCGGCACGGGCGGGGCGCGCTGCGCGCTTGGCGGCAGGCTGGGAAACGGGCGGGGTGGAGCGCATGGCGGTGGATTAAACCACCATAATTCAAACAAGTGTTTAAATTAGCGTGACAATCGGCAACAGGCTACCGCCCGCCAGGAACGGGGGCTCAATGGCCGTTGCCGAACACTGCCGTCCACAGCGCCAGCACCGCGTCGCGCTCGGCCTGCAGGGCCGGGGGCGTGACCTGGGTCGGGGCTTCGTCCAGGCGTGCGCGGTGCTGCACACGGCGCAGCTCGCGGTAGGCGTCGGCCGCCGCGTGGCCCACGCCGGCCGGCAGCAGGCCGACCTGCTCTGCGCGCTGCAGCAAGGCAATGTTGCCCACGTTGGCCACCAGCTCGGGGTGCGCCGCCGATTGCGAAAGCACCAGGCACTGCACGGCGAATTCCGCATCGACCATGCCGCCCCGGCTGTGCTTGACGTCGAACTGCCCGTCGCGCGTGGGGTGGGCCTGGCGCACCTTCTCGCGCATGGCGACGATCTCGCCCCGCAGCAGCGCCGGGTCGCGCGCCGAGGTGATCACGGCGGTGCGCACCGCGTCGAAGCGCGCTTCCAGCTCGGGCGTGCCCATCACGAAGCGCGCGCGCGTCATGGCCTGGTGCTCCCAGGTCCAGGCGGTGTTGCTGCCCCGGCGCTCTTGGTAGTTGGCATAGGCCTCGAAGCGCGTCACCAGCAGGCCCGAGCTGCCGTTGGGGCGCAGCGCGGTGTCGATCTCGTAGAGGTCGCCCTCGCCGGTCTTCACCGTGAGCCAGTTGATCAGCTTGCGCACGAAGGCGGCATACACCTCGGGGGCGCGCTCGTCGTCGTCGTCGAAGACGAACACGATATCGAGGTCGCTGCCGTAGCCCAGCTCCTTGCCGCCCAGCTTGCCGTAGCCGATCACCGCAAATTGCGGCACCTCGCGGTGGCGGGTCTTCAGGCGGTTCCAGCACCACTGGGTCGTCACGCGCAACACGCTGTCGGCCAGGGCGCTCAGGTCGTCGGCCACCTGCTCGACCGTGATGCGGTGCTCCACGTCGCGCGCCAGCGTGCGGAAGGTCTCGGCATGCTGCGCCCGGCGCAGCAGGTTGAGCAGGGTTTCGTCGTCGTCTTCCCCGGTGGAGGTGATCGAGGCCAGGCGCATGGCCAGCTCGCGCTCGAAATCCGCCACCGAGAAGCGCTCGGCCAGCAGAGCATCGCCCACCAGCTCGTCGATCACACCGGGGTGCTGCAGCAGGTAGCGCGCGGGCCAGCGCGCGGCGCCCAGCAGGTGCAGCATCTGCTCGTGCACGGAGGGGCGTTCCAGCAGCAGGGCCAGGTAGCTGTCGCGGCGCAGCAGGGGTTCGAGCCAGTTGGCCATGCGCACGGCGGCCTCTTCGGTCACCCGGCCTTCGGTGAGCCACTGGGCGGTGCGCTGCACCAGGCGGAACAGGCGCGCACGCGTCTCGTCGCGCAGCCCCTGTACGCGCGGGTGGTTGCGCCACTCGGCCACGCGCTCGCGGAAACCGGGGGGCAACTGCTCCAGCAAGGCTTCCAGTTCGGGTGGCGGGGGCGCGGCCGCGCGCGGGCCGCCGCAGCCGCCCTTGCTGCACTGCTTCTTGCCGTTGCCGCCCAGCAGGGTGTCGAACTCCTGCGCCACCAGCTCGCGGTGCGCGTCGAGCTCGTGCAGGAAGGCGCAGCAGTCGGGGTAGCCCATGGTGCGGGCGATCCAGGCCAGGTCGTCGTCGCGCGTGGGCAGCACATGGGTCTGCTGATCATCCAGGTACTGGATGCGGTGCTCCACGCGGCGCAGGAAGACATAGGCCCGCGCCAGGGCATCGGCCGTCGGCTGTGGCATCAGGCCGGCCTGGGCCAGGCGCTGCAGGGCGTCGAGCGTGGGGCGCCGGCGCAGCTCGGGGAACTGGCCGCCGCGCACCACCTGCAACAGCTGCACGGTGAATTCAATCTCGCGGATGCCACCGCGCGAGAGCTTGACGTCGTTGGCGCGTTCGGGATGGCCTGCGCTGCGCTTGGCGGCGTGGTCGCGGATCTGGCTGTGCAGCAGGCGCAGCGCATCGAACACGCTGTAGTCCAGGTAGCGGCGGAACACGAAGGGCAGCACCACGCCGCGCAGTGCCTGCACCTCGGTGCTGGCAATGCAGTCGCGCGGCGCCACCACCCGGCTCTTGAGCCAGGCAAAGCGTTCCCATTCACGGCCCTGCACCTGCAGGTATTCCTCCAACGCTGCCAGCGAGACCGCTGCAGGGCCGGAGTTGCCGTTGGGCCTGAGGGCCAGGTCGACACGGAACACGAAACCGTGCTCGGTGGTGTCGCCCACCAGGCTGTAGATGGCCTTGACCGCGCGGGCAAAGTATTCGTGGTTGGAGATCTTGCCCCGGCCGTCGGGCGTGCCGGCGGTGTCGCCGTCATGCTCGTAGACGTAGATCAGGTCGATGTCGCTCGATACATTGAGCTCGCGCGCGCCGAGCTTGCCCATGCCGATGATCCACAGCTGCACGGCCTGGCCCTCGGGGCCCTGGGGCGCACCGTGGCGCGTGTCGAGTTCCTGGCGGGCATGCCGGCAGGCGCGGTCCAGCGCCAGTTCGGCCAGCTCGGTAACGGCGCAGGTGATGTCGGACAGCGGCGCCTGGCCATCGCAGTCGAGCTGGATCAGGCGTTCCATGACCAGCTGGCGCAGCACGCGCAGGGCGGTGCCAGTGTCGTTGCCGCGTGCCAGCAGGGCGTCGCAGACCGCATCCATCGCCGCGCGCCGGGGTGCCCCGGCGGGGAGCAGGGTCAAATCACTGCCGTAGCGCCGGTGCAGGCGCTGCAGGAAGCGGGAATGCCCGGCCAGCGGTTCGCCGTCCTGGAAGGGGTCGTTACAGGGCAGGGGCATGGTGACGGACATGGGTGTGGCGGGTGCCGCAGTGGGCCTCGGGCACGGGGCCAAGGGCTGCTGCACACACAAGGACACTGGTTCTCATTGAACCCACAAGGAAACCGCGGGTCATAATTCCTGCCACATTCAATCCCACCATGATCGATCCCACCCCGCACCCCTCACGCCTGCTCAAGACAGTGGCAGGCTTTGCGCGGTGGTCACTGGGGTTGCTGCTGGCCTTCTGGCTGCTGCTGACCATCGCCTGGGGGGCCCTTCATGGCTGGATTGTGCCGCGAATCGGCGAGTTCCGCCCGCAGCTGGAAGCGCATGCCGCACGGGCGCTAGGGGTTCCCGTGCGCATCGGGGCCATCAGCGCCCGCTCGGAGGGGCTGATCCCTTCCGTGGAGCTGGTGAATGTGGCGCTGCTGGACAGCGCCGGCCGCGAGGCACTGCGCCTGCCGCGCGTGGTCGTGGCCCTGTCGCCGCGCTCGCTGCTGAACTTCGGCTTCGAGCAGCTCTATATAGAGAAGCCGGACCTGGACATCCGCCGCGCCAGCGACGGCCGCATCACCGTGGCGGGCCTGGCCATGAAGGACAGCGGCAGCGACAGCAGCAGCGCGGCGGACTGGTTCTTCTCGCAGGGCGAGGTGCTCATCAAGGGCGGCACCCTGCGCTGGACCGACGAGATGCGCAACGCACCGCAGCTGGCGCTCACCGATGTGGATCTGCTGGTGCGCAACGGCAACTGGAGCCACCGCATGCGCGTGGACGCCACGCCGCCGCCCGACTGGGGCGACCGCTTCACCCTGGTCGGCCTGTTCCGCGCGCCGCTGCTGCGCGCGCGCGACGGCAACTGGCAGCACTGGAACGGCCAGGTCTACGCCGACTTCGCGCGGGTGGACGTATCCCGGCTGCGCCACCATGCGGACCTGGGAGTGGATGTGGCCCAGGGCCGTGGCGCCTTGCGGGCCTGGGCCGACGTGAAGAGCGGCCAGATCGTGGGCGGCACGGCCGACCTGGCACTGGCGGACGTGAACGCCACCCTGGGCCTGGGACTGGAGCCCCTGGTGCTGCCTTCCATCGCCGGGCGTCTGGGGGGCCGCCAGCTCAAGGGCGGCTTCGAGTTCTCCACGCAGGGCCTGCAGTTCACCACCGATGACGGCCTGCGCTGGCCCGGGGGCAACGTGAAGCTGGTGTACACCGATGCCACAGCCAACGTGCCCGCGCAGGGCGATTTCCGTGCCGACCGGCTGGAGCTGGCAGCCCTGGCGCAGATCGCCAGTCGCCTGCCCCTGGGCAGCACCGCCCACGACGCCTTGCGCCAGTACGCACCCAAGGGCCTGGTGAACGAGATCCAGGCCAACTGGAAGGGCCCGCTCGATGCGCTGCAGCAGTACCAGCTGCGCGGCCGCATCCAGGGCCTGGCGCTGGCGGGGGAGTTGAACAACGGGGCCGCCCAGAGCCTGGGGCTGCGCGGTGCCACGGTGGACCTGGACATGACGCAGGGCGGCGGCAAGGCCCAGCTCGCCATCGAATCCGGTGCCCTATTGCTGCCCGGTGTGTTCGAAGACCCCCTGCTGCCGCTGGACCGCCTGAGCGCCGAGGTGCGCTGGCAACTGGAGGGCGAGCGCATCGCGGTGCAGGTCAATGACGTGAAGTTCGCCAATGCCGATGCCCAGGGCGAGGCGCGGGCCACTTGGCATACCGCCGATGCGACGAAGCCACCGCACCGCTCGCGATTTCCGGGGGTGCTGGACCTGTCGGGCAAGCTCACGCGCGCCGACGGCACGCGCGTGCACCGCTACCTGCCACTGTCCATCCCCGAGGATGCCCGCCACTACGTGCGCGACGGCGTGGTGGCCGGTACGGCCAGCGGGGTCGATTTCAAGGTCAAGGGCGACCTGCACGACCTGCCCTTCAACGACCCGCGCCTGGGCGAATTCCGCATTGCCGCGCGCGTCAAGGACGTGACCTATGCTTTCGTGCCCCCCCAATTGCACCCGAACGATCCGCTGCGCTGGCCGGCGCTCACGCAACTGCAGGGTGAGCTGATTTTCGAGCGCTCGTCCATGCAGGTGCGCGGCGCCAGCGGCAGCTTTGCAGGCACGTCCGGCGTGCGCGTGTCGCGGGTGGAGGCCTCCATCCCCGATCTGTCGCACACCGTGGTCGGTGTCAATGCCGATGCGCGCGGTCCGCTGTCCGAACTGCTCAGCGTGGTGAACACCTCGCCGCTCTCGCGCCTGACGGGCAATGCCCTGGCGCAGGCCAGCGGCACCGGCCTGGCCGACCTCCAGCTCAAGCTGACCCTGCCCATCAGCAACATCGACAAATCCCGGGTGCAGGGCGGTATTACCCTGGCCGGCAACGACGTGCGCATCACCCCCGACACGCCGATGCTCGGCCGTGCGCGCGGCGCGGTGCAGTTCAGCGAGACGGGGTTTTCGCTGGTCGGCGTGCAGGCCCGGGCGCTGGGCGGCGATGTGCGGCTGGAAGGGGGCATGCGCGCCCTGGCTGTCAATGCCCCGGCCACGGAGGCGGCCATCCAGCTGCGTGCGCAGGGCACGGCCACGGCCGAGGGGCTGCAGCAGGCGCCGCAGATGGGGCTGCTGTCGCAACTGGCCAGCCGGGCCACGGGCAGCGCGCCCTACACGCTGGCACTGGCCTTTCGCCGTGGGGTGCCCGAGGTGCAGGTGACGACCAGCCTGCAGGGCATGGCGCTGGCGTTGCCGGCGCCGCTGGGCAAGACGGCCGAGGCCAGCCTGCCGCTGCGCTACGACAACTCGCTGGCGCGCGAGTCGCTGACCGGCACGGTGACTGCCGCGGGCACGCCGCCCCCGCTGCGCGACCAGATCATGCTGGACCTGGGGGCTCTGGGCTCGGCCACCTACCACCGCGACCTGGGCGGCACCCAGCCGCGTGTGCTGCGCGGGGCCATTGGTGTGGGGCTGGCGCCCGGGGAGTCTGCGCCCATGCCCAGCGAAGGGGTGACGGCCAACATCCAACTGGCCAAACTGGACATCGACGCCTGGGAGGACCTGCTCAGCCCGCCGCGCCCGGCAGGCAGTGCAGCGCGCACCCCAGGCACCCCCTCCACCCTGACCAGCACCACGCTGGACTACCTGCCCACCACCGTGGCGCTGCGCGCCAAGGAGCTGTCGGCGCAAGGGCGCACCTTGCACAACGTGGTGGCGGGCGGGCAGCGCGACGGCCCGGTCTGGAAGGGCAACATCGACGCCAGCGAGCTCAGCGGCTTCGTGGAGTTCCGCGAAGGCGGTGGCGGCGACTCGGGCAACGGGCGGCTGTTCGCCCGCCTGTCGCGCCTGAACATGCCGCAGAGCGATGCCAACCAGGTCGAGGCGTTGCTGGAGGAGCAGCCGGGGTCGCTGCCCGCGCTGGACATCGTGGTCGACGACTTCGAACTGCGTGGCCGCAAGCTCGGCCGGGTGGAGATCGAGGCGCAGAACCGGGGCAGCGACACCACGCCGCGCGAGTGGCGCCTGTCCAAGTTCAACATCACCTCGCCCGAAGGCAGCCTGACGGCCAGCGGCAACTGGGCCCTGCTCAACCAGGCGCGGATGGCGGGGGGCGGGGCCGGCGAGCGGCGCACGGTGCTCAATTTCCGGCTCGACATCCGCGATTCGGGCGACCTGCTGGCCCGCTTTGCCATGCCGGGCGTGCTGCGGCGCGGCAAGGGCCGCATGGAAGGCCAGGTGGCCTGGGTGGGCGCACCCTTCAGCCCCGACTACCGCTCGATGACGGGTCTGGTCAACGTGAACATCGAGGCCGGCCAGTTCCTCAAGGCCGATCCCGGCCTGGCCAAGCTGCTCAGCGTGCTCAGCCTGCAGTCGCTGCCGCGGCGCCTGACGCTCGACTTCCGCGATGTCTTCAGCGAAGGCTTTGCCTTCGACTTTGTGCGCGGCGACCTGCGCATCGAGCAGGGCGTGGCCACCACCAACAACCTGCAGATGAAGGGCGTGAACGCCGCCGTGCTGATGGAGGGCAGTGCCGACATCGACCGCGAAACGCAGGACCTGCGCGTGGTGGTGGTGCCCGAGATCAATGCCATGACGGCCTCGCTGGTGGCGACCGCCATCAACCCGGTGATCGGCCTGGGCAGCTTCCTGGCCCAGGTGTTCCTGCGCGGCCCTCTCATCGAGGCGGCGACCCAGGAGTTCCGCATCGATGGCTCCTGGTCCGACCCGCGCGTGGTGCGCGTGCCCCGGCGCACCCGCGTGTCGGGCACGACGGCGGACACCGGGCCGCCACCTCCCGCCCCCCGAACCGGAGAACCCTCATGAAAGTCGCCGCCCTGCAGATGGTTTCCGGCACCCACCTCGACGACAACCTGGCTGCGGCGCGGGCCCTGCTGGAGCAGGCAGCGCGCGAGGGAGCCGAGCTGGCCGTGCTGCCCGAATACTTCTGCATCATGGGCCGGAAGGACACGGACAAGCTGGCGCTGCAGGAGTCGCCCGGCGAGGGGCCGATCCAGGACTTTCTCGCACGGGCGGCGCGCGAGCTCGGCCTGTGGGTGGTGGGGGGAACCCTGCCGCTGCGCGGCAACGACCCCGTGCGCGTGCGCAACACCACGCTGGCCTTCAACCCCGAGGGGGCCTGCGTTGCGCGCTACGACAAGATCCACCTGTTCCACTTCGACAATGGCCAGGACCAGTTCCACGAGAGCCGGGTGATCGAGCCCGGGGACGAGGTGGTGCAGTTCGAGCTGCGCTCGCGCGAGGGCGAGCTCTGGCACGTGGGCCTGAGCGTCTGCTACGACCTGCGGTTTCCCGAACTCTACCGGGCCCATGCCCATGCCGGGGCCGACCTGCTGCTGGTGCCCAGCGCCTTCACCCACACCACGGGCAAGGCGCACTGGGAGGTGCTGCTGCGTGCCCGCGCCATCGAGAACCTGGCCTACGTGCTGGCACCGGCCCAGGGCGGCGTGCACGAAAACGGCCGGCGCACCTGGGGCCACAGCATGCTGGTCGACCCCTGGGGCGAGATCGCAGCGCTGCACGCAGAGGGCGCCGGCATCGCCCTGGGCACGCTGGCCAGGGCGCGCCTGCGCGAGGTGCGCAGCCAGCTGCCTGCCTTGGGCCACCGCGTGCTGTGAGCAAGCCGCGCCGAACCCTGTGGCAGCGCTGGCGTGGTGCCTGGCGGCGCTGGTCGCTGTGGACGCTGCTGGTGGCCCTGGTGGTGGCCATGCTGGTCACCGTGGTCTGGCTGGCCGGGCGCTACGAAGCCAGCCAGGTGCAAAGCCGGCTCGAACGCGACACGTCAGACGCCGTCTCGGACGTGCGCGTGGCCCTCACGCGCAACCTGCAGAGCCTGCAGGCCCTGCATGCCGATGACCCGGGTATCCTGGCCTGGGAGGTGAATGCCTCCGAGCTGCTGCGCGGCCACCGCGAACTGGTGCGCCTGGAGTGGCGCGACACCGGCATGCGGCTGCGCTCGCAGGTGCAGACACCGTACCGCCCCGTGTACTGGGACCGGGGCACGCGCGAGAGCGCCCACTCCGATGCCTCGCTGGCTTGTGCCAATGCGCGCCGGCTGAGCGGGCCGGCGTATTCCAGCAGCTACTTCCAGCCGCATGGCGACGGCCTGGGCTCGGAGATGATGGAGCTGTGCCTGCCCATCACGTCGGGCGGGCGCAGCACCGGCTTCCTGGTGGCCACCTATGCGCTCAACGCCATGCTCGAAGACCTGGTGGGGCACAGCCTCACGCGCAGCCAGGAGGCTTCCTTCACCGAGGCCGACGGCACGCGCCTGGCGGTGCTGGGCGCGGCGCGGCGCGGCTCGCGCATGTTCACGGCCACGCACCTGCTGGACCTGCCCGGCGCCACCCTGGTGCTGCGCATGGACACCTGGCACAGCGCCCCGAGCCTGTTCCCCAACGTGCTCACGGCGCTGGTCACGGCCATGTCCATCGCGCTGGTCACGGTGATGGTGGTGCTGGTGCGCGACAACCGCCGGCGCCTGCGCGCCGAGCGCGACCTGGGGGACGCGCTGGCGTTTCGCAAGGCCATGGAGGATTCGCTGGTCACGGGCCTGCGTGCGCGCGACCTGGAGGGCCGCATCACCTACGTCAACCCGGCGTTCTGCGACATGGTGGGCTTTGCGCCGCAGGAGCTGCTGGGCCTGAGCGTATCGGCCCCCTACTGGCCGCCCGAGCGCGTGGAGGAATACCAGCAGCGCCAGGCCATCCGCTTTGCCGGCTACATGCCGCCGCGCGAAGGCTTCGAGTCGGAGTTCATGCGCAAGGATGGCACGCGCTTTCCGGTGCTCATCATCGAGGCGCCGCTGATCAATGCCCAGGGGCTGCACACCGGCTGGATGAGCGCCTTTCTCGACATCAGCGAGCAGCGCCGCATCGAGGAACTCTCGCGCGCCTCGCAGGAGCGCCTGCAGGCCACGGCGCGCCTGGCCACCGTGGGCGAGATGGCTTCGCTGCTCAGCCACGAGCTGAACCAGCCGCTGGCGGCCATATCGAGCTACGCCACGGGCTCCATGAACCTGCTGCAGGCACCCGCTGGCGCGGGTGAGGTGCCGCCACCCGAAAGCCTGCAGGACGTGCGCATGGCCATGCAGCAGATTGCGCGCCAGGCCGAGCGTGCGGGCAAGGTGATCAAGAGCGTGCACGACTTCGTGCGCCGCCGCGACCAGGCGCGCGAGGCCGTCACGGCGCAGCAATTGCTCGACGCCATCATGCCGCTGGTGAGCCTGCAGGCGCGCAAGATCGGCGTGCGGGTCCACACCGTGATGGAGCCGGAGCTGCCCGCTGCGCTGTGCGACCGCACCATGGTCGAGCAGGTGCTGCTCAACCTGGCGCGCAACGCCATGCAGGCCATGGACGTGCCGGGCATCTCCAAGCGGGTGCTGGAGATCCGGGCGCGCCGCGCCGCATCGAACGCGCACCAGGCCTGGATCGAGTTCTCCGTGGCCGACCTGGGTGCCGGCATCGAACCCGACGTGGCCGAACGCCTGTTCACCCCCTTCTTCACCACGCGCGCCGAGGGCATGGGGCTGGGCCTGAGCCTGTGCCGCACCGTCATCGAGCAGCATGGCGGTTTTCTCGGTTTTGCCGCCAACGAACCGCGTGGTACGGTATTCACCTTCACGCTGCCCGTCTACCAACCTGCACCCTCCTGATGGAACCCGTCTCCAATGCCACCGTGTACATCGTCGACGACGATGCGGGCGTGCGCGAAGCGCTGGCCTGGCTGCTGCGCTCGCGCCGCCTGCCCAGCGAGTCCTTCGACAGCGCCGAAGCCTTCGATGCCGCGCTGCAGTCGCGCCCGGCGCAGCGCCAGCCCTGCTGCCTGCTGCTGGACGTGCGCATGCCGGGCATGAGCGGCCTGGCGCTGTTCGACCTGCTGATCGTGCGCGGCGACCTGGCGACCATGCCGGTGATCTTTCTCACCGGCCATGCCGATGTGCCTACCGCCGTGGATGCGGTCAAGCGCGGCGCCTTCGACTTCTGCGAAAAGCCGTTTTCCGACAACGCGCTGGTGGACCGCATCGAGCAGGCGCTGGCGCAATCAGCCGCCCACCTGGCCGCGCTGCGCGAGCGCAGCGACCTGCAGGTGCGTCTGGCGGACCTGACCGAGCGCGAACGCGACGTGATGGACCTGGTGGTGGCGGGCCTGCCCAACAAGCTCATCGCGGACCAGCTCGACATCAGCGTGCGCACGGTGGAAGTGCACCGCGCGCGCGTGTTCGACAAGATGCAGGTGAAATCAGCCGTGGAGCTGGCCAACCTGCTGCGCCTGGGGCATTGATACCCGCGTTCAGTCCTTGGGTGTCGGCGCGCTGGCGTCCTTGCCTTCCTCAGGTTCCGGGGCCTTGAGTTCGCCGCTGCGGCGCCCCGAAAACATGGTCCACCAGACAATGGCCACCAGCACCACCAGCGCCAGCAGCGCTTCAAGCAAAATCAGACCCATGAAATTGACACTCCTGCGCCTTGTGATGACGGCGCTGATTGTAGGAACGCTGGCCGCCTGTGCCTCCCGGCCTGCCCCCACAAGCCCCTCTTCGCCTGGGGCCATCTTTCCCGCACCCGTGCCCGGCGCCGTGTTCGTTCCGGGAGACAACGGTCCCCTGCCGCCCGCCATGGCACAGCCCAAGAGCCGCTGGATCCCGGTGCGCTGGGCCGAGTTGCCGGGCTTTGCCAACGATGCGCTGCACGAGGCCTGGAACGCCTGGATCAAGAGCTGCGAGCGCCCCGCGCCGCAGTTCACGCTGCTGTGCGGCGAGGTACGCCAGCTGAGCATTGCCACGCCCGAGGAGCAGCGCGCCTGGATGGTGGCGCGGCTGCAGCCCTACCGCGTGGAGTCGGCCGAGGGCAACCCCGAGGGCCTGCTCACCGCCTACTACGAGCCCATGATCGACGCCGCGCGCCAGCCCGGCAACGGCTTCACCGTACCGGTGTACCGCCTGCCGGCGGGGCATGGTGCGCGCAAGCCCTGGTACACGCGCCAGCAGATCGACACGCTGCCCGAGGCGCAAGCCGCGCTGCAGGGCCGTGCCATCGCCTGGCTGCGCGACCCGGTCGAATCGATGGTGCTGCACATCCAGGGCTCGGGCCGCCTGCGCGTGGCCGAGCCCGATGGCTCGGTGACCCTGGTGCGCGTGGCCTACGCCGGCACCAACGACCAGCCCTACCAGAGCGTGGGCCGCTGGCTGCTGGACCAGGGCGCCACGCGCGACGCCACCTGGCCCGGCATCCGCGCCTGGCTGGCGCAGAACCCGCAGCGCACCAATGAGCTGCTCTGGGCCAACCCGCGCTACGTGTTCTTCCGCGAAGAAACGCTCGACGGCATGGAAGCCGGCTTCGGTCCCAAGGGCGCTCAGGGTGTGGCGCTCACGCCGGGCCGCTCCATCGCGGTGGACCGCCAGAGCATTCCCTACGGCACGCCCGTGTGGCTGGCCTCCACGGGGCCGCAGGTGCAACTGAACCGGCTGGTGCTGGCGCAGGACACGGGCAGCGCCATCCTGGGCGCCGTGCGGGCCGACTACTTCACGGGCTGGGGGCAGGAGGCCGGCGACATCGCCGGCCGGCTCAAGCAGGGGCTGCGGCTGTGGGTGCTCTGGCCCAAATAGGCATCTCCATGCCTTGCCCCGCTCCAACCAAGGGGGGTAAAGCGGCATGCGCGTGACCGAGCAGCAACTGCGCACGGTGGTGCTGGCCCAGGCGATCGAGCATGTCGACACCGAGCGCACGCTCATCGGCCAGGCCGAGATCGACGATGCCACACGCAGCGCCATCGCTGCGGCCCGCGAGCGCGGCGTGCAGCGCGTGGACGTGGGCGACATTGTGCTCGACCGGACTGCCGCCATCGTCGCGCGTGCCAGTGGCAGGGACGCCGCCATTGCGGCGCTGGAGCGGCCCAGTGTGCGCCTGCAGTGGTTGGCCCGCGCCCTGCCCCTGGCCGCCCTGCTGCTGGGGCTGGCCATCGACCGCATCGCCAACGCGCACCGCGTGGACCTGCTCTCGGCCCCGCTGCTGCTGGTGCTTGCCTGGAACCTGGCCCTGTATTGCTTGCTCGCCTACCGTGCCGCGCGTCCACCGACCGGTGGCGAGCGGGTGATGCGGGCGATGCCGGCGTTGTGCCACTGGGTATGCGCGCCCAGCGCACGCGCGGGGCGGCGGAGCCTGACGGCCCGCATCGCGGCGCAATTCCATCAGCGATGGTTCGCCCACACCGCAGGACTCTTCGCGCAGCGCACTTCAGGCGTGTTGCACCTGTGTGCGGCGGCCTGGGCAGCGGGGATCGCGTCCTCGCTGCTGCTGCGGGGTCTGGTCGTTCGCTACCAGTTCGGCTGGGAAAGCACCTTCCTCGATGCCGGGCATGTGCACGCCATCGTCACGGTGCTTTTCTGGCCGCTCACCGCCTTGGTCGGCCTAGCCCCGTTCTCGCTGCAGGACATCGCCGCCACCCAGGACTTTGCGGGCGAAGGCGTCGCAGGCAGCCGCTGGGTGTGGATGTACGTGGGTTTGCTGGCCCTCGTCGTGGTGCTGCCTCGGCTGGCCCTGGTGGCCTGGGCGCGCTGGCAACAGGCCCGGCTGACCCGGTCATTGCGCATCGACCCGCAGGACAGTGCCTTCGACACGGTGCGCCAGGGGATGCCGAGCGACATCCTTGTCGGGCTGCAGTCCTCGGACGCCGCGCAAGCCACCGCCCTGCACGGCATTGTGGCCTGGCACGCGCAGCAGGGGGTGGTGCACAGTGCGCAGGGTGATCGCCTTCGCTTCGTTGACGCCGCCGGAACCGCCGACAGCCAGCCGGTCGATGCGGTACTGGCCTGGGGCAGCGTGCCGGGTGGCGCACCTGTTCCCCCTGCCTGGCAGGCAGCGCCCTTGCTGGAACTGCGCTGGCAGGAGTTCGCCGAGAGCTGGGTGCTGGAGCCGGCGCTGTTCGACCGCCTGGGCGCCTTGCTGCCCCGGCACCAGCCGGCGCTGGGGAGGCTGCGCCAGGCCTGGGTGGCGCGCAATGAAGAGCGCTTTGAAACATCGCTGCAGGCCCTGGCGCAGCACCTGCGCGCTGTTGCCAGCCTCAGCGCGGGTGGGGGCGCGAATGACCATGCCGCGCGCTATGCGCAGCAGGTGCAGGCGCTTGATGCCGTGCTGTGGTCGCTCCATGGGCATGGTGCCGTGCCACAAGGGCCGGCGCCTTCTGGCCCCCATGGGGTGCCAGCGCGCAAGGCGGATGGAACGGCGATGGTCCTTGGCACATCCGCCGGCGCCGCCGCAGGCGCTGCGGCGGGTGCCAAGGTTGGAGCGCTGATCGACATAGGCTCTGGCGGCATGACGCTGGGGGCCGGCACGGCCCTGGGGGCGCTGCTCGGCGGCACCACCGCCTGGGTGTTGCGCAGTTTCCAAAAGAAGGGCGCGGCCGAGGAGGTGTTGCGGCATATTGCCGAAGCGGCCTGCACCCGCTACCTGGTCATCGCGCACCAGGCCCGCGTGCCGGTGCAGGAGTCTGCTCGGCTCGCAGAACGCTGGTGTGCCGAGGTGACGGCGACCGTGGCCGTGCACGGCACCGCCCTGGATGGGGCGCTCAAAGCCGGGCCTGCCCCGGCCGACCCCTTGCTGCCGCTGCTGCGCTCCATGCTGCTGGGGGTTCTGCGGCGCAGCTTTGCGCAGAGCGGGGCATAGCGCCGCAAGCAGACCGAGAGATCAGCGCTCCACCACAAAGCGCGAGACCACAGGTGGGGCGTCGCCCAGGTGGAAGGCCAGCTTGCGTTCACGCAGCGCCACGTCGGAGGCGGTGACGCGGTCGAAGCGGCGCAGGTGCTCGGTCCATGATTCGTCCTCGATCTGCTCCACGTAGCGCGCCGGGTCGGCGATGTCGTGCTGCAGCTGCCACGAGAGCGCGCCCTGGCGCAGGCGGCTGCGGCGGCTCTCCTGCATCAGCGCGCGGAAGTCGGTGGCGCGCGCCGGGTCGATGAAGTATTCGATGGTCACCACCACATGCCCGCGCTCGGGCGGGGTGGGCGCCACAGGGGCCTTGAAGGCCTGCGAGGGGCTCAGGTCCTCCTCGATGCTGCGGTCGGCCACCAGGCGCTGCACGACCACCATGGCAATGGTGCCCGTGACGGCGGCCAGCCCGAGGCTGGCGTGTACGCTGGTGACCGTGGCCACCTGGCCCCACACGGCAGCCCCCAGGGCGGTCGATCCCATGATGGCCATCTGGTAGATGGACATGCCGCGTGCCCGCACCCAGTTGGGCAGCGCCAGCTGGGCCGACACGCTGAGCGAGTTGGCCGTGGTGATCCAGGCCATACCACCCACGAGCATCGCGGGCACGGCCACGTAGACATTGGGCGCCACGGCCATCACGCCAGTGGCTGCCGCCTGCAGCAGGGTGCCGCGCAGCACCAGCACGTCGCGCGGCATGGCCTGGCGTAGGCGCGGCAGGAACATGGCGGCCACGATGGCCCCCGCCCCCATGGATGCCAGAAGCAGCGTGAAGGTGCCCGCGCCGCCGCCCTCCAGGCCCTTGGCCAGCAGGGGCAGCATGGCCAGCAGGGCGGTGGCGTGCAGGAAGAAGATGGAGATGCGCCAGAGCACGGCGCGCATGCGCGGCGACTGGCGCACAAACTGCAGGCCCACGCGCATGGCACTGGGCAGCCGCTCGCGTCCCAGGGGGCTTGGCACGTGGTCGCGCTTCCAGCGCATGATCACCAGGCCCGAGCCCACCGACAGCACCGCGTTGAGCACGAAGACCCAGGCGCTGCCGGCGCTGGCGATGATGGCGCCGGCCACCAGCGGGCCGATGATGCGCGAGGCGTTCATGGCGATGCCATTGAGGGCCAGGGCCGCAGGCAGGTGGGCGCGGCTGACCAGCTCGGGCACGATGGCGGAGAACACCGGCCAGCGCATGGCCAGCCCGATGCCGTTGGCAAAGGTCAGCCCCAGCAGCAGTGGCGCCGTCATGCCGCCGACCAGCACGGCCGCGCACAGCACCAGCGCCACGGCGGCCACCCAGAACTGCGTGGCCATGAAGTAGCGCCGCCGGTCCAGGATGTCGGCCAGCGCGCCGCTGGGCAGGCCCAGCAGGAACACCGGCAGGGTGGAGGCCGACTGCACCAGCGCCACCAGGATCGGTGAGGTGGTGAGCGAGGTCATGAGCCAGGCGGCCGCCACGTCGTTCATCCACATGCAGGTATTGGCCGCCACCCAAGTCAGCCAGAGCATGCGGAACACGGGCACCGAGAGTGGTGCCAGGGTGGACAGCGAGGCCCGCTGCTCGGCGGTCGGACCGGGCTGGGCGGCTGTGGCTTCTTCTGTGGTTCCCTGCGCAGTGCCGGCCCTCACGTTGGTGGGGGCGGGTTCGGGTGCGACGCTGCGCGTGCTTTCGTGGGACGGCAATGGTGGCATGCCCCCCTATTGTGCGACGGTTGGAGTGGCCGTGCTGGGTCAGCGCCAAATAGCCGACTGCAGGCCTGTCTCCTCCCCCAGCACATCTTCACACCGCATCGGTGGGCTCAGCCAGTGCGTGGTTGCCCGCCCGCCTGGTCTGCCGCAGCAGCAGCCAGGCCATGAGCGCCAGCGCCCCCACGCCTGCCAGCAGCACGCCCCACAGCACGGCACTTCGCGTGGAGATGCCGCTGCTGGCGGCTGCAGCAGACACCAGCGCGCTGTCTTTGGGCTTGCCCCCGGTGATGTCGGCCCGCGCTACATCGGCCAGTGCCATGGGCAACTGGTTCTCCTGAGCGGGCTGGTAGCCCGGCACCAGGCTGGCCAGGGGCAGGAAGGCACTGGCCGCCGCGCTGGCGCCGGGCAGCCCAGCCGCCAGTGTGAAGGGCCCTTGCCCGCTGGCCAGGAACACCAGCTGCGCGGGCTCGAACTGCAGCGCCATCTCGGGCGCGGCGGCAAAGCCGGGGGTCTTGGGGTCGGCTTCGATCTTGATCTCGCGCACCGAGGCGCCGCCCAGCTCGATGGGGCCGCTGGCCTGCTCCTTGCCTGCCATGGTCATCCTGTAGACCACCGCGCTCGCCAGCGGCGACCAGGGCTGCTCGCGGTGGTTGCGGCCCAGCACGCGCACAGGGATCAGCACATTGTTGCCGGGCGGCTTGATCTGGAGCGCGGCGACTGGCGTAGCAAACGGCAGCGCAAACACCAGTTCACGCGGATTGGTGCCCAGTGGCGGCACCGCCATGCTGGCGCTGACGCGCTCGCGCGGGCCCGTTTTGGTCGAGGTAGCCAGCTTGACGCCGCGCAAGGTCACGGCAGCGTCGCCCCAGGTCACGCGCAGGTAGTGGTCCTTGAGGTCGGCGCGCTGCAGGTCGATCTGCTCGCTGCCCAGACGGCCTGGTGCCGTGGGTGCCACCGCAGCGTCGGCGCGGTACAGCACGGTCTCGGCCAGTGGGTGCCAGTGCTTGAGGTCCTTGCTGGCCTGCACCTGGAACGTCACGGGTTGGCCTGCTGGCAGATCCGCGTCCAGGGCCATGCGGTTCGCGGGCAGCTGCACATCGCGCGCGTCGAGCAACGCGCCCCGCACGGTTTGTGTGGCTGCAGGACCTGCTGTGCCGGCGCTGTCGATCTGCACCACGCGCTGGCCCTGGCGCTCCTCGATGCGCAGCGACAGGCCTTCCAGCCCTGCCGTCCCCGCGCTGGCAGCGCCCAGGATGGGATAAGCGGGCAAGGTCACTGACTCCTCGGGGGCGCTGGCCGCTGCCACACCGGCCAGTGCCATGGGCACGGGCTGGCCCGGGCCGTTGAAAAGGCGCAGGTCGCCGTAGCCCGGGCTTTGCAGGCGCACCAGTACCTCGGCGGGCAGCAGCATGCGCTGCAGCGGCGCATCGGCCGCGAGCGTTACGGGAATGCGGATGGCGTAGGCCGCAGGGTTGTTGGCATCGGTCACCGCGTGGGCCGCACTGGCACACAGGGACAGGGCGGCAGCGGCCAGTGCCAGGGGCAGGTTCAGAGCGACAGGCTTCATGGGAGTAGTGCTTCTTGTTGCGATGGCGCCAGCGGTGGCGCAGCAGGCTCCGCGCGGGCATCCGCCTTGGGCGGCAACGGCGCGAAGTAGCCCACCACCAGCATGAGCGCGCCCACGGCGATGAAGGCAATGATGCGTTCGGCACCGCCGGCATTGGACAAATCGATCAGCAGCAGCTTGACCACCACCCCGCCCAGCAGGCCCGCGCCCACCAGCCACAGTGAACGCTGCACGCGCCGGTGCGCCAGCACCATCATGCTGAGCGCCAGCAGCGTCCACAGGATGGCGTAACCGGTCTGCACCACGAAGCTGTCGAACAGCGCCGACGCACCCCAGGGCACGCCGAAGAAGTGGTGGGCCACACGCAACCACACGGTGTTGATCACGATGAACGCCAGCAGCGCCAACGCCTGCAGCGCATGGCGCCCGGTGACCCAGCCCGAGCGGGCCGGGAGCGGCAGCGCCGACAGCAGTACCCGCCGCCAAAACACCAGGCCGCCCAGCGCGAGCGCGAGCGTCAGGTCGGTGGGGTTGAACAGTGGAATGTAGGGCAGCGGCGCGGTGTGGCCCGACGAATGCACTGCCGCTAACAGCGCGCCCCAGAACACCATCACCGCCAGGGGCAGGGCCGCCAGCCAGTAGTAGGCCTCGGCATGTGGGTTGAGCGGCCATGGCAGTGCTGCACGCGCTGCCAGCCGGTTGCCACGACCCGCCCACAGCGCCAGCAGCATCAACACCGCAATGGCGCTGACCAGCAGGACCACACCGGCCCAAGAGGTACGCCACAGCTCAGCCTTGCCGATGCCGGACCACAGGCAGTCGGCCAGCAGCAAAGTCACCAGCCACGCTGTGGCGGCATGGAACCAGCCAACGAGCGAGGTGGGCGCACCTGGCTTGCCATCCACATCGGCCGTCACCTGCAGGCGGTCCGTCTGCCGCAGCATCCACACATGCAGCGCCAGCACGATGGGCCACACGGCGCAGGCGGGGGTGGCGAGCACGCGGTAGCCGTCGGCCACCTGCACGACCAACCCCAGCGCCAGCACGGCAACGGTGCCGCGCGCCGGCCAGGTAGCCACTGCCCAGCGCGTGCGAAGGCCCAGCACCATCGACAGCGCGGCGCTGAGCACGACGGCCAGCATGGCCAACAGTCCGGTCACCTGTTCGGAGAACACCGATATGGGCCACTGGCCGGCTTCCAGGCCGGGCACACGCCGCGTGATTTCCATGAGCCAGGCCAGGCACCAGAACACAAAGCCGTAGAGATAGGCCGGGTTGGACAGCCGCGCCTCAAGACCCGCATAACCCCGGGCCCAGGCCGAGCCGCTGTGCGGCAGCGGCTGGCGCAGCCACCAGGCCAGCAGCAGCGAGGGCAGCGCGATCAGCAACGCGCCCAGGAAGGCAGGGTTGACCAGCGGCAGCGGCGAGATGCTGGAGGTGCTGCCCAGGAAAGCCAGCATGGCCACGACCTGCAGCACAAGCCCGAATGCGCGCGGCATCCAGCGGGCCTGGCGCATGCCCACCCAGAAAGCGCCTGCGCCTTCGAGCGCCCAGACCGCAGACGTCCATTGAGCGTCCAGCGCCAGCGGCACGGCCAGTGTGGCAAAGCCCACGCCAACGGCAATGAAACATTCGACGAGCAGGCGCCAGCTGTCCAGCGCGCGGCGCGCCAACACTGTCGCTGTCACCAGGTACAGCGCGGCAAAGGCCATTGAGGAGAAGGCGGCGCCCAGCTCGAAAGGCTGTACCAGCCCGGCCTGCAGACCAAAACCCACCAGCGGCGTACCGAAGACCAGCATGGTGTCGACGGCATTGCCCAGCTTGGTGGGTGTGTTGCGGGCATAGAGGATGGCAGCACAAAGGTAGATCAGCACAAAGCCCGCAAGGAAGGGCTGCGTGCTGGCGTAGTTCTCGGGCTGGTACTTGAGCGCACCCCATGCCGAGGCGACGCCAAAGGTGGCGACAAAGCCCACCACGTTGAGCATGCGCCAGGAGCGCTTGTGCGCAATGAAGAGAATGGCCAGGTTCAGCAGGGTGTAGTAGCTGAACAGGCCCACATGACTGCCCTGACCCGTGGACAGCAGGATGGGTGCGGCAAAGCCACCGGCAAACGCAGCCACGGCAAGTGCGCGCGAGTCCTGCAGCAACGCCAGCGCGCAGCTAGCCGCGCAGACCGCGATCATCAGACCGAAGGCATAGAGCGGTGGCAGCAGCCCGTAGAGCCGGAAGGCGGCGAACACGGTGAGGTACATGACCGCCACGCCACCGCCCTGCAGGGCCAGCGCAAAAGCGGGCTTGTCAGCGCGCTTGCGAAAGCCCACCACCAGCAGCGAAATGCCCACAGCTGCGACCGCAGCCAGGCGGAATTCGACCGGCAACAGCCCGGCCGAAGCGGCATACCGTGCAAGGAAGGACAGGCCAATGAACAAAATCACCAGGCCTACCCGCACGATGGTGTTGCCGCCCAGCAGCCAGTTCCTGGCTGCAAGCACGGCCTGCTCCAAGGGGTTGGGTGGGGCGGGCTGGCGAAGTGCATCGGGCCGTGCAGGCACCGGAGCCAAGGTGGAGGCCGAGGTCGGGACGAGCGGCAGGCCGTGCGGCGTGAGTTCGCCCGTCCAGAACGGATCGTCCGTGTCCGGGCGTTCGTCCAGGGTCGCCGGCGGGGGGGGCGGTGAGGGCGAGGCCACTTGTGCCCGGTCTTCGGCCGTGGGCGCCGCCGCAGCCGGCGGTGCGACAGCCTTCGGAGCCTGCGCCTGCAACTCGGTACGAATGGCGGAGCGCACCGCCCAGCGCAACGACAGCCCGGCAAAAAAGCCCAGGATGGCGCCGACGAACGGTCCGAAGTCGCCATGGCCGCCAAACCACGAACTCAGCACCGCGCCCCAAAAAATGCCCCAGATGATCATGCCGCTCGCTCCCTCTTTGGGACTTCCTTCGACAGGCCGCCGGCCGGTACCAAAGAAGCCATCGTATTTTTAGCCCCATCGGCCAACGCGCAACCCCTGAGCATTGCGGCAAAGCGCACCGGTCGTGGAGGGGGTGCGCGCGGCAGCTGGGTGGTTCCGCGGTGGTTGTGCCGTGGCGTCGCTGGCTTATACAGCACACCCTGTGGTGAGTCCACGCCCGAACGCCTTGTTACCTTGCAGGGCGTCGGGCAGCGTACCAGCCCTGTGCGCAGCGGCATGTCAGCGCCGATATCCGGCAAAAATAGACCCTGGCGCATGTCCATCCAATGCAATTTGCTACAAAATCAGTAGCGTCATCATTTCGTCCGGGCCAGGTGCGTGAGCGGCAGCGCCCCGCTGGCCTTGACTTCGCCCAGGGAGAAGCTGGTGTGCATGTCTTTCACATTCGGCAGGTTGAGCAGCACGTTGCGCGCGAACTGCGAAAAGCTCTCCAGATCGCGCGCCACCACCTGCAGCTCGAAGGTGCCGGTGCCGCTGATGTAGTGGCAGGCCACGACCTCGGGGATCAGGGCGATCGCGTCTTCCATCTCGCGCGTGAGGTTGCCCGTGCTGCGGTCGGCGTCCAGGCGCACGAAGGCCAGCACCCCGAGGCCGATCTTGTTGCGGTCGATCTCGGCGCGGTAGCCCTTGATGAAGCCTTCTTCCTCCAGCGCACGCACGCGGCGCCAGCATGGCGCGGCCGACAGGCCCACGCGCTGGGCCAGCTCGGCATTGGTCAGCCGGGCATCGGTCTGCAGCTCGTTGAGGATGGCGATGTCGAATTTGTCGAGAGTGTTCACAAAATGACCAATTTAAGAAAGATCCTTTCTCAGAATAGCGCAAATGCGGCACACAACGCAAAGACTTATCAGCGGAGCAGGCATACACTTATCTCACATTGGAGGCGCTGCACTAAACGTGTGGCGCGGCCGTGAACCCCGCCCTCACAAGGGGCGTACCCCACAAAAAAGCCATTGGAGACATAGCCATGAACGCACCACTGCCCGAGCACATCCGCAAGGCCCTAGAAACTGTCACTCTGGATGACAAATACGCCTTGGACAGTGGCCGGGCCTTCATGAGCGGGGTGCAGGCCCTCGTTCGCTTGCCCATGCTGCAGCGCCAGCGCGATGCGATGGAGGGGCTCAACACGGCCGGCTTCATCAGCGGCTATCGCGGCTCCCCCCTGGGTACCTACGACCAATCCCTGTGGGCCGCCAAGAAGCACCTGGCGGCGAACAACATCGTCTTCCAGCCCGGGGTGAACGAGGAACTCGGCGCGACGGCCGTGTGGGGCACGCAGCAGCTGGACCTGTACCCGCAGAGCAGGAAGTTCGACGGCGTCTTCGGCATCTGGTACGGCAAGGGCCCGGGCGTGGACCGCTGCTCGGACGTGTTCAAGCACGCCAACATGGCCGGCACCGCCAAGCATGGCGGGGTGATCGCCATTGCCGGCGACGACCACATCAGCAAGAGCAGCACGGCCGCGCACCAGAGCGATCACATCTTCAAGGCCTGCGGCACGCCGGTGTTCTTTCCGAGCAGCGTTCAGGAAATCCTGGACATGGGTCTGCACGCCTTTGCCATGAGCCGTTTTTCGGGCGTGTGGTCGGGCATGAAGACCATCCAGGAAGTGGTCGAATCGTCGAGCAGCATCTCGGTGGACCCGGATCGCGTGAAGATCGTGATGCCCGAGGACTTCGTGATGCCGCCCGGCGGCCTGCACATCCGCTGGCCCGACGCGCCGCTGGAGCAGGAGGCGCGCCTCATGGACTACAAGTGGTACGCAGCCCTGGCCTATGTGCGCGCCAACAAGCTCAACTACAACGTGATCCAGGGGCCCAACGACCGCTTCGGCATCATCGCCAGCGGCAAGGCCTACAACGACACGCGCCAGGCCCTGGTGGACCTGGGCCTCGATGACGACACCTGCCGCCAGCTCGGCATCCGCGTGCACAAGGTCAACGTGGTCTGGCCGCTCGAGGCCACCATCACGCGCGATTTTGCCCAGGGCCTGCAGGAGATCCTGGTGGTCGAGGAAAAGCGCCAGGTCATCGAATACCAGCTCAAGGAAGAGCTGTACAACTGGCGCTCGGACGTGCGCCCCCATGTGCTGGGCAAGTTCGACGAGCCCGAGGGCGATGCCACCGGCGGCGAATGGTCCATGCCCAACCCCAGCCAGAACTGGCTGTTGCGCGCCAAGGCCGACCTGACGCCCGCCATCATCGCCAAGGCGATCGCCAAGCGCCTCAAGAAGCTCGGTGTGTCGAGCGACATCATCGCGCGCATGGATTCGCGCATCGCCGTCATCGAGGCCAGCGAGCGCGCGATGGCCGAGCTCAAGGTGGACACGGGCGAGCGCGCCCCCTGGTTCTGCAGCGGCTGCCCGCACAACACCAGCACCCGCGTCCCCGAGGGCTCGCGCGCCGTGGCCGGCATTGGCTGCCACTACATGGCCAACTGGATGCCCGACCGCAACACCTCCACCTTCACGCAGATGGGTGGCGAGGGCGTGACCTGGGTGGGCCAGGCACCGTTCACCACCGACCAGCATGTGTTTGCCAACCTGGGCGACGGCACCTACTTCCACAGCGGGCTGCTGGCCATCCGCCAGAGCATCGCCGCAGGCACCACCATCACCTACAAGGTGCTCTACAACGACGCCGTGGCCATGACCGGCGGCCAGCAGGTGGGCGAGCGGCCCGAGGGCCATTCGGTGCTGCAGATCATGAACAGCCTGAAGTCCGAGGGCGTGGTCAAGCTCATCATCGTGACCGATGAACCGCAGAAGTACGACGGCGTGGCGCTGGCCGAAGGCGTGACGGTGCACCACCGCGACGAACTCGACACGCTGCAGCGCCAGTTCCGCGAGATCAAGGGCTGCACGGTCATCATCTACGACCAGACCTGCGCCACCGAAAAGCGCCGCCGCAGGAAGCGCGGCACCCTGGCGACGCCGGACAAGACCGTGGTCATCAACGACCTGGTGTGCGAGGGCTGCGGCGATTGCTCCACCAAGTCGAACTGCCTGAGCGTGGAGCCGGTGGAGACGGAATTCGGCCGCAAGCGCCGCATCAACCAGAGCACCTGCAACAAGGACTACTCCTGCGTGAACGGCTTCTGCCCGAGCTTCGTCACGGTGGAAGGCGGCAAGCTCAAGAAGCCCAAGAAGGAAAAGAAGGGCGACCTGGCCAGCCTGCCGGCCATCCCGGACCCGGTACTGCCGGTGGCCGAGACGGCCTGGGGCATCGTGGTCGGCGGCGTGGGCGGCACGGGCGTGATCACCATCGGCTCTTTGCTGGGCATGGCCGCGCACCTGGATGGCAAGGGCGTCATCACCCAGGACGCCGGTGGCCTGGCCCAGAAGGGCGGCGCCACCTGGAGCCACATCCAGATCGCCAACCGCCCCGAGGCCATCTACACCACCAAGGTCGATACCGCCAAGGCCGACCTGGTGATCGGCTGCGATTCCATCGTCGCCGCGCACAAGTACACCCTGGCCGTGATGCAGCCGGGCCGCACCTTCGTGGCCCTCAACACGCATGGCACGCCCACGGCGGCCTTCGTGACCAACCCGAACTGGCAGTTCCCCGGTGCCAACTGCGACAGCGCCATCGAGGCGGCCGTGGGGGCCGGTGGCGTGGGCAGCTTCGATGCCGAGCAGGTTGCCACCCAACTGCTGGGCGACAGCATCTACACCAACCCGCTGATGCTGGGCTACGCATGGCAGAAAGGCCGCGTGCCGCTGACGTTCGCTTCGCTGATGCGCGCCATGGAACTCAATGGCGTGCAGGTGGACAACAACAAGGCAGCGTTCGAATGGGGCCGCCGCTGCGCCCATGACCTCAAGGCCGTGCAGTCGCTGTTCCAGGCCGCGCAGGTGATCGAGTTCGTCAAGAAGCCTTCGCTGACCGAGATGCTGTCCAAGCGTGTGGACTTCCTCACGGGTTACCAGAACGCCGCCTACGCCTCCGAGTACACGGCCTTCGTGGAAAAGGTGCGGGCCGCCGAGGGCAAGCTGGGCGCCGGCACCCGCCTGTCGGAGGCGGTGGCCCGCTATCTGTTCAAGCTCATGGCCTACAAGGACGAGTACGAGGTGGCGCGCCTGCACACCGACAAGGCCTTCACGGACAAAATCGCGAACATGTTCGAAGGCGATTACAAGCTGGTGCACCACCTGGCACCGCCCATGACGGCCAAGAAGAACGACCGTGGCGAGTTGGTCAAGCAGCCATTCGGCCCGTGGATGCGCAGCGCCTTCGGCGTGCTGGCCAAGCTCAAGGGCCTCCGCGGCACCGCGTTCGACGTGTTTGGCCGCACCGAGGAGCGCCGCATGGAGCGCGCGCTGATCGTGGAGTACCGCGCCTCGATCGACGAGTTGCTGCAGGGCCTGACGGCCGACAACCTGGGGCTGGCCGTCGACATCGCGCGCATTCCCGAAGACATTCGCGGCTACGGCCATGTGAAGGAGCGCCACCTGGCCACGGCCCGCCCCAAGTGGGACGGCCTGATGGCCCAATGGCGCCAGGGCGGTGCCGTGCGGGCCGAGCGCAAGGCCGCTTGAAGTTGGGCGGCGTGGCCGCACCTTTCTCGCAGAGCCCGCGCTTGCGCGGGCTTTTTGCTATCAGGAGTGTAGCGTCACCTCCTTTGCTGGTTTGCCCTGGGCGGCATTGTGTAGCGGGGCGTGGCGGTGGCGCCCGGCAGGCCGGTGGCAGGCAACAAACACCCGCCGCCGGCTTGGGTCATACCCCTTGGGGGCGTGGCAAGGGCCCGCATACAATGTCCTGTTGCGCCCAGCGCGCGCCTTGGCGCTCGCTGCAGGCGGTTTTCAGTGTGTTTTGACCATCCGTTGTGGAGTTTCGTCCGTGTTTATTTCTTCTGCTTTTGCCCAGACTGCTCCCGCCGCCGCTGCGGGCGGTGGTGACATGATGTCCTCGCTCACCGGCATGCTGCCCCTGGTGCTCATGTTCGTGGTGCTGTACTTCGTCATGATCCGCCCCCAGATGAAGAAACAGAAGGAGCACCGCGCCATGATCGACGCCATTGCCAAGGGCGATGAAGTGGCGACGGCTGGCGGCATCGTGGGCAAGGTCACGCGCCTGTCCGAAGGTTTCCTGCACATCGAGATCGCCAGCGGCGTTGAAGTTCAGCTGCAGCGCAGCGCCGTGGTGCAGGTCCTGCCCAAGGGCTCGGTCAAGTAAGGCCTTCCAGCCCCCTGTATCCGGGGCGTTCCGGCCTGCAAGGGCGGCGCCCCCTGAAGCTTTCCAAGAGGCAAGAGCGCGATCATGAACCGATATCCGGTGTGGAAGTACGCGATCCTGGTGATCGTGCTGCTGGTGGGGACCCTGTACACCCTGCCCAATTTCTTCGGCGAGGCGCCTGCCGTGCAGGTGTCGTCCGCCAAACCCTCTGCCGTGAAGGTGGACACCTCCGTACTGCAGCGCGTGGAAGAGGCGCTCAAGGCGGCCAACATCACGCCGGTGTCGGTGAGCCTGGAAGGCAATTCCGTGCGGGCGCAGCTCGATTCGGTGGAGACCCAGGGCAAGGCCAAGGACGCAATCCAGAAGGTCCTGGTTCCCAACGAGTCCGACGTCTCCTACGTGGTGGCGCTGAACATGTTCTCGCTGTCCCCCAAGTGGCTGACCTCGATCCACGCCATGCCCATGTACCTGGGCCTGGACCTGCGCGGTGGCGTGCACTTCATGCTCCAGGTGGACATGCAGGCCGCACTGACCAAGAAGGCCGAGTCGTATGCCGGCGATCTGCGCACCCTGCTGCGCGACAAGAGCATCCGCCATGGCGGCATCAGCCGCGATGGCCAGACCGTCGAAGTGCGCCTGCGCGACGAAGCCACGCTCACGGCGGCGCGCAACCTCATCAGCGACCAGTTCCCCGACCTGGTGAGCACCAGCGTGCCGGACGGCAGCGAATTCAAGCTGCGCGCCAGCATCAAGCCCGAGGCCACGCGCCGCGTGCAGGAGCAGGCGCTCAAGCAGAACATGGTCACGCTGCACAACCGGATCAACGAACTGGGCGTGGCCGAACCCGTGATCCAGCAGCAGGGGCTGGACCGCATCGTGGTGCAACTGCCCGGCGTGCAGGACACGGCCAAGGCCAAAGACATTCTGGGCCGCACCGCCACGCTCGAAGTGCGCATGGTCGATGAGGGCACTGAAGCCCGCGCCGCCGAATCGGGCCGCGGCCCGGTGCCGTTCGGCTCCGAGCGCTACCCCGAGCGCAACGGCCAGCCCGTGGTGGTCAAGAAGCAGGTCATCCTGACCGGCGAAAACCTGACCGACGCCCAGCCCGGCTTCGACGGCCAGACCCAGGAGCCCACCGTGAACCTCACGCTGGACGCCAAGGGCTCGCGCATCTTCCGCGACATCACACGCGAGAACATCGGCAAGCGCATGGCCATCGTGCTCTTCGAAAAGGGCAAGGGCGAAGTGGTGACGGCCCCCGTGATCCGCAGCGAAATCGGCGGCGGCCGGGTGCAGATCTCGGGCCGCATGACCACGGCCGAAGCCAACGACACGGCCCTGCTGCTGCGCGCCGGTTCGCTGGCTGCGCCCATGGAGATCATCGAGGAATACACCATCGGCCCGAGCCTGGGTGCCGACAACATCGAGCGCGGCATCCACAGCGTGGTCTGGGGCCTGGCGGCCATCGCGGCCTTCATGTGCTTCTACTACATGCTGTTCGGCGTGTTTTCCAGCATCGCGCTGGGGGTCAACGTGCTGCTGCTGATGGCCGTGCTGTCCATGTTGCAGGCCACGCTCACGCTGCCGGGCATTGCGGCCATGGCGCTCGCCATCGGCGTGGCCATCGACTCCAACGTGCTGATCAACGAGCGCATCCGCGAGGAACTGCGCGCGGGCATGTCGCCACAGGCGGCTATCAATACAGGTTACGAGCGCGCCTGGGCGACCATCCTGGACTCCAACGTGACCACACTGATCGCCGGCCTGGCGCTGCTCGCCTTCGGCTCCGGCCCGGTGCGCGGCTTTGCCGTGGTGCACTGCATCGGCATCCTGACCAGCATGTTCTCGGCCGTGTTCTTCTCGCGCGGCCTGGTGAACCTGTGGTACGGACGCCAGAAGAAGCTCAAGAGCGTATCGATCGGCCAGGTCTGGAAGCCGGACGCCGATACCGCTGTGGCCAAAACGAACTAAGGGGCAACGGCCATGGAATTCTTCCGCATCAAAAAAGACATCCCCTTCATGAAGCACGCGTTGATCTTCAACGCGATCTCCTTCATCACCTTTGCGCTGGCCGTGTTCTTCCTGCTCACGCGCGGGCTGCATCTGTCGGTGGAGTTCACGGGCGGCACGGTCATGGAAGTGGCCTACAGCCAGCCGGCCGAGCTGTCCAAGGTGCGCGAGACGGTATCGGCGCTGGGCTACCCGGACGTGCAGGTGCAGACCTTCGGCTCCGCACGGGATGTGATGATCCGCCTGCCCGTGCAAAAGGGCGTGACCTCCGCGCAGCAGAGCGAGGGCGTTCTGAAGGCCCTCAAGGCTGCGGACGCAGAGGTGACGCTGCGCCGTACCGAGTTCGTCGGTCCGCAGGTCGGCGAGGAGCTCGTGCACGGCGGCCTGATGGCGCTCGGGATGGTGGTGGTGGGCATCATGATCTACCTGGCCTTCCGCTTCGAGTGGAAGTTCGGGGTGGCGGCCATCATCGCCAACCTGCACGACGTTGTGATCATCCTCGGATTCTTCGCGTTCTTCCAGTGGGAGTTCTCGCTCTCGGTGCTGGCCGCCGTGCTGGCCGTGCTGGGGTATTCGGTCAACGAGTCGGTCGTGATCTTCGACCGGATCCGTGAGGCCTTCCGCAAGTACCGCAAGATGACGACGCACGAGGTGATCGACCACGCCATCACCAGCACCATGAGCCGCACCATCATCACCCACGCCTCCACCGAGGCGATGGTGCTGTCGATGTTCTTCTTCGGTGGCCCGAGCCTTCATTACTTTGCACTCGCGCTGACCATTGGTATCCTGTTCGGCATCTACTCGTCGGTGTTCGTGGCTGCGGCAATCGCCATGTGGCTGGGCGTGAAGCGCGAAGACCTGATCAAGACCACCACCAAAAAGGACGGCGATCCCAACGATCCCAACGCCGGGGCCACCGTCTGAACCGCTAATATTGGCGCATGCAAAACTCCCCTGCTCCCTCACCGCAGCGCCGCCTGGCACGCCTGGCACGCCAGCGGTTCGTCGAGGGGATGGGTGCAGGGATGGCGGAGCTGGACAAGACCGTCGCTGATTTCCTGGGCGCCCTGATCGCGCAGACCGGTACCGCGCGCGAGATGCAGTCCCGGCGCGACACCTGGATGCTGTACCAGCAACTGCATGCCAAATGGGTGTCTGCCACCACCCACGCCTGGCAGGAGGCGCTGGCGCCCCATGCCAGCGCGCGGCCTGGCCTGACGGCTTCGGCTGGCAGCAACAACAACCTGTCGTTCGAGCTGCTCAGCGACGACGTGGTGGAAAACAAGATCGTCGCCTCGCGCATGGCGCTGACCGTGGCCGAACAGGCGGGAGCGCAGTTCGATGCGCTGCGCCAGCGCACCCAGTCGCTGGAAGGCCAGGAGATCGACAGTAATGACATTCTGCGCCCCGAAACCATCTGCCTGCTGCTGGTGCAGCAGTGGGTGGATGCGGGGCTGCCGCGCACCGACCTGCTCATCGTGGTCGACCCCCTGCAGCGCGAGCTGGCGAATGTGCTGCAAAAGCAGTACCAGGCCGTGAATGCCTTCTACGTGGAGCAGGGCGTGGCCGTGCCCTCGGACCTGCGCTCGCGTGTCAAGCGCACGGTAGGTGGCGCTACGGGCGCAGGTGGTGGCATGGGCGGCGATTCCGGTGCCGGTGGCCTGGCGTCGCAGGCGCTGGCCCAGTCGCGCGAGGCGATGGCTGCAGGCCGCCAGGCGGCGGCAGGCATGTACCCGCAACAGATGCACCCCCAGCACATGCAGGCGCGCATGCACCAAGGCCAGGGTTACCCCATGCCCCCTGGTGGCATGGGCTTTGCAACCGGCATGACGCCGCTGATCCGGGCGCGCCAGCGGGCGCAGGGCGTCATGGGCCAGCTGCGCCGGTTGCTCACGCAGCCTGCCACGGGCTTCGACATGATCAAGGCGCCGCCGGCTTCGGCCGCCCTGGCGCATGCACTGTCGGCGCAGCGCGTGCAAGCAGACACCTACTACAGCGGCATCGCCACGCTGATGGAGGACTACAGCCCGGCGGCCGTGGTGCAGCTGGCCGGGGCCGTGCGCGAGCGCTCCACCGAGTTCAAGAACAAGGCCTCCACCGCCGGTGAAAAAGCCATCATCGAGGTGGTGGCCCTGATGTTCCAGAGCATCCTGGCCGAAGACCGCATCCCGCCCGCCGTGCGCGTGTGGTTCGCGCGCCTGCAGGTACCGGTGCTGCGCGTGGCGCTGGCCGAGCCCGAGTTCTTCAGCAACCTGGACCATCCCGCGCGCCAGCTGATCGACCGCATGGGCGCCTGCGTGATGGGCTTTGACTCCACCAGCATCAACGGCAGCGCCCTGGAGGCCGAGATCCGTCGGGTGGTGCAGGTGATCGAGCAGTACCCGGAAACCGGCCGCCGCGTGTTCCAGCTGGTCTACGACGAGTTCGAGAAATTCCTCTCCAAGTTCCTTACCGAAAAGCAGGCCACTTCGCGCCTGGTCTCCGTGGCCCAGCAGGTCGAGCAGAAGGAAACCCTGGCCATCCAGTACACCATCGAGCTGCGCACCATGCTCAAGGACATGCCGGTGCGCGACGAGATCCGCGAATTCCTGTTCAAGACCTGGGCCGAGGTGCTGGCCCTGTCGGCAGTGCGCGATGGCGCCCAGCATGCCGACACCATCACCCTGAAGCGCACCGCCGCCGACCTGGTCTGGGCCGCCAGTGCCAAGCCCAACCGCAGCGACCGGGCGCAGGTCATCCAGAACCTGCCCGGCTTGCTGCAGCGCCTGCGCCAGGGTCTGGCGCTGATGGGCATCCACGATGCGCCGCAGGACGCGCTGATCAAGACGCTGACCGACACGCTGGCCGATGCCTTCCTGTCCAAGACCGCGTCGATCCCGCAGGCGCACATCGACGCCATGGCCAAGCGCCTGGCCAATCTCGAGGATTTCATCAACGACGCCACGCTGGGAGACATGCCCCTCAATGCCGACAACATCGAGATGATGCTGGGCATCGATGCCTCGTCCATCCACGTGGTGGCCGACAACGGGGCCCCCGTGGACGAGGGCATGGTCGTCTGGGCCCAGGAACTCAAGCCCGGCACCTGGTACACGCTCGACCACAACGGCTCTTCGGCCCAGGTGCAGTACGCCTGGCAGAGCCAGCGCAAGCAACTGCACCTGTTCGCCGCGGTGGACGGCAGCAGCTACCTGATCCAGCTGCGGCGCCTGGCCGCCTATCTGCAGGCAGGCCTGCTCGTGGCGCAGGACGAGGAAGGTATCACCACCCGCGCCACGCGCGATGCGCTGGCCAAGCTGGACGCCAACCCGGAACGCCTGCTGGGCTGAAATGTCCAGCCGCTTCGGCGGTTGGGGTCACGCCATGCCGACGCGCTGGAACAAGCCGCCCGGCAGGCGCGCGACGTTGCCCGCCAACTCCAGCTCCAGCAGTTGCACCTGCAGCCCTGCGGCATCCATGCCGGTGCGGGCGAGCAGTGTATCCAGGCCCATGGGGTCATATCCCAGGGCCTGCAGCAAGGGGCTGTCCTGCCGCGAATGCTCGCGGCCAAGGCCTTGCGGGCCAGAGGCGGCGGCCGAGGAGGTGGCCGCAGCAGGCAGGCTCAATTCCTCCAGCACGTCCTGGGCGGACTCCACCAGCTTGGCGCCCTGGCGGATGAGCGCGTGGCATCCCCGGGACTGGGGTGAGTGGATGGAGCCCGGGATGGCGAACACCTCGCGGCCCTGCTCCGCCGCCAGCCGGGCCGTGATCAGCGAGCCCGAGGCGAGGGCTGCCTCGACCACCAGCGTGCCCTGCGAAAGCCCGGAAATGATGCGGTTGCGCTTGGGGAAGTTGGGTGCCAGCGGTGGTGTGCCCAGTGGGTACTCGCTCACCAGCAGTCCCTGCCGGGCGATGCGGTGTGCCAGCGCCCGGTTGGCTGCCGGGTAGACCCGGTCCAGGCCCGTTCCCACCACGGCGATGGTCGCGGGGTGGTCTTCCTCCAGGTCTGCGCTCTCCAGTGCGCCCTCATGGGCGGCAGCGTCCACCCCCAGCGCCAGGCCGGAGACGATGGTGAGGCCGGCACCGTGCAAGGCCCTGGCGAACTGCCGGGCATGTTCCGCGCCCTGGGCCGTCGGATTGCGGCTGCCCACCACGGCCAGGCAAGGGCGTTCGCCCAGCGGCTGCTCGGATGACAGGCGTGCCGCAGGACCCATCAGGTACAGCAGCAACGGGGGATCATCGGTGTTCAGGAGGATACGGGGATAGCCGACATCACCCAGGGTGAGCAGCGTCCGGGCGGCAGCCCCGGGCTCAGGTGCATCCTGCAGCCATTCCCAGGTGGTTTCCACCAGGTCGGCCAGGGTGGGCGGAATGGCACGCAAGGCCTTGGCCTGGGCAGGGGTCACGCACTCCAGCAAAGCGGCTTCCGACTGGTCAAAAATGGCTTGCGGCAGACCGAACCGGGCCAGCAGAAGGCGCGCGGCGGCATTGCCCACGCCGCGCGACAGCGTCAGCCTGAGCCAGGCCTGCAACTCATCGTGATCCATGGGCATGGCGTTGCCTGGATGGCTTCAGGGAGAGGGTTGGCGCCATCCTCCCGTGCACCTGGGCGATAGCACCCAGGTGGGGGAGGGATGGCAGTTCACTCCTGCGGGCTGACCAGCCGGTCGCCCACGCGCACGCCGGTGCGGATCTCCAGGATCAGCGCGTACGAGACCCGGTCGAAGGTGCGGAACACCATGGCCAGGCCATTGATCTCGCTGGGCAGCTTGACCATGGGGAGCTTGGGATCGGTCTTGTCCTTGATGGTGTCGCCCTTGGTCATCAGGCGCATCACATGGCCGACTTCCATGCCGTTGCGCGTGCCCAGGTTGATGGCCACCACCTGGTTCTGGCCCGCCGAGCCAGCCGAGGCCCCGGAGGCGGAGCTGCCGTAGATGGACACCACGCGGGCCTCGACACCGTCCTGGGGTGCACGGGGCACATAGCTGATGAATTCGCGTGCGGGCGCGGGCAGCAGCCGGTCACCGGCACGGATTTCTTCCTTGGCACCCGTCAGGTCCACGGTGGCGGGGACGTAGTCGGTCTGGATGCCGCCCTTGCCGTTGGAGGACTTCTCGAAGCTCTCGCCGCGCACCAGTTCGGCCTTGCCCAGGTACTGCGCCTCATACCCCAGGACCTCGCCGGTCTGGGGGTCCTTGAGGGCGACTGCATCACGGAACACGCGGAACTGGCGCGGCTCGCCCGGCTCCATCGTCAGCGGCGTGGCCGCGTCTCCGCGCACATAGGCGCGGTCGCCGCTGGCCATCAGCACGCGCTCTTCCACGGTCGCAATCACGCGCGGGGCGCGTTGCAGTACGCTCGCGTCCACCACCATCGGCTCCACGAGGAAAGGCTCGATCAGGTGCGGCTTGAGCGTCGGCAATGCCGTGCTGGACAGGCTGTCGCTGCGGGTGCTAGGGGATACGCGCACGGTGTCCGAGGATCCGCTGCCGCCCGGTGCCGTGGTGCGCAGGCGGGCAAAGCCACCGTCCTTGTCCAGGTACAGCGTCTGGCCGGGGAAGATCAGGTGCGGGTTGGGCAGGGCCTGCATGTTCATGCCCCACAGTTCGGGCCAGCGCCAGGCGCTCTTGAGGTACAGGCCGGAAATGCCCCACAGGGTGTCACCGCGCTTGACCACGTACACGTCGGGCGCATTGGGCGCCAGATCGGCCACGGGAATGCCGCGCTGCGACACCTCCTGCGCCTTGGCACGCTGCTGGCCGGAAACGGGGTGATTTTGCGCCTGGACCGGTGCGACGAGCAAAGCGCCTGCGGCCACGGTCAGGGCGCCCAGGGCGGTAAGCCGCGCGCTGGTGAATGCCGTCATGTTGTTCCTTTTCTGATGCATTGTGAAACGCCCCCTCACTGGCGTCCGCGCTGCACAGCACATGCAGGCAGCCGGACAAATACGTTACAAACCATCTGAGATTCTCTGCTCAAGCCCTTGATTCGGCAACGATTATTGAGTTGAGTATCTGCAGCATGGGGCAAAAGTGGCGAAAATAGCGACATCTATTACCCGATTCCATGGCAATTCTCCCCATTCTCTGTTATCCGGACCCCCGGCTTCACAAGGTCGCACGACCGATCGAAGCCGTGGATGCGCGCCTGAAGACCCTGGTGGCCGACATGCTGGCCACCATGTATGACGCCAATGGCATCGGCCTGGCGGCCACCCAGGTGGACGTGCACGAGCGCCTCGTGGTCATCGACGTCTCCGAAGGGCGCAACGAGCCCCTGGTGCTGATCAACCCCGAAATCGTCTGGGCCAGTGCCGAAAAGCACGTCAATGACGAGGGCTGCCTCTCGGTGCCCGGCATCTACGACGGGGTCGAGCGCCACGATGCGGTGCATGTGAAGGCGCTGGACGCCGAGGGCCAGTCGCGCACCATCGAGGCCGAGGGCCTGCTGGCGGTCTGCATCCAGCACGAGATGGACCACCTGCTGGGCAAGGTCTTCGTCGAATACCTATCGCCATTGAAGCGCAACCGCATCAAGACCAAGATGGTCAAGCAGCAGCGGGAGACCCGCTGATGCGTCCGCCCCGCCTCCTGCGCGGCGCCGCAGCGCTGGCGCTGGTGGCGGGCTTGGCCGCGTGCGCCGTGCCCTCGCGCGAGCCCCTGGGCACCCCGCGCGCCCAGGTCGTGGCGCACCTGGGGCCACCCACTGCGGTCCACGCCCTGCCGCAGGGCGAGCGCCTGCTGTATTCGCAGTTGCCCGCCGGCACCGAGGTGTACAACCTGGATTTCGACGTCACTGGCCGCCTGGTGCGCACCGAGCAGGTCCTGACCCAGGCCCGGCTCGAAAGCATCCCGCTGGACCAATGGACCCTGGCCGACCTGCAGCGCACCTTCGGCCCGCCGCTGCGCGTGGAGCGGGTGGCCCGCTGGGACGGTGACATCTGGACCTACCGCTTCAAGCAGGGGGCCGATCCGCGTTTTGCCCATGTCCATCTGGACCCTGCCGGCACAGTGCGCCGCATCGGCTTCACCGACGACATTCCCAATACCGACAAAGGACGAGACTGATCGTCTTTGTTGCAGAAAAGCCCCATGAACGTCATTTTTGCCGGCACGCCCGAGTTCGCCCGCGTGGCCTTGGAGCGCTTGCTGAAGGCCGGCTTCACCGTCCCTCTGGTTCTGACCCAGCCTGACCGCCCTGCCGGCCGGGGCATGAAACTGCAGGCCTCCCCCGTCAAACAGTGCGCCCTGGACCACGGCATCGCCGTGGCGCAGCCCAGGAGCCTGCGGCTGGACGGCAAGTACCCCGAGGATGCCGCCGCCGCGCGCGAGGCCCTGCTGGCCGCCCGGGCCGACACCATGGTGGTGGCCGCCTATGGCCTGATCCTGCCCCAATGGGTGCTGGACCTGCCGCGCCTGGGTTGCCTGAACATCCACGCCAGCCTGCTGCCGCGCTGGCGTGGTGCGGCGCCCATCCACCGCGCCATCGAGGCCGGGGATGCCGAGACCGGCGTCACCATCATGCAGATGGATGCCGGGCTGGACACGGGTGACATGCTGTTGACCGAACGCACGGCCATTTCCGTCACCGACACCACCGCTGCGCTGCATGACCGGCTCGCGGACCTGGGTGGACGGATGATCGTGGAAGCGTTGGAGATGGCCGCCTGCGGTGGCCTTGCCCCTGTGGTGCAGCCTGCCGAGGGGGTGACCTATGCGCACAAGATCGAAAAAGCCGAGAGCAGCGTCGACTGGTCGCTGCCGGCCCAGGCCATAGACCAGCGCATCCGCGCCTTCGATCCCTTCCCCGGTGCCAGCACCCGTCTGGGGGCTGAAACGATCAAGCTGTGGGGTGCATCGCCCGAGGCGATGGACGCACCCGCAGGTGCCGTGCCCGGGCAGGTCCTGGCCGCCGATGCTTCCGGTGTCATTGTGGCCTGCGGCATAGGCTGCCTGCGCCTGACCACCCTGCAGCGCGCGGGCGGCAAGCGCCTGGCGGCCGCCGATTTCCTGCGCGGTTTCGACGAGCTGCAGCCCGGCGCCGTGCTGGGCAGTGCCTCTGACGCCAGCGGCACGCCATGAGCACGCTGGCGCAGAAGGTCTCCCGCACGGTCCGCGATCCCCATTTCCGCCTGGCTGCCGTGGACATGGCGGGCACCTCCCTGGGCATTGCCGCCTGGGGCCTGGTGACCGGCGTGGCCATGGTCAAGAGCGGCATGTCCGTGTCGCTGGCGCTGTTCATGTCGCTGGTGGTCTATGCGGGCAGCGCCCAACTGGCCGTGATCCCGCTGCTTACCGTGGGAGCGCCGCTGTGGGTGATCTGGCTCACGGCCTCGTGCGTGAACCTGCGCTTCGTCATTTTCAGCAGCATGTGGCGCAGCTACTTTGCCCATCGGCCCCTGCGCGAGCGCTTGGCCATTGGCTACTTCAGCGGTGACGTGATCTATGTGGCCTTCATGAAGCGCTTTCCTGAGCCCAGGCCCCAGCCCGAGCAGATGCCTTACTTCTGGGGGGCGGCCACCACCAACTGGATCGCCTGGCAGGTGCCGTCCATCGCCGGCATCCTGCTGGCCAATGCCGTGCCGCTGTCCTGGGGCCTGGGCTTTGCGGGTGTGCTGGCGCTGCTGGGCGTGCTGCTGTCGCTGCTGTTCGACCGGGCCACCTGGCTGGCCACCGGCGTGGCGGCCACGGCCGCCGTGGCCGCCTTTGCATTGCCGCTCAAGCTCAACATCCTGGTGGCCATTGCGGCTGCCGTGGCGGTGGGGCTGATGATCGAGGCGGTGGACCGGCGCCGCAAGAACCGCCACCCCGAAATGTTGCTGGTGCCCGCCAACAGCGTCATGCCGCCCGAGGAGCGCCAGCACATGAAGGATGGCGACGTGGTGCCCCTGCGCGAGGAGCGCCACCCATGAGCGGCCACTGGATCGAGACCACCATCGCCATCCTTGGCCTGGCCATCATCACAGTGGTGTCGCGCGCCTTCTTCATGATCCCCGAGCGCGAGCTGCCCCTGCCCGACTGGCTCAAGCGCGGCCTCAAGTACGCACCGCTGGCCGCGCTCACGGCCGTGATCGCGCCCGAAATCCTCATGACCCAGGGCGAACTGCTCGACACCTTCAAGGACGCGCGCCTGCCGGCCGTGCTGCTGGCGAGCGCCTACTACTTCTGGAAGCGCGGCATCCTGGGCACCATCGTCGTGGGGATGGTGGTGTACCTGCCGCTGCACATCGGCTGGGGCTGGTAGGCCAGGGAGGCGGCAGGGGCGGGCGGGACGCCCGCCTAAAATGGGTGCCCTGATCTCAGTGCCCCCATCCAGGAATCCTTTTCGCATGAACATCCTCCGCTTTTCCGATCTGTGCGCCCAGGGCAAGGCCCAAGGCCAGCGCGTCTTCATCCGTGCCGACCTGAACGTGCCGCAGGACGACCGTGGCGCCATCACCGAGGACACGCGCATCCGCGCCTCCATCCCCTGCATCCAGATGGCGCTGGACGCCGGCGCCGCCGTCATGGTCACCAGCCACCTGGGCCGCCCCACCGAAGGCGAGTTCAAGCCCGAGGACACCCTGGCCCCTGTGGCCGCGCGCCTGGGCGAACTGCTGGGCCGCGAGGTGCCCCTGGTCTCCAACTGGGTCGACGGCGTCAGCGTGGCCCCCGGCCAGATCGTGCTGCTGGAGAACTGCCGCCTCAACGTGGGCGAGAAGAAGAACAAGGAAGAGCTGGCGCGCAAGATGGCCGCACTGTGCGATATCTTCGTGAACGACGCCTTTGGCACGGCCCACCGTGCCGAGGGCACGACCTACGGCATCGCCCAGTTCGCGCCCATCGCCTGCGCCGGCCCGCTGCTGTCGGCCGAGATCGACGCGCTGACCAAGGCCCTGGCCCAGCCCCAGCGCCCGCTGGTGGCCATCGTGGCCGGCTCCAAGGTGTCGAGCAAGCTCACCATCCTCAAGGCCCTGGCCGACAAGGTGGACCAGCTCATCGTGGGCGGCGGCATCGCCAATACCTTCATGCTGGCCGCCGGCCTGCCCATCGGCAAGAGCCTGGCCGAACCCGACCTGGTGGAAGAAGCCCGCGCCGTCATGGCTGCGATGAAGGCCCGTGGCGCCGACGTGCCGATCCCCACCGATGTGGTCACGGCCACGGCCTTCTCCGCCGATGCTCCCTCCACGGTCAAGGCGGCCGCCGACGTCGGTGCCGACGACCTGATCCTGGACATCGGACCCGAAACGGCCGCCCGCCTGGCCGAAAAACTCAAGTCGGCCGGCACCATCGTCTGGAACGGACCGGTGGGGGTGTTCGAGTTCGCTGCCTTCGAAAATGGCACGCGCGCGATTGCCGCTGCCATTGCCGAATCGCCTGCATTCAGCATCGCCGGGGGGGGAGATACTCTGGCCGCCATCGCCAAATACGGGATCGAGAAACAGGTGGGCTATATCTCTACCGGCGGGGGGGCGTTTCTGGAGGTGCTGGAAGGCAAAACGCTGCCGGCTTTCGAGATATTGGAAAAACGCGCAGTTACAAATTAATGAATTTGGTTGCACTTATCGCGCGCTGATAAAGGCCGTTTCGACGGCCTTTTTTGCGGCCGTGCGAGGGGTTCGCAGGGATGAAGGCACCACCGCCAGCCCTTTCCCGGGCCGGGCCCGCCTAAAATCGGGCCCCATGACCTTTCTAGACATGCTGCGCGACGCGTCCGCACAGAACAACTCCATGCTGTGCGTGGGCCTGGACCCCGAGCCCACCCGTTTTCCCGCCGCGCTCAAGGGCGATCCCCGCAAGATCTACGATTTCTGCGCTGCCATCGTCGATGCCACGGCCGACCTGGCCTGTGCCTTCAAGCCCCAGATCGCCTACTTTGCCGCCCACGGGGCAGAAGACCAGCTCGAACGCCTGATGCAGCACATGCGTGCCAACGCGCCGCATGTTCCGGTCATTCTGGACGCCAAGCGCGGCGACATCGGCTCCACCGCCGAGCAGTACGCCAAGGAGGCGTTCGAGCGCTACGGTGCCGACGCGGTCACGCTGTCGCCCTTCATGGGCTTCGATTCCATCGAACCCTACCTGGCCTACCACGGCAAGGGTGCCTTCCTGCTGTGCCGCACCTCCAACCCCGGGGGGGACGACCTGCAGATCCAGCGCCTGGCCAGCGTGGAAGGCCAGCCCCTGCTGTACGAGCACGTGGCGCGCCTGGCCCAGGGCCCGTGGAACCGCAACGGCCAGCTCGGCCTGGTGGTGGGTGCCACCTACCCGCAGGAGATCGAGCGCGTGCGCGCCATCGCGCCCACGCTGCCGCTGCTGATCCCGGGCGTCGGTGCCCAGGGTGGCGACGCGGTGGCCACCGTGCGCGCCGGCCTGCGCGAGGGCGGGCCGATCATCGTCAACTCGTCGCGTTCCATCCTCTATGCCTCGGGTGGCGAGGACTTTGCCGCCGCGGCGCGCACCGAAGCCGAGCGCACCCGGGCGGTGCTGGAAGCGGCCCGCGGCTGATGACCCCCGGCGCGCGGCAGGCCCGTGCGTCCACGCGCGCAGCGTTCACGGCAAGGATCCCTCGATGCAACTGAAGTGGCTGGAGGATTTCATCGTGCTCGCTCAGGAGCGCAGCTTCACGCGCGCGGCCGAGTTGCGGCATGTCACCCACCCGGCCTTCGGGCGGCGCATCCGGGCGCTGGAGGAATGGGCTGGCACGCCCCTGGTGGAAAAGGGCGGTGGCCCGGTGACGCTGACGGCCGCCGGCAAGCGCTTCCTGGAGACGGCCGGGCAGATGGCCCGCAGCCTGGCCCAGTCGCACGAAGAAATGCAGAGCATGGCCGGGCGCACCGCCCGCACCGTGACCATCGTCACGGGCCGCACGCTGGCGCGCACCCTGCTGGCCGACTGGCTGGTGCGGCTGCCGCGCGCACTGCACGCCAGCGAGCTGTGCATCCGCACCGGCTCCCTGGCCGAGACGGTGGCTCAGCTCGAGCGCAGCGAGGCCGACTTCTCCCTGGTCTACCACCACACCGCCCTGGCCGTGCGGCTCGATGCCCGGCAGTTCAGCCACGTGACGGTGGCCAGTGACCGGATGGTGCCTGTGTCGCGCGCGACCACCCAGGGCCTACCGCAACACCGTTTTGAGCCCGGAGGTCCCGCCACGGCCTACCTGGCCTATGCGCCACAGCTTGCCCTGGGCCGGCTGGTGGAGGACCACCTGGCCAACCACCCCCATGCGCCCCGACTGCAGCGCGTGGTGGAATGCGACTCGCCCGATGCCCTGTACGAATACACCTTGCGCGGGGTCGGTGTGGCCTGGCTGCCGTGGTCCCTGGTGCATGCCGACTGCAAGGCCCAGCGCCTGGCGCTGGCAGGCGATGCGCGCATGGAGGTGCGCTTCGATGTGCGCCTGTACCGCCCCAAGCGCCGATTGATGCCGCTGGCCGAGGCGTTCTGGCAGGCGTTCGCGCAACGCTGAGCGCAACTGCAGTCGAGCCAAGACGGCACGGATCGGTGCCATTTCGGCACCATGATGGCATGGCTACTTTCTCACAATGGCTTACATACCAAGCCCCAAACCCCACCCGATCAGGAGTCCCATTGTGAAAAACCCGACCCATTTCGCTCGCCGCACCGCACTGTTGTGTGCCCTGGCCTCCTGCTTCGCCGTGGCCCCGGCTCTGGCGCAGGACGCTTTCCCCTCCAAGCCGATCACCATCGTCGTGGGCTATCCGCCGGGCGGCAGTACCGACCTCACAGGGCGTGCGGTGGCGCAGGAACTGGGCGCCAAGCTGGGCGTGCCGGTGGTGATCGAGAACATCGGCGGAGCCGGCGGCTCCATTGGTGCCCAGAAGGTGGCCAGCGCCGCACCCGATGGCTACACGCTGCTGGTCGGTGCCAGCAACGAGATTGCCATCAACAAGCTGGTGACCAAGAAGGTCAAGTACGACGTCAAGGATTTCACGGCCATCGGTCTCGTGGCCTCCCAGCCGTTGGTGCTGGTGGCATCCACCGGTGCAGGCGTGAAAAACGTCGCCGAATTCACGCAGAAGGTGGCCAAGAGCCCTGGCAAGTACAGCTACGGCAGCTCGGGCGTGGGCACCTCGCTGCACCTGGCCGGTGAAATGGTCAAGGAGCAGGGCAAGCTTTTCATGGCCCACATCCCCTACCGGGGCGTAGCGCCGCTGACCAACGACCTGCTGGGCAACAACCTCGAGTACGGCGTGTTCGTGCTCTCCAGCGGCCTGCCCCACATCAAGAGTGGCAAGGTGATCGCGCTTGGCACCACCGAGGCCAAGCGGTCCGCTGCGACCCCGGATATCCCTGCCCTGGCCGAATCGCCCCAGTTCAAGAGTGTGGACATCGGCGTGTGGTTCGCCCTGCTCGGCCCGGCCAACCTGCCCAAGCCGGTGTTCGACAAGATCAAGAAGGCGCTCAACGAGACGCTGCAATCGCCCGACTTCCGTAAGAAGATGGAGGCCAGCGGCTCCACCGTGGCGGCCACGAATGTGAACCTGGACCAGTACTTGGCGGCCGAGGTGGCCAAGTACAAGAAAATCGTCGAGTTCGCCAAGATCGAGGAATGATGGGCATGACTGCAGTGACGACATCCCCGCAGCCCCTGGTCTTCGAACTGCCCGCGCCCGACATCAGCGCCTGGCGCGCGGGCAATACCGGCACCGAAGGCGTCTGGCACTTCGATTCGGGCCTGGGCGGCCGCCACGTGATGATCAGCGCCCTGGTGCATGGCAACGAGCTGTGCGGTGCCTGGGCCCTCAAGGGCCTGCTGGAAGCCGGGCTGCGCCCCGCACGCGGAAAGCTCACGCTGGCGTTCTGCAACATCGAAGCCTTCGACCGGTTCGACCCGCTGAGCCACGATGCTTCGCGCTTCACCGACGAAGACCTCAACCGCCAATGGCTCGACGAGCGCATTGACGCTGGCGACACCATCGAGCGCCGCCGTGCCGCAGCCCTGCGCCCCTTCGTGGCCCAGGCCGACTGGCTGCTGGACATCCACTCCATGCACGAGCCCTCGGCGCCGCTCCTGCTCACCGGCATACAGCCGCGCAACCTGCAACTGGCGCGTGCCATGCGCTCGCCCGAGCACATCGTGGTCGATGCCGGTCACAAGGACGGCGTGCGCATGCGCGACTACGGGCGCTTCGGTCTGGGTGACGGGGATGGCGTGGGCCAGGGTGGGGACACCCGCTCCCTGCTCATCGAATGCGGCTTCCATGGAGACCCGGCGAGCCGCGCCGTGGCGCAGGACCAGTGCGTGCGTTTCATCGAACAGTCGGGTGTGCTCGATGCCGATGCGCTGGCCCGGCAGTTTCCCGGCTGGCGCCTGCCCGATGCGCCGCGCCAGTGGGCGCTCGAAGTCACCGGGCCGGTGGTGGCCACCAGCAGCGCCTTCCGCTTCGTGGAGCCCTACACGGGCCTGGAAGTGATCGCCAAGGCCGGTACCGTGATTGGCGACAACGACAGTGTGCCCGTCACCACGCCCTACGACGACTGCGTGCTGGTGATGCCCTCGGTGCGACAGGCGCGTGCGGGCGTGACGGTGGTGCGCTACGCGAGCCGCCGCGCACTTTAAAGGCCGCCCTCTCAGGCCGTGGTCCTGAGCCGCAGGGCTACTGCCTGCGCGACAGGCAGGGGGCCTGGGTGTCGTATAAGCTCAGGCACCCTCCCCAGCCCTTCCTGTCCGAACTGCCATGCAACAAGACCCCGCCCGTTCTCTTCCCATGGCCGGCGCCACCAACTTCCGCGATCTGGGCGGCTATGCCGGGCAGGGTGGCCGGACCGTGAAATGGCGCCGCATCTTCCGCTCCGACCACCTGGCCGGCCTGACCCCGGCCGACCAGGCCCTGCTGGCCGAGCTGGGCGTGACCCGCGCCATCGACTTTCGCGGCAAGGCCGAGGGCGCGGCCTATGCCTATGCGATCCCCGGCGTGGCCTACCACCCGCTGGTCATCGAGCCCACCGTGGTGCAGCGCGCGCTGGAGCTGCAGGCCACCGGCCGTGCGCTCACCGCGCAGGACGCCGTGGTTCTCATGCAGGACACCTACCGCGGCTTCGTGCACGAGAACGCACCGCGCTTTGCCGAGCTGTTCCGCCTGCTGCTGGCCAGCGACGCACCCACGGTGTTCCACTGCACCGCCGGCAAGGACCGCACCGGCTTTGCAGCCGCCCTCATCCTGATGGCCCTGGGCGTGCCGCGCGAAACCGTGATGCAGGATTACCTGCTCACCAACAACCTCTACCGCCGCCCCGCCGGCATGGGCAGCCACGCGCCCGAGGAGGTGCTGGCCGTGCTGTGGCGCGTGCAGGAGGAATTTCTCGACGCTGCGCTGCACATGGTGGACCAGGACTATGGCGGCGTGCAGACCTACCTGGTGGACGTGCTCGGGGTGGATGCTGCGGCGCAGCGGCAACTGGTGGAGCAGTACCTGCAGCCTGCTGCGTGAGGGCCATCGGCTGCGGGGGAGTTCGTTACACGCGGATACTTGAGTCGCTCTCGCAGCCACTGCAGCGGTGGCATAGTGCACGACTTTCTCGCTGACCGACTCTCGAAAGAATCTCCGAATGAATTTCCGCAAGCAATGCCTGCGTGCCGGCCTGGTCCTTGCCCTGTCGTTTGCCGCCCTGTCCCCGGTGGCCATGGCGGCGCAGACCGACGCCGAGCGCCAGACCGTGATCATGTCCATGTTCAAGGAAGGTGCCGTGCTGACCGAAGAGGTGCACCGTGAATTCTGGTCCGGCCTTCAGGACCCCGAGGCCGCAGTGAGCCGCAGCGCCATGGAGCGCGTGGCCTTTGCGCTCAAGAACAACATCGAGCTCGAGCGCGCCACCGTGGTGAGCTACAAGGCCAGCATCAAGCAGCGCAAGCCGGTGGTGGACAAGAGCTACGAGTCGGCCCTCAAGACGCGCCTGGAGATGATGCGCATGCGCAACCTGGCCACCGACTCCGTGCTGGCCCGGGACAAGGAGTTCCGCGATTCGCTGGTGGCCGTTTCCAAGGGCAAGCCCGTGGAGACCAACGGCACCAGGATCACCATGACCAACGAGCTTATCGACCAGGCACTGGTGCGGCTCGAAGCCTCCTACGCGCGGCTGGAACGTCTGCTCAATCCCGTCTGGACGGCCTCCCCGGGCAAATAGCCTGCAACACGCCCCGGGTCAGCGCGGCATGGACGCCGCTCTCTGGGCCTTCTGGGCCTCCTGGGCCTCTCGGGCCCATTGCGGCTTCGCCGCCCTCACCGCTTCGGTGAAGCGATCCACCGTGGTGCCCACGTTGCGCATCGAGGCCAGCAGGTCCTTGTCTCGCTCGCCACTGCGCGCCAGGGGCTCCAGTCCGTCCACGTAGATGCGCACGGCGTGCTGCATGCAGTCGGGCATGGGTTCGGTCAGGAAATACTGGCGCAATTGCAGATGCAGGTCGCGCATCCGGCGCATGGTGGCAAGAGGGTCCGCCGCCTCGGTATCGTGTGTGCTGGTCAGGTGTTCCACGGCCGCGAAATTGTCTCCGATGCGGGCGCGCCAGACCCGCAGCTGGCGAGTGTCCTCGCACGAGAAGGCCTGGGCCGCGTTCGCAGGCGGTGGCCTGGAGCAGGCGGCCAGCAGCATCAGCGACCACACCAGCAACAAGAGCGTGCAGTGCCTCGCAATGGACAGGTGCGGGGAGCGGCAATTGATCAGGTGCATCGGCGGTCAGGCGTGATCCATGAAGGGCTGTGTCCCATTGTGCCGTGGCGCAGGGAGTGCGAACCACGGCGGGTGGCCACCCTCGGCGATACTCCAGCGCAAGGCGGTCCCTCCGCCAAGGAACAAGGAATGGCAGTGACATCTGCAAGCAATGCAGGCCAGAGTGCCGGTGCCGATGGTTTCGATGCGGCCTACTACGAGCGCTTTTACTTCAACAAGAAGACCAGCGTGGTGGACCCCGCACACACCGAGCGGCTTGGTGCCTTCGTCTGCAGCTACCTGCAGTACCTGCGCGTGCCGGTGAAACGCGTGCTGGATGTGGGCTGCGGCATCGGGCTGTGGCGCGACCTGGTCGCGCGCCACTTTCCGCAAGCGACTTTTCACGGCGTGGAATTCAGCGAGTATCTGTGCGGCCGCTTTGGCTGGGAGCAGGGCTCGGTGGTCGACTACAAGGCGCGCACGCCCTACGACCTGGTGATCTGCCAAGGCGTGCTGCCCTACCTGAACGAGACCGACGTGCAGACGGCCCTGCGCAACCTGGCCCGGCTCAGCCGCGGCGCCCTGTATGTGGAGGCCGTCACGCGCGAAGACTGGGAGCAGGACATCGTGGACGAGACGCTGACCGACCCGCGCATGTTCCGCCACCCTGCGCAGCTGTACCGCCGCACGCTGGCCGAGGGCTTCACCGAGCTGGGTGGCGGTGTGTGGCTGAGCCCCAAGACCGAGTTGCCGCTGTTTGCGCTTGAGCACGCGGGCGGCCAGTGACGGCTGCCATGCCCGTGCCGGCGATGCCCCACGCCGTGTCGCGCCTGCGTGCGGCGCGCCTGGCGCGTGCGGCCAAGCCTTTTCTCGCCCGGGGCGGACCGCGCGGCGAGCGCTGCCCGGGCTGCCGCCTGGTGCCCAGCCACTGCCTGTGTGCCCTGCGTCCGCTGCTCACTCCGCAGGCAGGCGTGTGCCTGCTGATGGCCGACATCGAGCCGCTCAAGCCCAGTAACACCGGCTGGCTGATCGCCGACGTGGTGGCCGACACCTGGGCCTTCGGCTGGGCGCGCACCGAGGTCGACCCAGCCCTGCTCACCCTGCTGGCCGATCCGCAGTGGCAGCCCTGCGTGGTGTTCCCCGGCGAGTTCGTGGCGCCCGAGCGCGTGGTGACGGCGGTGGAGCCGGTGCAGGGCGGCAGGCGCCCGCTGTTCATCCTGCTCGACGCCACCTGGCCCGAGGCGCGCAAGATGTTCCGCAAGAGCCCTTACATCGATGCGTTTCCGGTGCTGAGCCTCGCACCCGAGCAGCTCTCGCGCTACCGCCTGCGCCGCTCCACGCGCGAGGACCATTTCTGCACTTCCGAAGTGGCCGCGCTGTGCATGGAGCTGGCGGGTGAGACCCACGCCGCGCAGACGCTCGAGGCCTACCTCGACGTGTACACCAACCACTACCTGCAGTCCAAGCACCAGTTGCCCGTGGACCTGGGCGACGAGGTGCACCAGCGCCTGGAGACGCTGCGCCTTCCAGCGCGGGCCTGACTCGCCAGCCTTTACTTCGTGGCGCCTGCAGCGGCGCTGCGCTCCTTGACCGACTGGGCAATGCCGTCGGGCTGCAGGTAGGCGCTGCACGACTGGTACAGCGCAAACTTCTTTTCTGCCGAGGATCCGACAAGTTCAGCCGAGACGAGGGGTGCCGACTTTTTGAGCTCGTCCCTATGGAAGCTGCCTTCTGCGGGGTACAGCTCCACGGCAGCTTCGAGCATGGCCGCGGCGGCGGTGCGCATGCCCTCCTGCTTGCCTTTGGCCACCGTCAGCGACAGCCCGTTGAACACATTGCCGCAGCGGATCAGCTCGATGGCCACCGCCTTGCGCGCGCCATCGGCCTGTGCCGGGGCACCCATGCCATAGGTGCCATCAAGGTACGCCCATTCGTCCAGCGGCGGCATGTTGGCCGTGCAGGCGCCCTGGTAGGTGCCCAGAAAGGCGTTCTTCATCTCCAGGTCACCCGCAGCGTCTGCCATTCGGCTGTCGATGACGATCTGCTCGCTGTTGGCATGCACGGTGAACTGGTACTGGTGCCGGGCGTCCTTGCTGCGCGGGTCCGTGCACGCGGCTTTCCAGGTCTCGTGGCCCACCATGGGCTTCGCCGATTCGGTGACGGTGCAGTCCATGCCGCGTTCCTTCATCGCCAGCTTCCAGGTCGGGGCTGTGAGCTGGTCCATCTGCTTGCGGCTGACGCAGACTGCCGCAGTGCCGGGCGCTTGGGCATAGGCCCCCTCCCGGAACCCCGGTGCCGCATGCGACGCCAAGGCCAATGCCGACAGGCCTGCGAGCACAGCGCCCTGCCATGCCGGGGTGAAAAAGGGGATCGCGAAATGGTGCACGGCGTGGTGTCCTGGAGGTGTCTGGCGGTGGGCGGTGTGCAGCGATTGTCGTGCACGGCCAGGCCGCTCCGTGGGGCCGTTGGGACGGCGGGAGCAAGGGCTGCTGCCTGCCCGGCGACAATGGGGAGGTATCCCATCTTCAGCACAGGCCCGATGAAAGCACCCCCCAGACTCCAGTCCCTCATCGAGGAAGGCCTGATCGACACCGTGGTCCGCCAGCTCATGAGCGGCAAGGAGGCCATGGTCTTCGTGGTGCGCAGCGGCGACGACACGCGCTGCGCCAAGATCTACAAGGAGGCCAACAACCGCAGCTTCCGCCAGGCGGTGGACTACACCGAGAACCGCAAGGTCAAGAACTCGCGCTCGGCCCGCGCCATGGCCAAGGGCAGCAAGTTTGGCCGCCAGGAGCAGGAGGCCGCCTGGCAGAGCGCCGAGGTGGATGCCCTGTACCGCCTGGCCGCTGCCGGGGTGCGCGTGCCGCAGCCCTACAACTTCCACGATGGCGTGCTGCTGATGGAGCTGGTGACCGACGCCCACGGCGATGCGGCCCCGCGCCTGAACGATGTGGCCTTCACGCCCGAGCAGGCGCGCGCCCACCACGCCACGCTGATCGCCGAGGTCGTGCGCATGCTCTGCGCGGGCGTGGTGCATGGTGACCTCTCGGAGTTCAACATCCTGCTGGCGCACCTGCCCGGTGCCGACGGCGAAGAAGGCACGGACGGCCCTGTCATCATCGACCTGCCGCAGGCCGTGGACGCCGCCGGCAACAACCACGCGCCGCGCATGCTGATGCGCGACGTGGCCAACCTGCGCGACTTCTTCGGCCAGTTCGCCCCCGAGCTGCTCACCACCCAGTACGGCCCCGAGATCTGGAGCCTGTACCAGAGCGGGCTGCTGACCAACGAGACGCCGCTCACCGGCATCTATGCGCCAGAGCACACCGATGTGGACATGCAGGGCGTGCTGCGCGAGATCGAGGATGCACGCTCCGAAGAGGCTGCGCGCCGCTTGCGCATGGCCATCACGCCGTAGTGCCCGCCTCGGGTAGCATCGGTGCCCCTTACACCTGCCTGCTGCTGCCATGTCCGTCCTGATCCGCGCTTTCCGCCCTGGCGACGAGCCCGCACTGCGTGCCCTGTTCCGTGCCTCCGTGCGTGGCCTGGCCCGTGCCAGCTACACCCCGGAGCAACTGGACGCCTGGGCGCCGATGGCGTATGACCCTGTACCCTGGAACGCGCTGATGCAGGCCAACCAGCCCTTTGTCGCCGAGGTGGAAACAGACGCTGGCACGGGCATGGCCGGGTACACCGATCTGCAGGCCACGGGCTATATCGACCATTTCTTCGTCGCCCCGGCCCATGCGGGCCAGGGCGTGGCGCGGGCACTGATGGCCCATATCCACGCCCAGGCGGCGCTGCGCGGCATCCACCGGCTCTGGGCCGACGTGAGCCTCACGGCCGAGCCCTTTTTCGCGAAAAGCGGTTTTTCGGTGGAAATGCGCCAGCAGGTGGAGCGCCGTGGCGTGGTCCTGGCCAATGCGCGCATGGCCAAGATGCTGCAAGGCGCCGGGGCGGTGGGACAATAGCGGGTTGGCCCTGCCCCGGTGCCCCACTTTTCTACCACCCCCCATTCCAAGAACGGCAAGGCTTTCCCATGAACAAACCCCACGAACGGCAGACCGAGCTCAAGCCCATGGAGCTGTGCGATTCCTGCAAGGGCATCCAGCGCAACTGGCGCCGCGCCCCCGGCCACGCCGAGCTGGTGCAGCGCGGCAACCGCAAGGAAGACCGCGACCATGGCCAGGTCACGTTCACCCGCTACCAGTGCGACCGCTGTGGCACCGCCTGGGAGTATGAGAACGACAAGACCAACCTGCATGCAGGCTGGTCCGTTGTAGGGCGCTGAGCGCGCGTCTTCAATCCCCGGGCCCCCGCGCTGCGGGCAGCGAGGCCAGCAGCAGGGCCGCCACCACGCAGCCCAGGCCCAGCCACTGCCAGCTGCGTATGGATTCACCGAGGAACACCACCGACAGCAGCAGCGCCGCTACCGGCAGCCACACGGTGGCCAGCGATGCGCGCACGCCACTGGTGCGGGCGCTGCCCGCGTACCACAGCAGAAAACCGCCCACGGTGGGCACCCAGGCGTAGTACAGCACCCCGGCCAGCGCAGGTACCGTGAAACTGGAGGGCGTTGCCTGTGCCACCAGCCATGCCGGCAGGGCCGAGAGCAGCAAACCCCCCGCCGACATCAGCGTGGACAGGGCCAGCGCCGGGATGGGCTGCGACAACCGCTTGTTGGCCAGGATGAACACCGCCTCGCAGGCTACGGCCGCCAGCACCAGGGCAATGCCCGCCAGCCGGGTGCTGGCGCCTCCAGGGGGTGCGCTCTCGGGCGCCAGAGCCACGGCCATCACCCCTGCGGTGGCCAGTGCAATGGACAGCACCAGCCTGAGGCCCGTCCGCTCGCCCAGCAGCAGTGCCGAGAACAGGGCGGCCGCCGCAGGCAGCGTGCCCGCCACGATGCCCGCATCCGAGGCACTGGCGAGTGACACCCCGAGGATCAGCAGCACCGAGTAGCCCACGCTGCCCGCCGCCGCCTGCACGGTGAGCAGCAGCGCATCGCGCCGGCCTACCCGTGGCAGCCGCTGGCCGTGCCAGCGCATCAGCGCCAGAAACACCGGCAGGGCCAGGGCATGGCGCAGCACGGTGGCCGCAAAGGGCTCGATGTCCTGTGCGATGACCTTGCTGACCACCACCGTGCTGCCCACCAGCACCATGGCCAGGCTGCACAGCAGCTGGCCTTTCCATGATTCCGAGATTCCCATCGCATACCGCCTTGCCTGTGTTGTCAAACTGCAGGCAGTGTGGATTCCCGGGCGCGAAGGGTCTTGAACGTTATTGCGGCAGCGGCCAGCGCCGCCTTCCCGCCGTGGCCTGCTGCCAGGCACCGGGCGTGAAGCCAAACTGCCGCGCGAAGATGCGCGTCATGTGGCTCTGGTCGGCAAAGCCGCAATCGGCTGCGGCATCGGCCAGTCTGGCGCCGCGCAGCACCAGGCTGCGGGCACGCTCGGCGCGCTGCTGCAGCAGCCAGGCATGGGGCGGCAGGCCATAGGCCTGGGTGAAGCGGCGCAGCAGTTGGTACTTGCCCAGACCCACCATGGCGGCCAGTTGGGTGAGCGTCGGCGGTGCCTGCGACGTATCCGCCAGGCAGTCGCGCACGCGGCGCACCTCGGCCGAAACGTCGGCGCCGGCTGCATGCAGGCGCTGCGCGTTGGCATGGCGGCACAGCAGCAGGGCACAGGTGTGCACCAGGGCTTCCTCGCAAGCCAGGGCGGCCACGCCCGTGCTGTGCTGCGGCGTGGTACCGCCGTGCGCCAGCCGCTGCAGCAACTGGTGCAGGGCGTCGCGCAGCGCCGTATCGTGCTGGATCACCGGGCGGGCCAGGGCCAGCCCCTGGGGCGATGCCGTGGCCAGGTCGCCGGCCATGGCGTGCAGCACCTGGGGCTCCAGGTAAACCATGCGCCAGCGGCGCGATGGGCCGCCCAGCGGCTGGCCGTCATGCACCTCGCCCGGGTTGGTGGTGATCAAATCGCCTGCATAGGCATCCACCGGGCCGCGTCCGCTGGCCGAGCTTTGTGCCCCATCGTCGAGCAACCCCAGGCCATAGACGGCATGCCAATGCCTGCCATAGTGGCGGGAACTTTCGATGTGCGTGCTGTACACACCTTCCCAGGGCGAGCCGAAAACCTGGCATGTATGGGCGGGCGCTGCGGGTTTCATCTGGCCATTATTGCCAACCGCTGCACTGCCACACCCTCAAGGAGCCAACGAATGCATCGCCGATCCTTTCTTGCTGCAGGGGCGCGCCATGGCGCACTTGGTAGCCTTGCGCTGGTGGCCGTCCGCAGCGCCCAGGCCCAGCCGGCCTACACCGTCTCTGCCGAGCAATTGCAGGAGGCGGTGGCGCAACGCTTTCCGCTGCGCTATCCCATGGCGGGCCTGGTGGACGTGGATGTGCAGGTGCCACGCCTGTCGCTGCTGCCCGAGAGCAATCGCCTGGGCGCCGCATTCGCGCTGAAAGCCGCAGGCCCGGCGCTGCGGCGCAGCCATGGCGGCACCCTGGAGGTGGAGTTCGCCTTGCGCTACGAAGCCAGCGACCGCAGCCTGCGGGCCCACCAGTTGCGCGTGGGGCGGCTGGATTTCCCCAGCCTGCGGCCGGAGGTGGTGGCCATGCTCAACAGCTATGGCCCTGCCCTGGCCGAGCAGTCGCTGCGCGAGGTGGTGCTGCACCGGCTGCGCCCGCAGGACCTGGGCGTGCTCGACGGCCTGGGAATGCAGCCCGGTGCCATCACCGTGACGCCCAGGGGCCTGTCCATCGCGTTTGTGAACAAGCAGGCACCGTGACGGGGCCTGGGCCTTTGCGCCCCGAATCGCTGTGCGCAAGGCCGTGCGCGCCAGCCGCCTAGGCCTTGCGCCTCGGCGAGGCCGGCGCAGGGGCGGCCAACGCCAGATCACCCCGCACCCGCTGTGCAAACCCGCGCTGCCCGAACTGCTCAATGATGAAGTCCACGAACACCCGGGTGCGCGCGGGCAGCAGCTTCTTGTCCGGGTAGTACAGCGAGGTGGGCCCGGCATCGGTCCACCAGCCCGGCAGCAGACGCACCAGGTCGCCGCTGGCCAGCCAGGGCTGGGCAAAGGGCATGGGCAGCAGGGCCACGCCCAGGCCCATGAGCGCGGCCTGGCACATGGCCTCGGGGTCGTCGAAGACGATGCGCGGGCGCAGCTCGGCCGCAGCCGCATCGCCCGCCTTGTTGCGCAGCGTGGTGACGTGGATGCGCCCGGTCTGGATCGAGCGGCGCGCAATGCCGTCCCACTGCGCCAGATCGGAGGGATGGCGCGGTGCCTTGCGGCCCCGCAGCTGTGCGCGCGACGCCACGGCCACGATGTGGATGGTGCCCAGCGTGCGCGCCACCATGCCGGGGTTCAGGTTCAGCCCGCCGCCGATACCGGCATCGAAGCCCTCGCCGATCAGGTCCACCTGCCGGTTCTCGAAGCGCCAGTCGGGCTGGATGGCCGGGTAGCGCGCGAGGAACTCGCCGAGCAACGGCACCAGGTAGGCACGGCCGAAGGCCTGCCCCATGCTCACCTTGAGCGTGCCTGCCGGCTGGCGGTCTGTCTCGGCCGCGTGCTCCACGGCGTCTGCCAGGGTGGCCAGTGGCGTGCTGATCTGCTGCAGCAGGCGCAGTCCGCCCTCGGTCAGCACCAGGCGCCGCGTGCTGCGCTGAAACAGGCGCACGGAGAGGTTGGCCTCCAGCCGCGCCACGTTCTTGCTCACGGCCGCAGGGGTCAGACCCATGAGCCGTGCAGCGGCCGAGAAGCTGCCGGACTCGGCGGACTTAACGAAGGACTCGAGGTGGCTGAGCGGTTGCATGCTTGTTATTTTCAACCCATGGTTGAAATAAGTACAGCCCATTCATGGCTACCGGCAATGTAATGGTTCCCAGACACTGCAGGTGTTGCCAGTGCATTTACTGGTCCACTTACCGGAGTTTCACCATGTCTGTCGTCTCTTCTGTTTCCCCTGTTTCCACCACCGGCGTCCTGGCTGGCAAGGCCGCTTTCGTCACCGGCGGTTCGCGCGGCATCGGTGCCGCCATCGTGCGGCGCCTGGCGCGTGATGGCGCTGCCGTGGCCTTCACCTACACCAGCAACGGTGCACCCGCCAAGGCCCTGGCTGCCGAGATCGAGGCTGCCGGCGGCCACGCGCTGGCTCTGCAGGCGGACAGCGCCGATGCGGCGGTCCTCACGGCCGCCATCGATGGCGCCGCACGCGAACTGGGCCGCCTGGACATCCTCGTGAACAACGCCGGTGTGGCGGTGATGGGCGAGGTCGGCAGCGTCACGCTGGAAGACCTGGACCGCACCCTCGCCGTCAACGTGCGCGGCGTGTTCGTGGCCACCCAGGCCGCCGTGCGCCACATGGGCCAGGGCGGCTCCTATGGCCGCGTGATCACCATCGGCAGCACCAACTCCGATCGCCTGCCCTGGGCGGGGTTCAGCGTCTACGGCATGAGCAAGGCCGCCATCGTCGGGCTCACCAAGGGCCTGGCGCGCGACCTGGGGCCGCGCGGCATCACCGTGAACAACGTGCAGCCCGGTCCGGTGAACACCGACATGAACCCCGCTGACGGCCCCATGGCCGGCGACATGCACGGCATGATGGCGGTCAACCGCCATGCCGACCCGGCCGAGATCGCTGGCATGGTGGCCTACCTCGCCGGGCCTGAGGCCGGCATGGTCACCGGCGCCAGCCTGCTGATCGATGGTGGTTTCGCCGCGTGAACAGGCGCCCTCCGGGCCGCTTCGAGATTTCCCTCTGAGGGGGCGCTGGCCCAGGCCTATATAGTGGGCCTACCAATCCATCTGGGACCTTCCCGTGCACCACCTCCTTCGCCCCTTGCGCCATGCGCGCACCACCGCAGTGGTGTCGGCCGCCCTGATGGCCGCCGTCACCACCCATGCCGTCACACCCGCCGAGTCCGGCTACGTGGGCGAGTACCGGGGCGGTTCGGTGGACACCGTGGCCCAGCTGGCGCTGCTGGACGACAACACCTACTGCTTTGCCTTCACGGGCGGTGCGCTGGACCTGTTGGCCGCAGGCCGCTGGAAGGCGGAGGGCGGAGGTATCCGGCTGCAACAGGTACGGCAGGAGCAGACCCTGTTCCCCGCGTTTTCCAGCAAGGTGGAGGCGCAAGGGGCCATGGTGGAGTTCGACTTCCATGGCTACACGCTGTCCAATGCCCGCGCGCCGGTGTTCGCGGTGTCGGCGGACGACAAGGTCCCCGCCACGCTGCGCCCCCTGTTCACCGAGGGCAACAGCAACTGGTCCGAAAGCTACAAGCTGCCCGCCATGCCTGCCGAGTCGGTGCGCTATTTCTACCTGGGTGACCTCGTGGAAGAGAGCCCCGGCAAGCCGCCGGTGGTGAAGGTGGTGCAGTACCGGCTGGAGAGCGGCAACTCCGTGCGCGTAGGCTTCGACGAACTGCAGGCCATGCCCCTCATGGACCAGCGGGCCGAGCTCAAAGGCCAGATGCTGTTCCTGTCTGGCAGCCGCCTGGGCCAGCGCCGGCCCTTGAACGCGGAGGTGCTCAAGGCGGTGCGCGGTGGCTGCATCGATCCTGCGCTGAAGCCCGGTGTCCCGCGCCCGCTGAAGCCAGGCCAGAACAGGGGCCTGGAGCCTGTGAAGACCTTCACCGTCAGCCCTTCAGCCGTTCAGGGCAAGCCCTTTTTCGAAGCCAAGTCCAACTGACAGGCCCGGCGGGTCAGGCCGATAGTGCGGCTCCCACCGGGGTGTGGGGCGCCGTCTCGATCTGCGCCTTGGCCAGGCGCAGTGCCTTGCGCATGTAGCCGCGCCACAGCACGCTGGCCAGCAGCCACAGCACCGGAGCCGCCCACTTCGAGCGGGCGTGGAAGGCATGGCGCCAGCGCACCGTGGTCTGCGTGCCGCCGGCCTGCGGGTCGAACCACCAGGCGCCGTCCGCCCCCGTGGCCAGCCAGCGCAGCACGCCCGTGAAGCCGCTCACGGTGTAGGCGAAGTACTGGGCCGGGCGGTAGTGCTTGAGCCCTTCCTGTGCGCTGCTGCCATCGGACATGGCCACCGTGCGCGTCTGCCCCGGCGCATCCCAGGCACCCGTCTGGTCGCGCGTGCCCGTCACCGCCGGCAGGGGGCCGTAGCCGGTGAACAGCGTGGTGGGGTCGATGGGCGCGATGTGACCGAACGCCTGCGCGGGCGAGGCCTTGATCTGCGTCTGGACCGTGGTGGCAAAGGTGGTCATGGGGCGTTGTCCGGTTCGTGCCTGGGGGGAGTGAACCGAATGTATTGTGGAAGCCCGAAACGATAAATACCGTTTTTCACAACGGACTGTTTGCCAAACCGTGAACAATTGCCCCTTTCCGCAGCGAAAGAACCATGTGCAAGGCCGGTTCAGGTGGCGGGTTGTCGTCGCCGCCGGGGTTTCCGGGCTGTTGCGGCCAGTTCCTGCGCGCTCAGGCTGAACACCGGGTTGTCTGCCAGCATTTCCACCGCCAGGTCAATGAAGGCGCGCACCCGCGCCGGCTGCGCCGCACGGCTGCCGTAGTACACGTACAGGCCCAGGTGCTGCGGGACGAAGTCGGTGAGCACCGGCACCAGTTGCCCGCTGCGCACCAGCGGGGCGGCCGTGACACCCACCAACTGGCCGATGGCATGGCCACCCAGCACGGCGCGCGCCTCCAGCTCGATGTCGTTGGCGCAGAAGGCGGGCGGGATGGCGTGGGCCACGATGTCCTCGCCCACGCGGAACTCCCAGGGCATGGGCTTGCCCGTGGTCGGGTGGCGAAAGCCGCTGCAGCGGTGCTGTGCCAGATCTTCGATGCGCGTGGGCGTTCCATGGCGCGCCAGGTAGTCCGGCGTGGCGCACACCACCAGCTGCAGCCAGAGCAGGCGCCGGGCAATCACCCCGCCCTCGGGCGGGTAGCCCGAGCGAAAACCCACGTCCACCCGGTCCTCAACCCAGTTGCCGATGCGGTCCTCGAGCTGAACGTCGGGCTCCACCAGCGGGTAGCGGCGCACGAATTCGTCGACCACGGGCCAGATCACCTCCAGCATCATGGAGCGCGGCGCAGTGATGCGCAGCGGCCCGGCGATCTCCTCGCGCCCGCGCCGGGCGCCGTGCACGGCGCGCTGCAGTGTGGCCAGCCCGGGCTGGGCGGCGTCGAGGAACTGGCGCCCCTCCTCGGTCAGGCTCAGGCTGCGGGTGGTGCGGTGGAACAGCCGCACGCCCAGGTGCGATTCGAGCTGCCCCAGCGCCAGGCTGGCTGCCTGCGGCGTGATGCCCTGGGCTGAGGCCGCCTGGCGCAGGCTGCCCAGCTCGGCCGCCTTGGCAAAGGTGGAAATCGCACGCAATTCGTTCATGGCCATGGCGAAACCCCCGTTGATTGACAAGAATTGCTTGTGAATGAATCGAGTGATTATGGGCTAGTGCGATGGCAATGGCGTGCCTACAGTTCATCCCCATGGCAACGCACCGCGTCTGCCGGAACCCCGAAATTCATTCTTTCCAAGGACTTCTGCAATGACCGCTCACACTTCATCTTTCTCCCGCATCTGGCTGATTACCGGCGCCTCGCGCGGCATCGGTGCCCGCATTGCCGAGGTCGCGCTGGCCCAGGGCGATGCCGTGGTCGCCACCTCACGCAGTGCCGAGTCCATCACGCGCCGCCTGGGCGCCAGCGATGCGCTGCTGCCCCTGGCCCTGGACGTGACAGACGAGGCGCAGGCCCGCCACGCCGTGGGCGCGGCGCTGGAGCGCTTCGGCCGCATCGACGTGCTGGTCAACAACGCGGGTTACGGCCTTCTGGGTGCGGTGGAAGAGGCCACCGCCGACGAGGTGCGCCGCCTGTACGAGACCAATGTGTTCGGCCTGCTGAACGTGACGCGCGCCGTGCTGCCTTCCATGCGCGCACGCCGCGCCGGCCATGTCATCAACATCTCGTCGCTGGGCGGCGTGCGGTCGGCCGCAGGCTTCGGGGTGTATTGCTCGACCAAGTTCGCGGTGGAAGGCATCACCGAGGCGCTGCACGCCGAACTGGCGCCACTGGGCATCCATGCCACGGTGGTGGAGCCGGGCTACTTTCGCACCGAGTTCCTTGACACGGCCTCGCTCTCGGTGTCCCCGCTGATGCTGGAGGACTACGCAGAGAGCGCCGGCATGGTCCGCGAGGTGGCCCGCCGCATCAACCTGAACCAGCCCGGCGACCCTGTGCGCCTGGCCCAGGCCATGATGCAGCTGGTGGCCAGCCCCACGCCGCCGCTGCGCCTGCCCCTGGGCACCGACACGCTGCAGACCATTGCCGACAAGCATGCCTTCGTCGAGAAGGAAACCGCGCAGTGGCGTGCGCTGGCGGCGTCGACGGACTTCCCGGTGCAGGCTGCGGCCTGAGCCTGCACCGACGGTGGGTCAGACCATGCCGCCGTTGGCGCGCAAGGTTTGCCCGTTGATCCACGCGCCATCGGGCCCGACCAGGAAGGACACGGTGCCCGCGATGTCGTCCGGCGTTCCAAGGCGGCCCAGCGGGCTCATCTGCGCCAGGCGCTCCACCAGCTCGGGCGTCTTGCCGTCGAGGAACAGGGCGGTGGCCGTGGGGCCGGGGGCCACGGCGTTCACGGTGATGTTCTTGCCGCGCAGCTCCTTGGCGAGGATCAGCGTCATGGTTTCCACTGCGCTCTTGGTGGCGGCGTATACCGCGTAGCCCGGCATGGCGGTGCCGACCACGCTGGTGGAGAAGTTGACGATGCGCCCGCCCGGCTCCAGCCGGCGCGCGGCCTCGCGCAAGGTGTTGAAGCTGCCCTTGAGGTTGATGGCGATCAGCCGGTCGAAGGTGGCATCGTCGGTATCGGCCAGGTGCGGCGTGTGCGAGGGCATGACGCCCGCGTTGTTCACCAGCACGTCGATGCGTCCGAAGGCCTCGGTGGCCTGGTCGAACAGGCGCGCCACGGCGGCGGCATCGGCCACGTCGGCCTGCACGGCGATCGCCTGGCCGCCTGCCGCGATGATGGATTGCGCCACCACCCCGGCCTCGGCGGCGTTGCCCGCGTAGTTGACCACGACGTTGAAGCCGTCGCGCCCCAGGCGCTGGGCAATGGCGGCGCCGATGCCGCGCGAAGACCCGGTGACGATGGCGACGGGGCGGTGGGTGGATGTGTCGTTGGCGGCCATGAAAACTCCTGAACAGTGGTGATGGGTGTATTGTTCTGTTGGCGGCGGGTTTGATAAACACCCGTTGATTGCCATGACTGTTCAATAAAAACCAACAATCAAGCCCTGCTCCCCATGGACCGATTCGACGCCATGCGCCTGTTCACCCGCATCGTGGAGCTGGGCAGCTTCACGCAGGCGGCGGAAGACCTGCAGCTGCCCCGCGCCACGGTGACGCTGGCCGTGCAGCAGCTGGAAAAGCGCCTGGGCGCACGCCTGCTGCACCGTACCACGCGCCATGTCGGGCCGACGCAGGACGGCGAGGCCTACTACGCGCGCTGCCAGCAGCTGCTGGCCGACCTTGATGAGACCGAGGCGGCGTTCGCAACGGCCGGCCAGCACCCCAAGGGCAAGCTGCGCGTGGACCTGCAAGGTACCCTGGCCCGCTATTTCGTGCTGCCGCGCATCGGCGAGTTCTTTGCACGCTACCCCGGCGTGGAGCTGGAGCTGGGGATGGGCGACCGCCTGGTGGATCTGGTGCGCGAGCGCGTGGACTGCGTGATGCGCGGCGGCGAACTGGTCGACTCCAGCATGGTCGGCCGCCGGGTTGCACAACTGGCCCAGGTGACCTGCGCGAGCCGCGCGTACCTGGCGCGCCATGGCGTGCCGCGCACCGTAGAGGAACTGCGCGGCCACCGCGCGGTGAACTACCTGTCGTCGCGCACGGGCAAGCCCATGCCGCTGGACTTCGTGGTCGATGGCGTGCCGCGCAGCGTGCAGCTCAAGGGCGCGGTGTCCGTGACCGATGCGTTTGCCTATGTGGCCTGCTGCACGGCCGGGCTGGGGATCATCCAGGTGCCGCGCTACCACCTGGAGCCGCAGCTGGCCGATGGCAGCCTGGTCGAGGTGCTGGTCGACTGCCGCCCCGCACCCATGCCGGTGACCGTGCTCTACCCGCACAGCCGCCAGCTCTCGCCGCGCGTGCGCGTGTTCGTGGACTGGCTGGCCGAGGTGATGCAGAACGCGCGCTGACTACGCCGGTGGGCGCGAGAACTCCATGACCCAGTTCGTCTCCCACGTGCAGCCCTCGTCGTCGGAGAAGGCCTGCTGCCAGCGCGGAGTGCCGGTGGCGAGGTTTTTCGTCCACTCGAAGCGCACCAGGACCGACCGGCCCTCGAACAGCTCCTGGCCAAAGAACACGCCCTGGTCCGTGCCCGCGAAGCCGCCACTGACGGGCGGCCGCAGCAGGCCCGTGGCCGTGTCCAGGCCTCCCGTCACGTTATCGAGCCAGTAGATGCTCCAGCGCCGTGCCTCGGGGTTGAACAGGCGCAGGGCCATGCCGACGTAGCCGGCATTCCAGGCCTCGGGGATGAAGTCATCGCAGTTGCCGATGCCTCCGGGCAAGGGGCGTGCGGTGCCCGTGGCCTCGAAGGTTTCCCAGTCGGTGCAGCCCGCAAGCCGCTGCACGAGCCGGGTGTTGCGGATGCGCCAGGGGCCCATGAGAAAGTCGAAATCGTGGACATCGCCAGTGGGTGGGGTGATCGGCATGTGGTGTCTCCGGGATGTGTGTGCGTCATGCGTGCAGGGCCGAACGCGCCGTGGGCTGCAGCCGGTGGGCTTCGGGCGCACGCGCCAGCCAGGGCGCCAGGCCCGGTTCCACATCGCGTTGCCACGCTCCGCCCTGCGCAAAGGCGTCCAGCGCGCCGGCATCGTCGAACAGCGCCAGGCCCAGCAGCACGGGCTCGCCCTCGCGCACCGGCAGGCGGGGAAAGGTGTTGGGGCTCGCTTCACTGGCATACCAGGCGGTATTGCGCGCACCACCCGCGCGCAGCGTGGGGTCCATGCGCTCGCGGCAGTGGTCCAGCAGCGCGGGCGTTGCAGGCTCCTTGAGGTAGAACACCGTGGCATTGAGCAGGCCCGGGGCCGGGCCGCTGGCACCGGGGGCCGCACGTTCGGCGGGCAGGTCCGCCGCGGCGCCCGGCCATGCGGGGCGCAGCAGCAGCACGTTGTCCGAATCGACCATGGTGGCGTTGGCTGCGTCGCTATGCGCAGCCCACACCGGGCCGCTGTAGAACGCTTCGAGCGCCCGCTGGCGCGCCGCCATGTCGGCAAAGCCGCGCAGCCAGGCGAACAGGTCCGGCCGCTCCAGGTCGCGGAACTGGCCGATCACGCGCATGCCCTCGCGCTCCTGGCTTTCGAGGAACTCGCGGTCGAACAGGTCAATCAGCACATCGCGCTGGCCGGGGTGCAGGGTGTACTGGCGCAGTTCGACGATGGCGCAGTCGGCAATCGAGGGGGTGGTGGGCATGCGGGGCTTCCTTGGATCAAGAAAAAGAGAGAAGCCCGCAGTCTGCGGCGCAATACCTGCCAAGGCATGGCAGGTATTCGCTGCATACTGGTACCAGTCGCTTTTTCGTTCCTTTCTCTCCATGCGTGCCAGCCGCCTGTTGTCCATCCAGATGCTGCTCGAAACCCGGGGGCGCATGAGCGCGCAGGCGCTCGCCGATGCGCTGGAGGTCTCGGTGCGCACGCTGTACCGCGACGTGGACCAGCTCACGGCGGCGGGCGTTCCCATCTTTGCCGAGCGCGGGCGCCATGGCGGCTTTGCGCTGCTGCCGGGCTGGAAGACCACGCTCACGGGGCTCACTCCGTCCGAGGCACAGGCCGTGTTCCTGAGCGGGCTGCCTGGCCCGGCCGGCGACCTGGGCCTGGGCGATGACGTGGAAGGCGCACGCCTGAAGCTGCTGGCCGCGCTGCCTGCACCCTGGCGCGAAGACGCCCAGCGCGTGAGCGACCGCCTGCACCTCGACCCGGTGGACTGGTACCGCGAGAGCGAGCCCACGCCCCACCTGGCCACCGTCGCTGCCGCCGTTTGGAGCGGCCAGCAACTGGCCCTGCGCTACGAGAGCTGGGCCGACACGGTGGAGCGCGCCATGGGCCCGCTGGGCCTGGTGCTCAAGGCGGGTGTCTGGTACCTGGTAGCGCAGCCGGCGGACAAGGCCTCCGACGGCGCAGGGCCGCGCACCTACCGCGTGTCCAACATCCGCGCGGCGGCGGCGCTCACCACGCCTGTGCGGCGACCGGCGCGCTTTGACCTGCCCAGGTATTGGGGCGAGTCCATCCGCCGCTTCGAATCGGGCCTGTACACCGGCGAGGCCGAACTGTTGGCCACGCCGGCGGGGCTCAAGGGCCTTGCCGCACTGAGCAGTGCCGTTGCGCGGGCGGTGGCAGCGGCCCCGCCCTCGCGCCGCAAGGACGGACGCGTGGCGCTCACGATTCCCATCGAATCGGTGGCCCACGCCTGCGGCCAGCTCATGCGCCAGTCGCCCGAGGTGGAGGTGCTGCGGCCGGCCGCGCTGCGGAGCGCCCTGGTGGAGCGCATCGAAGCCACGGCGCGGCTTTACGGCCTGCGCTGAGCCGCGCTACAAACCGCGTTCCACCATGTCCAGCAGCCGCTGGCCCAGCAGCTGCAGCATGTCGGCGGGCGTGCCGCGCAAGGGCCCGTCGATGCTCAGCAGGGCCATGCCGTGCACGGTAGACCAGGCGAGGTACTCGGCGCCCTGGCGGCGCTCGGGTGGCAGGGCGCCAGCGGTCACCAGGTCGTCCAGCGCGGCCGACAGGTGCTCGAAGGGGTTCAGGCCCGTGAGGCCGCCCATGGCGGGGTCGGGGTTCTGCTCCACGTTGAACTGGCCGCCGAAGGCGGTGCGGAACAGCCCCGTCTCGGCATGGGCAAAGCGCATGTAGCCGGCCCCCACGGCGCGCACCCGGGCATGGGCCTGTTCGGTGGGCGTGCCGCCCGTGGGCACGTCGGCCATCTCGGCCTCCATGGCCTGGGCCACGGCGGCCACGGCGGCGGCGCGCACCGCCGCCAGCAGGTCCTGCCGGTTGGCGAAATGGCGGTAGGCGGCATTGGGCGCCACACCTGCGCGGCGCGTGGCTTCGCGCAGTACCACGGCGTCGGGCCCTCCCTGGCGCGCCAGTTCGATGCCGGCGTCCAGCAGGGCGCGGCGCAGGTCGCCATGGCGGTAGGTGCTGCGCGGCGAGGATGGGCTGCCTGGTGTGGCGCTGTTGCGGGTGGTTACGGACATCGGGATTTCAATGTGGACACTGTTCATTATCTTTGGTATTGTTTGTGAACGGTGTCCACAATGCATGGATGTCCGCTTTTGACCCACCTACCCAAGGAGATCCGCCATGAAAGTCGAGCCGTATCTGTTCTTCGAAGGCCGCTGCGAAGAGGCCCTCACGTTCTACCGCACCGCCCTGGGTGCCGAGGTGACCATGCTCATGCGCTACAAGGACAACCCCGAGCCCGCCGCCGGCCCGGGCTGTTCTGCCGACGGCAGCCCCGGCGCAGGGCCCCAGCCCGAGATGGTCATGCACGCCTCGTTCAACGTGGGCGACACCCAGGTCATGGCGTCGGACGGCATGGGTTCGGGAAAGCCCAGCTTCCAGGGCATCTCGCTGTCGCTGAGCCCCGAAACCGAGACCGAGGCCAAACGCCTCTTCGATGCGCTCGCTGCGGGCGGCCAGGTGCAGATGCCGCTGGGCAAGACCTTTTTCTCGCCCGCCTTTGGCATGGTCGCCGACCGCTTTGGCGTGTCGTGGATGGTGGTGGTGCCCCAATGACGGACGCCTCCGCACCAGGAGCTGGACCCGTGCGGTACCGGGGAAGCTGCCACTGCGGCAAGGTGGCGTTCGAAGTGGAAGGCACCATCGACAGCGCTTTGGCTTGCAACTGCACCATGTGCCGGCGGCGCGGCTCGCTGCTGTGGTTCGTGCCGCACGGCCAGTTGCGGCTGACCACCCCCGAGGCGAACCTGGCCAGCTACACCTTCCACAAGCACGTCATAGAGCACCGCTTCTGCCCGGCCTGCGGCATCCATACCCATGGCGAAGGCACGCACCCCGCAGGCCACAAGATGGCGGCCGTGAACCTGCGCACGCTCGACGGCGTGGACCTCGACGCCATCCCCGTGCACCACCACGATGGCCTGGCCATGTAAGCCAGCCCCCAAGGAGACTCCCCATGCTGAATCCCGAACCCCAGGCGCAGCACCGCTGGCTGCAGCAGTTGCTCGGCGACTGGACCTGCGAATCCACCTGCGACGCTGGGCCCGGTGAGCCGCCCATGACCAGCACAGGCACCGAGCATGTGCGCCAGCTCGGGGAGCTTTGGGTGCTGGGCGAAGGCACGGGCACCATGCCCGGCGGCGGCGACGCGCGCATGCTCATCACCCTGGGCTACGACCCCGAGAAGGCGGTCTTCATCGGCACCTGGGTCGGCTCGATGATGGCCCATATGTGGGTCTATTGCGGCACGCTCGATGCCACCGAAAAGGTGCTCCCGCTCGAGACCGAAGGCCCGAGCTTCGCCGGCGACGGCAGCACCGCTAAATACCGCGACACCATCACCCTCCTGGGCCCCAACGAGCGCACATTGACCTCCTCCACCCAGCAGCCCGATGGCAGCTGGAAGGAATTCATGAAGGCGACATACCGCCGCAAGGCCCCCTGAGCCTGCACCCGACATGGCGTGGCGGCGGGCGTGGCCGCCGCTCTGGGCGGGCTGGCGCTGCGTTGCCCGCCGAGGGCGCGCAAACGGTGTTCGCGTGAAGTGAGGGCGCTGCCAGCGGGCCGGTGCGCTTGTCCCTAGAATCGCGCGGTCAGCCCGCAGATTGTCCTGCGGCATGCACCGCACCGTTCCACCGCTGGCACTTCTGTGGCGCTGCAATGGCCCCATCTGTTGCGGGCATGCCGCTCACGATCACGACGGCGCACCACCGAAGGAGGCCCCATGTCGAACAACCATTCCACGCCCATCCTGCAAAGCCAGCCGCTCGGCCCGCTGTGGCCTACGCTCGACCCGTTCCTGTTCTGCGCGCACCACGACGACGCCTACCCTGCCGGCAACGCGGCCTTCGGCCCGGCCGTGCCGGTGGACGACCGCCAGATCGGCAGCGACTTCAGCCGCAAGGACGGCTGGAGCATGTACCACGGCGACACCGTGCCCGGCTTTCCCGGCCACCCGCACCGAGGCTTCGAGACCGTGACGCTGGTGCGCAAGGGGCTCATTGACCATTCCGACTCGCTGGGTGCCGCCGCGCGCTTCGGCGGAGGCGACGTGCAGTGGGTCACAGCCGGCAAGGGCATCGTGCATTCCGAGATGTTCCCGCTGCTGAGCGCCACCGAGCCGAACCCGCTGGAGCTGTTCCAGATCTGGCTGAACCTGCCCGCGCGCCACAAGATGGTGGAGCCGCACTTCACCATGCTCTGGAACGAGCGCATCCCGCGCCTGGTGCACCACGACGAGGCCGGCCGCACGACCACCGCCACCGTGGTGGCCGGCGCCCTGCCCGCTGCGCCGGAACCGCTGGCGCCGCCACCCGAGTCCTGGGCCTCGCAGCCCGGCGCCGACGTGGCGATCTGGACGCTGCGCCTGGACCCCGGTGCCCAGTGGCCCCTGCCTGCAGCGCTGGGTGAGGGCACGCGCCGCATGCTCTACTTCTTCGTGGGCGATGGCCTGCGCGTGGGCCCGCAGGACGTGCAGGGCCATGCCGCGCTGGAGATAGACGCCCGCCAGGAATGGCTGCTGACCAACACCGGCGCCACCGTGGCCGAGTGCCTGGTGCTGCAGGGCCGCCCCATCGGCGAACCCGTGGCGCAGTACGGGCCCTTCGTGATGAACACGCAGCAGGAGATCATGCAGGCCATGCAGGACTACCGCCGCACCCAGTTTGGCGGCTGGCCCTGGCCCGACAGCGACCCGGTGCACGGCACCGAGGCCCGGCGCTTTGCGCGCTACCCCGGCCAGACCGAGGACGAGGTGCCCGAGGTCGCCTGAGCACCCGCCGCCCCTGCTGGGGCAGGGGTGGTCCGGGTCGTGGACAATCCCGCATTCCGATCCGCAGGGCCGCGGCACTGCCGCCCCCTGCTATTCCTTGCATGAAAGCGCGCCATCCATGAACATCGCCAAAGACACCGCCGTCACCATCGCCTACAAGGTCACCACGCCCGAGGGCAAGCCCCTGGACGCGGGCAACCTGTCCTACCTGCACGGCGGCTACGAGAACATCTTCCCCAAGGTCGAGGCCGCCCTCGAAGGCCAGGCCGCCGGCTTCAGCACCACGCTGGACCTGGCCATGGAAGAGGCCTTTGGCGTACGCGACGAGGGCCTGGTGCGCACCATCCCCAAGTCCGAGTTCCCCCCGGGCGTGAAGGTCGGCGGCCAGCTGCAGGGCGTGGGCACCGATGGCCAGCCCGCCGTGTTCAACGTGGTCAAGATCAAGGGCCCTGAAGTGCTGCTGGACGGTAACCACCCGCTGGCCGGCCAGGCGCTGCGCTTCTCGTGCAAGGTGGCCAGCGTTCGCGCCGCCAGCGCCGAGGAGATCGCCCACCGCCATGTGCACGGCGACCACGGCCACCACCATTGAGCCTTGCGATGGCTGGCCTGCAGGCGGTTGCGCATTCAGACCGGGCCTTTTCCATCCCCGGCTTCCTGTCGGGTGGCGAGTGCGATGAGCTCATCGCGCTGGCCGAGCGCGAGGGCTTCGAGGCCGCCGGCGTGCGCACGGCCGGTGGTCCCAGGGCCATGCCCCTGGTGCGCAACAACGACCGGGTGATGGTCGAGTCCGCCGCCTGGGTGGCCCTCCTGTGGCAGCGGTTGCAGGGCGTGGCCTTGCCACTGCTCGATGGAGAAGAAGCGCAAGGCCTGCCCAAGGAGCTGCGCTTTTACCGCTATGCCCCGGGCCAGCGCTTCAAGATGCACAAGGACGGGCCCTGGACCGAAGCGGGCATGACCAGCCGGCTCACGCTGCTGGTCTACCTCAATGCGGGCTTTGCGGGCGGGGACACCGATTTCAGGGATTTCGTGGTGCAGCCAGCCACCGGTGCGGCTCTGCTTTTCATCCACGACACCTGGCACGAAGGCCAGGCCGTCACCGAGGGCACGAAGTACGTGCTGCGCTCGGACGTGCTCTACGCACCGGGCTGACCTGCCGGGCGTTCAACCGCCCTGCGCACCCTTTTCCAGGCTGAAGCCCTCGTCGAGCCAGCCCGTCACCCCGCCGATCATCAGCTTCACCGGCCGGCCCAGCCGCGCCAGCCGCACGGCGCTGCGGTGCGCGCCATTGCAGTGCGGGCCTGCGCAATAGACGACGAACAGCGTGCCGGGCGCATAGGCGGCCATCTTCGCTTCGATGATCTTGGCGTGCGGCAGGCTCACCGCGCCAGGCACATGGCCGGCCTCGTACAGCGCGTGGCTGCGCACGTCCAGCAGCACGAAGTCCTGCACGCCGCGGTCCATGGCGTCGTGCACGTCCCAGCAATCGGTCTCGAAAGCGAAGGCGGCCTCGAAATGCGCCAGCGCTGCGGTGCTGTGGGCTGCGGGGATGGCGCCCACGGCGCTGGGGGAAGAGGTCATGGCAACTGGCTCCTTGAATGGCGTTTCAGATGCCTCCAGTGTCGCCAGGGGGTGCCACTCCGGCCAGTGGCAGCAATGACAATCTTCGGTAACATTGCGCCATGCCCCACCTTGTAGCGATCCTCGCCTACGACCGCCTGTGCACCTTCGAATTCGGCTGCGCGGTCGAGCTGTTCGCGCTGGAGCGGCCCGAGCTGGAGGAGGTGGACTGGTACCGCTACGCCGTGTGCGCGGTGGAGCCCGGCCCGCTGCGCGCCATGGGCGGGGTGCAGGTGCAGGCGCCGCATGGCCTGGCCATGCTGGCGCGGGCCGACACCATCGTGGTGCCCGGCTGGCGCGATGCGGCCGAGCGCCCGCCCGAGGCGCTGCTGCGCGCCCTGCAGCGCGCCTGGCGGCGCGGTGCGCGCATCTGCTCCATCTGCTCGGGCGTGTTCGTGCTCGCGCATGCGGGGCTGCTCGCGGGCCGGCGCGCCACCACGCACTGGCGCCATGCCGAGCGCCTGGCCAGCGAGTTCCCCGACATCACGGTGGATGTCTCGGCCCTGTACGTGGACGAAGGCCAGGCCATCACCTCGGCGGGCTCCGCCGCGGGGCTGGACATGCTGCTGCACCTGGTGCGGCGCGACCATGGCGCGCGCGTGGCGAACACGGTGGCGCAGCGGCTGGTGATGTCGCCGCACCGCGACGGCGGGCAGGCGCAGTTCGTGCCGCGGCCCATGCCCAGCGCCGAGGTCAGCAGCATCGCGCGCCTGCTCGACTGGCTGCGCGAGAACGCGCGCCAAGTGCACACGGTGGATTCCATGGCGGCGTTTGCGCAGATGAGCCGGCGCACGCTGCAGCGCCGCTTCAAGGAGGGCACGGGCCTATCGCCGCAGGACTGGCTGGTGCGCGAGCGTGTGGCCATCGCCAAGGAACTGCTGGAAACCCACCCGGCCATGCCCATCGACGCGGTGGCCGACCTGGCGGGCCTGGGTTCGCCCGAATCGCTGCGCCGGCATTTCCGCCTGCACCGGTTGCCGGCGCCCTCGCGCTACCGGCAGACCTTTTCAGAACCTGTTCTCAGGCCCTTCGGGTGAGGCCTCGGCCTTGCAGCACGGGCTCGGCTGACAGCCGCTCGCGCGCGAATTCCACGAAGGCCCGCACCTTGGCCGGCGCGCGCCGCCCCGCCGGGTAGACGATGTGCACGGGCACGGGCGGCGGCTCGTGTGCGGCCAGCACCACGCGCAGCCGGCCCGCGCGCACGCCCTGCGCCGCCTGGTAGGCGAGGCAGCGCGTGAGGCCCAGGCCCGATTCGGCGGCGGCGATGTCCACCTCGTTGCTGTTGCTGATCCAGCTGAAATGCGGCTGGCCCACCACGCCCCCCTTGAACTTCCATGGCGAGACGCTGTTGTTATCGAACGAGAAGCCGATGGCGCGGTGAGCTACCAGTTCATCGGGGTGGCGCGGCTCGCCGTGCTGCGCCAGGTAGGCGGGCGAGGCCACCACCAGCCGGCGCAGCGCACCCACCTGCACGGCGGTGAGGCCCGAGTCCGGCAGGTGGGCGATGCGGATCGCCACGTCCATGCCCTCTTCAAGCAGGTGCACCAGCCGGTTCACGAACAGCGTGCGCACCTGCACGCGCGGCTGCGCGTGCAGGAAGGCCTGCACGACGGGCGCCACATGCCGCATGCCGAACATCTGCGGCGCGGTGATGGCCAGCAGGCCCTGGGGCTCGGCCTGCCCGCCGCTGGCGGCCTGCTCGGCCTCCTGCAGGTCGGTGAGGATGGGACGGCAGTCGACCAAGAAGCGCTCGCCCGCCTCGGTCAGCCGCACGGTGCGCGTGCTGCGCTGGAACAGCAGTACCGACAGGCGCGCCTCCAGCGCCGCAATGGCGCGTGTGACGGCCGTGGCCGACACGCCCAGGCGCCGCGCGGCGGCGGCAAAGCCCCCGGCATCGGCCACGGCGACGAAGCAGCGCAGGGTGTCAAGGTGGTCCATTGTTGCGATATCCGCAATTTTGATTGCCGCACTATGGCTATTCACGGCAGGTTTGGCAATGGATATCGTTGAGTCCTCTGTGTTTCCCCCCTCTGACAAGGACCTCCCACCATGGCCCCCTCCGCACCCCTCACGCTCTACCGCATGCCGATCTCGGGCCACAGCCACCGGGTCGAGCTCATGCTGTCCATGCTCGGCCTGCCCCATGCGCTGGTCCATGTGGACGTGATCGCCGGCGAGCACCGCCAGGCCGTCCACCTGGCGCGCAACCCGCTGGGCCAGATCCCGGTGCTGGTCGATGGCGATCTGGTGCTGTCCGACAGCAACGGCATCCTGGTCTACCTGGTGCAGCGCTATGCACCTGGCAGCCACTGGATCCCGCAGGACCCGGTGGGCCAGGCCGGCCTGCAGCGCTGGTTCAGCCTGGCGGCCGGCATGCTGGCGCCCGGGGCATCGAGCGCACGTTTTGCCGCCATCACGGGCCGCGAACCCAGCGAGGCGGCACTGGCCATCGGCCGCCGGCTGTTCGACTTCATGGAGCCCGCGCTCGAAGGCCGCGACTGGCTGCTGGGCGGTGGCGCTCCCACGCTGGCCGACATCGCCATGGTGAGCTACACCTCGCAGGCACCGATCGGCGGGCTCTCGCTGGCTGGCTACCCGCGCATCGCCGCCTGGGTCGCGCGGGTCGAGGCTCTGCCAGGCTATGTGCCCCTGGCCGACCGCCTGCCCGCCCCTGACGCTGCGGTGCCGGCATGAGCGCCGCGCCCGCCGCCGCCTTTCACGTGGGCGAGCAGGCCCTGCAGGAGCGTGTGGGCGTGCGCGAGCGCATGGCCGCCGTCGGGCCCGTGGTGCTGCGCGACCAGATGCCCGACCAGCACCGCGAACTGTTCGAGAAACTGCCCACCTTGCTGCTGGGCGCGCTCGACGGCCAGGGCCAGCCGTGGGCCACCATGGTGGCCGGGCCGCCCGGTTTCGTGCACACGCCCGATGCCGGGTCCATGCACCTGGCCGTGGCGCCCGATGCCGCCGACCCGGTGCTGGCCCGGCTGGCGCCCGGTGCGCCGGTGGGCGTGCTCGGGCTGGAGCCGCACACCCGCCGGCGCAACCGCATGAACGGGCGAGTGGCTGCGTTCGGTGCCCACGGGCTGGAGGTCAGTGTGGCGCAGAGCTTTGGCAACTGCCCCAAGTACATCCAGGCGCGAGCGCCCGGCCTGCGCGCGGTGGTGACGCCCCCGGCACCGGCCCAGGTGCTGGGCGCGGGGCTCGATGCCGCCGCGCTAGGCCTGATTGCGCGCAGCGACACGATGTTCATCGCCAGTGCCTCGGCCGCGCACCCGGGCACACGGCGCAACGAAGGCGTGGACGTGTCGCACCGCGGTGGCGAGCCGGGTTTCGTGCATGCCGAGCACACGGAGCAGGGACAGGTGCTCACCCTGCCCGACTACCCTGGCAACCTGTTCTTCAACACCCTGGGCAACCTTGCGCTGCACCCGCAGGCCGGGCTGCTGTGGGTGGACTACGAGGACGGTGGCCTGCTGCATGTGGCCGCCCGCGCAGAGCTGCTCTGGGACGAGGCCTCGCGTGCACGCTGGCCCGGCGCGCAGCGCGTGCTGCGGCTGCAGGTGCTGGGTGGCATCTGGCGCGCGAACGCCTTGCCCTGGCGCTGGACGGCGGCCGAGCTGGCGCCGCAGTTCAGCGCGATGCGTGCGCGTGTGACGGGATAAGGGGTGCGATGGCCTTGCGCGGCGTGGTGGCCTCGGCCTCCACCATGCGCGCGCTGCGCTCGTGGGCACCGCGCGTCAGTTCGGTGATCAGCGCGGCTTCGGGCAGGTTGTGCCAGTAGCGCTGTGGCATCTCCTTGCGCATCATGTCGGTCTTCAGGCGAGCGGGGTTGAAGATGTGGCGGTAGTAGGTGAGCCACAGGGCCTCGCCCGCGTCGGGCGGCGGCGCATCGCTGCGCTGGCCGCCGGGGCCGGTATGCAGCTTTTCGCCGTCCCAGCGCACGCTGGCATCGGGCGTGAGGATGGCCCAGTGCATCTGCGTGAAGCGCCGCACGAAGAAGCCGGCATTGGCTTCGGTGATGAAATGGTCGGGCTCGAACCAGGCCACCTGCACCGTGCGGCCCTCGCCATCGGTCACCGGGCGAAAGCGCACGAAGGCGTGCATCTTGTGCATGTCGCGCGCCACGGCACGCACCATGTGGTGGGCCTGCATGCGGTCGGTATCGAGCGGGTCGTGGCGCAGCCCGCGCTCATGCGCCAGGCGCCACAGCAGCCGGTACATGAGCGCGAAGCGCGCCGGGTTGCGGTGCAGCACCAGGCGTTCGCACAGGCGCAGAAAATCCTCGGGCACCCGCGGCGCCGGGCCTACTGTCTGCTTTGGCGGCGCATCCAGGGGCAGGCCCGATGGCGAGGGGGCGGCGAACAGGTCCTGCGCAGCGCCTTGCGCGGTGAACCATTCCACCTCCTGCGGCGGCACGCCGGCCTGGACCAGCGTACGTGCGGCCCGGCGAAAGCCCGGCCAGTCGGTGGCATGTGCGAGGGTGATGGTGTGCAGTGCCATGGTGGCTTGTCTCAATCGAAAAGGCCGCGCTGCGCCGACGGCGGAGCCATGCGGGCGGCCAGATCGGCCGCATCCAGCGTGCGGCCCGGCCGATAGTCGGCCGCCTCCACGAAGGGCAGCACCTTCTTGAGCGGCACATGCAGCCGCGCCAGGTCGGCATGGCGCAGGCGGCGCACGCGGCGCGCGGCCAGCAGGCGGTCCACCGTCTGCACGCCAAAGCCAGGCACGCGCAGCAGCAGCTCGCGCGGGGCGGTGTTCAGGTTCACGGGGAAGCGCTCGCGGTGCGCAATCGCCCAGGCAAGCTTGGGGTCCATGTCCAGCGCCAGCATGCCGCCCTGGCCGGCGGGCACGATCTCGCCGTGCGCAAAGCCGTAAAAGCGCATCAACCAGTCGGCCTGGTAGAGCCGGTGCTCGCGCACGGTGGGCGGTGCGATGAGCGGCAGCGCGCGCGCCGCATCGGGGATGGGGCTGAAGGCCGAGTAGTACACGCGCCGCAGCCGGTGCACGCCGTACAGCCCGGCGCTGGTAGCCAGGATGGTGCGGTCGTCGGTGGCGTCGGCGCCGACGATCATCTGCGTGCTCTGGCCGCCCGGCGCGAAGTGCGGCGCCGGGGCCCTGCGGGCGCGTGCCGAGGCGGGCATGGACACTACCTTGGCGGCCGCCTGCTCCTTGCGCGCCTGCCGAGCGTCCTCGATGTGCACCGCCATGCGCGCCATCGAGCGTGCAATGGCCGCGCCGTCCTTTTGCGGCGCCAGGGCCGTGAGCCCTTCGGGCGTGGGCAGCTCCACGTTGATGCTCAACCGGTCGGCATGGCGGCCGGCGCGCTCCATGAGCTCGGGCGAGGCATCGGGGATGGTCTTCAGGTGGATGTAGCCGCGAAAATCGTGCTCCTCGCGCAGCACGCGCGCCACCTCCACCACCTGCTCCATGGTGTAGTCGGGGCTCTGGATGATGCCGCTCGAGAGGAACAGCCCCTCGATGCAGTTGCGCCGGTAGAAATCGAGCGTGAGGTCCACCACCTCCTGCACCGTGAAGCGGGCGCGCGGCACATTGCTGCTGACCCGGTTCACGCAGTACAGGCAGTCGTACTGGCAGAAGTTGGTCAGCAAGATCTTGAGCAGCGAGATGCAGCGCCCGTCGGGCGCATAGCTGTGGCAGATGCCCATGCCCTCGGTGGACCCCATGCCGCGCCCGCCCAGCGAATCGCGGGGCGCGGCGCCGCTCGAAGCGCAGGAGGCGTCGTACTTGGCGGCGTCGGCCAGGATGGCCAGCTTGGATTGTAAATTCACTGTATGAATTTACAGTGAATTGCGCAGTTTGACCAGTGCAGGGGTATTGGGCGTTGCCCGGCGGTGCCGTTCAGAACTCCACGTCCACCTTTACGCTGTCGGTGTAGGTGCCCACGGGCACGTTCGGCTGGTCCGCATAGACGCTCGCGGTGTAGGGCATCACCTGCAGGGTCAGGCCGTCGGCCATGCCCAGGCCCGCAGCACGCGCCGTGCCGACGCTGCCCCAGACACTGGTATCGGGCTTGAAGATGTTGTATTGCAGCCGGTTGCTGCCACTGGCCATCTGCCGCCGTGTGCCATTGGCTTGGCCGCCCATGTCCAGCCCCACCGAGTAGGTCATGCCCTTGGTGCACAGCAGGGAAATACTCTGCGAGACGGCGCTGAATCCGCTGGGCAGGGGCGCCGAACCGAACTGGATGTCCGGCGCCGTGATGGTGCAATCGTTGATGACCACCAGGGTCACGGTCAGGGTGCGATCCTCATTGCCGTTGCGCACGTTGCCCACGCAGGCAGAGCCCACGGCAATGCCTTCGCAGATGTTCGCATAGGTCCAGTTGACGGTGATGCTGTCCGTGTAGGTGCCTGCCGGCACGTTGGCGCCCGCCAGCGTGCTGATCTTGATGCCGATGGTGGCGCTGTTGTTGCTCAGCAGCGAAACCGCGTTGATGCCATTGAGATCGAGTATCAACAGCCCGGAGGTGAAGGTACCGCCGCCCACCGGGCTGATTTGGTAGGGAATGGTGATGGCGCTGTTCAGCGTGTTCTTCAGCGTGAGGCCGGAGGTGGCGGTGGTGATCTTGGCCTTGAGCGTAGGCGTGGCAAACAGCGCCAGCACCACCGATCCGCAGCCGAGCTTGAAGTCTGCCGTGGTGGTGATGGGTGAGCCGCTGCGCACCCGCTGCGAGGGGTGGGTGCCCAGCGCGCCGCTGGTCTCGGTGGCCGCGCAGATGGCCAACACCTGCACCGGGCACAAGGCCAGAACCAGGCAGGCCCACAGGCTGCGCCAGCGCTGCAGCAGGGTGTAGAGGGTTGTCATCGCACAGCTCCTTCCTGGGGGCGCGGGGTGGTGGGCAGGCAGCCGACGATCAGGTCACGCGATGATGCATACGCCGCTTCGGAAAAGTCGGCCTTGCAAAACGCGCCCTCGGGGGTGCGCACCTGCAGGGCGTTCTGGGGCCGCAGCACGGTGAGGTAGACCACGCCATCCCAGCCCACCACGGTCTGCATGTTGCCCGGCGTGTGGAGCACGGCGCTGCCGGCCTTCATGGGCGTGCCCTGCGCATCCACCAGCGTGATGGTGGCCGTGCGCAGCTTGAGCACCGGCAGCTCCACCAGCATGCCGGCATTGCGCGAGACGGACATGCGCCGCTCCAGCGCCGGAATGTGCACGTCGGCCGGCAGGGTGAGCGGGTCCACCGCGTAGCGCCCCGGGTAGTAGGCGGGTACGCTGGGCACCAGCAGGTAGCCCTGGGCGTTGGTGTGGCCGGCCAACTGGTTCTCGTACAGGATGGGCACGTCGGGCATGCCCTGGGTAGAGACGAGCGCGAAGCCGTCGTACACGCGGTTGGCCGCGAACAGGTGCCCGTCGATGCTGCCCAGCGAGCCCGACAGCGTGCCCCACTGCATGGTCTGGCCAGGGCTGGCACTGACCCCACCCTCCACACTCAGCGTGCTGTTGCGGTACTGCAGAGCGGCCTGGCTGTAGCGCTGGGGGCCGCCCGAGAGCGTCTGCGCCACGTTCCAGCCATAGCCGCCTTCGGTGGGCATGGTGCGCTGGTAGCTCGCGTAGGTCTGGGTGGATTCGCGGTTCTTCGACGTGGCCAGTTGGGCCGTAGAGCGGTCGCCCAGGAAATAGGTGAGCTGCAGCCGCAACTGGTTTTCCCGGGTTTCCACCGTACGCCCCGCCGTGACCGAGAGGAAGGTGTTGCCTGTGATCGGCAGGTTGTAGCTGGCGAACGCCAGGCGGTTGCGTTCGTTCCTGGCATTGCGCATGTCCAGCCAGCCCCCCGTGACCGAGCCCGTGCCCAGGTTCCAGCTCACGCTCAACTGGCGTGATCGCAGGGACAGCTGGTAGCCGTCGTCGGCATAGGTGCTGGCGTCGCCGAATCGCGCGTCGCGGCCGGTCTGCTGGTAGGAGAAGCCTGCGCGCGGCGTATGGTATTGCCAGCCTGCGGAATACTGCCAGCCACTGCCAGAGCGCGCCGTGGTGCCGCGTGTCAGGGAGGCATTGGCGATGCCCAGCATGCCCAGGCCGGCCATGCCGCCGATGCCCACCACGCCAAGCCCCTTGCCCAACTGCGCCTGGGCTTCCAGGGTGACGCGGTCCGACAGGCCCTGGCGGTACACGCCTGCGGCAATCGGCCGGCCATAGGCAAAGCTGCGCAGCCCATAGGCCCTGCGCAAGGTGCCCAACGAGAGGGAGTAGTCCGTCCAGCCGGGGCGCAGCAGCTCCCGGTTCACATAGAACGGAATGGTTGTCTGGACCTGACGCCCAAGGGCGTCGGTGGTCACTACCGAGGCCGTGCCGGCACCGCTGACCACAGGAAGCTCGCCCAGCGTGAACGGCCCGGGGGCCACGCGGTGGCTGGCGGCCTTGAAGCCGTTGACGAACAGGTCCACGGCCGAAGGCAGGGCGGCCTGGCCGGCGAACTCGGGCAGGGGATAGGTGATGAGGTCGGGGCGCACGCCGAAGTTGCGCGCCCACTGCACGCCGGCCATGCGCACGGAGGTGGTCCAGGGCAGCGAGTCCGTCACCAGGTCTCCGTAGGTGGTCTCCGTGGCCCTGGCGTTGTCCACGCTCGTCCAGCGCGTGTCGTAGCGTATGTAGCCGCGGCTTGCGCCGCTGGAATGCAGGCGGACGATGCCGGTGTTGGAGGCTACGCCGCGGGGATTGAAGTAGCGTTGTTCGGACCACAGCGAGGTGAGCGACTGCGCGCGCGAGTGGCTCGTGTAGAGGTCATAGTTGAACAGCATGCCGCTGCCGGTGACGCTGGTGGGTGTTTCCTCGGGCGTCTCGTCGGCCAGGCGCTGCATGGGAAGCCACTGTGCGGGCACGGACAGGCGCAGCCGCTGGCCCAGGGCGTCGTAGTCGGCCGTGACGCCGGGCAGCGCATCCACCGCGACCCGGGCGCCCGCGGGCTGGCCGTTTTGCACATGCATCTGGCGCAAGGTCTGCGCTTCGATCTCGAAATGGGGGCCGCGCTGCAGCACTTCCACCAGCGCCCCGGACGCCTGGCCGTTGACCTCGACATCGAGGTACAGCACCACGGGTTGCGCGGCTGCATCCGGCGCCGAGGGCGGCGGCGGATAAGTGCCCGCAGAAAGCTGCGCAGGAAGGAAGGCACCGAGCACCAGGGCGCGGCCCGCGCGGGCCAAGAAGCCAGGGCGTTCATCGCGGTGCACGGGGAACCAGGGTTTCAACCCCGTTGATCGTGGCCTTGAGCTCCGGGTTGGCCGGCGGTGGCGCCTCCAGCTCCCACTGCATCTGGCTGCCTGGCAGCACATAGCCCATGAGTCCTTCATTGATGGAGATGGCGCCCCGGCTGCCGGCATTCCATTGCACGGAGGTCAGGCGGGCGTGGCCCGCCCCCTGGTTTCGCACCACGAGCTGGTGCCGGTTGCCCTGCTTCGTGGCCTGCCAAGTCAGGGAGGGCGGCAAGGGCTTGCCCTTGCCGCCAGCCAGCAGGGGCTTGGTCGGCCGAAACGGCTGCGCGCCCTCGCCATAGACGAACAACGGGATGGCGTAGCGCACGTTCAGGCGGATGCCCATGCCGGTTTCCGCGCCTGCAGGCATTTGCGCCGGGTCGCCGGGGGCGGGCAGCTCGTCGATCACCACCCGGTAGGCATCCTCCAGGCCCGTGGGTGGGCGCCGGGCGGCGATCAGTCGCACCATCTGCCGTTTGCCGGCCGGCACCAGGCTGATGGGCGGGCTGGCCACCACGTCCTTTTGCGCCGAGAAGAATTCCTCGCCATCGGTCTGGCTCCAGTCCAGTACCCGGACCTGCAGAGAGACGGCGGCGGTGCCGCGGTTTTCCAGCCAGACGGCCACGGCCTGCTGTTCCTCGGTGATCACGGGATCGACCGGCCAGATCATCAGCGGGGTGGCTGCATGCGCCCAGCCAGCGCAGGCAGCGAGCGCGAAGGCCATGCAGCGCGCGGTGCGCAGCCAGGCGACGGCAGAAGGGAAAGCCGTGAGGTGGTGCGTGCTCACCATGTCACGGTCACCAGCACCGTGTCCACATAGGTGCCGGCCATGGCGGCGGAGCCGGGCAGGACCAGATTGCCCCGGATGGGCAGGGCCGTCGGTGTTGTGCCCATGGTGATGCCGACTGCCACGTTGGGCGCCAGGGCGGTCACCGTGCCGGCCACCAGCGACAGCGTGTACGGGATGAACTGGCCGGCCCCGTTGGACAGGCGGCGCTGTGCGCCCTGCAGGTTCAGCCCACCGTTCACGCTGACCTGCGCCGCCGTGCCGGCCGTGCACACCAGTTGGGCCTGCATCCCCATGTCGTTGCTGGCCATGGCGGTGACCGTGCCGGTGCTGACCGCGGAGTGCGTGCCGAAGTTGACCGAGCCGAAGGGCACGCCCGTCACCTGCGAGGAGTTGCCGGACACGATGCAGCCGCTCACGACGGAGGCGTTCACCGCAAAGGAGGGGCTGGTGGGCGCCGTCGCGGCCATCGCTGCCAGTGACGTGCACAGCAACGGCAGCACGATGGCCACCTGCGGGCTGGCCTGGCTTCTGGCGCGCGAGCCTCTTCCTGCACGCGCATGCATTTCTTGAACCATGGATGATGCTCCCTCGGCCGCCCGCCACGGCCTGTGGTGTGATGCGGATTTGCCTTCAACCGTCTAACGTCGTTGGTTCGCCTTGCCGTGCTACAGCACTGTCTGCGGCTCCCGCCTGGTCATACGATTGAATGCAAATCCTCATTGGCGCTCCCGCGCTCTTCGCACACCCATTCCCCTGCTGCCTCTGTCTCCTGGTGGTTGCGACCGGTGGTCCGGCGCCCGGAGATCAGTAGGTCAGCGTGATCTGCAGCGTATCCGTGTACATGCCCGCCGGCAGCGCCGAGGGGTCTGACTTGTTGATCTGGCCATAGATGGGCAGCGCAAAGGCCACGCCATTGGCTGGCACCGTGATCCCCGTGATCGCCGCTCCGGTCGGATAGGCTTGGCTGTGCGCCGGGTCGCGGAACACGTCATACGGGATGTAGGCCGCCGTGCTGCCGTTGCGCATGGCGCGGCTGCCGGCGCCGATGGAGCCCCCCTGGCCAGCGTAGGAGCCCGGGCCCACCAGGATGCTGATCCCCAGCACATCGGGTGAGCACACGATCTGCGTGGGGCCCGAGACGCTCTCGCCGCCGGAGGCCGTGGCGTTGACGATGCCCGTGAAGGTGCTGGGCCTGGTGCCGAAGTCCAGCAGGCCGAAGTTCACGCCGGAGGCGTTGCCGGAGCTCCCCGCGATCACGCAGCCCGCCGTGAGCTGAATCTGCGACTGCAGCGTGCCGGTGAGTGTGCCTGCCAGCGTTGGCCATGCCAGCATGCCGGCCGCCAGGGCCAGTGCCGCTGCGTAGCGCTTTCGGTGGGGTGCGCACGCGCTGGCAGGGGATGGGCGCAGGCTCTCCATCGGGTGTCGCCTCGGTCGATTTCGCTCGGTTGCTCGCATGGTGTCCTCCTCTCAAAGCCGGAAGAAAAGCAGAGGAGACCCGTTGTGACCGGGACCGTCTGCCGAAGCTACGAGAGCACCTTGCCCCGTTATTGGCCGAGCGTCCAGCTTTTTTTTACCCAGGTGGGTGCGAAGGCACTTTGGAGGCGCACGCGCTGCTGTTCCTCGAAGGGCGGCGAACGTGTGATGTGTGGGCGTTGATCAGCCTGGGGTTGTGGGTCGGCTGCGGCGGCTGTCAGAACGGTCAGAGCAAAGCGGGGTCGCTCAGGGCTGCTGGGGGATCAGAACGGGGCGGGCGGCACGTCTGTGGCGGCACCGCCCGGCGCGCCACCACTGCGCCGGGGAATGAGCTGCGCGTCAAGCAAGGCCTCGATGCGGGCGAAGATCTCATGGCGCGAGAACGGCTTTTTCATGAAATCGTCAGCGCCGATCCGATTGGCATAGAACTGCTCGGTGGCGTGCTCGTTGCCGCTGATCATGATCACCGGGATGTGCTGCGAGGCAGGCAGCCTGCGAATGGTGCGCAGTGCATTGAACCCGTTCATGCCCGGGAGGATGATGTCGAGAAAGACCAGGTCGGGTGGTTCCTCGGCGATCAGGGCCAGGCCCTTCTCTGCATCCAGCGCCTCGCGCGTTTCATAGCCTGCCGAGAGCAGCGTCTTGCGCAGGACGGCGACCACGGTCGGCGAGTCGTCGATGATCAGCACCCTGGTGCCTTTTCGCGCATTGACACGCCTGTGCTTGCGCCGCTCCAGGGGGTCTGCGGCACGTGCGGGGGGGGCGTCTGGACGGTCCGTCGTCTTGCGCATACCGCCCAGAAGGCGGTCGAAGATACTCATGGTGCGGGCTCGCTTCTCGCTGGATAGGGGCTCAACAGGCGCCAAGTATCCAGGATGTTGGGCTGCGGCAGAAGATGCCGGCGGTCCGCAGGCATCGCCAGGTGAGAACAATTGGGCGCTTTTGCTATTTTTTTAGCGGCCAGTGGCGCAGCCCCGCCATCATTGCTCCCCGGCCTTCTGCCGGTCCTTGCGCAGCGCCCGCCGCAGCAGTCGGGTGGCGCGGTCACGCAAGGGCGAGGCATGGGGCTCCGCCGGCGCTTGCGCCTTGGCCTTGGTGCAGGCAGTGAGAAAATCCTCGAGGATGGCGGTGTCGTCCAGCGTATCGGAGCCCACCTTGTGAAACTCGGGGTGCCATTGCGTGGCGGCTATGTAGCCGCGCCCCGGGGCGGGCTTGAGGCGGATGGCTTCGGGCACGCCATCCGGTTCGCTCAGGGCCTCCACCTCGAAGTCCGGCGCCACGCGCTTGATGCCCTGGTGGTGGATACTGTTGACGCGTGCCCGGGGCTTTTCTGGATAGAGCTGCGCCAGGCGCGTGCCGGGCACGATTTCGATGTCGTGGAAATGCTGGTCGTAGGTGGTGGCGTTGCGGTGCTGCTGGGCGCCGGGGTGCTGGAACTCGATGTCCTGGTACAGCGCACCGCCGAAGGCCACGTTGATCAATTGCAGGCCCCGGCAGACGCCGAAGATGGGCTTGCGCACTTCGGCAAAAGCCTTGACCACCGCCAGGTCGTACAGGTCGCGCACGCGGTCGCCCACCCATTCTTCCCGCAGCGGCTCCTCGCCGTAGTTGCCCGGCCACACGTCCGCACCGCCGTGCATCACCACGCCATCGAGCCAATCGGCATAGTGGGCCAGCGTCACGTCGCCGCGTGCTGTTTCGCCCGTGGGGCAGGGCACCATCACCACCATGGCCCCGGCCGACATCAGCCAGTGCGCGATGGACTGCTCCACATACTGCAGGGTCTTGTTGGTGAACAGGGAGCGGGTGGGGTCGGCATGCTGGAAACAGGCGGACAGGCCAATCTTGAGGCGGGGGGCGGCGGGCATGGGTGGGGGCTCCATAGGCATGTGCACCAGAGGCTGCGCATGCAAGGCAATAGGTATTTACGTTGTAGCACCCGCACCCTGCGCCGTCTGTAGGAAAGGGCCGTGCACGCCTGTGGCTGCGCCACCCGGTGCTATGAAATGTGGCTTTCTTCATGAAATGGCGGGTTGCCGTTGGTGCCTGGTGTGCTGCGGCCCGCCCTCGTTCCCGATAATTTCGGTAACCGGGTGTGACGGGCTGCGGCCTGCCCGTTCGTGGCCGCACCTGCGTCGGCCGCTGCCCGCCCCATAGGAAAACAAGGCACCTCCATGCGCCACCCCTCGATGCAGCTTTCCGCGCTCACCATGTTCCTGGCCCTGGCCTGGCCCCCGAGCCATGCCGCCGTGCCGCCGGGTGCGGCGGCCGAGATCGTGGGCCTGCAAGGCCCGGGCGACCAGCGCGCTGCGGCCACGCCGGATTGGAAGCCGGCACGCCAGGCCCAGGCGCTGGCGCCCGGCGACTTCGTGCGCACGCGCGACGCCGCACGCATGGCCCTGCTGTTTGCCGACGACACCCAGTTGCGCCTGCACCAGAACACGGTGCTGCAGGTCAAGGCGGTGGCCACGCCTGCGCAGCCCATGACCACGCTGATGCTCAGCGCCGGCCGGGCCTGGACGCAGACGCGCCGCGCCGACGGCAGCCGCCTCACGCTGGAAACGCCCGCCGCCACGGCCGCGATCCGTGGCACGGACTGGGACATCGAGGTCGCTGGCGATGGCCGCACGCTGATCACCGTGCTCTCGGGCACGGTGGAGTTCGGCAACGCCCAGGGTCAGGTGTCGGTGGCCGCCAACGAGGCCGCCTACGCCGATGTGGGCCAGGCCCCGGTGAAGATGGTGCTGAGCCAGCCGCGCGACCGCATCCAGTGGGTGAATGCGCTGCGCGCCGATCCGCTGCCTTCGCTCGCGGCGCAGGGCCATACCGATGGTGGCATGCCTGCCGCGCTGGACCCGGTGCGGCGCGCGCTGGCTGCCCGCGATGCGGCCGCTGCAGCCGCCGCATTGGCCCAGGTGCGCAGCCAGGTGCCCGCCGTCTGGGCAGCCGCCATGGAGTCCGCCGTGGCGCTGCAGGCGGGTGACCTGCAGACCGCCCGCGCCCGGCTTGCGCAGCAGGTCGACGGCGCGGGCCAGCCGCCCGTGCTGGCCGCCTGGCTCATGCAGTCGGATCTGCAACTGCTCGACGGCGATGGACCTGCGGCCGTGAACACCCTGCGCACGGCGCTCACGCAGCATTGGCCTGCCCATCCGGCCCTGGTGGCCCAGTTGGCGCGCGTGCAATTGCTCACTGACAGGGTCGAAGAGGCGCAGGCCACGCTGGCGGAAACCAGCGACGCAAGCGACGGGGGCCTGGCGCTGGTGCGCGCCGAGCTGGCCCGCCGCCAGGGCAATGGGCCGGCGGCCATTGCGGCCTACACCGAGGCCACGGCGCGCATGCCCGGCGACGCACGGGTCTGGCAGGGTCTGGGCAGCGCACATGTGGAGCGCGAGGAGACCGGCCCTGCACGCAAGGCACTGGGCCAGGCGCTGGCACTCGATGCGCAGACGCCGGGGGCGCAGGGCGAGCGGGGCACGCTCGAAACCTTTGTCAACCAGTTCACCGAGGCAGGGCAGGCGTTTGAAGTCGCCCTGCGCGACAACCCTGCCGACTATGTGGCGCTCACCGGGCAGGGGCTGATGCACCTCAAGCAGGGCCGGCCGCAGGCCGCGCTCGGCGACTTCCTGCGCGCCGGCGTGATGGAGCCGCGCTATGCGCGTGCCAAGGTCTGGACGGCGGTGGCTTACTACCAGCTCGGACGCACGCCCGATGCGCTGGCCACGCTGCGCCAGGCAAGTGCCCTCGACGACAAGGACCCCTTGCCCTACCTGCTGCTGGCGCAGATCCAGACCGATCTGTTCCAGCCCGGCGATGCCGTCGAGTCCGCCCGCGCGGCCGTGCAGCGCATGCCCTACCTCAAGTCGCTCAACCAGGTGGCCAATGACCAGAAGGGCAGCGCCAACCTGGGCGCTTCGCTGGCCTTCTTCGGCATGGAGGACTGGGCACTGGAGCTGGCGCAAAAAAGCTTTTCGCCGTACTGGGGCGGCAGCCACCTGTTCCTGGCCGACCGCTACCGTGGCGAGTTCAACAAGAACTCGGCCCTGTTCCAGGGCTTTCTGACCGACCCCATGGCTTTTGGCGCCAGCCAGCTGCATTCCTCGCTGCTGCAGCGGCCGGGCAGCCACGGTGCTCTGGGCATGATGCTGGACCGCGAGTTCTACCGCATGCGCGCGCCCTCGCTCACGCTCAATGGAATGGACAACAGCCAGGTGCCGGTGTCCTGGTTCTTCAAGGCGCAGAACGCACGCAGCAAGCGCTTTCCGATCGACGTGGGGGTGTTCAACGTACCGGCGTTTCACGACTCCACGGGAGGCGCCGACGTGGGGGCCGACGTGCTGACGCTGGGGCTGGGCATGCAGCCCACCGAGCGCCTGAACCTGTTCGTGTATGCCAACCAGTTTGACGTGTCGCTGCAGGGGCGCAACCGGCTGGACCTCTGGGGCGATGGGTCCGACGTGCTGCAGACCACGGGAAGCAACCGGGTGCGCCTGGGGATGGCGGGGCTGTCCTACCGCTGGAGCCCGGTGCAGCAAACCTGGCTCAAGCTGGGGCGCAGCACGGAGCACACGCGCTCCGAGAACTACCCCACCCTGTTTCTGTTCCAGCCGCTGGCGGCCCTCATGGGCCTCAAGGCCTCGCCCGACAAGGCCTTCACCGATCTGCAGCTGCGCCACACGGTGGACCCGCAGCCCGGCCAGCGCCTGAGCGTGACGCTGGAGCATGTGGCGGAAAAACAATCCAGCGAAGTCAGCGGCTACGGCCCCCTGATCCGCCGGGACAGCGCCGTGGCCCCCGACATCATGGTGTTTGCCGGCGTCAACGAGATCGACCGGCGCTACACCGGTCTGACCCTGGCCGGCAGCCAGCAGTTCACGCCGGACCTGCTGCTCGATGGTGCGCTGGGGCTGCAGCAGATCCGCCACCGGGTGCGCGGGGGCAATGCGGTGGGCCTGCTGGTGCGGGACGTCAGCGAATCGAGCCAGGCGCGCCGCGCGGACACGCAGCGGGTGGCCACCCCGCGCGTGGGCCTGGTGTTCACCCCGGCGGTGGGCAGCACGCTGCGCATGGCCTACCAGGACTGGCTGCGCCCGCTGAGTGCGTCCACGCTCACCAGCGTGGAGACGGCCGGCATTCCGGTCGAAGACCGCTTGGTGGAGGCCGGTGGCCGCCATCGGCGCACGGTGGCGCAGCTGGGCATGGAGGTCGACGAACGCACCTTCGTGAGCCTGCGCGCCGACCACCTGCGCGTGCGCAACCCCGGCGTGATCGGGGTGGACCTGCGCACGCCCAGCATGCCTTTCCTGGAGGAGATGCGCAACGCGCAAATGATCAACCTGTCGACCACCGATGTGCTCGAAGGCACCCCGGGATTCGAGGAGGGCAGCCTGCAGGCCCTGGGCGCGGGCGTGAACCGCATGTTCAGCCGCCAGTGGTCGGGCTATGCCAAGTACCTGTTCCAGCACAGCCGCAGCCAGTACCTGGACAGCACCAGCAACAGCCTGGTGCGCGACCTGCGCATCCCCTACATACCGCGCCACTCGGCGGTGATCGGGGCTACCTGGGCCAGCGCGCAGCGTGTGTACCTGAGCGCCCGGGCGGTCTACCGGTCCGAGCGCTTCGAGGACAAGCAGAACCTCACGCGCCGCCCGCCGGGCTGGAACCTGGACATCGCGGGCTACTGGGAAACGCAGGACAAGCACTGGGTGGTGGGCGCCGGGGTGCTGAACCTGTTCGGAGACCGGACACCGCGCCAGACGGTCCGGTACGTGATCGATGCGCGCTACCGCTTCTAGGGGCTTCTGGCGCGAATCGGTGCTGGCGCTGGCGGCCAGCGCGCTGGTGCTGCTGCTGGCCTGGGCTGCCACGTTCACCCGGCCCTGGCACGCGCTGGAGTTCAAGACCTTCGACGTGCTCACGGCGCTCTCGGCGCCCCAGCGGAGCGCCTATCCGGTGGTGATCCTTGCGATCGACGAGCCCAGCTTCCAGGAGCTGCAGCAGCACTGGCCTTTTCCACGCAGCCTGCACGCACGCCTGATCGAGCGCGTGCATGCCGATGGTGCGGCGGTGATCGGCATGGACGTGGTGTTCGCCGACCCGAGCGGTGAGGAGGAGGACGCTGCGCTGGAGCGTGCGGTGGCCACGGCCGCGCCGGTGGTGCTGGCCTCGGCGCGCGAGAAGATCGACAGCGGCAATGCCACGCTGTGGACCGAGGTGCCGCCGCTGCAGCGGCTGCTGGCCGCGGGTGGCCAGGCGGGCAGTTCGCTGGTACAGCCGGACGACGACTTTGTGGTACGCCGTGCGTTTGGCGACGAGGACAGCCTGGCCATGCACATGGCGCGGCGCGTTGCGGGCGTGGGGGCCAAAGACCTGCGATCGGCCGAGTGGCTGGCCTACCGCGGCCCGCGCGGCAGCTTCGACACGCGCTCGTACTACCAGGCACTGGAGCCGGGGCTGCTGCCGCCCGGCTTCTTCAAGGACAAGATCGTGCTGGTGGGGCGCTCTGCGCTGAGCGCCTCCGACCTGGAGAGCCGGCGTGCCGACATGTTCAACTCGCCCTTCGGTTCTGCTGGGGGTGATCGCCTGTTTCCCGGTGTGGAACTGCAGGCCACGCAGGTGGACAACCTGCTGGCAGGCGATGGCCTGCGCAGTGCGCCAGGGCACTGGACTCCCGTGCTGCTCCTGCTGATGGTGCCGCTGGTGATCCTGGCCGGTCGACGCCTGCACACGGGCTGGGCGGTCGTGCTGATGGCGGCCCTGGTGGCGGCCATGGCGCTCGCCTCGTGGCTGTTGTTCGCCCACGCACGGCTGTGGTGGCCGCCGTTGATGCCCATGGCCGCGGCCCTGGGGTTGACGGGCGCCACCGCACTGGTGATCTACGCCACGGTGCGCCAGCGGGCCCAGCAGACCCGGGCCATGTTCGCCCAGTATGTGCCGCCCGAGGTGGTGGCACGCCTGGTGGCTGAGCCCGAACTCATGCGCCTGGGCGGCGAGGTGCGTGAGGTGACCATCATGTTCACCGACCTGGCCAACTTCACCACCCTGTCGGAACAGCTCAGCGCCGAGCAGACGGTGGAACTGCTCTCCGGCTACTTCGACGCCATGACGCCCATCATCCACGCCAGCGGCGGCACGGTGGACAAGTTCATCGGCGATGCCGTGATGGCCTTCTGGGGCGCGCCGCTCGACGATGCCCGGCACGCCGAGCATGCGGTGCATGCGGCGCTGGACATGCAAAAGGCCATGGAACCGCTGGTGGCCGCCCTGCGCGCGCGCGGCCTGCCGCCGCTGCAAATGCGCATCGGCTTGCACACCGGTCGGGTGGTGGTGGGCAACGTGGGCTCGCAGCAGCGTTTTTCGTACACGGTGATCGGCGATGCGGTGAACCTTGCGGCGCGCCTGGAGGGCGCGAACAAGGCCTTCGGCACGGGCATCCTGCTGTCGCAGGCCACGGCGCGGCAACTGCCGGCCTTCCTGCCCGTGCGCGTGCTGGACGAGGTCATCGTCAAGGGGCGGGCCGAACCGGTTCGCGTCTTCACGCTCTGTGCCGACAGCGAGGCCTGCACATTGTCCGCAGCGGCCCTGGATGCCTTCCAGGCGGGTGATGCGTTTGCGGCTGCGGCACATCTCGACCAACTGCTGCAGCGCTGCCCCGGCGACCCGGCTGCCCTGCGCCTGCGGACCCGCGTGACCGAAGCGGCGGCACTGCCTGCGGGCGCACCCTGGCCAACCGCCGTTGCGCTGGATAAGTTGTAAGAACCTGTGTTTAACAGGTTCTTACCCGGCCGATTCGCGCTGTGGCGCCTTTGGTGCCACCATGGGGCCATGGCTGCGGCCTGTCGCCGCCGCCTTTTTCTCGCAACCACCCCAAGGAGCCCCGCATGCAAGTACAAGTCAACACCGACGACCACATCAACGGCAGCGAATCCCTGGCCCAATGGGTGACAGACGAAGCCAAGACCCGCCTGGCGCGCTTCCAGGACCATGTGACGCGGCTGGAGGTATTCCTGTCCGATGTCGATGCCGGCAAGTCCGGCGCCAAGGACAAGCGCTGCCGTATCGAGGCTCGCGTCACGGGCCGCCAACCCGTCACGGTGACGGACGAGGCCGACAAGATGGCCAACGCCTTCATCGGTGCCACCGACAAGCTGGCGCGCGCGCTCGACACCGATCTGGGACGGGCCAAGGACCGCCATGGCCGCGACACCATCCGAACGGCCGAAGCTGAGTAGCTTCTAGAGATCCAGCACCAGCAGCTTGCCCTTGGCCCGTGAGCAGCAGGGCATGCACTGCTCGTTCGACGCCTTCTCCTCGTCGGTGAGGTACATGTCGCGGTGGTCCACCTCGCCTTCGAGCACGCGCGTGAGGCAGGTGCCGCACACACCCTGTTCGCACGAGGTCATGATGTCCACGCCCTGGGGGCGCAGCGCATCGACGATGGAGATATCGGCCGGTATGGTGTAGGTGCTGCCGGTGCTGGCGATGCGCACCTCGAACTCGCCGTCGCCCGAGGTGTCCTGTGCCGGTGCACCGAAGTATTCGAGGTGAATGCGGTCCGCCGGCCAGCCCAGGTTCTTGGCGGTGTTCACCACATGGTCGATGAAGCCGGCGGGGCCGCAGACGTAGAGGCGCGCGTCCGGTGCGACGTCCGCCAGCACGGCCATGAGGTCGAGCTTCTGCTCGGGCCCGCCCTCGTCGGTGTGCACCTGCACGTGGGGCGCCATGGCGGATGCTGCAATCTCCTCGGTGAACGCCGTGCGTGCCAATGAACGCGTGCAGTAGTGCAGCGTGAAGTCGGCGGCGGTGTGGGCCAGGCGTTCTGCCATGCACAAGAGCGGTGTCACACCGATGCCACCCGCCAGCAGCAGCGTGCGCTGCGCCGGGTGCAGTTCGAAATGGTTGCGCGGCGTGCTGATGGTGATCACGTCACCTTCGTGCACGGCATCGTGCATGCCGGCGGAACCGCCGCGCGAGGCTGCGTCGCGCAGCACGGCGATGCGGTAGCGGTGCTGCTCGCCTGCGCTGTTGCACAGCGAATACTGGCGTGTGAGGCCCCCCGGCACGTGCACGTCGATGTGCGATCCCGCGCTGAAGGCCGGCAGCGGCGCACCATCGGTGCGGGCCAGTTCGAAGCTGGCGATGCCCTCGGCCTCGGCCTGCTTGCGCACCACGCGCACCTGCAGGGTTTCCTGCGCGGTCGTCATGCTGCCTGCTCCGCCGCCAGGGTGCGGTCGATCACCTTGCGCGACTGTACGCCGCCTGCGTCAATGTTGAGCATGAGCAGCTTGCGCTCGGGGTGGCGCAGCAGGTTCAGCTGCTGCAGCTCCAGCATTTCGCGGTCTTCGGAAAAGATCTTGCCCTGGCCTTCGCGGATCTGCGCTGTGAGGGCCGGATCGTCGGGTTTGAAGTGGCGCGCCATGCCCCAGAAGTAGTGGATCGAGGTCTCGGTCTCGGGCGTGATGAAGTCCACGACGATGCTCGACGCCTTCTTATCGGCCGGGGCTTCGTAGCCGCCGTGGCCGGCGAGCGCCACGCCCACCTCGATCAGCACGTGGCTCGGTGGTGTGAAGTGGCAGATCTGCCAGCGGTCCACGGGCTGGTCGTCGGGCAGGCCGTTCATGCGCAGCGCCATCTGCCAGAACGGGGGCGCCTGGATACCTTCCATGAAACGGCTGGTGATGACCTCGTCGCCCTCGACGCGGGTCTTGCACGGCACCTCGTCGATCTCCTTCTGGCCGATGCTGTTGGAGTGCACATAGGTCTCGTGCGTCAGGTCCATCAGGTTGTCGACCATCAGCCGGTAGTCGCAGGCAATGTGGTACAGCCCGCCGCCATAGGCCCACTCGGGGCTCTCGGCCCACGCGAGGTGGTGTACCTTGGCGGGGTCGGCCTGCGCGGCATCGCCGGGCCAGACCCAGATGAAGCCGTAGCGCTCCACCACCGGAAAGCTGCGCGTGCGTGGAAAGCCCTGCACCCGCTGGCCCGGCATCGACACGGCCTTGCCATCGCAGCCCACGCGCAGGCCATGGTAGCCGCACATCAATTGGCCATCGCAGACCGTGCCCAGCGACAGAGGCGCGCCGCGGTGGGGGCAGAAGTCGTCGAGCGCCGCGACCTGGTCGGGTGCCGGGCGGTAGAAGACCATCTTCTCGCCGCAGATGGTGCGGCCCAGGGGCTTGTCGGCAATCTCGTCGGGGGTGCAGGCGACGTACCAGGCATTCTTGGGGAACATGGTGCTTGTCTCTCTCCGTGGGGGAAGGATGTGTCGCGCCACAGGCTTGGTATACAGGCAGCCTGCGGATCGCTGTGTTCGTGAATGGATTGTGCGAAAAAGTCCGGTTTCTGTATACATAAAAAAGCCATAAACCAGCTATCGCGCACTGGCATATCCCATAAAGTGTTGTTTTGTATAGGTCGACGTCGAAGCGCGATGGAGGTTTTGCGGATTCCTGTATACATTCGGCCTTACGCCAGAACTCCCGCTTCGCACCGACCATGAACCACCCCGAACCCCAGGCCCTTGCCGCCCTTGGCGATGCGTCCGAAGCCGGCGCCTCGCAGTCGGTCAAGGCCCAGTTGCGGCTGCGCGAGATGATCCTGGCCGGCGAACTCGCCGGTGGCGCGCGCATTGCCGAGCTGCCGCTGGTGGAGCTGCTCGGGGTCTCGCGCACCCCCATCCGGGCCGCGCTGATGCGGCTGGAGCAGGAAGGGCTGCTGCACCGCCTGCCGGGCGGCGGCTATGCGGTGCGCACCTTTTCGGAGACCGACGTGGCCGATGCCATCGAACTGCGCGGCACCATGGAAGGTCTGGCCGCGCGGCTGGCGGCCGAGCGCGGGGTGGAGGTGGGTGTGATGGCCGATACCGTGCAGTGCCTGGACGAGATCGACGCCGTGCTGGCGCCGCGCTCGCTCGACGATGAGGGCTTTTCGGCCTATGTGGCGCTCAACGCGCGCTTTCACCACCTGCTCAGCCGCATGGTGGGCAGCGATGTCATCGTGCGCGAGCTCGACAGGGTCAAGGGCCTGCCGTTTGCCTCGCCATCGGCCTTCGTGGTGGTGCAGACGCATTCGCCCGCCGCGCGCGACATGCTGGTGGTGGCGCAGGACCAGCACCGCCAGGTGCTCGATGCCATAGAGCGGCGCGAGGGCGCGAGGGCCGAGGCCATCATGCGCGAGCACTCGCGCATCACGCGGCGCAACCTGCTCGCAGCCGTGCAGGCATCACAGGGTCAGGGTTTGCCCGGGGTGCAGCTCATCAGGGAAAGCGCCTGACCTATAACTGTTGCAAGTTATCACAATCGGCGATATCTAAAAGTCCGAAATCCCGCTTGTGCGTTGCCCTGCGCCGTACCAGACTCCGGCCAGCACACGCTGTATACAACGACATTCCACAGGAGACAAAGCACCATGCACAAACGCCACCTTTTGCGCGCCTCGGCCGCTGCCGCCCTGACCCTGGCCGGCGGCCTGGCGGCCCTGCCGGCCGCAGCCCAAGACAACGTCTTCAAGATCGGCCTGGTTCTGCCCATGACGGGCCAGCAGGCGACCACGGGCCGCCAGATCGAGGCCGCCGCGCGCCTGTACATGGCGCAGAACGGCGACACGGTCGGTGGCAAGAAGGTGCAGCTCATCGTCAAGGACGACACCAGCCTGCCCGACGTGACGCGCCGCCTGGCCCAGGAGCTGGTGGTGAACGACAAGGTCAATGTGCTCGCCGGCATGGGCATTACGCCCTCGGCCATGGCCACGGCACCGCTGGCCACGCAGGCCAAGACCCCGCTGGTGGTGATGGCAGCGGCCACGTCCAGCATCACCGAAGCGTCGCCCTACGTGGTACGTACCAGCTTTACCTTGCCCCAGGTGTCGGTGGCCCTGGCCGACTGGGCACCCAAGAATGGCATCAAGAAGGTCGTGACCCTGGTCAGCGACTACGGCCCGGGCATCGACGCCGAGAAATTCTTCAACCAGCGTTTGAGCTTCAACGGCGGCCAGGTCACCGAGGCACTGCGCGTGCCGCTGCGCAACCCCGACTTCGCCCCCTTCCTGCAGAAGGTGCGCGATGCCAAGCCCGATGCGCTGTTCGTCTTCGTGCCTTCGGGCGCAGGCGCTGCGGTGATGAAGCAGTTCCTGGAGCGCGGCATGGACAAGGCCGGCATCAAGCTCATCGCCACCGGCGACGTGACCGATGACGACCAGCTAAACGACATGGGCGACGGCGCACTGGGCGTGGTCACCTCGCACCACTATTCGGCCGCGCACCCCTCGCCGCTGAACAAGAAGTTCGTCGACGCCTTCGAGAAGGCCAACAAGGGCCTGCGCCCCAACTTCATGGCCGTGGGCGGCTACGACGGCATGCGTGTGATCTACGAAGCGCTCAAGACCACCAAGGGCGCGGGCGGCGGCGATGCCTTGCTGGCCGCCATGAAGGGCCAGGTCTTCGAGAGCCCGCGCGGCCCGGTGTTCATCGACGCGCAGACCCGTGACATCGTGCAGAACGTGTACCTGCGCAAGGTCGAGCGCGTCAACGGCCAGCTCTACAACGTGGAGTTCGACGTGATCAAGGACGTCAAGGATCCCGGAAAGACTAAGTAACCCCCTGAGTCGCTTCGCGCCATCCCCCTACAGGGGTACGCCACCCCCGGCCTGGCGAAGCCAGTTCCACGGTGGCGCTGGCGTCGGGCTCGCCAGTATCGAAGATGGGTGTTCCTCTGGCCGGTGGACGGCGCCGTGCTGTGTTCTATTGAAGTGATTGCATGCTGACCATTCTTTTCGACGGCGTTGCCTACGGCATGCTGCTGTTCATCCTGGCGGTGGGGCTGGCCGTGACCATGGGGCTGATGAACTTCATCAACCTCGCGCACGGGGCCTTCGCCATGGCGGGCGGCTACATCACCGTGCTGCTCATGCAGCGGCTGAACGTGCCCTTTCTGTGGTGCCTGCCGCTGGCATTCATCGGCACGGCGCTGCTGGGGGCGGTGCTGGAGCGCACGCTGTACCGCCCGCTGTACCACAAGGCCCATCTGGACCAGGTGCTGTTCTCCATCGGCCTGGTGTTCATGGCCGTGGCCACGGTGGACTATTTCGTGGGCTCCACGGGCCAGATCATCCAACTGCCGGCCTGGCTCAAGGGCCGCACGGAGCTGGGCAGCGGCGCCTTCATGCTCGGCATGGGGCACTACCGCCTGTTCATCATCGCGGTGTGCGCGGCGCTCACCGTGGGTTTGCAGTACGTGCTCACACGCACGCGTTTCGGCAGCCGCCTGCGCGCCTCGGTAGACGACCAGCGCGTGGCTGCCGGCATGGGCATCAACGTGAACATCGTGTTCCTGTCCACCTTCGCCTTCGGCTCGGGCCTGGCGGGCCTGGGCGGTGCGCTCGGGGCCGAAGTGCTGGGGCTGGACCCGAGCTTTCCGCTCAAGTTCATGATCTACTTCCTGATCGTCGTGGCCGTGGGCGGCACCTCCTCCATCACCGGGCCGTTGCTGGCCGCGCTGCTGCTCGGCATTGCCGACGTGGCGGGCAAGTACTACATCCCCAAGCTCGGGGCGTTCATCGTCTACAGCCTCATGATCCTGATCCTGATGTGGCGGCCCCAGGGCCTGTTCGTGCGCAAGGGGGGCAAGTGATGGATGCATCGTCCACCAACGTCCTGCTGCGCAGCCGCCGCATGCGGCCCTGGGAGCCCGTGCTGTGGCTGCTGGCCTTTGCCGCGCCGCTGGCGCTGCCCGGCCATGCGCTGATCATCAACGAGATTGCCATCGTGGCGCTGTTCGCCCTCTCGCTGGACCTGATCCTGGGCTACACCGGCATCGTCTCTCTCGGCCATGCGGCCTTCTTCGGCATGGGCGGTTACGCGGCCGCGCTGTTCGCCAAGCATGTGATGCCCGATCCGCTGGTCGGTCTGGCGGTGGGCATCGCTGCCGCCACGTTGCTGGGCGCGGTGGCCTCGTTCACCGTCATGCGCGGCACGGACCTCACGCGCCTCATGGTCACACTGGGCGTGGGCCTGATCATGCTGGAGCTGGCCAACAAGCTCGATTGGCTGACCGGCGGTGCCGACGGGCTGCAGGGCGTGGTCATGGGCCCGGTGCTTGGCAAGTTCGAGTTCGACCTGTTCGGGCGCACGGCGGCCTGGTACTCGATGAGCGTGCTGCTGGTGCTGTTCCTGCTCGCGCGGCGCGTCGTGCAGTCGCCTTTTGGTGCCACGCTCAAGGCCATCCGCGACAACCGGCTGCGCGCCATGGCCATCGGCATCCCGGTGACGGCCAAGCTGGCGCAGGTCTACACGCTGGCGGCCGCACTCGCGGGTGCCGCGGGTGCCCTGCTCACGCAGACCACGGGCTTTGCCTCGCTGGACCTGTTCGAGTTCCACCGCTCGGCCGACGTGATGCTGATCCTGGTGATCGGCGGCGTGGGCTGGCTCTATGGCGGTGTGGTCGGTGCCATCGGCTTCAAGCTGCTGCAGGACCTGATCTCTGCCGTGACGCCGCAGTACTGGACCTTCTGGATCGGCCTGTTCCTGGTGGTGCTGGTGCTGGTGGGGCGCGAGCGCCTGATCCGCCCCTGGACCTGGTTTGGAGGGCGCAAGGCATGAACACCACCAACGTCAACGACGCGCCAGTGGTGCTGGCCGCGCACGGCCTGGTCAAGCGCTTCGGCGGCATCACCGCGACCAACAACGTCACGCTGAACCTGCGCCAGGGCGCACGCCACGCGCTGATCGGCCCCAACGGCGCGGGCAAGACCACGCTGATCAACCTGCTCACCGGTGTGCTGGAGCCTACCGAGGGCTCCATCGTGCTCGAAGGCCGGGACATCACGCGCCTGGCACCGCACCAGCGCGTGCAGCGCGGCATGGTGCGCACCTTCCAGATCAACCAGTTGTTCGACTCGCTCACGCCGCTGGAGACGCTGGCGCTCACGGTCTCGCAGCAGCGCGGCTTTGGCGGCAAGTGGTGGCAGCCGCTGGGTGCGCAGCGCGCGGTGAACGAGCGCTGCGAGCAGTTGCTGGAGCAATTCCACCTGACGGCGGTGATGGCCGAGCCGACGAAGGTGCTGGCCTACGGCAAGCGCCGCCTGCTGGAGATCGCCATCGCCCTGGCCTGCGAGCCGCGCGTGCTGCTGCTCGACGAGCCCGTGGCCGGCGTGCCGGCCGGGGAACGCGAAGAGCTGCTGCAGACCGTGGCGGCGCTGCCCGCCGATGTCTCGGTGCTGTTGATTGAACACGATATGGATCTGGTTTTCAGCTTTGCCAACCGCATGACGGTGCTGGTCAACGGCACCGTGCTCACCGAGGGGGACCCCGACACCATCGCCAACGACCCGCAGGTCAAGGCGGTGTACCTGGGCTATGGAGAAGACGCGCATGTCTGAGCTGCTGAAGATCGAGGGCCTGAGCGCTGGCTACGGCGAAGCCGTGGTGCTGCAGGGCGTGTCCCTGTCGCTGGCCGAAGGCGAGACCCTGGCCTTGCTGGGCCGCAATGGCACCGGCAAGACCACGCTGATCAACACCCTGGCAGGCGCCACACGCCAGCACGCGGGCACGGTGGCACTGGGCGCCGTGGCGCTGCACCGCATGCCCTCGCACGAACGCGCAGCCGCCGGCATCGGCTGGGTGCCGCAGGAGCGCAACATCTTCAAGTCGCTCACCGTGCACGAGAACCTGACCGCCGTGGCGCGGCCCGGCCGCAAGGGCGCTGCGGCGGCCCCGTGGACCCCGGACAAGGTGTACGCCATGTTCCCGCGCCTGGCCGAGCGCAAGACCAACCTGGGCACGCAGCTGTCGGGTGGCGAGCAGCAGATGCTGGCCGTGGGCCGGGCACTGGTGCTCAACCCGCGCCTGCTGTTGCTCGACGAGCCGCTGGAGGGACTGGCCCCGATCATCGTGGAAGAGTTGCTGCGCGCCATTCGCCGCATCACGCGCGAGGAGGGGTTGTCGGCCATCATCGTCGAGCAGCACCCGCAAGCCATCCTGGCGATCTCGGACCATGCCGCCGTGCTCGACCGGGGCACGGTGGTGCACACCGGCACTGCGGCGGATCTGAGTGCGCAGCCCGAGCTGCTGGACCGGCTGCTGGGCGTCGCCCGGTAGCCAGCGATCCCACAACCGGGGCAACACCATGGACCTGCAGCACATCGGCCTGATCGGCTACGGCGAAGTCGGCAAGACCTTTGCCCTGGGGCTGCAGTCGCAGCCCGGCGTCACCGGTGTCGGCGCATGGGACCTGAAGTTCGCGCAGGCGGCCACGCGCGATGCCGAGCGGGCGCATGCCGCGCAGCACGGGGTCACGGCCCACGCTTCGGTGCAAGCGCTGTGCTTGGCCAGCGACCTGATCATCTCGGCCGTCACCGCATCGCACACGCTGGAGGTGGCGCAGCAAGCAGTTGCCCACCTGCGCCCTGGCACCGTGTTCCTGGACCTCAATTCGGCCTCGCCCGGCACCAAGCAGCAGGCCGCCGCGCTGATCGAGGCGCGCGGCGCGCACTATGTGGAGGCGGGTGTCATGACCTCGGTGCCGCCCTATGGCATCCGCGTGCCCATGCTGCTGGGTGGTGCACAGGCCCAGGCGCTGGCCGCCGTGCTGCAGGCCTGGGGCATGGATGCCAAGCCGGTCAGCGAACAGCTGGGCGTGGCCAGCGCCATCAAGATGTGCCGCAGCGTGATGATCAAGGGGCTCGAAGCCCTGGTGATCGAAAGCTATGCCACCGCTCGGCAGTACGGTGTGGAGGCACATGTGCTGCCCACGCTGGCCGAGACCTTTCCCTCCATCGACTGGGAAAGGCAGGGCAGTTACTTCTTCAGCCGCGTGGTGCAGCACGGCCAGCGCCGCTCCGAAGAAATGCACGAGGCCGCGCGCACCGTGCGCGAGGCCGGCGTGGAGCCGTTGATGGCCAGCGCCATTGCGCACAAGCAGTCGGCGGTGGCGGCCATGGCGCGCGAGGGCGTGTTCGCGGGCCTGCCCAAGGATGCGCCCTGGCAGGACTACGCCGACCGGCTGCTGGCGCACCTGGATGCTGCACCGAAGAGGGATCAGGGCGCCTTGTAGATCGTCTGCAGCGTGCTGCGGATCAGCTCTGCCATGGCCTGCTGCGTCAGCGTGGCCGGGCGCTGCGAACTCACGGCCATCGACAGCTTGCTGCGCAGCCGGGGCTCGCCCGCCTGGCCAATGGGCCGTGTGCCGAACACCTCGGGCTTGCCGGAGGTGGTGACCGCATTCATGGGCAGCACCGCGCTGCCCGCGCCATCGGCCACCAGGTCCAGGATGGCGGCCACGCCGTCGATCTCCAGGCTGATCTGGGGGCGCAGGCCCAGCGCAGCCAGTTCCGACTCGACCAGCATGCGGATGGAGTTGGGCCGGGTGGGGATCACCAGCGCAAAGCGCGTGAGTTCCTCCAGCGCCACGGGCTGCCGTGCCTGGGCGTCGGCTTCGGCGTCGCTTTGCCCCACGGGGCGGCGCTGCACGAGGAACAGGTCTTCCTCCAGCAAGGGCGTGATCTCGATGCCCGGCGAAGCGGGCGTGTTGTAAAGGAGCGCGATGTCCAGCAACCCCGTGGTCAGCGATTCGCGCATGGCTACCGTCAGACCTTCGCTGATGGCCAGGGCCGCATCGGGCATCTGCACGCGAAAGGCGCGCGTGAGCGGCACCGTGAGCACCTTGGCCATGGTCGGCGGCAGGCCGATGGCCACGCGCCCGGCCAGCGCGCCGCGCACACGCCCAAGCTCCTCGCGGGCCCTTTCTACCTGGTGCAGGATGCCGCGCCCGTGCTCCAGCAGCAGCTTGCCGGCCTCGGTCGGTATGGCCCCGCGGCCATTGCGCACCAGCAGGTTCTGGCGCAGCTCCACCTCCAGCAGACGCACCTGGCGGCTCAGGGCCGGCTGGGCGATGTCCAGCACCACCGAGGCGCGGGTGAAACTGCCCAGTTCGGCCACGCGCACAAAGTACTCGATCTGCTTGAGGTCCATGGGGTGTGCTCTCCGCTATTTGCAATAGCTCCAATTCAACAATAGAAGAATGATATATCTGGTAGTGCCCCTGCCGGCTTTATGTCGGGCCCGGCACTGCCCACAATCGGCGGCATGTATACAGCGACTGCCACCTCCCCATGAGTGCGCCCACCCTTCGTGGAATCTCCTCCATGGCCACGCGCCAGGTGCTGGCCGAACTGCTGGCCGCCTACGAGCAGCAGACCGGCCAGCGCGCGGTCATCGAAGCCGTGGGCGGCGTGGACGCCGCCAAGCGCGTGCAGGCCGGCGAGGCCTTCGATGTGGTGGTGCTGGCCTCCGACGCCATCGACAAGCTCATTGCCGCAGGCACCATCGATGCCGCGAGCAAGACCGACTGGGTGCGTTCCGGCGTGGCCGTGGCCGTGCGCGCCGGTGCAGCGCTGCCCGACATCGGCTCTGAAGACGCGGTGCGCAGCGCCGTGCTGGCCGCACGCAGCATCAGCTACTCCACCGGCCCGAGCGGCGTGGCGCTGGCCAGGCTGTTCGAGCGCTGGGGCATTGCAGACGAGGTGGCCGGCCGCATGGTGCAGGCGCCGCCCGGGGTGCCCGTGGGCTCGCTGGTGGCGCGTGGCGACGTGGAACTCGGCTTCCAGCAACTGAGCGAACTGCTGAACGTGGAGGGTATCACCGTGGTGGGCCCGCTGCCGCCGGCCATCCAGATCACCACCATCTTCTCGTCGGGCGTGGGCACTGCCAGCAAGCAACCCGTGGCTGCAAAGGCGCTGCTCGACTTTTTGGCCTCCTCGGCTGCCACCGAGGCCAAGCAACGCCAGGGCATGGACCCCGCCTGATCCCGCATACCAAGATCCAAGGAGCACAAAGCAATGAGCCTCATCATCGACTGCCATGGCCACTACACCACGGCACCCAAGGCGCTGGAGAACTGGCGCAACCAGCAGATCGCCGGCATCAAGGACCCGGCCGCCATGCCCAAGGTGGCCGACCTGTCGATCAGCGACGACGAACTGCGCGAATCCATCGAGACCAACCAGCTGCGCCTGATGAAGGAGCGCGGCAGCGACATCACCCTGTTCTCGCCGCGCGCGAGCTTCATGGCCCACCACATCGGTGACTTCAACGTCTCCAGCACCTGGGCGGCCATCTGCAACGAGCTGTGCCACCGCGTCTCCACGCTGTTTCCCGAGCATTTCGTGCCTGTGGCCATGCTGCCGCAAAGCCCCGGCGTGGACCCCGCGACCTGCATCCCCGAGCTCGAAAAGTGCGTCAAGGAATACGGTGCCGTGGGCATCAACCTGAACCCCGATCCCTCCGGTGGCCACTGGACCAGTCCGCCGCTGACCGACCGCCACTGGTACCCCATCTACGAAAAGATGGTGGAGTACGACCTGCCCGCCATGATCCACGTGAGCACCAGCTGCAATGCGTGCTTCCACACCACGGGCGCGCACTACCTGAACGCCGACACCACGGCCTTCATGCAGTGCATCCAGGGCGACCTGTTCAAGGACTTCCCCACGCTCAAGTTCCTGATCCCGCATGGCGGCGGTGCCGTGCCCTACCACTGGGGCCGCTTCCGGGGCCTGGCGCAGGAGATGAAGAAGCCCCTGCTCGAAGACCACCTGCTGAACAACGTCTTCTTCGACACCTGCGTGTACCACCAGCCTGGCATCGACCTGCTCAACACCGTGATCCCGGTGAAGAACGTGCTCTTCGCCTCGGAAATGATCGGCGCCGTGCGCGGCATCGACCCCACCACCGGCAACTACTACGACGACACCAAGCGCTACATCGAGGCCAGCAAGATCCTGAGCGGCGACGACAAGCACCAGATCTACGAAGGCAACGTGCGCCGCGTGTTCTCCCGACTCGATTCACGCCTGAAGGCAAAGGGGCTCTGACATGTACGAACTAGGCGTTGTCCACCGCAACATCACCCGCGCAGACCGCGCAGCCGCCGACGGCCTGGCAGCACTGGGTTCGGCCACGGTACACGAGGCCATGGGCCGCGTGGGCCTGCTCAAGCCCTATATGCGCCCCGTCTACCCCGGCCAGCAGGTGTCTGGTACGGCGGTCACCGTGCTGCTGCAGCCCGGCGACAACTGGATGATGCACGTAGCTGCCGAGCAGATCCAGCCCGGCGACGTGGTGGTGGCGGCCGTCACCTCGGAATGCACCGATGGCTACTTCGGCGACCTGCTGGCCACCTCGTTCCAGTCGCGCGGTGCGCGGGCGCTCATCATCGACGCCGGCGTGCGGGACGTGAAGACGCTACAGGAGATGAACTTTCCGGTCTGGAGCCGCGCCATATCGAGCAAGGGCACCATCAAGGCCACGCTGGGCTCGGTCAACATCCCCGTGGTCTGCGCCGGCATGTGGGTCACGCCCGGCGACGTGATCGTTGCCGACGACGATGGCGTGGTCTGCGTGCCTGCCGCACGCGCCGTGGAAACGCTCGAAGCCGCGCAAAAGCGCGAGAGCTTCGAGGGCGAAAAGCGCGCCAAGCTCGCCTCGGGCGTGCTCGGCCTGGACATGTACAACATGCGCCCCGGGCTTGAGAAGGCCGGGCTCAGGTACATCGACTGACCGCCACCACGCGGTAACCGCTCCAGTGACGTCTGCCGTGTGGCGGATGTCGCACCGCTGCGCACGGCGCAGCACCTGTTTTGATATTGACGAGACCTACCATGCGCCTTCTTTCCTCTTCCCTCTCCCGCCGCGCCGCCTTGGCCCTGGGTGTGGCCGCCGCTGCCGGCCTGGCGCCGCAATTGGCTGCGGCCCAGCAGTTCCCCACCAAGCCCGTGCGCATCATCACGCCCTTCCCGGTGGGCGGCGGCCCGGACGGCGTGGCCCGCCTCGTGGCCGAGAAGCTCGGCCGCGCCTGGAACCAGCCCGTGGTGGTGGAAAACCGCCCCGGCGGCAACGGCTTCATCGCCATCGACGCCTTCAAGCGCGGCGCAAAGGACGGGCATGACCTGATCGTGCTGGACAACGTGCACCTGGCCGCCTACCCCAGCCTGTTCAAGAAGCTGCCCTACGACCCGGTGAAGGACTTCGACGCGCTGCTGCCGCTGTTCAAGACCTACTTCTTCTTCACCGTGGCCGGCGACAGCAAGTACAAGAGCGTGGGCGACCTGATTGCCGACGCCAAGGCCCACCCGGGCAAGCTCAACTACGGATCCTGGTCGGTGGGCAACCCGGTGCACCTGGGCTCCGAGCTGTTCGAGAGCGCCACCGGCACGCAGATGGAGCACGTGATCTACAAGGAGACCACGCAGCTTTACACCGGCGTCTCCACCAATGAGCTGGCCTTTGCCCTGGGCAGCGCCGCCACGGCCGGGCCGCTGCAGCGCGCTGGCAAGCTGCGCTTCCTGGCCGTCGCCGCACCCCAGCGTGTGACGAGCTTCCCCGACGTGCCCACGGTGGGCGAGTCGGGCGGGCCCAAGGGCTTCGAGGTCACGGGGTGGAACACGATCGCCGTGCCGCCCGGCCTGCCCGCAGCAGTGACCGACAAGATCCGCAAGGACATCGAGCAGGCGCTGACCGGCGCAGACGTGCAGGAGAAGTTCAAGAGCTTTGGCTACGAGCAGTTCCCGACCACGCGTGCGCAGTTCACGCAGTTCGTCAAGGACGAGAGCCAGCGCTTTGGCGAGGTGATCAAGAAGGCCAACGTCTCGCTGGACTGAACCACAAGGAGTACACCGCATGAGTGAATTCACCAAGACCCCTGGCTGGCTCGACTGGTACGCCGGCCCGAGCAAGCCCCGCTTCCAGGTGCCCGCAGGCGCCGTGGATGCGCACTGCCACGTGTTCGGCCCCGGTGCCGAGTTCCCCTACGCGCCCGAGCGCAAGTACACGCCCTGCGATGCCAGCAAGGCGCAGCTCTATGCACTGCGCGACCACCTGGGCTTTGCGCGCAACGTGGTGGTGCAGGCCACCTGCCACGGTGCGGACAACCGCGCCATGGTCGATGCGCTGGTGCAATCGGGCGGCAAGGCGCGCGGCGTGGCCACCGTGCGCCGCTCGGTGACCGATGAAGAACTGCAGGCCATGCACGACGCCGGCGTGCGCGGCGTGCGCTTCAACTTCGTCAAGCGCCTGGTGGACTTCACGCCCAAGGACGAGCTGATGGAGATCGCCGCGCGCATCCACCAACTGGGCTGGCACGTGGTGATCTACTTCGAGGCCGTGGACCTGCCCGAGCTGTGGGACTTCTTCACGCAGCTGCCCACCACCGTGGTGGTGGACCACATGGGCCGCCCCGACGTGACCAAGCCCGTGGACGGGCCCGAGTTCGAGCTGTTCCTGAAGTTCATGCGCCAGCATCCCAACGTGTGGAGCAAGGTCAGTTGCCCCGAGCGCTTGAGCGTGGCCGGCCCCAAGGCCCTCGATGGCGAGCAGGCCGCCTACCGCGACGTGGTGCCGTTCGCGCGCCGCGTGGTCGAGGAGTTCCCTGACCGCGTGCTCTGGGGCACCGACTGGCCGCACCCCAACCTCAAGGACCACATGCCCGACGATGGTTTGCTGGTGGATTTCATTCCCCACATCGCGGTCACGCCACAATTGCAGCGCAAACTCCTTGTCGATAATCCCATGCGCCTCTACTGGCCTGAGGAAGTGAAAGGCTGAAGCCATGTCCCTCGACAAACCTTACCTGGACGTGCCCGGCACGACCATCTTCGACGCAGAGCAAAGCCGAAAAGGCTACTGGCTCAACCAGTTCTGCATGAGCCTGATGAAGGCCGACAACCGCGCCCGCTTCAAGGCTGGCGAGCGTGCCTACCTCGACGAGTGGGCGATGACCGAAGAGCAGAAGCTGGCCGTGCTGGCGCGCGACCTCAACTGGTGCATCCGCCTGGGCGGCAACATCTACTTCCTGGCGAAGATTGGCGCGACCGATGGCAAGAGCTTCCAGCAGATGGCCGGCTCCATGACCGGCATGACCGAAGACGAATACCGCAACATGATGATCGGCGGCGGCCGCTCGGCGCAGGGCAACCGCGTGGTCGGCGAAGACGGCGATGCCCAGGCGCACCGCCAGCCGCAGGGTGCTGCGGGAAAGAAAGGAAACTGAACATGGCGCGTATCACCGCCTCCGTCTTCACCTCGCACGTGCCCGCCATCGGCGCCGCGCTCGACCTGGGCAAGACGCAAGAGGACTACTGGAAGCCGCTGTTTGCCGGCTATGACTTCTCCAAGCAATGGATGAAGGACAACAAGCCCGACGTCGTCTTCCTGGTCTACAACGACCATGCCACGGCCTTCAGCCTGGAGATGATCCCGACCTTCGCCATTGGCACGGCGGCCGAGTACCTGCCGGCCGACGAAGGCTGGGGCCCGCGCCCCGTGCCCAAGGTCATCGGCCACCCGGACCTGGCTTCGCACATCGCGCAGTCGGTGATCCAGCAGGACTTCGACCTGACCATCGTCAACCGCATGGACGTGGACCACGGCCTCACGGTGCCGCTGTCGCTGATGTGCGGCCAGCCCGATCCCGTGGCCGGTGCCTGGCCGTGCCCGGTGATCCCGTTCGCGGTGAACGTGGTGCAGTACCCCGTGCCCAGCGGCCGGCGCTGCTACAACCTGGGCCAGGCGATCCGCAAGGCCGTCGAGAGCTACGACGAAGACCTCAACGTGCACATCTGGGGCACGGGCGGCATGAGCCACCAGCTGCAGGGCCCGCGCGCCGGCCTGATCAACAAGGATTTCGACAACGCCTTCCTGGACAAGCTCATCAGCGACCCCGAGGCCGCCGCCAGCATCCCGCACATCGACTACGTGCGCGAAGCCGGCAGCGAGGGCATCGAGCTCGTGATGTGGCTCATCGCGCGCGGCGCCATGGCCGACGTGGCCGGCGGCAAGGCGCCCAGGCTCGTGCACCGCTTCTACCATGTGCCCGCATCCAACACGGCCGTGGGCCACCTCATCTTGGAGAACTCCTGACATGACTACGAACAAGACCATCAAGGTCGCCCTCGCGGGCGCCGGTGCCTTCGGCATCAAGCACCTGGACGGCATCAAGAACATCGACGGTGTCGAAGTCGTCTCGCTGATCAGCCGCGACCTCGACAAGACCAGGGAAGTGGCGGCCAGGTACGGCATTGGCCATGTCACCACCGACCTGGCCGAAAGCCTGGCCCTGCCCGAGGTGGACGCCGTGATCCTGTGCACGCCCACGCAGATGCATGCCGAGCAGAGCATCGCCTGCATGAAGGCCGGCAAGCACGTGCAGGTGGAGATCCCCCTGGCCGACAGCCTGAAGGGTGCGCAGGAAGTCGTGGCGCTGCAGAAAGAGACCGGCCTGGTGGCCATGTGCGGCCACACGCGCCGCTTCAACCCCAGCCACCAGTACGTGCACAAGAAGATCCAGGCCGGCGAGTTCAACATCCAGCAGATGGATGTGCAGACCTACTTCTTTCGCCGCACCAACACCAATGCGCTGGGCCAGGCGCGCAGCTGGACGGACCACCTGCTGTGGCACCATGCAGCGCACACCGTGGACCTGTTCGCCTACCAGGCCAATAGCCCTATCGTGAAAGCCAACGCCGTGCAAGGCCCGATCCACCCCGTGCTGGGCATTGCCATGGACATGAGCATCCAGCTCAAGGCTGCCAATGGCGCCATCTGCACGCTGTCGCTCTCGTTCAACAACGATGGCCCGCTGGGCACCTACTTCCGCTACATCGGCGACACCGCGACCTACCTGGCGCGCTACGACGACCTGTACAACGGCAAGGACGAGAAGATCGACGTGAGCCACGTCGACGTGTCCATGAACGGCATCGAGCTGCAGGACCGCGAGTTCTTTGCCGCCATCCGCGAAGGCCGCGAGCCCAACTCCAGCGTGGCCAGCGTGCTGGCCTGCTACCAGGTGCTGCACGATCTGGAGCAGCAGCTTCAGTAAGACCCGCCTGCAGACACCCACAACCCGCCCGCAGATGGAACGCTGCGGGCGTTTTTCATGGAGCAATGACCACCATGCAGACACGCCAACTTGGCCCCTTTGAAGTCAGCGCCATCGGCCTCGGGTGCATGAACCTGAGCCACGCCTACGGCACCCCCGTCTCGCCCGAGCAGGGCGAGCGCGTGCTGCTCGCCGCGCTCGACGCAGGCGTGACCCTGTTCGACACCGCCACGCTCTACGGTTTTGGCGCCAACGAGACCCTGGTGGGCCGTGTGATGAAGCCGCACCGCCAGCGCTTCACCCTGGCCAGCAAGTGCGGCATGCACGGCGTGGACGTGGCCGGCGACGGCAAACTGGTGCGCGTGATCGACGGGCGCCCCGCCACCCTGCGCCAGACCTGCGAGGACAGCCTGCTCCGCCTGCAGACCGACGTGATCGACCTGTACTACCTGCACCGCTGGGACAAACAGGTACCCATCGAGGACAGCGTGGGCGCGCTCGCCGACCTGGTGCGCGCGGGCAAGATTCGCAGCATCGGCCTGTCCGAAGTGTCGGCCGCTACGCTGCGGCGCGCGCATGCGGTGCACCCCATCGCTGCCGTGCAAACCGAGTATTCGCTGTGGACGCGCAACCCCGAGATCGCGGTGCTCGAAGCCTGCCGTGAGCTGGGCGTGGCCTTCGTCGCCTTCAGCCCCGTGGCGCGTGGTTATCTGTGTGGCGATCTGAAAGATGTGTCCGCACTGGACGCCAAGGACATCCGCCGTGCGATGCCGCGCTTTGCCCCCGAGGCCTACGCGGCCAACCTTGCGCTACTGGACAGCTACTTTGCGATAGCCCGCCAAGTCGGCTGCAGCCCCGCGCAACTGGCGCTGGCCTGGCTGCTGCACAAGGGCGAACACATCATCCCCATCCCGGGCACGACCAGCGTGGAGCACCTGCACGACGACCTGGGTGCCGACGCAGTGCAACTCGACGCGCAGACCATGGCCGCCCTCGATGGCGCCATCAACCAGCAGAACGTCGTGGGCCCCCGCTACAGCGCGCAGAGCGCGAGCGAGGTGGATACCGAGACGTTTGCATGAAACAATGCACGCCCTGCACCGTTGCAGGGCGGCTCGCATCAGCGGCGTGTCTGCGCTTCGGTGTGCAGGCTGATCTGGGCGGTGCCGGAGTTGGCGGTACGGATGTTGGCCGCCAGCATGCGCGCGCGTGCCGCATTGGTGGCAGCCTCGGCCTGCAGCGCCGCCATGTAGGCGATGTGGTTGGTTTCCGCCTCGTCGCTGGTCTTGCTCCAGATGCTGTTGGCCTGTGCCAGGGCTTCGGTGGCCTGTTTCAGTTCCAGGGCTGCGTGCCGGGCCACTGCCGGGTCGGCGCTGGCGGTGCCTACGGCCGTGCGGGCCCGCTCCAGCGCCATGGACGGGGCCGTGGCACAAGCGGAAAGAAACCCTGCGGCCATCGCGCTGATGGCGAGAACGGTGGTGCTGCGAAGCATGGGATGCATGGTGGCTGTTTCCTTCAAGGACTCTGGTAAGCAGGTCTGCATAGGCTTCATATGTAACAAATGCATATGACCCGCCCGTGGCAGAAATTGAACAGCAAAACCTGTGCCGCCCCGCATGGGGCTTACCCTGGTGGGGTATTGCCGTTACCAGTGTCCTGAGCGCGCACCAATCCAATGCACCCAGGTAAAGTCCTGGATGTTACATGTGTGTGAATACTCACTTAGATGGATTCACCTTTTCGGACGAGGCGTCGGCGCCCCGATTGCCATGCCGGTGCGGGCGCGCCAGCCATGCAAAAGACCGCGTGGCGTGAGCGGCGCGGTCTGGGGAGGGGACCAGGGCGGCACGCCGCCCGGCGGGGGGCTTCAGCGGCCCTTGAGGTTGCCCTTGTCGTCGGCGATCACGATCTCCACGCGGCGGTTCATTGCCCGGCCCTCGGGCGAGGCGTTGTCGGCCACCGGGTAGACCTTGCCGTAACCGCGCGCCGTGATGCGGCTGGTGTCCACGCCCCGCGCCACCAGCGCATCGCGCACGGCGCCGGCACGGCGAGCCGACAGTTCCTGGTTGTACACGTCCGAACCCACGCTGTCGGTATAGCCCTCGATCAGCAGCTTGCGCTCGGGAAACTGCTTGAGGAAATCGGCCAGTTTGTCCAGGCGAGGCCCGGCTTGCGCAGACAGCTCGGCCTTGTTGAACGCGAAGAGCACGTCACCCAGGGTCACGAGCAGGCCGCGCTCGGTCTGCTGGGCCTCCATCTCGCGCAACTGGGCTTCGAGCATGCGCACGCGGTCCTGGGCGGCGCTGGCCTGGGCCAGGGCTGCGTTGGCCTGCGCCTGCTGCTGGGCTGCGCGCTGTTCTGCGCTCAGGGCCTGGGCCTGGGCTATCTGGGCATTGCGCGCCTGGGCGTCCGCGCGCATGCGCGCTTCATCGGCCTCGCGGGTGCGCGCCTGCAGGCGGATGCGGTCGGCTTCGGAACTGGCGCTCTGGATGCTGGCATCGAGCATGCGGGCCCGCGCCGCATTGTTGGCGATCTCGGCGCGCTGGGCGGCGATATAGGCCAGGTGGTTGGTCTCGGCCTCATCGTGCTTGTCAGCCCAGAAACGGTCGGCACGGGCCAGGGCATCGCTGGCCTGCTTGAGCTCCAGGGGGGCGTATTGGGCCACCGCAGGGTCCGTGCCGGCACGGCTCACTGCCGTGCGGGCCTGCTCCAGTGCGGCGGAAGGTGCGGTACTGGCGCAGGCGGCCAGCAGGCCCGCAGCGATCAGGCTGGTGGCCAGGGCAGTGGTACGGCGAAGAATGGGGTGCATGGTGGGTATTCCTTCAAGATTCGGGGTCACGGGGCGTGACGGCAGGCGCGGTAGGGCTGAAGCGATCAGCGGGCGGGCGCGGCGCGGCGGTTGATTTCTTCCTGCAGCGCGCGGATGCCGTCCTGCACCTGGGCCAGGCTGGCGGCATTGCGCTCGGCATCGGCGCGGGTTTCTGCCACACGGGCGTCCACTTCGGCCTCGGCGGCCAAGCGGCGGGCGGCGGTGTAGTCCTGCGCGCCCATGGCCTTCTCGGCCGCCATGAGCTTGTCGCGGGCACGCTGCAGTTCGACGGGTGCGGTCGCAGTCACGCTGGGTGCGGCAGACACGCGGGTCAGCGTGGTGCGGCTCACGGCCATCTGTTCCGTGGGCGGTGGCGTGGAGGAGCAGGCGGCCAGGGCGCCCAGGGCGAGAACGGCAATGGCAAGGCGGAAAGGTGCGGATGAAGGCATGGTGTTCTGAACTCCTGTGGAGGGGGATGGGATCTGCCCTCCCCGATGCCGGCAAGCCGGGCGAGGGGGCGACCAGGAGACGTTGCTGGTACAGGTGCATTGTTCGTGCAGCGACCTTCAGGCCGCGTAGTCCCTGCCTCAGTTCGCCTGTGGGCCAGGTCTTACATCGGCTTACGTGTCAGGGGCCGCAGCGGGCCGACGCAGGCCAGGGTCCCGCAGGCACCAGGGTCAGGGCAGGTTCTCGCGAAAGACCACCTGGCTGCGTGTGGTCTCCACACCGGACAAGGCGGGACGCCCGTCGCGCAGGTTGGCGAAGATGCGCACGCAGCTGGTGATGGTGCTCAAGGGGTTCTGGGTGATCACCGCGTCCATGCTGCCGTCGATGAGCTGGGCGCGCGTGTCGGGTGTCAGGCCGTGGCCGATGAACACCACCTTGTGCTGCACGCCGCACTCCTGCAGTGCGCGGGCGATGCCGTCGGAGGCGCCGCCGATGTTGTAGATGCCGGCCAGGTCCGGGTGGCGTTCGAGCAGGGTGCGTGTCTGGCGGTAGTTCTTCTCGGTGTCGTCGAGCCCCTCGCGCAGGCCGACCACGGTGAGCTTCGGGAACAGCTCTTCGAGCACGTGCAGGAAGCCTGCTTCGCGCTCCTGGTGCGCCGCATAGCGCAGGCTGCCTGCGACCAGGGCCACCTTGGCATCGCGCACACCTATGAAGCGGCCGATCAGGTAGCCTGCGGTGCGGCCCGCAGCCCGGTTATCCAGGCCTACGTAGCCCACGCGCTGCGAGTTGCCCAGGTCCGAGATCACCGTGACCACGGGCACGCCGCGCCCGGCCAGCGTGGCCACGGCCTCGCGCACCTGGGGGTGCTCCAGCGCCATCATCACCAGGCCGTCGTAGCGCTTGCCATGGTGCAGCAGCGCCTGGGCCAGGGCCTCGGGGTTGAAGCTGTCCACCGTCTCGGCGCGGCACTTGACGTGGAAGGGCGCCCAGTGCTCCTGCGAGTAGCTGACCATGTCGCCCAGCATGGTGAGGAAGCGGCTGGTATTGCGCGGCAGCAGGAACATCACGCGCAGGGGCGCAGGCGCCAGCGTGGCGGCCAGACCGTCCGCCGGCAGGTAGCCCAGCTCGCCCGCGGCCTGCACCACGCGCTGCGCGGTGGCCTGGCGCACGCCGCCGCGGCGGTTGAGCACCCGGTCCACGGTGGCAGTGGAGACGCCGGCCAGCGCGGCAACCTCCACCACGCCGGGCATGGCGCGGCTCACGGCGGCCCTCCGAAACCATCAAAACCCATCATGTTTGGCGGTTGGTACATCACGGGCCCGAGGCTATCGTAAGAGCCCACCGCATGCCAGAGGGCGGTGGTCAAGACAAGGAACAATGATGGAGACAAACAACAAGCGGCTCGCGGGCCGCGTCGCCCTGGTGTTCGGTGCCGGGTCCGATGGCGACGGCTGGGGCAATGGCAAGGCCGCCGCAGCCGCCTATGCGCGGGCCGGGGCCCGGGTGGTCGCGGTGGACCGTGATGGCACCGCCGCCGAAGTGACGCGCGACACCATCCTTGGTGAAGGCAACGAAGCCATTGCGGTCACGGCCGACGTCACGCAGTGGACCGATGTACAGGCCGCCGTGCAGGCGGCCACCGAAGCTTTCGGCCGCGTCGACATCCTGCACAACAACGTGGGCATCACCTCTCAGGGCGGCCCGGTGGAGACCACCGAAGACACCTGGGACCGAGTGATGGCGGTCAACGTCAAGAGCATGTTCCTGACCTGCAAGGCCGTGTTGCCGCTGATGCAGGCGCAGCAGTCGGGCGCCATCGTCAACATCGGTGCGCTCGGTGGCGTGCGTTGGACGGGCTATGCCTATTGCGCCTACGCGGCCTCCAAGGGGGCGGTGAACTCCTTTACCCAGAGCGTGGCCCTGCAGTACGCGGGGGAGGGCATCCGCGCCAACTGCATACTGCCAGGCGTGATGGACACGCCGCACATCTACCGCCAGATCTCGGGCTTCTACGCCAGCCACGAGGAGATGGTGGCCGCGCGCCACAAGCTCTCGCCCACAGGGCGCATGGGCGATGGCTGGGACGTGGCCAACGCCGCGGTGTTCCTGGCCTCCGACGAAGCCCGCTACATCAACGGCGTGGAGCTGCTGGTCGATGGTGGCATGCATGCGCGGTGCAACTGACGCTTCCTGAAACCATCAAAAGTCATCAGATTTTCGATTTGCGCAGGCCTCCGACCACCGATAAGGTCTGCCCTTGAACGAGCCGCCCCGCGCGTGCCGATTCCAACGATTCCATAAAGACAGGAGACAAAGACCATGGCCCATTCGAATCACTCATCTTCGCGCCGCAGCCTGCTGCGCGGTCTGTGCGCGTTGCCCGCCGCATCCGTCGCGGGCGCCTGGCCGGGGCTGGCGAGCGCTGCTGCGCCGGAGTACAGCTTCAAGTTCGGCAACAACCTGCCTGTGTCGCACCCGCTCAACGTGCGCGCCAACGAGGCGGCGGCGCGCATCCTGTCCGAGAGCAAAGGGCGGCTCGAACTCAAGGTGTTCCCCAACAACCAACTCGGCGGCGACACCGACATGCTCTCGCAGGTGCGCAGCGGTGGCCTCGAGATCTTCAACGCCGGCACCATGGTGATCGCCACGCTGGCGCCCATCAGCGCCATCACGGCCCTGGGCTTCGCCTTCGCCGACTACGAGCAGGTGTGGAAGACGGTGGATGGCAAGCTGGGCGACAGCATCCGTGCGGCCTTTGCCAAGGTGGGCCTGTACACCTTCCCGCGCATGTGGGACAACGGCTTTCGCCAGGTGACCACCAGCACCAAGGCCGTCAGCAGTGCGGCCGACCTGGGCGGCATGAAGATCCGCGTGCCCGTGAGCCCCATGGGCATCTCGATGTTCAAGGCGCTGTCGGCATCACCGGCCAGCCTGCAATTCAGCGAGGTGTATTCGGCCCTGCAGACCAAGGTCGTGGATGCGCAGGAGAACCCGCTGGCCATCGTGCAGACCGCCAAGCTCTACGAGGTGCAGAAGTTCTGCTCGGTCACCAACCACAGCTGGGACGGCTACCACATGGTCGTCAACGGACGCGCCTGGCGCGGCCTGCCGGACGACCTCAAGCTGATTTTGGGCCGGGCCTTCGATGAAGCCGGGCTGCAGCAGCGTGCCGACCTCGCCAAACTCAACGAGACGCTGCGCAGCGACCTCACCACCAAGGGCATGGCCTTCAACGATGCCAACCCGCAAAGCTTCCGTGAGCAACTGCGCAAGGCTGGTTACTACACCGAGTGGAAGGGCAAGTTCGGCGACGAGGCCTGGGCGCTGCTGGAAGCCTCCGTCGGCAAGGTGTCCTGATGCTCGCAGCTGCCGTGTCCGCCCCCGTTCCCACGGGCTGGCGTGCCGCGCTCGGTCCCGTGGATCGGGGCATCGGCGCGGTGGTGGAGTCCGCCGCCGCGCTGCTGGTGCTGGTGGAGATCTGCCTGCTGTTCTGCGGTGTCGTGTCGCGCTACGTGTTCCACGCACCCCTGGTCTGGTCCGACGAGCTGGCCTCGATCCTGTTCCTGTGGCTGTCCATGCTGGGCGCGGTGGTGGCACTGCGCCGCGGCGAGCACATGCGCATGACCGCCTTCGTGGGCAAGGTGCCGCCGGCGGCGCGCGCCTACCTGGAGGCGCTGGCCATGGCCGCGTCGTTCGCGTTCCTGCTGCTCATCCTGCACCACGCGTACGAGTACGCGGCCGAAGAGGCCGTGATCGTCACGCCGGCGCTGGAGATCAGCAACGCCTGGCGCGCCTCGGCGCTGCCGGCGGGCATGGCATTGATGCTGCTGGTGTGCACGCTGCGCATGCTGCGCGAGGGCGGTCTGGCCGTGATGCTGGCGGCTTGCGCCACGGTGGGCGCGCTGGTGCTGGCCTTCTGGCTGGCGCAGCCGGTGTTCCCGCCGCTGGGCAAGCTCAATTTGGTGATCTTCTTCGTCGTGGTGGTGGCCACCTGCGTGTTCGCGGGCGTGCCCATCGCTTTCTCGTTCGCACTGGCCACCTTCGGCTATATGGCGCTCACCACGCGCGCACCCATGCCGGTGCTGGTGGGCCGGCTCGATGAAGGCATGTCGCACCTGATGCTGCTGGCCGTGCCGCTGTTCATCTTCCTCGGCGCGCTGATCGAGATGACCGGCATGGCACGCGCCATGATCCAGTTCCTGGCCAGCCTGCTGGGCCACGTGCGCGGTGGGCTGTCGTATGTGCTGATCGGTGCCATGTACCTGGTTTCGGGCATTTCGGGCTCCAAGATCGCCGACATGGCGGCCATCGCGCCGGTGCTGTTCCCCGAGATGCAAAAGCGCGGCGCCAAGCCCGGCGACCTGGTGGCGCTGCTGTCGGCCACGGGCGCGCAGACCGAAACCATACCGCCCTCCATCGTGCTGATCACCATCGGCTCGGTCACGGGCGTGTCCATCGCGGCGCTGTTCACGGGCGGCATGCTGCCGGCCGTGGTGGTGGGGGCCTGCCTGTGCGCTGTGGTCTGGTGGCGCTACCGCCGTGAAGACCTGTCGCAGGTGCAGCGCTTCGGCCGTGCGCAGATCGTGCGCTTCCTGGTCACGGCCTTGCCAGCCATCGCGCTGCCGTTCGTGATCCGCGCGGCCGTGGTCGAGGGCGTTGCCACGGCGACCGAGGTCTCCACCATCGGCATCGTCTACGCTGTGCTGGTGGGCCTGTTCATCCACCGCCAGTTCGACTGGCGCCGGCTGCGGCCCATGCTCATCGAGACCGCTTCGCTCACCGGCGCCATCATCTTCATCGTGGGCTGCGCCACGGCCATGGCCTGGGGGCTCACGCAGTCGGGCTTCTCGCACGACCTGGCCGAGGTGATGAAGCAGCTGCCTGGAGGTGCCTGGGGCTTCATGGCGGTTTCCATCATTGCCTTCGTGGTGCTGGGCAGCGTGCTCGAAGGCATCCCGGCCATCGTGCTGTTCGGGCCGCTGCTATTTCCCATTGCCAAGGCCGTTGGCATCCACGAGGTGCACTACGCCATGGTGGTGATCTTCGCCATGGGCATCGGCCTTTTCGCGCCGCCGTTCGGTGTGGGCTATTACGGCGCCTGCGCGATCAGCAAGGTGCACCCCAACGAGGGCCTGTCCCATATCGGCGGCTACGTCATGGCGCTGTTCGTGGGCCTGGTCATCGTGGCTGCGATCCCATGGTTTTCCACCGGTTTTCTGACCAAGTAACGCATTCCATCCAGTCCCCCTGGTCTGGCCGCTGCGTGCGCCGGGCCCTCCTTCCCTTTCTGAAAGACGCAAACCATGAGCCGATTCTTTGGTGAGATCCGCCAGGTGGCCTACCTCGTGCCCGACATCGAGGCCGCCATGGACTACTGGGCCAACGTACTGGGCGTCGGGCCTTGGTACTACAACCCGCGCGTGCCGATCCAAAACTACACCTACCGCGGCGAGCGCCATGAACCGCACAACTCCGTGGCCCTGGCCAACGCGGGTGGCGTGCAGATCGAGCTCTTGCAGACGCGCAACGACGTGCCCTCCATGTACCGCGACTTCCAGCAGGCCGGCCATGTGGGCGGCCAGCACGTCGCGTACTGGACGGAGGATTTCGACGCCGACCTGGCGCGGGCCGAGGCCGCGGGCTTCAAGGTCTGCATGAGCGGCGAGGTGGGCGAGAACGGCCGCTTCGTCTACTTCGAGGACGGCAAGCACCCGGGGCTTCACCCCGGTGCGCTGATCGAGCTGTCCGAAGTGGCGGGGCCCAAGGGCCGGCTGTTCACGCTGATCCGCGAGGCGGCCAAGGGCTGGGACGGCAGCGACCCGGTGCGGCCTTTCCCCGACCTCAACACCCTCTGATCCCATGGACGCCCAGCATTTCGAAGCCACCTACCTGATCGAGACGCCGCTGGACCCGGCCCACGTGGCGGAGGTACTGGCGGGGGAGCAGTCGTGCGGCACCTTCACGCGTGTGGAGGGCGAGACCGATGCGCTGCGTGAGCGCGCGCGCGCCATGGTGGAGTCCATCGAGGAGCTCGAATCCGTGGCTGCCCCCAGCCTGCCCAACGGCTGGCTGGAGCGCCGTGCCTCAGCCGGCAAGCCCCTGGCTGGGCCGTTCCGGCGTGCGCGCATTCGGGTCCGCTTTCCGGTGGCCAATGTGGGCGCCAACCTGCCCACGCTGGCGGCCACGGTGTCGGGCAACCTGTTCGACCTGGGCGAGGTCACGGGTCTGCGACTCGAATCACTGCACCTGCCTGCGGAATACCGCACACGCTTCGACATGCCGCGCCAGGGTATCGCGGGCACCCGTGCGCTCACGGGGGTGCAGGGGCGCCCGCTCATCGGCACCATCGTCAAGCCCAACGTGGGCTTGTCGGCCGAGGAGACCGGGGCGCTGGCCGCCCGGCTGTGCGCGGCGGGCGTGGACTTCATCAAGGACGACGAGGTCTGCGCCGACCCCGTGCATGCCCCGCTGCAGGAGCGCGTTAGGGCCGTGATGCGCGCTGTGCGAGCGCACCAGGACCGCACGGGCAAGCACGTCATGGTGGCCTTCAACGTCACCGACGAGACGGACGCCATGCGCCGCCACGCCGACCTGGTGCAGGCCGAGGGCGGCAGCTGCGTGATGGCCAGCCTCAACTGGTGCGGCTACTCGGCTGTGCAGACCCTGCGCCGGCATACGCCGCTGGCGCTGCATGGCCACCGCAACGGCTATGGCGCGCTGTCGCGGCACCCGCTGCTGGGCTTCTCGTTCCAGGCCTGGCAGACCCTGTGGCGCCTGGCGGGAGTGGACCACATGCATGTGCACGGCCTGCAAGGCAAGTTCTCGCAGACCGACGACGAGGTGGTCGAGTCGGCCCACGACACGCTGGCCCCCCTTGCGCTGGGCCTGGACGATGCCGTGCTGCCCGCCGTCTCCAACGGCCAGTGGGCCGGCACCGTGCCGCTGACCTGGGAGCGCCTGCGCAGCACCGACCTGCTTTTCATGTCGGGCGGTGGCATCCTGGCCCACCCCGATGGCCCCGCAGCCGGGGTGGCAAGCATCCAGCAGGCCTGGGAGGCGGTGGCGGCGGGAACGCCCCTCGACCACTTCGCCCGGCACGCTCCCGAGCTGCAGCGCGCGCTCGGTTTCTTCGGCGCCAAGGCCTGAGTGTGGAGACCAGCGCATGATGGCTGCATCCACCGCCCGGCTGGGTTGGTACGGCGACGACTTCACCGGGGCCACCGACACCCTGGCCACGGCCGCCCAGGCGGGGCTGCGTGCCCTGCTGTTCATGGGCGTGCCCACGTCTGTGCAACTGCAGCGCGCAGGCCCGCTCGATGCCATCGGCATCGCCGGCGCGGCCCGCGCCATGGACCCCGAGGCCATGCGCGCCGAACTGGAGCCCGTGGGCCGCTTCTTCGCGCAGATGCGCGTGCCGGTGCTGCACTACAAGGTCTGCTCCACCTTCGATAGCGCGCCGCAGGTGGGCAGCATCGGCGTGGCGGTACACACGCTGCGCCAGCATGTGGAGAACCGCTTCGTCCCCATCGTCGGCGGCCAGCCCAGCCTGGGGCGCTACTGCGTGTTCGGTAACCTGTTCGCGCGTGCAGGCAGCGCCCCTTCGGTGCATCGCATCGATCGGCACCCCACCATGAGCCGCCACCCGGTCACGCCCATGCAGGAGAGCGACCTGCGCCTGCACCTGGCGCAGCAGGCCCTGCAACCGGTGCCTGGAATCGATTACCCGCTGTACGCCCAGCCGCTGGCCCACCAGGAGGCGGCGCTCGATGCCATGCTGGCGGGGCACCCCGCTGCCGTGCTGATGGATGCCAGCCGCCCCGAGGACCTGCAGGCCGTGGGCCAACTGGTGTGGCGCCGGGCGCAGCAGGCGCGCCTGCTGGCGGTGGGCCCGAGCAGCGTGGTGCAGGCCCTGGCGACACAGTGGCCGCGCGCAGCGGCTGCGATGGACGCACGGCCATTGGCGGCGGCCCAGGGTCCTGTCTTCGTGCTGGCGGGCAGCCTGTCGCCGGTGACCGCCCAGCAGGTGCGCATGGCCGTTTCGTACGAGACGGTACCCGTCGATGTGGCAAGCCTGGTCGAGGGCGGCGATGCCGCTGCACAGGCCATGGCCGACCGCTTGGCTGCCTTGCTGCGGGATGGCCGCAGCGTGCTGGCGGTGACTGCGGGCAGCGCATCCGGCGGTGCCACGGCACACGCCGTGGCGCAGGCCGGCGGGCGAGTGCTGGCACGTGTGCTGGCACAGGTGGCGCTGCGCCGCATCGGCATCGCCGGGGGCGACACCTCCAGTCTCGCGGTGCAGTCGCTCGCGGCCTGGGGTTTGTCGTACCAGGCCTCGCTGTCGCCCGGCGTGGCGCTGTGCCAGCTGCACAGCGACCTTGCGGCGCTCGATGGCATGGAGATCATGCTCAAGGGTGGGCAGATGGGGCCCGGCGATCTGTTCGAGCGGCTGTTGCATGGCGGTCCTTGAATCCGCGCGACGATGAAAAAAGCCGGCAACCCCTGCGGGCTGCCGGCCTTGATCAGAAGCGGAAGCGGGTTACTTGGCCACCACGCGCACCATTTCCAGGCACTTGTTCGAGTAGCCCCATTCGTTGTCGTACCAGCTGACGATCTTCACGAAGGTGCCATCGAGCGCGATGCCGGCGTCGGCATCGAAGATCGAGGTGCGGGTATCGCCGCGGAAGTCTGTAGCCACCACCTTGTCTTCGGTGTAGCCCAGCACGCCCTTGAGCGCGCCTTCGGACTGGGCCTTCATCTCGGCCTTGATCTCTTCGTAGGTGGCGGGGTTCTCCAACTCCACCGTCAGGTCGACCACGGAGACGTCGCTGGTGGGCACGCGGAAGGACATGCCGGTCAGCTTCTTGTTCAGCGCAGGGATCACCACGCCCACGGCCTTGGCAGCGCCGGTGCTCGAAGGGATGATGTTCTCCAGGATGCCGCGGCCGCCGCGCCAGTCCTTGTTGGAGGGGCCGTCCACCGTCTTTTGCGTGGCGGTGGCAGCATGCACCGTGGTCATCAGGCCGCGCTTGATGCCCCACTTGTCGTTGAGCACCTTGGCCACGGGGGCCAGGCAGTTGGTGGTACACGAGGCGTTGGAGACGATTGCCTCGCCCTTGTAGCTGGTGTGGTTCACGCCGTACACGAACATGGGGGTGTCGTCCTTCGAAGGCGCCGACAGGATGACCTTCTTCGCGCCGGCGTCCAGGTGCTTCTGGGCCGTGACCTTGTCCAGGAACAGGCCCGTGGATTCGATCACCACGTCCGCGCCGACCTCGTTCCACTTCAGGTTGGCGGGATCGCGCTCTTGCGTCAGGCGGATCTTCTTGCCGTTGACGATCAGCGTATTGCCTTCCACCGAGACTTCGCCCTTGAAGCGGCCGTGCACCGAGTCGTACTGCAGCATGTACGCCAGGTACTCGGGCTCCAGCAGGTCATTGATCGCAACGACTTCGATGTCGCTGAAATTCTGGATGGCGGAGCGCAGCACGTTGCGGCCGATGCGGCCAAAGCCGTTGATGCCAATCTTGATCGTCATTTCCAAGGTTCTCCAAACGTTAAGGAATCATGGTTGACACTGCGCCGCCTGCGCGAATGTCGAGAGGTATCCCAGGCGCTGCACCGAGGGGGTGGGCTGCGTCTGGTAGAAGTAGACACTGGGCTGGTCGAAGGTGGGTACGGCCGTGTCGGCACCCAGGCACATGGTGCCGTTGGCATAGCAGCGCAACTGGAAAGGCGATACGGTGGCCGTGCCGGTGGGCGTGGTCAGCAGCTGCGGGAAGCTTTTCTCGGCCCAGTCAAGCACGCAGTCCAGCGGCGTCGAGATGCCCGTGCCGTGCAGCGGGTACGTCGCCAGCGCCCCGCCAGCGCGCGACTGGACGATGAACTGGGAAATGCGCGCCCCGGGGGCGGTGGGGGTGAAGGCCACCAGAGTCGAGCAGCCCTGGTTGGGCTGCAGCACGGCGTTGGAGCAGCCGTCCGAGCCGGCCGGGATCAGGAAGTCCCCCTGCGCAACGACCGGGCAGCCAATGCCAGCGCAGGTCGCCAGGGCCGCACCGCTGGAAATCAACGTGCCCAGCTGCAGCGGCGCACTGCTGCGGTTGAACACCGAGAAGTACTGCGTGGAAAACGTGGCATTGAGCGGGACCTTGCCGAAATTGTGGCCCGCTGGCGGATCGGTGATCTCCACCTGGGCCTGTGCCGACAGGCAGGCCAGCGACAGCACGGCCAATGCGGCCAGCGACTTGCGGGGGAACAGGGTCGGGATCATGGCAGCTCCTTCAAAAAAGGGGGACGTCAATGAAAACGACTAGCGTGCCGGCCACATGTAACGGCGTCAAGCATGCAAAGAGGCCGCAACGTGCTGTAAGTCACGCGAAACCTCTGCATATTTGCACAATGTTACGTTCCTGCCCCGCCGCGCCCTGTCAGCGGCCGCCCTTGAGCACGGCCTGCACGGTGGCAGCCACGTTCTCTTCGGTGAAACCGAAGTGCTTGAACAGCACCGGTGCCGGAGCCGATTCGCCGTAGGTATCGAGACCCACGACGGCGGCGCAGCCATACTTCCACCAGCCATCGGTCACGCCCATTTCCACCGCCACGCGGGGGATGCCCGCGGGCAGCACAGACTTCTTGTACTTGGCGTCCTCGCGGTCGAAGGTCGTGTTGCTCGGCATGGAGACCACGCGCACGGCGATCTTGCGGTCGGCCAGCAGGCGCTGGGCCTTCAGCGCCAGCTGCACTTCGGAGCCGGTGGCGATGATCACCGCCACGGCCTTCTTCTTGAGGCCCACATCGGTCGGCTCGCTGAGCACATAGGCGCCGCGGCTGATGTCGCCCAGGTCGCGCTTGGGTGCGTAGGGCAGGTTCTGGCGCGACAGCAGCAGTGCAGTCGGCTTGTCCTTGTTTGTCAGCGCCACGCTCCAGGCCACGGCGGTTTCGGCCGTATCGCCCGGGCGCCACACGTCCAGGTTGGGGATCAGGCGCAGGCTGGCGGCATGCTCCACCGACTGGTGGGTCGGGCCGTCCTCGCCCAGGCCGATGGAGTCGTGCGTGAACACGTGGATCACGCGCTGCTTCATCAGCGCGGCCATGCGGATGGCGTTGCGGCTGTAGTCGCTGAAGGTCAGGAAGGTGCCGCCGTACGGAATGAAGCCGCCGTGCAGCGCAATGCCGTTCATGATCGCGGCCATGCCGAATTCGCGCACGCCGTAGTTGATGTGGCGCCCGCCGATCTTCTTGCCTTCGGCCACTTCGGTCTGCACCACGTTGCCCTGCATGTCGAAACGCAGGTTGGGCGTGCTCTTGGTGTTGGTGAGGTTGGAGCCGGTCAGGTCGGCGCTGCCGCCGAGCAGCTCGGGCAGGGCGGCGGTGAAGGCTTCCAGTGCCAATTGGCTGGCCTTGCGGCTGGCCACGGTCTCGCCCTTGGTATGGGCGGCGATCACGGTGTCCACGGCCACCTGGGCGAAGTTGGCGGGCAACTGGCCCTGCATGCGGCGTGTGAGCTCGGCAGCCAGCTCGGGGAAGGCGGCGGTGTAGGCGGCAAAGCGCTCGTTCCAGGTCGCTTCAGCGGCCTGGCCGGTGTCCTTGGCGTTCCAGGCGGCGTACACGTCGTCAGGGATGCTGAAGGGTTCGTGGCTCCAGCCCAGGGCTTCGCGGGTCAGCGCGATTTCCTCGGCGCCCAGAGGCTCTCCGTGGGCCTTGGCGGTGTTGGCGCGGTTCGGGCTGCCCTTGCCGATGTGCGTCTTGCAGACGATCAGGGTGGGGCGCTCGCCCTGTTTCTTGGCTTCGGCGATGGCGGCGGTGACCTTTTCGGCGTCGTGGCCGTCGATGGGGCCGATCACGTTCCAGCCGCTGGCCACGAAGCGCAGGGGCGTGTTGTCGGCGAACCAGGGGGCGACCTGGCCGTCGATGCTGATGCCGTTGTCGTCGTACAGCGCGATCAGCTTGTTGAGCTTCCAGGCGCCGGCCAGCGACACGGCCTCATGGCTGATGCCTTCCATCAGGCAGCCGTCACCCAGGAAGACGTAGGTGTTGTGGTCCACGACGGCATGGCCTTCGCGGTTGAACTCGGAGGCCAGCAGTTTCTCGGCCAGGGCAAAGCCCACGGCGTTGGTGATGCCCTGGCCCAGCGGGCCGGTGGTGGTTTCCACGCCGGGCGTGATGCCTACTTCGGGATGGCCGGCGGTCTTGCTGTGCAGTTGGCGGAAGTTCTTGAGCTCGCCGATGGGCAGGTCGTAGCCCGTGAGGTGCAGCAGCGCGTACAGCAGCATGGAGCCGTGGCCATTGCTCAGCACGAAGCGGTCGCGGTCGAACCATTGGGGGTTGGTCGGGTTGTGCTTGAGGTGGCGACCCCACAGGGCCACGGCCATGTCGGCCATGCCCATCGGGGCGCCGGGGTGGCCTGAGTTGGCTTGTTGTACGGCGTCCATGGCCAGCGCGCGGATCGCGTTTGCCATTGGTTGGTTTTGCAGGGTGTTGGCCATGGAAGGGCGGCTCCGGGTGGGGGAGGTTCAGGGGAAACCCGGCATTTTACCGGTGCGCGCCCCGGGGCCCGCCGGCAGGCCCCGCGAAGCCCCGCCAACCGGCCACGGCAAGCGCCAATGCACTACAGTGCAAGCCATGCAAGGACTGCACCTCACCGCCGATCTCCATGGCTGCCTCTGCGCCCCCGAATGGCTGCTGGACGCCGCCGCCCTGGGCCGTGCCTGCACGGACGCCGTGCGCGCTGCGGGCCTGCAGCCCGTGGGCCAGTTGTTCCATGGGTTTCCCGCCACGGAGCAGGGGCCGGGCGGGGTCACCGCCACGGTGCTGCTGGCCGAATCGCACCTGTGCGTGCACACCTGGCCCGAGCAGCGCGCCGTGACGCTGGACGTCTACGTCTGCAATTTTGGCGCCGACCATTCGGGCAAGGCGCGCGCGCTCATGGATGCGCTGCTGGCCCTGTTCGAGCCCGCCAGCGTGCAGCGCCACGAGCTGCAGCGCGGTGCCGTGGGTGTCGCGGCGATGGATGCCTCGGCATGAGCGCCGCAGCCCAGGTCCCGGCCCTGCTGCTGGCCGCCGGCCGCGGCGAGCGCATGCGCCCGCTGACCGACACCACCCCCAAGCCCCTGCTGCCGGTGCAGGGCCAGCCGCTGCTGGTATGGCACCTGCAGGCCCTGGCCGAGGCCGGCGTGGGCGAGGTGGTGATCAACACCGCCTGGCTGGGCGAGCAGATCGAAGCCCACTGTGGCACCGCCTTCGGCACGCACCACTCACGCCGGGGCAACCACCGGATCGAGATCGCCTACTCCCGCGAGGGCCGCGACTTCGGCGGCGCGCTGGAGACGGCGGGTGGCATTGCGCGCGCGCTGCCGCTGGTGGAGTCGGACGTGTTCTGGCTCGCGGCCGGGGACGTGTACGTGCCGGACTTCGTGTTCGATGCGAAGGCAGTGCAAGCCTTCAAGGCCAGCAGGCAGCTGGCCCACCTGTGGCTGGTGCCCAACCCGGAGCACCATCCACGCGGCGATTTCGGCATGTCGCCCGAGGGGCTGGCGCTGAACCTGCCGGCCGATGACCCGGCGCTGCGCTACACCTACAGCACCATCGCGCTGCTGCATGCCGAGTTGTTTTTCACGCCTTGGTGCGACATTCCGGTCGGAAACCCCGGGGGTGAGAAGGCGGCTCTGGCGCCGCTGCTGCGCCGGGCCATGGACGCGGGCCGCGTGGGCGCCTCGCTCTACAACGGCCGCTGGACCGACGTGGGTACCCCCGAGCGTCTGGCAGAACTCAACCGCTGAACCAGAGGCTCACTGCCCCGGGCTGGGGGTTCCCGCATGGGCGGGTTGCACGGTGATGGCCGGGCCGTTCTCGCAGGCACGCAGCAGCCATTCGCTGGGCCGAAAGCGCGCCTCGGGCCCATCGGGCGCAGGCTTGCCGACTTCCGCCTGCACGTCGTAGGGGATAGGCGGTACCTGGAACACGGCCACCTGTCCCTTGCGGCAGGCCAGTGCCGGCACCAGCTTGTGCACCACCCAACCCTGGGTGTTGCTGTCGAACCGGTAGACCGGGCCCAGGGTCTGGTCCTGTGCCAGTTCCAGGCGCATGGGGGTGATCTGCAGTGCGCTCGCCCAGGCACCGGCAATCTCCACGGGCTGCGCAAAGCGCACCGATTCCAGTCCATGCAATGCAACCGGCTTGCCAGGCTCGCCCTTGTCGAACGGATCGGTGCGGTTGACGAGGCTGCCCGCCGGGATCAGCAGTTCGCCGTACTGGAAGTCCTGCGGCAGCACGAACCGCTCCCTGCTGGCACGAACGACGGCTCCGTCCAGCCGTGCCTGCCGGGCGCTGTTCGCCAGGTACCACTGCAGCACGATCAGGGCATTGCAGAGGACGGCCACGGCACACAGCACCTGGAGTGCGCGCCGGGTGAGCAGCCACTTGTGCGGGACGTTGATCCAGCGTGCGTAGACGCCGTAGGCCAGCAGGGCTGCGGTCAAGACCAGGCCCAGCAAGGGCAGCAGCATGGTCAGGATGAAATTCAGCAGGGACGCAAGCAGGTTGAGCATGGTGCTTGAGTCTGCCACGCCCATGGGCTGGGCCGCCTGGCTGCAGGGCTTTGCGTGGCGCACAAGCCACGCGGGGCTGTGCGCCGAGCCCGGCCAAGCCGGGCTACCGGATCACTCGGCGGCGTGGCTGGCAGGCGCCGGCGCGGTCTGCGGCGGGTTGCCCAGCATGCCGGCCAGGCTGTGCGCCAGGCCGGTGATGCCTTCGTTGGACAGGCCCGCGTCCTTCATCACCGCGTCCACGATGGGCTTGGCGATCTGGTACTGCAGGGCCGAGTTCATGACCTGCTCGGGAAAGGTGCCCTGTGCCCCACTGCCGCCTTGCCCCGTACCATGGCCTCCCGAGCCGCCGGGCAGACCGCCCACCTGCACGATGCGGATCGAGTCGATCTTCTCCATCGGGCGCACGGCCTGCTGGATGATCAGCGGCAACTGCTGCAGCAGCAGGCTGCGCACCTGCAGGTCCACCTGCGCGGCCGACAGGGTGTTGAGCGCCTCGTTCAGCGCGCGCTTGCCTTCGGCTTCGGCCAGGGCTGCCGCCTGGCGCGCGCGGGCCTCGATGGTGATGGCCTCGGCACGGTCCAGGGCGGCCTCCTTCTCGGCCGATGCCGAGACCTTGACCGAGATGGCGCTCTGCTCGGCGTCCTTGGATGCCTCGATCAGCTGGATGTTCTTGTCGCGTTCGGCCACGGCCACCTGGCGCGCGGTGTTCACGGCTTCCTCGGCCTTCACGGCCTCGGCGCGCGCCAGGTTGGCGGCGGCGTCGGCATCGGACTGTTCGCGCGACTTGTTGGCAATCGCGATCTGCGTGTCCTGGCGCGCGATCTCCACCTGCTTGCGTTGTTCGGCGCGCTTGGTCTCGGTGTGGCGCTCCAGTTCGATCTCGCGCGTCTGGATCACCAGGTTCTTCTCGATCTCGGCGGCCTTGATCTCGCGCTCGGCCTCGATGCGCTTTTGGCTCACCTGGCGCTCGGCCTCGATCTTGGCGGCCTCGGCTTCACGGCTGCGCTCGGCTTGCTGCGTGGCGATCAGCGCGGCCTGCTCGGCGCGGGTGTTCTCGATTTCGCGCTTTTGCGACAGCGAGGCGAACTCCTGGTCCTTCTCGATGGTGAGCTTCTGGCGCGTGGCCTCCAGGTCCTTGGTGCGCACCTGCACCTCGGTGTCCTGCTCCACGTCGTTGCGTTGCTTGCGGCGGGCTTCGGTCTGTTCGGTCAGGCGCGTCAGGCCCTCGGCGTCAAAGGCGTTGTTGGGGTTGAAGAACTGCTTGTCGGTCTGGTCCAGGCTGGTCAGCGACACGGATTCGAGCTCCAGCCCGTTCTTCTCCAGGTCTTCGGCCACGGCGTTCTGCACGGCCTGCACGAAGTCGCGGCGCTTGTCCTGCAGCTCCTGGATGGTCATCGTGGCAGCCGTGGCGCGCAGCGAATCCACGAACTTGTCTTCCACCAGCGCCTTGAGTTCCTCGGGGCTCATGGTGCGCGCGCCCAGGGTCTGGGCGGCGATGCTCACGGCTTCCTCGGTCTGCTTGACGCGCACGAAGAAGGCCGCCGTCACGTCCACGCGCATGCGGTCCTTGGTGATCAGGCTTTCCTTGGCGCGGCGCACCACTTCGAGCTTCAGGGTGTTCATGTTCACCAGCACGCGCTCGTGGAACACCGGCAGCAGGATGGCGCCGCCGTCCATGATGACCTTCTGGCCACCCAGGCCGGTGCGCACGAAGGCGGTTTCCTTGGTGGAGCGCTTGTACAGGCGCGCAAAGACGATGCCGATGGTCAGCAGCGCCAGCAGGGCAATGGCGGCGATTACGCCCAGTTCGAACAGGTTGGTCATTTCTCGGTGGCTCCCTCGGTTGGTGTTGGTATGGTGCTGGGAATGTGCGGCTACATCAAGCCCGGGTGCGGGTTGGCGATGCAGCGGTAGAAGGCCCCGGCCTTGCGCACGATGAGGATCTGCGCGCCTTCGTCGAAGACCTCGTCGTCCAGGTCGGGCTCCACCATCAGGTAGTGGGTGCGGCCATGGGCGTCGCGCACGCGCGCCTGGGCCGCCAGGCCACGGCGTGCCGCCCCGGCGGAGACAACGCCGTGCCGCCCGATCAGCGACATCTCGCTCACGGCCGAGGTCTCGTCGCGCGGAATGATGTGCGCGATCAGCGCGCCCAGGCTGCGCACAGTGGCCATGCCGGGCGCCACGGCCACCAGGCCCGCCAGCCACACGGGCAGGTAGCCGCCCAGCATGCCATGGGCCACCTTCTGCAGGCTGTAGCCGAAGATGGCATAGCCCATGAGGAACAGCACCAGCAGCACCAGCGAGGGCACCTTGCCGATATACAGCCAGCCCAGCACCCGGTCCAGTCCGGTGTCACCGTCGATGTCGGGCAGCAGGTCGTCGAGCCAGTTGCTCGGGCTCAGCGAGACCAGCATGCCCAGGCCTTCGATCAGCGCGATGCCGACGATGAGCGCAAAGGCCACGCCGAAGGGCCAGGTCTCCGGAGCAGTGAACAGGCCGACGATCACGGCTGGCCCGTCTTCAAACGTGCCATGCGCTCGGCGATCTTGTGGTCGCGCACCAGGTCATCGAGCTCCTTGAGCTTGGCGGCCTGGTCCAGCGTGTGGCTGCGGTCGGTGCCCGACAGGCCGGTCTGGCGCGCATACAGGCGGTCGAAGGCGCCGGTGACGGCGTCCATGCGGCTGGCAGGGCTGGCGCTGCCCGGTGCTGCTGCAGCGGGGGCTGGCGCCGCACTGGCACGGCTTTGGCGAAAGCCTTCGAGGGCATCGGCCATCTCGCGCTGCTTGGCCAGCAGGGCGGCCACATAGCCCGTGAGTTCGCTCTCCTGCCGGGCGAAGTCGGCCAGGGTGGTCTCCAGCACCGGGATCTGCGCCTCGATGTCGAGCTGGCGCGCCACCGCAGCGCGCGCCAGGTCTTCGCGGCCGGCCGCCAGTGCCTGGTCGATCTGCTCCGCGAGTTTGCCGTGCTGTCCGTTGAGGTGGGCATGCTGCTGCTGGGCCAGGTGGCGGTTGGCACTGGTGCGGCCGAGCTCATGGCGCACTTCGCCGATCACGGTGTCGGCCTCGCGCAGCGATTGCTCCATCACCGCCAACGGGGCATGGTTCTCCAGGTGGTCCACCAGCGCATGCACGCTGCCGGCGATGATGCGGCCGACGCGTGTCTTGAGCGAATCTGCCATCTCAGGCTCCTTTCGAAAGAGGGGATTGAATGGTCTGGGCCAGCTCCAGGGTCGCGGCGGCATGGCGCTGTACGACGCCTGGATCGTACGCGCTGGCCTGCGCGGTGGTTGCCTGGCGCAGCAGCATCTCACTGAGCGCAAAGCCCCGGCGCACCAGCAGGTCTTCGAGCCGCGCGGCCTCCTGCTCCGAGGCCGGGGCGTTGCTCACGACGATGGCCAGGCAGGTCGTGACATGGTCGAGCATGGCGTTGAGCACGTCCGAATGCCGACCCGTCTGGCCCTCGGTGCGCACCAGGGAGTCGCGCAACCGGCCCGTGGTGTCGCGCGCCCAGGCATGGGCGGCCACGTAGTCCAGCGCACCGTCGTGGTGGCGCTTGAGCTGGCCCAGCAGCACCCGCAGCTTGTCGCTGTTGGTGGTCGCACCCTCCACCTGCAGCTGCGCCAGCCAGAGGTAGAGGTCGCTCGGTATCCGTGCGGAGAGGGGCTCCATCGTGGTGGAGGTGGTGACCATGGCGTCCATCCCGAAGTGGTTTGAATGCGATAGTATTCATATGAATACGTTTGTCAACGGCCAGATGCGCTGTTGGGTTTTTGGAACTGTTTGCAAGGTGGATGGCCTGTGGCCAGGAGGGACAGCCGATTCGCGATAAAAATGGCGGATGAACTCACCGTCCTCGCATTTGCTTTATGCCCAGCGCCGCGCGCGCCTTGCTGCCCAGCTGGGTGCGGGGGGCATTGCCATCGTGCCCACGGCCCCCGAGTACCCGCGCAACCGCGACACCGACTTCCTGTACCGCCACGACAGCTACTTCTACTACCTGACCGGTTTTGCCGAAGCGGGGGCTTGCCTGGTGATCACGGCCGAGGGGCAGAGCACGCTGTTCTGCCGCCCCAAGGACCTGGAGCGCGAGATCTGGGACGGCTACCGCCTGGGCCCGGAGGCGGCGCCTGGTGTGCTCGGGATGGACGCGGCCCATTCCAGCGCTGTGCTCGATGCACAACTGCCCCGCCTGCTCGAGAACCGCCAGAGCGTGTGGTACCCGCACGCCATCCACAACGGCCTGGCCGCGCGCGTGGAAGGCTGGCTCAATGCCGTGCGGGCGCGGGTGCGCTACGGCGCGCAGTGCCCAGCCGTGCAGCAGGACCTGTGCGGGCCGCTCGACGAGATGCGCCTCATCAAGGACGCGCACGAGCAGGACATCATGCGCCGCGCCAGCCAGATCAGCGCCCAGGGCCACATCCGCGCCATGCAGCGCTCGGCCCGCATGCTGCGTGCCGGCGAGGACGTGCGCGAATACCACCTCGACGCCGAGTTGCTGCATGCCTTCCGCGATGGCGGTTCGCAGTACCCGGCCTACGGCTCCATCGTGGCGGCCGGTGCCAACGCCTGCGTGCTGCACTACCGCGCCGATGCCGCTCCCGTGCGCGACGGCGAGCTGGTGCTGATCGATGCCGGCTGCGAGCTTGACGGCTATGCCAGCGACATCACGCGCACCTTTCCGGCCAATGGCCGCTTCACCGGGCCGCAGCGCGCGCTGTACGACCTGGTGTTGGCCAGCCAGGTCGCGGCCGTGGACGCCACCCGTGCCGGCGCCCGCTTCAACGACCCGCACGACGCCACGATCACCGTGCTGGCGCAGGGCTTGCTGGACCTGGGCCTGCTCGACGCCAACAAGGTGGGCACGGTGCAGGATGTGATCGACAAACGCGCCTACTTCCCGTTCTACATGCACCGCACCAGCCATTGGCTGGGCATGGATGTGCATGATTGCGGCAGCTATGTGGAGCCCGGCGAGGCCGAAAAAACCACCGAGCGCAAGGACCCGCTCTCGGGAGAAACCATCCTCAATCGCCCGAGCCGCGTGCTGCAGCCCGGCATGGTGCTGACCATCGAGCCGGGCCTGTACGTGCGCGCGGCCGAGGGCGTGCCCGCGCAGTTCCACGGCATCGGCATCCGCATCGAGGACGATGCCATCGTCACTGCCACCGGTTGTGAGCTGATCACGCGCGGCGTGCCGGTGGATGCGGACGAGATCGAGGCGCTGATGCGCGCTTGATGCTATTTGTACTAGTACAAAACAATACAAACGGGCTCCCAAGGGAGCCCGTTTGTATTGGATGCACATGCCTTTGCGAGAAGGCTTGTGCCTGACCGTGAATTTACATCGAGCCGATTTCGCCCGAAGAAATCTGGCCCGTGCGCACGGCATCAGCGGCGGCGGCACGCACCGCAGCACGGTCAGCCGTCGACTTGTAGGTCACCACACGCGAACCAGCGGGT
>NZ_LMIH01000006.1:603143-603228 GCF_001428645.1 Acidovorax sp. Root217
GGGCGGCTTACAGAGCGCCGACTTCGCCGGAAGAGATCTGGCCGGTGCGCACGGCATCGGCAGCCTGGGCACGCACGGCAGCGCG
>NZ_LMIH01000006.1:603352-603452 GCF_001428645.1 Acidovorax sp. Root217
GACGCGCGAACCAGCGGGTTCGATGCTGCGGGTCTGGGCCACGGTAGCGGCTTCAGCGGCCACTTCGGCGCGGGTGCGGTTGGTTTCGAACTTGGTGGCG
>NZ_LMIH01000006.1:603594-645645 GCF_001428645.1 Acidovorax sp. Root217
GAAACAGTCAGGCGTGTTCTGCAGCCCACCATCCCGACAGGCATCCCTGCGCAGCGCCCCGGCGATTGGCCCGGCTAGCCGGCTGGTAATCGGCATGTAACCGCTTTCGTGTGAAAATTGAAATTCGATTACATAACCGACGAAAGAGACAAGCCCATGCAAACCCGCCGCGCCACCAAGATCGTTGCCACCCTGGGCCCCGCATCGAGCGATCCGCAACTGCTGGAGGCGATGATCCGTGCGGGCGTCAATGTGGTGCGCCTGAACTTCAGCCATGGCAAGGCGCAGGACCACATCGACCGGGCCACCACCGTGCGCGCCGCTGCCCAGCGTGCGGGGCGCGAGGTGGCCATCATGGCCGACCTGCAGGGCCCCAAGATCCGCGTCGGCAAGTTTGCCGAGGGCAAGGTGCAGCTGGTGTCGGGCGCCCCGTTCGTGCTCGATGCCTCGCGCACCGAGCCCGGTGACAACGATGGCGTGGGGCTCGACTACAAGGAGCTGCCGCGCGACGTGAAGGCCGGTGACGTGCTGCTGCTCAACGACGGCCTGATCGTGCTCACCGTCGATGCCGTGCGCGGCGAAGAGGTGCTCACCACCGTGAAGATCGGCGGCGAGCTGTCCAACAACAAGGGCATCAACAAGCAGGGCGGCGGCCTCACGGCGCCGGCCCTCACGGCCAAGGACATGGAGGACATCCGCACCGCGATGAGCTTCCAGGCCGACTACGTGGCCGTGAGCTTTCCCAAGAACGCGACCGACATGGAGATGGCACGCCAGCTGTGCAACGTGGCGGCCTCCGAGTACCGCCACAAGCCGGGCCTGATCGCCAAGATCGAACGCGCCGAGGCCATCCCGCACCTGGAAGCCATCCTGCGCGTGAGCGACGGTATCATGGTGGCCCGTGGTGATCTGGCCGTGGAAGTCGGCAACGCGGCCGTGCCAGCGCTGCAAAAGAAGATGATCCGCATGGCGCGCGACCTGGACAAGGTCGTGATCACCGCCACGCAGATGATGGAGAGCATGATCACCAACCCCGTGCCCACGCGCGCCGAGGTCAGCGACGTGGCCAACGCCGTGCTCGATGGAACCGATGCCGTGATGCTCAGTGCCGAGACCGCAGCCGGCAAGTACCCGCTGGAAACGGTGATGGAGATGGCCACTATCTGCGCCGCCGCCGAAGCCGCCGAAGACCACCCGCTGGACGCCGACTTCACCGGCCAGACCTTTGGCCGCATCGACCAGTCCATTGCCATGGGCGCGCTGTTCACGGCCCATCACCTGGGCGCCAAGGCCATCGTGGCCATGACCGACAGCGGCGCCACGGCGCTGTGGATGAGCCGCCACCGCATCCACATCCCCATCTACGCCCTCACGCCCAAGGTGGCCACGCAGCGCAAGATGGCCATGTACCGCAATGTGCGCCCGCTGCTGATGGATACCAGCGCTGACCGCGACACCGCGCTGGAGCAGGCCGAAGGCCACCTCAAGACGCGCAACATCGTGCAGAAGGGCGACGTCTACGCCATTACCTGCGGCGAGCCCATGGGGGCGCCGGGTGGCACCAACATGCTGAAGATCTGCCGCGCGAGCTGAGCAGGTCCTGGCGGCAGGCCTCCAGGCCTGCCGCTGCGCTTCACCGTTCGCTCTCGTGGCGTTCCGCGGCCGGCATTCGCGGCAAGAGCGGCCCTTGCTGCAGCAGGGCTGCGCTGCCGATGGCCTCTGTCCGAAAGCTGTCCAGTGCCAGCCCTGCGCGATGGGCGGCCCAGGCGCCCAGCATTCCGGTGAGTGCACCCGCCAGCACGTCGGACGGGAAATGCACGCCCAGGCAGACGCGGCTCCAGGCGATGGCCAGCGCGGCGGTCCATGCCACGCCAGCCGCCCATGGCATCCGGCCCAGTGACAGGGCCGCAGCCAGTGCAAAAGCGCCTGCTGCATGCAGGCTCGGAAAACCCGCCCGGGCGGCGTGATCGATCCATTGCATGCCCAGTCCCAACTGGGCTGGTCGCGGGGCCTGAACGCCATGGCGCAGCGCTTGTGCGCCCACCCACGCCAGCGCCATGCCTGCAAATGCACTCAATACGGCGCGCCGCTGCCGGCCGGTCCCCAGGGCCACGATGGCCGCAAGCCACGCAGCCATGGCCAGTGGCAGTGATTGGGATATCCAGCGGGCAGCCGCCACCACGCCCGCAGGGGTATCCACGCTGGCATTCAGCGACTGGAACAAGTCGAGCTCAAGAGGCAGCATGGGAGGACTCCTCTGCGGGCAATGAGTGAGAGAACTGCAGGCGAGGGCGCAAGCTGGACATTGCCAGGTCGCACAGCCAACCGGTGGTCCAGCACAGCCAGCCCGTCCAAAGGGTGTGGCTCATGAAATGAGCGCCTCTGACCTGCTGGGCCAAACCCAGAATCAGGCCCGCCAGCAGTGAACCAGCCAGCCACCAGCGTGCGGCGGTGGGTTGCTTGCGGCGCAGCGCAAAGTAGCCGCCGACGAATGCAAACCCGGCGGAAGCGTGGCCGGCGGGAAAGCAACGGCCGCCGCCCCCGTCGAGTACGCCCCAGGCCCAGTGCGATGCATAGCGCGCGACACCGCCGAACTCGGACAGATCCCAGGGGCAGCTCGTGGCGCTGAGGTTCTTGGCGATGCTGACCACTGCCAGTGCCAGCAGTGCACTGAGGGCCATCTGCAGCCGCTCACTGGCGTCGATGCGCCGCAGTACGCCCCTGGGCCACCACACACTCAACGCCAGCAGCAGCACCAGCACCCAGCCCAGGCGGCGTGCGCCTTCATGGAGCACGTGCACGAAGAACCACTGGTCGCGCCAGGGGAAACCTGTGGAGTCGCCAAAGGCATGCGCCAGCGTGAGATCCTGCCCCAGCACATCCCATGCGGCCACACCAACCAGCAGGGCAAGAGTCCACATGAATGCGTTGCGCTGAAGCGAGGAGGCGGTGCGATGGGATGGGGTGGGGGCGGCTTGCATGGCGTGGAACATACAAGCCGGCACTTAACCCCGTCTTAATGCCCTGGCGGTGGCCGCCTGGCCCGGCGACAATGGGCCCATGCGAATACTCGTGGTCGAAGACGATGCCGGCATTGCCAGTGGCCTGCGCACCAACCTGCTGCAGCGCGGCTATGCGGTGGACGTGTGCGATGGTGTGGCCGGAGCCTGGGCGGCGCTGCGTGCGGAGCGTTTTGATGCGGTGCTCCTGGACCTGGGGCTTGCCGATGGCGATGGCAGCGATCTGCTGCGCCGCCTGCGCCTGAGTCCGGCGCCTGGTGCGTCCTCTACCCCTGTGCTTCCGGACCCGGCCACGCCGGTGCTCATCGTCACCGCACGCGACCAGATCTACCAGCGCATCGCAGGGCTGGACCAGGGTGCGGACGACTACCTGGTCAAGCCCTTCGACGTGGATGAGCTGGATGCGCGCCTGCGCGCCTTGTTGCGCCGTGCAGCGGGCAGGGCATCGCCGACCGTCCGGTATGGTGACATCGAGCTCGATCCGGCTGCCCGCACGATCCGCCAGTCGGGCAAGCCGGTGGACGTATCGCCCAGGGCGTTTTCGGTGCTGCAGGTGCTGCTGGACGCCAAGGGGCGCGTCCTGTCGCGCCAGCAGATCGAAGAGCGGCTGTATGGCTGGGATGCGGCGATCGAGAGCAATGCGGTGGAGGTCCATATCCACCACCTGCGCCGCAAGCTGGGCAGTGATTGCATCCAGACCATGCGCGGGGTCGGTTACTTCATGCCCCAGGAGGAGCCGTGAGCGGCGCGCCGGGCCGCGCAGAGCCAGCAGGTACCGCGTTGCGCGGTGCAGTGACCCCTGCCCTGATCCAGGGGCCAAGGTCCAGGCGGTCCTCGTTGACACGGCAGTTGTTGCTGTGGTCGCTGGGCGCTCTGGCGCTGGTGTGGGGCAGCTTCGTGTATCTGGGCTACCAGACCGGTGTCCACGAAGCCGATGAGCTGACCGACGGCCACCTGGCCAGCGTGGCGGCGCTGTTGCTCAACCTGCGCGCCACCGAGGCCGTGGCCGGGCCTCAGATGACCGAGCGGACGGCCACGCCGTGGCTCAAGGCCCATGACTACCAGCAGTCGATCAGCGTCGTGCAGTGGGACGCGCAGGGGCGGCTGCTGGCCTTGAGCGGTAGCGCGCCCGAGCCCCCCTTCAGCGCCAGCGAGGGTTTTGCCAATCTCACCCTGGGAGCCAAGGGGTCCATGTGGCGCAGTTTTTCACAGTGGGATGCGGCCAAGGATCGGAAGATCATGGTGCTGCTGGAATTGCGCGAGCGGGACGAACTGGCGCAGGACATTGCCGAGCAAATGGTCGAGCCAGGGCTGTGGTTGTTGCCGGTCGTGGCCATTGCGCTGGGGCTGGCGATCCGCAGGGGCCTGCGGCCGTTGTACGACCTCTCGCGGGATGTCGCGGTGCTCGACCCCGCGAGTGCCGGGCGCCTGACCACGCGCCATGCATGGAGCGAGTTCGAGTCGGTGGTGGCCTCCATCAACACCTTGCTGGAACGCCAGCAGGCCATGCTGGCGCGCGAGCGCCGCTTGGCCAACGAGGTGGCGCATGAGCTGCGCACGCCCCTGTCGTCGATTGCGCTGCAGGCCGGCGCCCTCGGCAAGGGACTCGACGCGGACGGACAGGCGCAGGCCGTGGCGCGCATCGGGCAGGACGCCCTGCGCGCCGGCCACGTGCTCAATCAGTTGCTGGCACTGGCACGTGCCAGCCGGGCCGAACTGCACGACGCCAAGGCGCCGCTGGACCTGGCCGCCATTGGCCGGGCGGTGTGCGCCGACTACGCCCAGGCCGCCTGGCAGCGGGGCGACGAGATCGCACTGGCCGGGCCGGAGCAGGTGGCCGTGCTGGGCCATTCCGTGCTGCTCGACCTGGCGCTGCGCAACCTGCTGGAGAACGCCCTCAAGCACACCCCCGAGGGCACACGCATCGCTGTGCAGATGGGGTTTACCGATTCCGGCGCCGCATGGTTCCAGGTCTGTGACGACGGTGCCAGCGGCCCAGGGTCTCAGCGTGCTGTGCGACCGGCGGACAGCCTGCACCTGGGGCACGAGATCGTACGCCGGGTGGCTGAAGCACACGGCGCGCATTTCGGGCCTGCACCGGCTCCTGCGCCCTTTACCACCTGCTACCGGCTGGAATTCGCCGCAACGCCGGTGGCGACGGCCGGGTAAAATCAGGGTTACCAAGCGGTTACCACCGCCAACTGCCTGTATCCATGGCGCCCCATCAACCCTGAACGGACCTCACGACCATGCCCCTCGTCTCGATGCGCGAACTGCTCGACCACGCCGCTGCCAACAGCTACGGCATCCCCGCCTTCAACGTCAACAACCTGGAACAGGTCCAGGCCGTGATGGCGGCCGCCGACGAGGTGGGTGCACCAGTGATCCTGCAGGCCAGCGCAGGCGCACGCAAGTACGCCGGCGAGCCCTTCATCAAGCACCTGATCCAGGCCGCCGTCGAAGCCTTCCCGCACATTCCCCTGGTGATGCACCAGGACCACGGCACCTCGCCCAAGATCTGCGCGGGCGCCATCGACCTGGGATTCGGCTCGGTGATGATGGATGGCTCGCTGATGGAAGACGGCAAGACCCCCTCGTCTTTTGAATACAACATGGAAGTGACCCGCAAGGTGGTCGACATGGCGCACAAGGTCGGCGTCACCGTGGAAGGTGAACTGGGCTGCCTGGGCAACCTGGAAACCGGTGAAGCCGGAGAGGAAGACGGCATCGGCGCCGAAGGCAAGCTCGACCACAGCCAGATGCTGACCGACCCCGAGGAAGCCGCCGTGTTCGTGAAGGCCACGCAGCTTGACGCCCTGGCCATTGCCATCGGCACCAGCCATGGCGCCTACAAATTCAGCCGCAAGCCCACGGGCGACATCCTGGCCATCAGCCGCGTCAAGGAAATCCACAAGCGCATTCCCAATACCCACCTGGTGATGCACGGCTCCTCCTCGGTGCCTGCCGAGCTGCTGGCCATCATCAACCAGTACGGCGGCAAGATGAAGGAGACCTACGGCGTGCCGGTCGAGGAGATCCAGGAGGCCATCAAGTACGGCGTGCGCAAGATCAACATCGACACCGACATCCGCCTGGCCATGACCGGTGCGGTGCGCAAGTTCCTGGCCGAGAACCCCGACAAGTTCGACGCGCGCGAATGGCTCAAGCCCGCACGCGAAGCCGCCAAGCAGGTCTGCAAGGCCCGCTACCTCGAATTCGGCTGCGAAGGCCAGGGTTCCAAGATCAAGGGCCTGAGCCTGCAGCAGGTGGCCCGGCAGTACGCCGCCGGCACACTGGCCCAGGTCGTGCACTGACCCGGTTCCGCCCCCGCAAAGCCCGCCAGCCATGCGCTCGCGGGCTTTTTTCTTGCCCGAAGTGTCTCCTTTGCGATGGGGAGTTCTCTCTACATCAGGCGAAAGCGGCGGGCATCAAAGTTTCTTCATGTAAGCTCATGGTCAGCAAGTAAGTAATTCCACTGACCTTACCCCTGAGCAAGGAGACGACATGCTGATTGGTGTGCCTGCAGAGTCCATGGCCGGAGAGACCCGGGTCGCGGTGACGCCCGAGACGGTCAAGAAACTCAAGGCCCAGGGCCATACCCTGCGCATCGAGGCCGGTGCCGGCATTGCCGCCAGCGTCACCGACGCAGTCTACGAGGCCGCCGGTGCCGAGATCACCGATGCCGCTGGCGCCTGGGGCGCCGACCTGCTGCTCAAGGTGCGCTGCCCGTCCGAGGCCGAAGCACCGCGCCTGCGTGCTGGCACCACCGTGGTGGGCATGCTCAACCCCTTCGATGCCGCCGGCCTGCAGCGGCTGGCCACGGCCGGCGTGACGGCCTATGCGCTCGAAGCCGCACCGCGCACCACGCGTGCCCAGAGCATGGACGTGCTGTCCTCGCAGGCCAACATCGCCGGCTACAAGGCCGTGATGATCGCCGCCGACCGCTACCAGCGCTTCTTCCCCATGCTCATGACCGCCGCCGGCACCGTGAAGGCCGCGCGCGTGGTGATCCTGGGCGTGGGCGTGGCGGGCCTGCAGGCCATTGCCACGGCCAAGCGCCTGGGCGCCGTGATCGAGGCGTCGGACGTGCGCCCCAGCGTCAAGGAGCAGGTCGAATCGCTGGGTGGCAAGTTCATCGACGTGCCCTACGAGACCCAGGAAGAAAAGGACGCCGCCGAAGGCGTGGGCGGCTATGCCCGCCCCATGCCGCAAAGCTGGCTCGACCGCCAGAAGGCCGAGGTGGCCAAGCGCGTGGCCCAGGCCGACGTGGTCATCACCACCGCCCTGATCCCCGGGCGCGCAGCCCCCGTGCTGGTGACCGAGGAGATGGTCCAATCCATGAAGGCCGGCTCGGTGATCGTCGACATCGCCGCACCCCAGGGTGGCAATTGCCCGCTCACCGAGCCTGGCAAGACAGTGGTCAAGCACGGCGTGACGCTGGTGGGCGAGACCAATCTGCCGGCCCTGGTGGCGGCCGATGCCTCGTCGCTGTACGCACGCAATGTGCTCGACTTCCTCAAGCTCATCATCAACAAGGAAGGCGCCCTGCACATGGACCTGCGGGACGACATCGTGGCCGCCTGCCTGATGGCCCACGAAGGCACGGTGAAGCGCGCATGAGGCACCTGTTGTCCCGCCTGCTGGCTGCCGCGCTGGCGCTGGCAGTTCTTTCCGCCTGTGCCCCCATGCCCGCCGGCCCGGCCGAGTTCAGCGCCGGGCGTACGCGCGTGGTGCTGCCCTCCTCGGCCTGGGAAGACCTGGGCAGCTTCGACGAGACCCTCCTGGCACTGCCGCCGCCCGCCCAAGTGCCCTTGCAGACCCGTGCCGTGGCACTGCGCGGTGCCCACAACGAAGTGCTGGCGGTGATGCTGGTGCAATCCCACCAGCGCAGCGACCCGCGCGACCGCACCCTGTGGACGGCTTCCTGTAGCCAGGAGCAGGGCCTGTGGGTGCAGGACGCTGCTGCGGGCAGCCCCGTGCGCGTGGACTGCCTGCGCTTCAAGCGCTGGGCCCACACCAGTGACCGCTTCATGGAAAAGGCCCACCCTGGCCTGGTCCGCTGGGTGAATGAGCGGGGCGCCGCGCTGGCGCAGCCCTACTCGCACCTGAACTACCGCTATGCCACCGAGGGCGGCGCCTACATCGAGGTGAATGCCCTGGTGGACTTGCGCCTGCTGAAGCTGCCGGCAGGCAACACGCCCGATTACCTGCGCGCTGGCATGCCGGCCGAGGCATGGAGCCAGCAGATGGCCCGCGCCGCACGCGTGAGCGTCGGCATGATGGATGGATTCCTGGCAGTGCCGCCTTTCCCCGCTGCACTGCCCCAATAAAAAAGCCAAGGGAGGCACGGAACATGGGGATCATTCTGCAAATCCTGGGCCTGGTCATCACCTTCACGATGGCCATGGAGGCCCTGCGGCGCTTCGGCATCGACGTGGGCTGGCTCAACCCGCTGACCTTCTTCCACCGGCGCGCCTGGCGCAAGAAGGTGATGACACCACCGCTCTACGCGCTCGACCACCCGGTCGACGTGGTCGCCGTGCTGGCCCTGGCCACCGTGCAGACCACCGGCGCCATCACCGTGCAGCAAAAGACCGGTGTGCAGGCGCTGCTGCGCGACCACCTGGCGCTGACCGATGGCGATGCCGGCAACCTCTGGGTGGCCAGCGCGCACCTGCTGCGCAACCGCGCCCTGGCGCTCTCCGAGCTGCCCGAGGTGCTGGCGCGCAGCGCCGACAAGTTCACCGATTACCACGTGCAAACGCTCAAGACCGTGATGCGATCGGCAGCTCTGATCGAGCCGCCCATCAACGCGGCCCAGCAGCAGCTGATCGACGCTGTGGATGCCTATTTCGCCAAGAAGAATGCCGCCAAAGGCCCCTGGTCTGCCGGAACCTAACGCCAATTGAAGGACACATTTCCATGGATGCCGTCTCTCCCACACTCATCAACCTCATCATCTTCGTGCTGGCCATCTACGTGGGCTACCACGTGGTCTGGACGGTGACGCCCGCGCTGCACACGCCCCTGATGGCGGTGACCAACGCCATCTCCGCCATCGTCATCGTGGGCGCCATGCTGGCCGCTGCACTCACCGAGACCACGTTGGGCAAGAGCATGGGCGTGCTGGCCGTGGCGCTGGCCGCGGTCAACGTGTTCGGCGGCTTCCTCGTGACGCGCCGCATGCTCGAGATGTTCAAGAAGAAGGAAAAGAAAGCCGCCCCCAAGGCTGAAGGAGGCCAGGCATGAGCATGAACCTCGTCACGCTGCTGTACCTGGTGGCCAGCGTCTGCTTCATCCAGGCGCTCAAGGGACTCTCGCACCCCACTACCTCGATCCGCGGCAATGTCTTCGGCATGACGGGCATGGCGATCGCCGTGCTCACCACCGCCGCGCTCATCGTGGAGCTGTCGGGCGGCAAGGCGCAAGGCATGGTCTATGTGCTCGGCGCCCTGGTGGTCGGCGGCGCGGCCGGCGCCATGATGGCCAACCGGGTCGAGATGACCAAGATGCCCGAGCTCGTGGCCTTCATGCACAGCATGATCGGCCTGGCAGCGGTGTGCATCGCGGTGGCCGTGGTGGCCGAGCCCTGGGCCTTTGCCATCGTGCCCAAGGATGCGCCCATCCCCGGCGGCAACCGCATCGAGCTGGCGCTCGGGGCCTTCATCGGCGCCGTCACCTTCAGCGGTTCGGTGATCGCCTTCGGCAAGCTCTCGGGCAAGTACAAGTTCCGCCTGTTCCAGGGCGCGCCGGTGCAGTTCCCTGGGCAGCACAAGCTCAATCTGGTGCTGGGCCTGGCCGTGCTGTTCTTCTGCTTCGGCTTCTGGCACTCGCAAAGCTGGATCGACATCGTGCTGGTGATCGCGCTCGGCTTCATCCTGGGCGTGCTGATCATCATCCCCATTGGCGGTGCCGACATGCCGGTGGTGGTCTCCATGCTCAACAGCTACTCGGGCTGGGCGGCAGCGGGCATTGGCTTTTCGCTCAACAACTCGATGCTGATCATTGCCGGCTCGCTGGTGGGCAGCTCAGGCGCGATCTTGAGCTACATCATGTGCAAGGCCATGAACCGCTCGTTCTTCAACGTGATACTGGGCGGCTTTGGGGGCGACACCGCCACTGCAGCGGGCGGAGCCAAGGAGCAGCGCCCGGTCAAGAGCGGCAGCGCCGACGACGCGGCTTTCGTACTGGGCAATGCCGAGACCGTGGTCATCGTGCCCGGCTATGGCCTGGCCGTGGCGCGTGCCCAGCATGCGGTCAAGGAACTGGCCGCCAAGCTCACCGAGAGGGGCGTGACGGTGAAGTACGCCATCCACCCCGTGGCCGGACGCATGCCCGGCCACATGAACGTGCTGCTGGCCGAGGCCGAGGTGCCCTACGACCAGGTGTTCGAGATGGAGGACATCAATGGCGAGTTCGGCCAGGCCGACGTGGCCATCATCCTCGGTGCCAACGACGTGGTGAACCCCGCCGCCCACACCAAGGGCAGCCCGATCTACGGCATGCCCATCCTGGAGGCCTACAAGGCCAAGACCGTGATCGTGAACAAGCGCTCCATGGCCGCAGGCTATGCCGGCCTGGACAACGAGCTGTTCTACATGGACAAGACCATGATGGTCTTCGGCGATGCCAAGAAGGTCGTCGAGGACATCGGCAAGGCCATCGAGTAAGCCCATCGAGCAGTCCTCACCGCGGCGAAAGACCCTTCGGGTGCTACGGCAAAAGCCCTGCTGCCTAGGGGAAACTAACCACCCACGGAACCCGCACCGGCAGAGACAATGCCGGGGTTCCATTGCAATGAGAAGTTTGGAGAGACACGCACCATGACCGACCGCCCCTGGCTGGCCGCCTATCCGCAAGGCGTTCCCGCCGATATCGATACCACGCAGTACCCCTCGCTCGTCGCGCTGATGGACGAGGCGTTCAGCAAGTACGCCAGCCGTGTGGCCTACAGCTTCATGGGCAAGGACGTGAGCTACGCCCAGACCGACTCGCTGAGCGCGGCCTTTGCGGCCTACCTGCAGGGCCTGGGCCTGGTCAAGGGCGACCGCGTCGCCATCATGATGCCCAATGTGCCGCAGTATCCCGTGACGGTGGCGGCCATCCTGCGTGCCGGCTTCGTGGTGGTCAACGTGAACCCGCTGTACACCCCGCGCGAACTGGAACACCAGCTCAAGGACTCGGGCGCCAAGGCCATCGTCATCATCGAGAACTTTGCCAGCACGCTGCAGCAGTGCATCGCCAACACCCCCGTCAAGCACGTGGTGCTGGCGGCCATGGGCGACCAGCTGGGCCTGCTCAAGGGCACGCTGGTGAACTACGTGGTGCGCAACGTCAAGAAGATGGTGCCCACCTATGACCTGCCCGGCGCCGTGCGCTTCAACGACGCGGTGGCCCGCGGTACGCGCGGCAGCTTCAAGAAGCCCGACATCCGCCCCGACGACATCGCCCTCTTGCAGTACACCGGCGGCACCACCGGCGTGAGCAAGGGCGCCGTGCTGCTGCACCGCAACGTGCTCGCCAACGTGCTGCAGTCCGAGGCCTGGAACGCACCCGTGATGGCCAAGGTGCCCTCGGGCGAGCAGCCCACCAGCGTCTGCGCGCTGCCGCTGTACCACATCTTCGCGTTCACCGTGAACATGATGCTGTCCATGCGCACGGGTGGCAAGACCATCCTGATCCCCAACCCGCGCGACCTGCCCGCCGTGCTCAAGGAACTGTCCAAGCACACCTTCCACAGCTTCCCGGCCGTGAACACGCTGTTCAATGGCCTGGCCAACCACCCCGACTTCAATACCGTCAACTGGAAGAACCTCAAGGTTTCGGTAGGCGGCGGCATGGCAGTACAGGGCGCCGTGGCCAAGCTGTGGCTGGAAAAGACCGGCTGCCCCATCTGCGAGGGCTACGGCCTGTCGGAAACCAGCCCCTCGGCCAGCTGCAACCCCGTGACGGCCAAGGAATACACCGGCACCATTGGCGTGCCGATTCCCGGCACGTCGATGAAGCTGCTGGACGACGAAGGCAACGAGGTCACCACGCTGGGCCAGCCCGGCGAGATCGCCATCAAGGGCCCGCAGGTCATGGCCGGTTACTGGCAGCGCCCTGACGAGACCGCCAAGGTCATGACGGACGACGGCTACTTCAAGTCCGGCGACATCGGCATCATGGATGAGCGCGGCTACTTCAAGATCGTGGACCGCAAGAAGGACATGGTGCTGGTCAGCGGCTTCAACGTCTACCCCAACGAGGTCGAGGAAGTGGTCGCCAACTGCCCCGGCGTGCTCGAATGCGCCGTGGTCGGCGTGCCCGACGAGAAGACCGGCGAGGCCGTCAAGCTGGTCATCGTGAAGAAGGACCCGGGGCTCACCGAGGCCCAGGTCAAGGAGTACTGCAAGGCCAACCTCACGGGCTACAAGCAGCCGCGCGTGATCGAGTTCCGCACCGAGCTGCCCAAGACCCCCGTGGGCAAGATCCTGCGCCGCGAGCTGCGCGACAAGAAGTAGCAGGCAACCACCTTCGGGTGCCGCGATCCGGTACACCTGGAGCGAGTGGTTCCAAAAGGGCCCGCGGCTGGAATAATCGCACCAGCCGCCGGCCTTTTTTCTTTTTGCCCGAAGTTCCATGACCACAGCCATCCTCAGTGCCTTGCCCGAAGAGCAGGCCAGCCTCGTCGCCCGGCTCGAGCGCGCGCAGCGGCTTACCCATGCCGGCCGCTCCTTCTGGCGGGGCGAGATGTGCGAACGGCCCGTGGTGCTGGCGCTCTCGGGCATCGGCAAGGTGGCCGCTGCGACCACGGCCACTGCCCTCATCGAGCATTTCGGCGTGGCGCGCATCGTCTTCACCGGCGTGGCCGGCGGCCTGGGGGATGGTGTGAACGTGGGCGACGTGGTGGTGGCCCAGGCTTTCCTGCAGCACGACATGGACGCCTCGCCGCTGTTCCCGCGTTGGGAGCTGCCTGGCTATGCGCGCACGCGGCTGGACTGTGATGCGCATCTGTCCACCCTGCTGCGGGACGCGGCCCGCAACTGCCTGTCCGGCGCCGGCCGCCTGCCGGGTCTGGATGATGGGGCGCACCGCGTGCACCACGGCCTGGTCGCCAGCGGCGACCGCTTCGTCTCCAGCGCCCAGGAAGCCCGGCAATTGCGCGAAGGCCTGGGCCTGGCTGGCCACAACGCACTCGCCGTCGAAATGGAAGGCGCCGCCGTGGCCCAGGTCTGCCTGGACTACGCTATCCCCTTCGCCGCCATCCGCACCATCTCCGACCGCGCCGACGACACCGCCCACGTCGACTTCGCCCACTTCGTCCAGACCGTCGCCAGCCGCTACGCGGAGCACATGGTGCGGGGGCTCATGCAAACGCTGTGACCCGGCGGCGCAAAGGCGCGCAGCGCCATAGATGGATGTAGCTTAGAACCCGGCTCGACAGCACAAGGGCGCGCAGCGCTCGAAGTGCAACCACCAGCGCCACCGTGGATCCGGCTTTGCCGGTCCACCGGAGGCGTCCCCCCTCGGGGGGGAAGGCGCGCAGTGCTTAGAGCCTGCTCACGGTCTTTTTCGGGGTGCGCATGCAGCCCACGGCACGCCCATCTAGGCGTCCGCCGCAGCCCATACGTCCGTATGGGCAAGGTGGACAACGACGAGGGGCGGGGCGTGGGCTACATGCCCTTCGGGTTGCCCCCTCCTGGCGGCCCATGCTGCGTTACCCATCCTCGATGGACATCAGTCCATCTTGCGGTGGGCGCCTTGCCTGGACCGTCAGGAGGGGGCAACGCACCCCGAAAAAGACCGTGAGCAGGCTCTCGGGGGCTATTTCAACCAGCCCCGCCTGCGGAAATACCACATGGGCACCACCGCGCTCGCCACCATCAGCGCGATGCCATAGGCGTAGCCGTAGGTCCATGTAAGTTCGGGCATGAATTGGAAGTTCATGCCGTACACGCTGGCGATCAGCGTGGGCGGCAGCAGCGCCACGCTGGCCACCGAGAAGATCTTGATGATCTTGTTCTGGTTGATGTTGATGAAACCGACCGTGGCGTCCATCAAGAAGTTGATCTTGTCGAACAGGAAAGCCGTGTGGTTGTCCAGCGACTCGATGTCGCGCAGGATCTGGCGCGCCTCCTCGAACTGCTCGGAGTTGAGCATCTTGCTGCGCATCATGAAGCTCACCGCCCGGCGGGTGTCCATCACGTTGCGGCGGATGCGGCCGTTCAAGTCTTCCTGGCGTGCGATGGCGGCCAGCACCTCGCCGGCACGGGTATCGGTCACATCGCCGGCCAGCACCTGCTTGCTCACCGCTTCGAGCTCGTCGTAGATGTTCTCCAGCGTGTCGGCCGAGTATTCGGCATCCGCGTCGAACAGCTTGAGCAGCACCTCCTTGGCGTCCTCGATGAGGCCCGGCGCGCGGCGCGCACGCATGCGCAGCAGGCGAAAGACGGGCACGTCCTCGTCGTGGATGGAGAACAGCACGCCCCGGCTCTTGAGGTTGGCGTTGTGCTGGTTCAGGATGAAGGCCACGCGCACCGAGCGCGGGTTCTCGTCGTCGTCGATCAGGAAGTCGCTGCGGATGTGTAGCTCGCCGTTGTCTTCCTCGTAGAAGCGGGCGGACTCCTCGATGTCCTCGTCCATCGCATCCTCGGGGATGGACAGGCCATAGTGCTGCTTGATCCAGCGCTTCTCTTCGAGCGTGGGGGCTTCCAGGTCCACCCAGATCGGCTGGAACCTGGCGAGCTCTTCCAGAGATTCGATCTCTTCCTGGAACAGCCGGCCATTGGCAAGCGTAAAGATGTTGAGCATGGGCTCACTCCCTTGGTAATTGGCGTCTGCGGTGGGGGTTCAGGGGTTGCTTTCAACCCCACGGCAGGCCGGGGAGCTGAAAGCTACCAACTCGGGTAGGTTTCCAAGGAGCTTTCTCCGTTAAAAAATGCAAGCGCCGGATTATCGCACCGGGCAACCGGTGTGTCTGTGACAGGGCCCGCCGGTGGGCCCGCCCGCCCTGGCTTCAGGGGGTGGCAGCCGCCCGCACGGTGGCCAGCGCCCGGCAGAGGTCGGCCCAGGCGGCGGCCTTGTTGTCCTGCGAGCGCAGCAGGAACGCCGGGTCGTAGGTGACCACGGCCGGGCAGCCCGCCAGGGTGTGCGGCCCTGCGCGCATGCGGCCCAGGGGTTCGGTGCTGGCCAGTGCGGCCCGGGCGGCCACATGGCCCAGCACCAGCACCATGGCCGGGCGCAGCGTGGCGACGGCCTCGGCCAGTTGCCCTGCCACGTCGGCATCGCTGCCACTGCCATCCTGGCCGCCGGCTGCCGCGCGCTGCAGTGCCGCGAGGAACACCCGGGGGTGGCGGTGCAGTTGCATGGCACGCAGCATGTTGTCCAGCAGCTTGCCGGCATCACCCGACAGTGGCTCGGCGGGGTGGGGAATTTCGGCCACGATGAGCCAGCCGCTGCCCAGGCCTGCAGGCGTGCGCGCCGGGTCTGCCGTGGGGTACAGCGCCTGGGGCGCGTGGAGCGAGAGGCCGGTGGCCGCTGCCGAAGCGGCCGGGGGCACCGGTGTGCTGGCTGCGGGTGCGCGTGGCGCTGCCGGTGCGGAGATGTTCGCCTGCGCTGGCTGGGGTGCGGCAGGCGCCTGCGGGGCGGGGCGTGCTGCCGTGGCCACTGCGCCATCGTGCACGGGCACGGCACGGGCGGCCGGGGCCGCCACGAGGGCCGCGGCGGGCGGGGCCGCAGTGGCCTCGCCGGGGGCCCACACGGTCACCCCCATCTCCTGCAGCATGGCGCGCTGGCGCGCATCGAGGGAAAGGCTCATGGGGTGGTTCTCACAATGGCAGGCTCATGACCACCGCGTCCTCGCGCTGGCCATGGTGGGCCGGGTAGTAGCGCTTGCGCTCGCCCACGCGGCGAAAGCCATGGGTTTCATAGATCTGCTGGGCACGCAGGTTGCTCACGCGCACCTCCAGCCACAGCCACTGGGCGCCCTTGCCGCGCGACCACAGCGCCAGCGCGTCCAGCAGCACGCGGGCCCAGCCCTGGCGCTGGAATTCAGGGGCGACGGTGAGGTTCAGCAGGTGCACCTCGTCCACCCCCATCATGGCCACGAAGTAGCCCAGCAACTGGTCGCCGCCCATAAGCAACTGGCACTCGTAGCGCGAGGCCATGGCATCGATGAAGTTGCCCCGCGTCCAGGGGTGGGTGTAGGCGCGCTGCTCCACCTCCAGCACGGCGTCGAGCTGTGACAGCGTGAGGGCTTGCAGGCGCGCTTCGGGGGCATCCGCAGACGGGGTGGGTACGGCGCTCATGGCGGAAGTCGTTGGTTCAGGGGTTGATCGGAGCCGCCGCCTGGGCAGCGCGCAACGCGTCCCGCTCGGCCGTGGTTTTCGCCACTTTATCGCGGATATAGCGCGGCAGCGCATCGCTGGCGGGCACAGCCCCCCCTGCGGCCAGCAGGGCCGGCGCCAGGCGCAGCAGCGCGGTGGCCGTGGGCAGGGCCCGCACATGCGTGGCCAGAGGCGCCAGGCGCTCGCCATAGGGGGCGTGCGCATTGCCGGCCACGCTCCAGCCGGCAGGCACTTGCACGGTCTCGGGCGCTCCCAGGCCGAAGTCCGCATCGGCCAGCCAGCGGTTCTCGGTGGGCAGCCATTCGCAGCGGGCGCTGTAGACCTCGTCCATGCGTGCATCGAGCACGGCCACCACCTGGCTGCAGCCATGCTGGTGGCGCGCCTCTTCGGCCACGGCCAGCAAGGTGTCCACCGGCAGCACGGGCACACCAGCGCCGCCGCGCGCCCCGAAGGCCAGGCCCTGGGCCACGGCGCAGGCCGTGCGCAACCCTGTGAACGAACCAGGGCCGCGGCCGAACACGATAGCGTCCAGCGTGGCGAACGACAAGCCGGCCTCTGCCAGCAGGCGGTTGATGGCCGGAATCAGCGTGGCCGAGGCCTGGGAGCCGCCAGGGCCCGTGTGCTCGCGCACCACGTCCCCGTGCTGCACGGAAATGGACAGGATATCGGTGCTGGTATCGAAGGCAAGCAGGTTCATGGCAGTGGCGGGCGGGGACATCAGGCTGCGGATTTTGGCGAAGAGGGCGGCAGGGCGGCGGGCGCGGGGCTCTTGCGCAGCACGCCCAGCAGGATACCCGTGGTCACGAGCGCCAGGCCCGCGACCAGGTTCCAGTGCAGGGGTTCGCCCAGCAGAAGTACCGCACCGATGGCCGACAGCCCGGGCACCAGCGCCGTGATCATGGTGCTGCGCACGGGGCCGTAGTGCTGGATCATGCGCGTGAAGGCAATGCCCGAGATGACCACCGAGCCACCGCCCTGGAAGACCAACTGGAACAGGATCTCGCGCCACGGTGCCTGCCCCAGGTGGCTGGAGACCGTGCCCAGCGCCACCAGCACCCCATAGACCGGCGCGTACACCAGCAGCGCAAAGGCCGTGATGGCGATGGTGGCCTGCACCGCATCCACGGCGAGGCGCCGTGCCTGCACGCTGTAGGCGGCCCAGCTGGCGGCGGCCAGCATGAAGAGCACGTCCCCCTTCCACACATCACCGCCCGCAAAGCCGGCCAGCAGGCTGCGCCCGCCCACCAGCAGGTCGCCGGTCACGATGAGCGCCAGGCCCATCGCGCGCAGGGGCGTGATGCGGTCGTGCAGCACGACCACCGCCAGCAAGGCTGTCCACAGGGGCAGGCTGCCGGGCATGAGCACGGCGGCGTGGGTGGCCGGGGCGTGAAAAAAGCCGGCGTAGGCCAGCACCGCGTACAGCACCCCGCCGAAGATGCCCAGCAAAGCCGTGGTGGTCAGCGGCAACGGCGAGATGCCGGCCAGGCTGGAGGCGGGGGCGCTGGCACCCAGCAGCGCACGGCGCCGGCGCACCAGCCACCAGCCCCAGGGCACCAGCACCAGGCTGGCTCCCACAATGCGCAGCAGCGTGATGTCCAGGGGGGTGAGGGTGCGCTGCGCCGAGGCGCGGGCGATCACGATGAAGCTGGTCCAGAGGGTGACGGTGACCAGGGCCGCCAGCAGGCCCATGGCCCGGGGAGAGAAGCGCATCGGGGGATTATCGGCGGGCCGGGCAGGCCGTGCCGGTGGTGGGCGATAGACTCCCTGCCCATGTTGTCCGTACGCCTGTTGACCTGTCTGCCCCAGCCATCCTTCGCGCCTTCGCGGCGCCTTGCCGCCCCGCTGGCCGTGCTGTGGTGCCTGGCGCTTCCCGGCGCCCATGCCCAGGCGCCCACCCCCTCGCCCCTGCCGCCCGAGGTGGAGGCCGCGCTCTCCCGTGCGCGCCTGCCGCGCGAGGCGCTCTCGGTGCTGGTGGTCGACGCCCAGGGCGGTGCGCGGCAGGCGCCTCGGCTGGCGCACCGCGCCCAGGTGCCCATGAACCCGGCCTCGGTGATGAAGCTGGTCACCACCTATGCGGCGCTCGACCAGCTCGGCCCGGCCTATGCCTGGAACACCCCCGTCTACGTGCAGGGCACGGTGCAGGACGGCAGCCTGCGCGGCAACGTCTACATCCAGGGCCAGGGCGATCCCAAGCTGGTGATGGAACGGCTGTGGCTGCTGCTGCGCCGCCTGCAGGGCCAGGGCATCCAGGTCATCGTGGGCGACATCGTGCTCGACCGCACCGCCTTCGACGTGCCCGAGCAGGACCCCGGCAGCTTCGACAACGAGCCCCTGCGGCCCTACAACGCCTCGCCCGATGCACTGCTGGTGAACTACAAGTCGCAGGTGATGACCTTCGTGCCGGACGTGGCCGCAGGCCTGGCTCGCATCCAGTACGACCCGCCGATGGCCGGCGTGCAGCGCCAGGCTTCCGTGGCGCTGGCCGCCCCCGGGGCGGACTGCGGCGACTGGCGCGGCGCCCTGCGCGCTGAGCTTTCCGACCCGACGCGCATTGCCTTCCAGGGCGTGTTCCCGGCCAACTGCGGCGAGCGCGTGTGGCCCATCGCGCCGGCCGATCCGCGCGGCTTTGCGGCGCGCGCGGTGGAGGGCATGTGGCGCGAGTTGGGCGGCAAGCTCACGGGCAGCGTGCGCGACGGCAAGGTGCCGGCCGGGCTCAAACCCGCCTTCATGGCCACCTCGCCCGCGCTGGCCGAGGTGGTGCGCGACGTCAACAAGTACAGCAACAACGTCATGGCGCAGCAGGTGTTCCTCACGCTGGCGCTGGGGAACAAGGGCGCGCCTGCCACGTTCGATGGTGCACGCGACGCCTTGCGCCGCTGGTGGCAACTGCGCTTTGGCGATACCGATCAGCCCGTGGCCGACAACGGCGCCGGCCTCTCCCGCGATGCGCGCATCACCGCGCAGGGCCTGGGGCGCATGCTGCAATCGGCCTGGGCCTCGCCGGTGATGCCCGAGCTGGTGTCCTCCCTGCCCATCGCCGGGGTGGACGGCACCCTGCGCCGCAGCCAGGCCCGTGGCGCGGCCCACCTCAAGACCGGCAGCCTGCGCGACGTGATGGCCATTGCCGGCTACGTGGATGGCGCCAGTGGCCGGCGCTACGTGCTGGTGGCCATGGTCAACCACGCCAACGCCGCGGCCGCCCGCCCGGTGCTCGATGCGCTGACCGACTGGGCCGCGCGCGACCAGTAGGGCGCAGGCGCGCGCGGCAGGCAGCTGTCGCCCAGGCGTCCTGGGGCACTCGTATTCCCTAATGGTCGCTAGGGCGCAGGTGCGCGCACGATGCTGCGTTACCATCCGCCGACATAGCCCACATAGAGAGAGGATTGCGACCATGAAGTACTTTCGCCTGACCTGTATCGCCGCCGTAGCGGCACTGCTCGCCGCTTGCGGAGGCTCCGACGACGCCGGACGCGGCGACCTGGTGGAGCTCCCCGTCACCCTGACCACTTTGACGGCCGACCAGATCGATGCGGGCACCACGTCCAGCGGCCTCAGGGCCCTTGCCGGCAAGGCACGGTGCGACGTGAAGGTCGTGGCGCTCAACTACTACACGGCAGGCGCCAAGGCCGGCGAACTCACCAACGCCTCGGGCGTGATGCTGGTGCCCGCAGGCAGCTGCAACGGCGAGAAGGCTGCCCTGCTGGCCTATGCCAAGGGCACCGATGTGCAGAAGCCCCGCACCCTGGCCAACCCGCAGGACAGCGAGACCTTCCTGCTGGCCGCCATGTACGCCTCGCAGGGCTATGCCGTGGTCGCCACCGACTACCTCGGGTTTGCCAAGTCGGGCTACAGCTACCACCCCTACCTGCACGCCGATTCGGAAGCCACCTCGGTGATCGATTCGGTGCGCGCCGCACGCAAGGTCGCCGGCTCGGTAGGAGCCAACCTGTCGGGCAGGATCCTGTTCACCGGCTACTCGCAGGGCGGACATGCCTCGATGGCCGCGCACCGTGCCGCCGAGCGCGACTACGGCAACGAATTTGACGTGGCGGCCGGCGCCCACCTGGCAGGGCCCTACAACCTTTCGGGCTCGCTGCGCATTCCGGACGCGATCGCGGGCGTGCAGTTCTTCGTGCCCTACCTCGTGACGGCCTGGCAGAAGGTCTACGGCAACATCTATTCCGATGTGAAGCAGGCCTTCAAGGCACCGTACTCCAACTATATCGAGACGCTGCTGCCCAACCCGACGATGAACTACACCACGCTGGTGACCTCGGGCACGCTGCCGGGCGGCACGCCCAACCAGGCACGCGATGCGCTGTTCCAGCCGGCCTTCCTCGCCAGCAGCCAGACGAACGTGAACGACCCGCTCTACCTGGCCGCCCAGAAGAACGACCTCCTGGGCTGGACGCCCAAGTCGCGCGTGCTGCTGTGCGGTGGCTCGGGCGACCCCACGGTGCCGCCTGCCGTGCACCAGCGCGTGATGGCCGCCGATTTCGCGGCCCGCGGCGTGACCAACGTGATCTCGGTGGATGTGGACGGGCCCATCCAGGCCACCTTCGGCCCCGGCGGCGCAGCGCCCACCGACCCGACTTCTGCAGCCTTTGCCACCTACTACGGCGCCTACCATGGCACCTATGAGCCACCGTTCTGCCATGCCCAGGCACGCGCCGCCTTCGACATCATCGTGAAGTAAGCGACGCAGTCTCGCCAATGGCCAAAGCCGACCTCCGGGTCGGCTTTTTTCATGGTGCATGGCTTGGTAGTTTCCCGGGCGGGCAAGAAGCGCATGCGGAGTTAGGATGGTTGTTGCAAAAAAGCACGGTCGTGCTTTTTGTAATCTTCTTTCCTGGAGAACTCCCTTGAACACAAGACAATGCAAGACCGCCCTTTCGGTGCTGGCAACGGCCTGCCTGCTCGCAGCATGCGGTGGTGGCGGCTCGGACACCGCCCCTGCGGCGCCCGTGGCCTCGGTGAAAGTGGCTGGCGACAGCCTGGCCGACAGCGGCACCTTCGGCTACAAATTCACCGTGCAGGGCACGGCCGCCACCGGCGCCGGATCAACGCCGATCTGGCCCGAGCGCGTGGCCACCAGCTATGGCCAGTCGCTGTGCGCACACTACGTCTTCAACGGCACGGCGTTTTCCGCCAATGCCGCCTGCTCGAACTATGCCGTGGGCGGCGGGCGGATCAACAACTTCACGGCGCCCACCTCGCCCGTGTCCATCACCCAGCAGCTCAAGGACCTGGGCAACGGCGGCTACACCGCCTCGGACCTGGTGCTGGTCGACGGGGGCGGCAACGATGCGGCGGACCTGGTAGGCGCCTACCTCCGGGCGGCTACCGACAATGGCCAGGCCTATGCAGCCGTGCTGGGCTCGGTGCTGCCTGCGGCCACGGTCAACGCCGCCCTGGCGGGTGGTGCCGCAGGCCAGGCCCAGGTGGGTGGCGCCTACATGCAGGCGCTGGCACAGCAGTTCGCGGCCACCATCAAGGCCAACACGGTCGCCAAGGGCGCTCCCCGCGTGGCCGTGCTGAATGCCCCCGGCATCACCCGCACTCCCCGCTTCCTGATGGTGCTGGCCTCGATCTCCGCCCAGCGCGGTGCCGAGGCCGCCAAGCAGGCCGAGGCCCTGTTCGACGGCTGGGTCCAGGCCTTCAACGCGCAACTGGCCACCAGCCTGGCCGGTGACGAGCGCATCGTGGTGGTGGACTTCTACACATCTTTCAAGGACCAGTCGACCAACCCGGCCCAGTACCAGCTCACCAACGCCACCACGCCAGCCTGCCCGGCCACGGGCGTGGGCAGCGATGGCCTGCCGACCTACAGCTTCCCCACCTGCACGGCCGCAGCCCTCTCGGCCATGGCGCCACCTGCGGGTGCCCCCGGCGGTGCGGACTGGTGGAAGAGCTATGGCTTCTCCGACAGCTTCCACCCCACGCCCTATGGCCACCAACTGGTCGGGCAGTTGGTGTCGCGTTCGCTGTCCCGGGCGGGCTGGCTGTGAGCCGGCTTTGCTCCATCCCTTCGAAGGAGTCTTTCATGCACCAATTTTCCAAGGCCGGTCTGGCTGTCGCGGCACTCTTGCTGGGTGCCAGCGCCTCGGCCCAGGTGGCGGGCACGTTCAGCGTGCGCGCCGGATTCACGCACATTGCCCCGCAGGTCAGGAGCGGCGACCTGAGCGCTCCGAGCTTTCCGGGCACCAAGGTCGACGTGGGCAATGCCACCTCGCTGTCCGGCGGCGTGAACTACATGCTGACCGACCACTGGGCCGTGGATGTCCCCCTGGCGCTGCCGTTCAAGCACGAGATCGAGGGCGATGGCGCCATCGCTGGCGTGGGCAAGCTCGGCGAGACCAAGGTCCTGCCGGTCACCGTGTTCGCCCAGTACCGTTTTGCCGAGCCCGAGGCGCGCTTTCGCCCCTATGTGGGCCTGGGCCTGACCTACAGCCGCTTCTTCAAGACCCGCACCACGGCCACCTTGAGCGGCCTGACCGGTGGCACGCCTTCACGCCCCACGACGGCGTCGGTGGACAACAAGTGGGGGCTGACTCCCCAGGTCGGCTTTGTGTGGAACTTCAATGAGCGCTGGTCGCTGGATGCCGCCTACTACAAGAGCTTCCTCAAGACCACGACGCACCTGTCTTCGGGCCAGTCGATCAGCAAGCGGTTGAACCCCGACGTGATCGCCATCGGCGTCGCGTACAGGTTCTGAGCCGGGCCCGCCAACAAAAAAGCCGACCCCAAAAGGGTCGGCTTTTTCATGGGCCGGGGCCGCAGGGCTTGCTTACCAGCGAGCGCGCAGGCGGTCGTAGGCGTAGTTGCCGAACTGGCGGTGGGCGTTGGGCGTCAGGTAGACGCTGTCGGCGAACACATAGGCGTCCTGGTTGGCGCTGGCCACCAGGGTCGAGGTGGTGCACAGGGCCGAGTTGACCTGGCCGGCACCGATTCCGATGCCGTTGGTGGTGTCCAGCGAGGTGCACACCGGCGTGGTGGCATTGTTGAAGCCGTAGTTGGCGGGGGTGCCGACGTACAGGTTCACGTAGTAGGCCGAGTCCACGTACAGCACGTTGGCGCCCAGGTCGACGATGCTCACCAGCAGGCCTTCGTTGAAACGGCTGCTGGCATCGCTCAGCAGGGCTTCGCGGTTGATGGCCTTGGCCCAGGGCGTCTTGCCCAGGTCATAGGTACCGGTGACGACCACGTTCTTGGCGCCCGCAGCGACCAGGCGGCGCACCTGGGTGGCCAAGTCCTGGCCAGCCTTGCGCGCAGCGGCCACCATGTCGGTGGTGCTCTGGGTGCCGGCCGTCACGGCGGCCATGCCGGCGATCACGTCGCTCGGGCCGCCGTTGATGACGATCAGGTCGTTCGCGGCAACGCCGCCGGCGGCCAGAAAGGCGTCGATCTGCTCGGTCACGGTGGAGGTGTTGGCCACGCCTGCGGCGTCGGGCTTGATCGCCACGCGCGCACTGCCCACGGCATAGCTGCGCCCGCCAGCCGCGGACGATGCGGCCAGCGTCTTGCCGTAGCGCGAGGCGATCTGCAGCGTCCAGTTGTTCACGCTGCCATCGTTGACCGTGTAGCGCGTCCCCTTTTGGCCCACATCGCTGTAGGCGTCTCCGAAGGCCACCAGGCGCTCGGGGTTGAAAGCCGACTCCGTCGTGCTCGAACCGCAGGCCGCAAGCAATGCGGCCGACGCGCATGCGGCCACCAGTACGGTGCGGCGCATCCAATTTGCTGCCATGTATTTCTCCAGAAAATGGGGGGTTAGTTTAACGACGCCATGTCAAGGCATGTAAAGCATTGTCACAGTGCGGGCAAATTGGTATTCAGGCGGCTGCTGCACGCTGCAAGCGGTCCCGCACGCCTTCCCACTCCGGGGTGGCGGGCGGGGTCTCGATCCAGATCAGTTTGACACCCTCGTCGTCGAAGCCGCGCAGAACCGCAAAGAGCTGCTGGGCCGTGGCCGTCGCATCATCGGGCATGCGGCGCATGACCAGTTTGGACGAGCGGGTGCGCAGTGCCGCGCGGGCATAGATGGCCATGTTGGCCGCATCGGCACCCAGCAGGTCCAGGCCCGTCTGCAGGGCCTTGGCGTCCATCAGGCGCACCTTGGCGTTCGGAGCGTAGTGGGCCTCCAGCGTGCCCGAGGCGCGCGGGGTGTGCTCGGGCAGGTCTTCCTTGGACAGCGGAGCGATGCCGCAGGCGCGGGTGATCTGCGCGCGCGTGATGGCCCCCGGGCGCAGCAGCACCGGCGTGCCGCGCGTGCAGTCGACGATGGTCGATTCGATGCCCACGGGGCACGGGCCGCCATCGAGCACCAGCAGGTCCTCGCCCAACTCGTCGGCGACATGCTGGGCGGTGGTGGGGCTCACGCGGCCAAAGCGGTTGGCGCTGGGGGCGGCTACCCCCCACACCGGCGGACCACCCAGGTCACTGCCGCCGCCCGGTGCGGCGCAGGCGGCCAGCAGGGCGTGGGCGACAGGGTGGGCCGGGCAGCGCAGGCCCACGCTGTCCTGGCCGCCGGTGGCGGCCGTGGCCACGCCGGGGCGGCGCGGCAGGATCAGGGTCAGGGGCCCGGGCCAGAATGCCTGGACCAGGGCCTGTGCAAAGGCCGGCACTTCGCTTGCGAAATGGCCGATGCCCGAGGCGTCGGCCACATGCACGATCAGCGGGTGGTCACTGGGCCGGCCCTTGGCCGCGAAGATCTGCGCCACGGCCGCATCGCTGCTGGCATCGGCCGCCAGGCCGTACACCGTCTCGGTGGGCAGGCCCAGCAGGGCGCCGCTGCGCACCGCACGGGCGGCGGCGGCAATGGATTCGGGCTGAGTGCCGTCGAGGATCATGGAATGCGGTCCGACCGGGTCAGAAGGGCGCAATGCCCAGCAGGGCCGCAGCCTTGAGGGCGGTGGCGCGTGCCGCATCGGCACTGTCTGCCGTGATGTTCAGGTGCCCCATCTTGCGCCCGGGCTTGGCTTCGCGCTTGCCGTACAGGTGCAGGTGGGTGCCGGGCAGGGCCAGTATTTCGGCCCAGGGCGGGGTCTGCCCGCTGCCGTCGGCAGCAAACCACAGGTCGCCCAGCAGGTTGAGCATGACCGCCGGGCTGTGCTGGCGCGGCTGCGTGAGCGGCAGGCCGGCCATCGTGCGCACCTGCAATTCGAACTGCGAGACATCGCAGGCGTTCTGGCTGTAGTGGCCGCTGTTGTGCGGGCGCGGGGCGATCTCGTTGACCACCAGAGCGCCGTCCTGCAGCACGAAGAACTCCACGCACAGCACGCCCACGTACGACAGGCCGGTGGCAACCGAGATGGCACCCGCGATGGCCTGGCGTGCCAGGTCGTCGGGCAGGTTGCCGGCATGCACCTCGGTCACGGCCAGGATGCCGTCGCGGTGCAGGTTGCGCTGCACCGGCAGGTGCACGCAGGCGCCGTCGGCCCCACGCGCCACGATGACCGAGCATTCGAGCGCCAGCGGCAGCATCTTTTCGAGCACGCAGGCCACCTGGCCCACCGAATTCCAGGCGGCCGCGAGTTCGGCCGCAGTCTTCACCCGCACCTGGCCCTTGCCGTCGTAGCCCATGCGCGCGGTCTTGAGAATGCCGGGCAGCAGGTCTGGCGAGACGGCGGCCAGTTGCGCGGCCGTCTCGATCACCGCATAGGGTGCGCACGGCACGCCGCAGCGCACGAAATGGGCTTTTTCCTGTGCGCGGTCCTGCGCCACGGCCACGGCACCTGCAGCGGGCGACACGGGGCGCAGCGCGCCCAGGGCCGCGAGGGCGGTGGCGGGCACGTTCTCGAATTCGGTGGTCACCGCATCCGCCACGCGGGCCAGCTCGGCCAGGCCGGCCGCGTCTTCGTAGCCCGTTTCAATGTGGTGGTGGCTCACCAGCCCGGCGGGGCTGGTGGGGTCGGCATCGAGCACGGCGGTGAAGTAGCCCATGGCCTGGGCCGTGTGCACGAACATGCGGCCGAGTTGGCCGCCGCCAAGGACGCCCAGGGTCGATCCTGGAAGGAGGGGGGCAGACAGCGTGGTCATGCAGTAGCGGGGGGCAGGGTCATGTTGCGCGCCACTTCGGTCTGCTCGGCACGGAAGGCTTCCAGGCGCTGGCGCAGTTCGGGGCTCTCGCTGGCCAGCAGGGCCACCGCGAACAGGGCCGCGTTGGCGGCGCCGGCCGTGCCGATGGCGAAGGTCGCCACGGGGATGCCCTTGGGCATCTGCACGATACTGTGCAACGAGTCCACGCCCTGCAGGTGGCGGCTGGCCACCGGCACGCCCAGCACGGGCACGGTGGTCTTGGCGGCGATCATGCCGGGCAGGTGGGCGGCACCCCCGGCACCGGCGATGATGGCCTTGAGGCCCCGGCCGACAGCGGCTTCGGCATAGGCGAACATGTCGTCGGGCATGCGGTGCGCCGACACCACGCGCGCCTCGTGGGAAATGCCGAATTGCTCAAGAATCTGCACTGCATGCTGCATGGTCTCCCAGTCGCTGCTGGAGCCCATGACCACGCCGATCTGGATGGGTTTCATGGTGTGTGTGGGGGTGCCGGGCTGGCCTGGGGTCTGCCGCGGCACTGTAGGTGGAACACGCGATTTTACGATTTGCGATGGCCCCCCTGCCACGGGGTTGTTTCAATGCGCCAAAATAGCGCCAACTTGCTTCACCGGCCCTGGGCCCCCGACCATGATTGATGTCACCGTAGAAAATTTTGAAGCCGAGGTGATTGCCGCCTCGATGGAAGTGCCTGTGCTGGTGGATTTCTGGGCGCCCTGGTGTGGCCCCTGCAAGTCGCTGGGTCCGGTGCTGGAGAAGCTGGAGACCGAGTACGACGGCCGCTTCAAGCTGGCCAAGATCGACTCCGACCAGGAGCAGCAACTGGCTGGCATGTTCGGCATTCGCAGCATTCCCACCTGCGTGCTGCTCATGAACGGCCAGCCCGTGGACGGCTTCATGGGGGCCCTGCCCGAGGGCCAGGTGCGCGAGTTCCTCGACAAGCACCTGCCCACAGCCGAAGTCCTGGAAGCCGAGGAGCAGGAGGAAGAAGCCCTGGACGCCCTGGCCGAAGGCGACACCGACACGGCGCTGGAGAAGCTGCAGCACGCGGTGGCCACCGACCCGGGCAACGACGACGCCCGCTTCGACTACGTCAAGCTGCTGCTGCAACTGGGCCGTGACGACGACGCCAAGGTGGCCTTTGCTCCGGTGATCGCCAAGGCCCCCAATTCGCGCAAGATCGCCGCGCTCAAGGTCTGGATGGATGCCATCGATGCGGTGCTGACCAGCGAAGGCGCGGGCGACACTGCAGCGTTCGACGCGAAGATTGCCGCCAACAAGCGCGACTTCGATGCCCGCCTGGCACAGGCGCGCTGGCTCATCACCGAGCAGCGCTGGACCGACGCCATGGACGAACTGCTGGAGATCCTCATGCGCGACAAGGCCTGGGGCGAGGAGGTGGCGCGCAAGACCTACGTCGCCATCCTGGAGATCATCGAGCAGCCCAAGGCCAAGGTGGCCGATGGCCAGATCCCGCCGGACGATCCGGTGGTGGCCACCTACCGCCGCCGCCTGTCGAGCGTCGTGCTCAGCTGACCAGCGCCCCCCCATGCAAAAAGGCTCCCTCGGGAGCCTTTTTCGTTGCCGTGACCAGGGAATCAGCCGACCAGGCGTTCCAGCGCCTCGCGGTACTTGGCCGCGGTCTTTTCAATCACTTCACGCGGCAGGCGCGGCGAGGGTGGGGTCTTGTCCCAGGGCTTGCCGTTGACCTGGGCCTGTTCCAGCCAGTCGCGCACGAACTGCTTGTCGTAGCTCGGCGGGTTCTGGCCGGCTGCGAGCGCCGCTTCATAGCCTTCCACGGGCCAGTAACGCGAGCTGTCGGGCGTGAGCACCTCGTCCATCAGCACCAAGGTGCCGTCGGGCGCGAGGCCGAATTCGAATTTCGTGTCGGCAATGATCATGCCCTTGGTGAGGGCGATCTCCGCCGCAGCCTGGTAGATGGCGATGCTGAGGTCTCTGATTTGGGTGGCCAGGGGCAGGCCGATCATTTCCACGGTGCGCTCGAAGGTGATGTTCTCGTCGTGCTCGCCCGCTGCCGCCTTGGCGGCCGGGGTGTAGATGGGCGCGGGCAGCTTGGCCGCGTTGGTCAGGCCTTCTGGCAGAGGCACGCCACAGACCGAGCGCGACTCCTGGTATTCCTTCCAGCCACTGCCGGCCAGGTAGCCGCGCACCACCGCCTCGACCGGAATGGGTTGCAGGCGCTGCACCAGCATCGAGCGGCCGCGGATCTGCGGCGCCTCGGCCGGGGTGACCACGCTCTCGGGGGCGTCGCCGGTCAGGTGGTTGGGGCAGATGTGGCCGAGCTTGTCGAACCAGAACAGCGCCATCTGCGTGAGCAGCTCGCCCTTGCCGGGGATGGGTTCGCCCATGATCACGTCGAAGGCCGAGAGGCGGTCGCTGGCCACCATCAGGATGCGGTCGTCGCCCACGGCGTAGTTGTCGCGCACCTTGCCGCGTGCGAGCAGGGGCAGCGAGGTCAGGGCAGAGGTGTGCAGGGCGTTGGAGCTGGGCTGGGTCATGGTGTCGGTATGGGGCAGTCGGTGTCCGCTGCAGTCAGGCCTGGGGAAGGGGAGGGCGCGCACCCGCGCGGCCACGTTCTCTGTACAACAAGCCGATTTTACGCGCCGGGGCGGGTGCTGCGGCCGGGCAGGGGCTTGTGGGGGTCCCCGAGGGGCGGCACACTGCCGGGCTTGCTTTCACCATGCCCTTGCCGGCCACCCCCTGTGCCCACTTCCCATCCCCTCACTCCCCGCCGCGAACTGTGGCTGCTGCTGACCCTGGCGGGCGTGCAGTTCACCCACATCCTGGATTTCATGATCATGATGCCGCTGGGCCCGCAGCTCACGCGCATTTTTTCCATCAGCGACGCGCAGTTCGGCCTGCTGGTATCGGCGTACACGCTGTCGGCCGGTGTCTCGGGGCTGTTGGCCTCCACCTACATCGACCGCTTTGGCCGCAAGCGGCTGCTGCTGGCGCTGTACGCGCTGTTCGGCCTGGCCACGCTGGCCTGCGGCCTGGCGCCCACCTACGCCACGCTGATGGTGGCGCGCGTGCTGGCCGGCATGTTCGGCGGCGTGCTCTCGGCCCTGTGCCAGACTGTCGTGGCCGATGTCGTTCCCTTCGAACGGCGCGGGCGGGCGATGGGCATCGTGATGACCTCGTTCTCGGTGTCCACGGTGGCCGGGGTGCCGCTGGGGCTGGTGTTCGCCGAGTACGGAGGCTGGCACATGCCCTTCTTCGCCATCGCCGCCATGTGCCTGCTGCTGCTGGTGTTTGCCGCGCGTACGCTGCCCACCATGAACGCCCATCTGGCCGCAGGCCAGCAGCGCACGGCGCTGGGCGGCATCGCCGAGGTGCTGCGGGACGCCAACCACCGGCGGGCCTTCGTGTTCTCGGGCCTGCTGATGTTCACGGGCTTCACGGTGATCCCCTACATCACTATCTACATGCAGGCCAATGCCGGCGTGCGCACCGACCAGGTGCCATTGATCTACCTGTGCGGCGGGGTGGTGACGCTGTTCACGGCACGCCTGTTCGGGCGCCTGACGGATGCGCGCGGCAAGGTGGCCACCTTCCGCTGGCTGGCCCTGGCGGTCGGGCCCTGCCTGCTGGGCATCACGCTGGTGCACGGGGTGCCGCTGTGGACCGTGCTGATCGTGTCCACGCTGATGTTTGCCTTCATGAGCGGGCGCATGATTCCGGGCATGGCCATCATCACCTCGGCCGCCAATCCGCAACTGCGCGGCACGTTCATGACGCTCAATGCCTCGGTGCAGTCCGCTGCCATGGGCGTGGCGTCACTGGTGGGGGGTGTGCTGATCAGCCGCGATGCCCAGGGCTTGGTGCAGGGCTACTGGATGGCCGCCGTGGTGGGCACCGTTGCCAGCGTGCTGTCAATCATGGTGGTGGGGCGGCTGGTGCTGCATGGCGCAGCGCCGGTGACTGCAGCCAAGGCCTGAGTCGCGAGGCGAAAGGGGAGGTGCTCCCCCGCCAACTCAGCCATTGTGCGCCCTTTTCGGGCCGCTGGCACCTTGGCCGGCATAACCCAGCGGGCAGGGGCGGTATGGGATTGCATTTCGATGACAGCAGGGGCATAGTGAACCCGTCAATGGATGCATCCAAGTTCGCCGGGCCGCACCTCTGATCCAGGGCGGCATTTGTTCCACCGAGAGCCACAGGAGACTTATTTATGAACTTGACGATCAGCGGTCACCACCTCGAAGTTACCCCAGCCCTGCGCAGTTATGTGACCACCAAGCTGGACCGGATCAATCGCCATTTCGACCAGGTAGTAGACGTCAAGGTGCTGCTGACAGTAGAGAAGCAAAAGGAAAAGGAAAAGCGCCAGCGAGCGGAATGCAATATCCATGTGAAAGGCAACGACCTGTTTGCCGAAAGCTCCCACTCCGACCTGTATGCTGCGGTCGATGAGTTGGTCGACAAGATGGACCGCCAGGTGGTGCGCCACAAGGACCGCCTGCAGGACCACCACCACGAAGCTGCCAAGCGCGAAATGCACGCCTGAGCGTTGCATTGCGGGCCACAGCAACCGCCCCTGGAGGCGGTTTTTTTGTGGCTCCTTGTAAATTGCTCAGGGTTTTTGCCAATATGTGCATAATTGTTACCTCTGACCATGAACCGACTCGCCTCCATCCTGCCTCCCGCCCAAGTGCTCGTGAGCGTGGACTCCACCAGCAAGAAGCGTGCTTTTGAAGAGGCGGGTCTGCTGTTCGAGAGCCAGCACGGGCTCTCGCGTGCCCTGATCACCGACAGCCTGTTTGCGCGCGAGCGCCTGGGCTCCACGGGCCTGGGCCACGGTGTGGCCATCCCGCACGGCCGCATCAAGGGCCTCAAGGCCCCGATGGCTGCCGTGTTCCAGCTGGCCCATCCCATCGGCTTCGACGCCCCCGACGAAATGCCGGTGGCGCTGCTGATCTTTCTGCTGGTGCCCGAAGCGGCGACCCAGAAGCACCTGGAAATCCTCTCGGAGATCGCCGAGCTGCTCAGCGACTCGGTCCTGCGCGAAAAGCTCAAGGCCAGCATTGACGCGGCCGAGCTGCACGGCATGATTGCCGGCTGGCAGTCCACCCAGGCCGCCTGAGCCGAGCCGGCATCGCGCACCCGCCTTCTGCCGTGAAGCCCAATGTTGTCAGCGCCGACGTCCTGTTCGAGGAATTCCGCGGCCCCCTGAAATGGGAATGGGTTGCGGGCCTCGGCGCTTCAGAACGCCGCTTTGACGAAGTAGCCGTGCGCTCCGCGCGCTCGGGCGCCGACCTGGTCGGCTACCTCAACTACATCCACCCCTACCGGGTACAGATCCTCGGTGAGCGCGAAATCGCGTACCTGAGCAGCGCCTCGCCCGACGACTGCAAGCGCCGCATCGCCCGCATCGTGACGCTGGAGCCGCCGGTGCTGGTGCTGGCCGATAGCCAGACCGCGCCCGATGCGCTGGTATCGATGTGCGAGCGCGCGCAGATCCCGATGTTCTCCACGCACGAGTCCTCGGCCTTCGTGATCGACGTGCTGCGGGCCTACCTGTCCAAGCACTTTGCCGACCGCACCACGATGCACGGCGTGTTCATGGACATCCTGGGCCTGGGCGTGATGATCACGGGTGAGTCGGGCCTGGGCAAGAGCGAACTCGGCCTGGAGCTGATCTCGCGCGGCAACGGCCTGGTGGCCGACGATGCGGTGGACCTGTTTCGCATCAACCAGACCACCATCGAGGGCAAGTGCCCCGAGCTGCTGCAGAACCTGCTCGAAGTGCGCGGCATCGGCCTCCTGGACATCCGCGCCATCTTTGGCGAGACGGCCGTGCGCCGCAAGATGCGCCTCAAACTCATCGTGCACCTGGTGCGCAAGGAGACGCTGGAGCGCGACTACGAGCGTCTGCCCTACGAGCCACTCACCCAGGACGTGCTTGGCGTGCCTGTGCTCAAGGTGGTGATCCAGGTGGTGGCCGGCCGCAACATCGCCGTGCTGGTGGAAGCCGCCGTGCGCAACACCATCCTGCAGTTGCGCGGGATCGATACCTACCAGGAATTCGTGGAGCGCCATCGCCGCGCCATGGAGCGCGATACCGGAGGCTGAAGCCAGGCGCGGCCCGCAGGGCTGCGGACTTCAGGCGTTCTTGCTGGCGCAGGCGGCGCACTGGCCGTACAGCGCCATGGTGTGGTCCTGCACCAGCCAGCCCTTGGCCTTGGCCACGATCTGCTGGCGCTTTTCGATCTCGGGGTCGTAGAACTCTTCCACCTTGCCGCAGGACGTGCAGACGAAGTGGTCGTGGTGCTGTCCCTCGTTGAGCTCATACACCGCCTTGCCGCTCTCGAAGTTGCTGCGGATCAGGATGCCCGCCTGCTCGAACTGCGTGAGCACGCGGTACACGGTGGCCAGGCCGATGTCCGAGCGCTCTTCCAGCAGCACGCGGAACACGTCTTCCGCCGTCATGTGGCGCTGTGCGCCTTTCTGGAAGATCTCCATGATCTTCAGGCGGGGCAGGGTTGCCTTGAGGCCGGTGCTTTTGAGTTCGTCGATGTTGGTCATGGATTGGTCCTGGTTGCCGGTGGCCCGGGAAGGGGAGAGAGGCTGCCGCTACAATGGTTTGATCATATCCTCTGCTCTTTCCCCCATGCCAGTCAAAGCCCGTATCAATGCCCGCCTGGGCTGGATCCTGTTGGTGGGTGCCGTTGTCGGTACCCTGGCAGGGTGCGGCAGCCTGGACGGCGCCAGCCGCCGCCTGGCCACCGTGGTCACGCCGTACAAGATCGACGTCGTGCAGGGCAATTTCGTCTCGCGCGAACAGGTCGAGGCCTTGAAGCCCGGCATGAGCCGCCAGCAGGTGCGTGAAATCCTGGGCACGCCCCTGGTGACCAGCCTGTTCCATTCCAACCGCTGGGAGTATGTCTTCACCCTGAAGAAACCATCGGCCGAGCTGCAGACCCGCAAGCTCACGGTGTTCTTCGAGGGCGACGTGCTGGCCCGCTCGGAAGGCGACGAGATGCCGTCGGAGGCTGAATTCGTCGCTTCGCTGGACGGCGGCCGCACCGGCAAGGGCAAGGTGCCGGTGCTGGAAGCCACGCCGGACCAGCTGTCGCGCTATCCCGCGCGCAAAGCCGAAACCCCTGCCGAAAAGGCTGCCGACGCAGCACCGCAGGAACTCGCGCCGGCGCGCTACCCGCCCCTTGAGGCGCCTGGGCGCTGAGCGTCCAGCCAGCCCCCTGCGGGCTTTTTGATGGATTGACATGGGTCTGCGGACCCTCTTTTTTGCGATACCAGGAAACACATGCCAGGGAACACATCGACTGCCTCCACCCCCGTGCGCGTGGCCGTGGCCGGCGCTTCGGGTCGCATGGGCCGCATGCTCATCGAGGCCCTGCGTGCCACCGATGACTGCGTGCTCGCCGGCGCACTGGACGTGGCCGCCAGTCCCGGCATCGGCTCGGACGCCACCGCCTTCCTCGGCCATGCCAGCGGCGTGGCCATCACCTCCGACCTGCGGGTGGGCCTGCAGAATGCCGACGTCCTGATCGACTTCACCCGCCCCGAAGGCACCTTGGCCCATCTGGCCGTGTGCGCCGAACTGGGCGTGAAGATGGTCATCGGGACCACCGGTTTCTCCGACGAGCAGAAGGTCGAGATCGCGGCCCTGGCGCAGCGCACGGCCGTGGTCATGGCGCCCAACATGAGCGTCGGCGTCAACGTCACGCTCAAGCTGCTGGAGATGGCCGCCAAGGCCATGGCCACCGGCTACGACATCGAGATCATCGAAGCCCACCACCGCCACAAGGTGGATGCGCCCTCGGGCACCGCGCTCAAGATGGGCGAGGTCATCGCCGAAGCCATGGGCCGGGACCTCAAGGAATGCGCCGTCTACGCCCGCGAAGGCATCACCGGCGAGCGCGATCCGTCCTCCATCGGCTTTGCCGCCATCCGTGGCGGCGACATCGTGGGCGACCACACCGTGCTGTTCGCCGGCATCGGCGAGCGCATCGAGATCACGCACAAATCGTCCAGCCGCACCACCTATGCCCAGGGCAGCCTGCGCGCCGTGCGCTACCTGGCCGCGCACAAGACCGGGTTGCACGACATGTTCGACGTGCTCAACCTGAAGTAAACAAACAGGCTGTTCAAGCGCATGGATGCACTCCATTGGTGGCGCCAGGGCGATGCGGTCACGCAGGCCACCGCCCTGGTGCTGCTGTGCATGTCCGTCGCCAGCTGGGTGGTGATCGTCTGGAAGCTGCGCCTGCTGCGCCGCGCCAGTGCCGACGTGGCGCGCTGCGTGGCTGCGGTCTGGCAGGCCCCCTCGCTGCAGGACGCCGCGCTGCGCCTGCAGACTTTCGACCGGCTGGCCCTGGTGCTGCCCATGGTGCAGGCCGTGAACACCGTGGCCGACCAGGCATCCCCGGCAGCGCTGGCTTCCATGGGCAGCCTGTCCCAGCGCCTGACGCGCGTGCTGCGCGACGCACTGCACGCGGTGTTGGGCCGCCTGCAGTTCGGCCAGGTGCTGCTGGCCACCGTGGGCTCCACCGCGCCGTTCGTGGGCTTGCTGGGTACGGTGTGGGGCATCTACCATGCACTCTCGGCCATGGCCGGCGCCGGGCAGATCACCATCGACCGCGTGGCCGGTCCGGTGGGTGAAGCCCTGGTCATGACCGCCGCCGGCCTGGCCGTGGCCATTCCGGCCGTGTTGGCCTACAACGTCTGTGGGCGCCTGATCGGGCGCATCGAAGCCGACCTCGAAGGCTTAGCGCGCGACCTGCGCGAGCTGCGCATCGATACCGCAGCCGGTGGCACCCCGCAGGGCGGGCTTTTCCGTCCGGGAGGCGGGGAATGAGCTTCGGCCGGTTGGAGCGCAGCCAGGGCTCGGCGCCCATGAGTGACATCAACATGACCCCGCTGGTCGATGTGATGCTGGTGCTGGTGGTGATCTTCATCCTCACCGCGCCGCTCATGGCCAGCGCCATCCGCCTGGACCTGCCGCGCGCCGATGGCGCCGCGCCGGGCGCCCCCGCCAGGGCCCTCACGCTGGTGGTGGACCGCACCGGCCAGGCCTACCTCGATGACCAGCCGCTGGCGCAGGCCGCGCTGGCCGAGCGCCTGCAGCGCATCGGCGCTGCAGAGCCCGACACCGAAGTACAGCTGCGCGCCGACACTGCCGTGCCCTATGGCCGCATCGTCGAGATCATGGGGGCGGCCCATGCGGCCGGCCTGCAGCGCATCGGCTTCGTGGCCGATCCACAGGCGGCTGCCACGGCCCCGAAAAACCCCTGAAAGCCGGCTGGCAGGGCATGCGCGCAGGGTGGTGCGCCCGACAGCCTAAAATCCGCGCAGCGCAGTCCTGTGGCTGCACCCCATTCTGACCCGAGCCTCCATGCAAGACAAATACTCTCCCCAAGAGGTTGAGCGCGCCGCGCAAGACCACTGGACCGCCCGCGATGCCTACCGCGTGACGGAAGACGCGAACAAGAAGAAGTTCTACGCCTGCTCGATGCTGCCCTACCCCAGCGGCAAGCTGCACATGGGCCATGTGCGCAACTACACCATCAACGACATGCTCACGCGCTACCTGCGCATGAACGGCCACAACGTGCTCATGCCCATGGGCTGGGACGCCTTCGGCCTGCCGGCCGAGAACGCGGCGCTCAAGAACGGCGTGCCGCCCGCCAAGTGGACGTACGAGAACATCGCGTACATGAAAAAGCAGATGCAGGCCATGGGCCTGGCCATCGACTGGTCGCGCGAAGTCGCCACCTGCGACCCGAGCTACTACCGCTGGAACCAGTGGCTGTTCCTGAAGATGCTGGACAAGGGCATCGCCTACCGCAAGACCCAGGTCGTGAACTGGGACCCGGTGGACCAGACCGTGCTGGCCAACGAGCAGGTCATCGACGGCAAGGGTTGGCGCACCGGCGCCACGGTGGAAAAGCGCGAGATCCCCGGTTACTACCTCAAGATCACCGACTACGCCGAAGAACTGCTGGACTTCGTGACCGGCGACAAGCTGCCCGGCTGGCCCGAGCGTGTCAAGCTCATGCAGGAGAACTGGATCGGCAAGAGCGAAGGCGTGCGCTTCGCCTTCCCGCACGACATCCGCGGTGACGACGGTGCGCTGATCGGCGATGGCCGCATGTACGTCTTCACCACGCGTGCAGACACCATCATGGGCGTGAGCTTCTGCGCCGTGGCGCCCGAGCACCCGCTGGCGGCCCATGCGGCGCGCAGCAACCCGGCGCTGGCGGCCTTCATCGAGGAATGCAAGAGCGGCGGCACCACCGAAGCCGAGCTGGCCACGCAGGAAAAGAAGGGCCAGCCCACCGGCCTGTTCGTGACCCACCCCATCACCGACGAGCAGATTCCGGTGTGGGTGGGCAACTACGTGCTCATGGGCTATGGCGACGGTGCCGTGATGGGCGTGCCCGCGCACGACGAGCGCGACTTCGCCTTCGCCCTCAAGTACGACCTGGAAATCAAGCAGGTGGTGCTGGTGGACGGCGAGCACTTCGACTACCACCAGTGGAACGACTGGTACGGCGACAAACAGCGCGGCGTGACCATCAACTCCGACAGTTTCAGCGGCATGGGCTACAAGGAGGCCGTGGCCGCCGTGGCCCACGCCCTGCATGCCAAGGGCCTGGGCGAGACCAAGACCACCTGGCGCCTGCGCGACTGGGGCGTTTCGCGCCAGCGCTACTGGGGCACGCCCATCCCCATCATCCATTGCGAAGAGCATGGCGCCGTGCCCGTGCCCGAGAAGGACCTGCCGGTGGTGCTGCCCACCGACTGCGTGCCCGACGGCTCGGGCAACCCGCTGCACAAGCACGAGGGCTTTCATGCCGGCGTGGTCTGCCCCGTCTGCGGCAAGGCCGCGCGGCGCGAGACCGACACCATGGACACCTTCGTGGACAGCTCGTGGTACTTCATGCGCTACTGCGACCCGAAGAATGCCGACGCCATGGTGGCCGACGGCACGGCCTACTGGATGCGCGACCAGCAGGTTGCCACCGGTGGCAGCGGCATGGACCAGTACATCGGCGGCATCGAGCACGCCATCCTGCACTTGCTCTACGCGCGCTTCTGGACCAAGGTCATGCGCGACCTGGGGCTGGTGACGGTCGACGAGCCCTTCACCAAGCTGCTCACGCAAGGCATGGTGCTCAACCACATCTACTCGCGCCGCACCGACAAGGGCGGCAAGGAGTATTTCTGGCCGCACGACGTCGAGCACCTGCACGACGAGGCAGGCAAGATCATCGGCGCGAAGCTGGTGAATGCCGTGGGCGACCTGCCCGTGGGCACGGCCATCGACTACGAGGGCGTGGGCACCATGTCCAAGTCCAAGAACAACGGTGTCGATCCGCAGGACCTGATCGAGAAGTACGGCGCCGACACGGCCCGCCTGTACACCATGTTCACGGCCCCGCCCGAAGCCACGCTGGAGTGGAACGATGCCGCCGTGGAAGGCAGCTACCGCTTCCTGCGCCGGGTGTGGAACTTCGGCTTCAAGCTCGCCGCCATCGACCGCGATGCGGCACTGGCCAGCGTGGCCGGTGCCAGCAGCCTGGCCGACGTGCAGTTCGGCAAGGAGGCCAAGGCCCTGCGCCTGGAGATCCACAGCGTGCTCAAGCAGGTGGACTACGACTACCAGCGCATGCAGTACAACACGGTGGTCTCGGGCGCGATGAAGATGATCAACGCGCTCGAGGACTTCAAGGCCACCGACTCGGCCGGCGCCCAGGTGGCATTGATTGAGGGCTTCGGCATCCTGCTGCGCAGCCTGTACCCCGCCACGCCCCACATCGCTCACACGCTGTGGACCACGCTGGGCTATGCCGGTGCGCTCGGCGAGCTGCTCGATGCGCCCTGGCCCCAGGTGGATGCCAGTGCGCTGGTGCAGGACGAGATCGAGCTCATGCTCCAGGTCAACGGCAAGCTGCGTGGCTCCATCCTCGTGCCGGCCCAGGCCGACAAGGCCGAGATCGAACGCCTGGCGCTGGCCAGCGAGGCCTTCATCGCCCAGGCCGCCGGTGCCGCGCCCAAGCGCGTGATCGTGGTGCCGGGGCGCCTGGTGAACGTGGTGGTATGACCATGATGAACAAGCGCACCCTGCTCCTGCTGGCACCTGCCGCCTTGCTCACGGCCTGCGGCTTCCGCCTGCGCGGTGTGCCCGAGTTCACATTCGATACGCTGTTCATCGCCGCGCCTCCCAGCTCGACGCTGGCGCGCGAACTGCAGCGTACGCTGGATGGGTCCGGCTCCAAGCTCACGGTGCTGCGCGACATGGCCGACCTGCCCAAGGCCCAGGTCGGGCTGGAGTTGTTGTCCGAGCAGCGCGAGCGCGTGGTCGTGGGGCAGAACGCCTCGGGCCAGGTGCGCGAGCTGCAACTGCGGCTGCGCGTGAAGTTTCGCGTGCGCAGCTCCACCGGCGCCGAACTCCTGCCCGAGACCGAGCTGCTGCAACAGCGCGACATCAGCTACAACGAAACCATCGCCCTGGCCAAGGAGGCTGAAGAGGCGCTGCTGTATCGCAACATGCAGACCGACATCGTGCAGCAGTTGCTGCGCCGGCTCGCAGTCGTCAAGCGCTGAAGTTATTTCAGCGGGGGCACGCGCATCAGCGTGCTCTTGCCGAACAGTGATTCGACCAGGTCCACGGCCACCTCCGCCGTCTGGTTGCGCACATCCAGGGCCGGGTTCAGTTCCATGATGTCCAGCGAGGCCAGGCGGCCGCTGTCGGCGATCATCTCCATGCACAGCTGGGCCTCGCGGTAGGTCGGGCCGCCGGGCACGGTGGTGCCCACGCCGGGGGCGATGGCCGGGTCCAGGAAGTCCACGTCGAAGCTCACGTGCAGGTGGGTCTGGTCGTCCATGCCGGCCAGGGCCTGCTGCATGGCCTGGCGCATGCCGATCTCGTCGATGGCGCGCATGTCGAACACCTCCAGCCCCTGTTCGTGCACCAGGCGCTTTTCACCGGCGTCGACACTGCGGATGCCGATCTGGCGCACCTGCTGCGGCCGCAGGGCCGGGCCGCCGCCGGGCATGCCGGCCAGGCCGGTGAGCTCGGGCGGGCCCAGACCGCACAGGCAGGCCACGGGCATGCCGTGCACATTGCCGCTCGGGGTCAGGGCGCTGGTGTTGAAGTCGGCATGGGCGTCGAGCCAGAGCACGCGCAGCGTCTTGCCTGTGTCGGCGCAGTGGCGTGCCACCGCACTGATGCTGCCCAGGCCCAGGCAATGGTCGCCACCCAGCAGAATCGGCAGGCGGCCCTGCTGCAACTCGGCATACACCGCGTCGAACACCAACCGGTTCCACTGCACCACCTCGGGCAGGTGGCGGTAGCCATCCACTGGCGGCTGCCAGGGGTTGGCCGGGCCGTTCAGGTTGCCGCGGTCCACCACCTGCAGATCGTGCCGTTCCAGGGCCGCCTGCAGGCCTGCCACGCGCAAGGCTTCGGGGCCCATGGAGGCACCTCGTGCGCCGGCACCGATGTCGGTGGGGGCGCCGATCAGGCTGGTGGCAAGCTGCGGGGCAGGGGAGGTGGTCATGCGAAAAGGCCTTTGTGGGGTGGTGATCTGGCAAGCCATTGCGGCACGGATAGCGCCGCAGCATTGCGGACCATTATTGTGGGTCTGCGCACGCGCAATGAAAAGCCAGAGGCCTGTGCAATTCGTGCAGTAAACCGATCAATTTGCAGCGATTTACTGGCAGTTTGCGCAGCGTGATCGGTGTATCGCTTCGTGGGATGGTGCGGCGCGCACTCCGGGAGCGATAGACTTTGCCCCATGCAAGTCGCCCTGGCCCAACTCTCCACCCACCTCCAACGGGCCTTGTCGCCGCTGTATGTCCTGCATGGCGACGAAGCCCTGCTGCAACAGGAGGCGGCCGACGCCATCCGCGCCACGGCGCGCACCCAGGGCTATACCGAGCGCAGCTCCTACACGGTAGCGGGCGCTCACTTTGATTGGAGCGCTGTGCTGGCAGCGGGGGGATCGCTGAGTCTGTTTGCCGACAAGCAGATCGTGGAGATCCGCGTGCCCTCGGGCAAGCCTGGCAAGGATGGCAGCGTGGCGCTGCAGCAGATTGCCGAGGCTGCCAAGGGCAACGACAGCACGCTCACGCTGGTGATGCTGCCGCGCCTGGACAAGGCCACCCGCACCGGCGCCTGGTTTGCTGCACTGGAAGGCAGCGGCACCTCGATCCAGATCGACCCCATCGAGCGCGGCGTGCTGCCGCAGTGGATCGCCCAGCGCCTGGCCACCCAGGGTCAGCGCGTGGTGGCGGGCGAAGAAGGCCAGCGCACGCTGCAGTTCTTTGCCGACCGGGTGGAGGGCAACCTGCTCGCCGCGCACCAGGAGATCCAGAAGCTGGCGCTGCTGCACCCGCCTGGCGAGCTCACGCAGGCGCAGGTGGAGGCCGCCGTGCTCAACGTGGCGCGCTACGACGTGTTCAAGCTGTCCGAATCGGTGCTGGCCGGGCACACCGGGCGCGTGCAGCGCATGCTCGACGGCCTGCAGGCCGAAGGCGAGGCCGAGGTTCTGGTGCATTGGGCGCTGGCCGAGGATATCCGCGCCCTGAAACGTGTGAAGGATGCGATGAATGCCGGCCGCCCCCTGCCCATGGCCCTGCGCGAGAACCGCATCTGGGGCCCCAAGGAGCGCCTGTTCGAGCGCATCCTGCCCAAGGCCAGCGATGCGGCGCTGGCACGCCTGCTGCAATCGGCCCACACCGTGGACGGCATCGTCAAGGGCCTGAAGTCGCCCGACTGGCCCACCGATGGCTGGCAGGCCCTGCAGCGCCTGGCGCTGCAGCTGTGCAAGCTCACCAGCGCGGCCCGCTGACAGGTTGATCAGCGGGGCTCAGCGCGCGTCCAGCGTGACTCGCGCCTTGTCCACCCACATCTGCAGATTGGCCACCAGGTCCTTCTGGCTGAATGAGCAGCTCTCTTCGGAGAACAGCGCGCTCGATTCGAGCCGGTCCAGCAGGTTCAGCAGCACCTCGCTGTAGCGCGGCGGCAGCGCCGCCAGCAATTGCGCCTGTCCGCGCGCCAGGTCGCTAAAGGACGCTGCACTGGCCGCGCCCTCGCTGAAACGCGCCAGGGCGCCTTGCAATGTGGTGAGTTGATCGTGTTCTGCAGCCATGCCCCAAGTATCGGCGAAAGGACCTGGCGACCCGGCGCCGGCACGACCGTGCGTTTTTCCGTACAGGGTTCGTGCACAAGTTCACGCCTGCCCCGCCGGCCTGTTCCGTACACCATTGTTTGCAAAGCCGGCCGTCGGCAGACTCGCAGCCAGGCGGGTCGCAGCCCGGCATCTCGGGGATGGAATGGCTGCAACACCGCTGGTTCATGGAGCCCTTGCAGGCTCTGAACGGTGATTCCATTTTCTTTTTTATTCTTATCGAGGGAACCGATGAAGTATCTGATGACGAAGAAGTCTTTGCGCACTGCCGCTGCCCTGGGTGCTGCCGCGCTGTGCTCCGCTTTCGTGATGACCTCCGCCCAGGCCGTGCAGCCTGCCATTTCCATGGGCTATGACCATGCCCTGGTCCTGCGTGCGGATGGCACGGTCTGGGCCTGGGGCTACAACGGCGGCGGGCAACTGGGCCTTGGCAATTCCAGCACCCGCACGTCGCCCACGCAGATCCCCTCGCTG
>NZ_LMIH01000007.1:0-3270 GCF_001428645.1 Acidovorax sp. Root217
CCTCTTGGCGACGCAAGAGAAAGTTACTGCGCCGCCGGGCGCACACCCCGGCCTCCGCCCTCAGCAAAAGAACAGAAGCGACCACAGACACAAGCCGCAGCAGCACCACAAAGCACAATACCAACAATCCAGCCAGCCGCCCCAAGCACGCCCCACCTCCATGACCACAACCACCCAAACCCCCGTCCGCCTCACCCAGTTCTCCCACGGCGGCGGCTGCGGCTGCAAGATCGCCCCCGGCGTCCTGTCAGAAATTCTGAGAAACAGCAGCGGCGCAGGCCTCGCCGCCCTGCTCCCCAAAGAACTGCTGGTAGGCATCGAAACCGCCGACGACGCCGCCGTCTACCAGCTCAACGACGAACAGGCCCTCATCGCCACCACCGACTTCTTCATGCCCATCGTCGACGACCCGTTCGACTTCGGGCGCATCGCGGCCACCAATGCCATCAGCGATGTGTATGCCATGGGCGGGCGCCCCATCATGGCGCTGGCCATCGTCGCCATGCCGGTCAACCAGCTGCCGGTGGAGGTCATCGGCCGCGTGCTCGCAGGCGGCCAGGCCGTGTGCCGCGCGGCGGGCATACCGATTGCCGGCGGGCACACCATCGACTCGGTCGAGCCCATCTACGGCCTGGTCGTGATGGGCCTGGTGCACCCCTCGCGCGTGCGCCGCAACCGCGATGCGCGCGCCGGCGACGTGCTGGTGCTGGGCAAGCCGCTGGGCGTGGGCGTGCTCTCCGCCGCGCTGAAAAAAGGCCTGCTCGACGACGCCGGCTACGCCCGCCTGGTGGAGACCACCACGCGCCTGAACACCCCCGGCATCGCGCTGGCCGAGCTCGACGGCGTGCACGCCCTCACCGACGTCACCGGCTTCGGCATCGCCGGCCACACGCTGGAGATGGCGCGCGGCGCCGGCCTGCGCGCCGTGCTCGACTGGCACCGCCTGCCGCTGCTCGATGGCGTGGCCGACTGGGCTGCGCAGGGCGTCGTCACCGGCGCATCGCGCCGCAACTGGGAGGGCTATGGCGCCGAGGTCACGCTGGCCGATGGCCTGCCCGCCACCGCCCAGGCGCTGCTCACCGACCCGCAGACCAGCGGCGGCCTGCTGGTCAGCTGCGCGCCGCAGGCGGTCGATGCCGTACTGCGCACCTTCCGCGAGCAGGGCTTTGCCGATGCCGCCGTGGTGGGGCGCATGCAGGAGGGCGACGCAACAGGCAGCCCCGCCGGCCTCACGGTGGCGCCATGAAAGAACCCACGCGCGTGCACGACCGGCACGCCTTCGACACCCTGATCGACGCGCGCAGCCCGGCCGAGTACGCCATCGACCACATCCCCGGTGCCATCAACCTGCCCGTGCTCGACAATGAAGAGCGGCGCATCGTCGGCACCCTGTACAAGCAGGTCGGCGCCTTCGAGGCGCGGCGCGTGGGCGGCGCCATGGTGGCCGCCAACCTGGCGCGCCACCTGCAGGGCCCCCTGGCCGACCGCCCCCCGGGCTGGAAGCCCCTGGTCTACTGCTGGCGCGGCGGGCTGCGCAGCGGCTCCATGACCACCTGGCTGCGCATGGTGGGCTGGGACGCCCAGCAACTGGCCGGCGGCTACAAGGCCTGGCGCCGCCACGTCATCGACACCATCGAGCAGCGCGCCCCCGCCCTGCCCCTGGTGGTGCTGTGCGGCGCCACCGGCACCGCCAAGACCCGGCTGCTGCACGCCCTGGCCGCCCAGGGCCAGCAGGTGCTGGACCTGGAGGCCCTGGCCCGGCACAAGGGCTCGCTGCTCGGCGCCCTGCCCGACGTGGCCCAGCCCTCGCAAACCGCCTTCGAGACCGCCATCGCCAGCGTGCTGGAACGCGTGGACACCACACGCCCCCTGTACATCGAAGGCGAAGGCCGCCGCATCGGCCGCCTCACGCTGCCCACGCCGCTGGCCGAGCGCATGCGCGCCAGCCCCTGCATCGAGCTGCGCGCCAGCACCGCCGCGCGCGTGGAATACCTGCTGCGCGACTACGCCTACCTGGGCGACCGCCCCCAGTGGCTGGCCGACCAACTGGCCCCGTTGAAACCCCTGCACGGCAACGAGACCATCGCCGCCTGGCAGGCCATGGCCCTCGCGCGCCAGCTGCCCCAGCTGTTCGAGGCCCTGGCCACCCGGCACTACGACCCCTCGTACGCGCGCTCGCACCGCTCGTACTTCCATGCGTGGGAGCAGCGGCAGGTGGTGGATGCGGCGGATCTGTCGCCGCCCGGTATCGAGGCGCTGGCGCACACAGTGGTTGCGGGATGGGGGAGCAGTGCCCATGGGCAGGCGGCCGTATCGCCTTGAGCCCTCTTCCGGCCTGCGCCAGGAAGAGGAAATAGCCCGCGTGGATTGAATATACCTTTTCAGGTATAAACCAAAGTGGGCATGGTCCGTACCCGGCCAAGACCGCCCAAGCGTATGACGGAGTTGCGCAAATGAAAGCCAGGCTTGTGGATGGCGTCGAAGTACATCGAGGTTCCGGCAACGTGTTTGCCGACCTTGGACTGGCCGACGCCGAAAAGCTCAGAATCAAAACCGGCCTGGTCATCGAAATCAGAAAGGCCATGCGCAGCCAGGGCCTGACGCAGCAAGAAGCGGCAAAGCGAATGCGCATCACGCAGCCCAAGGTCTCCGACATGGTGCGCGGTGAGTTCTCCAACCTGTCGGAGCGCAAGCTGATGGACTGCCTCACCCGCCTGGGCTACGACATTGAAATCAAGGTGCGGCCGGCCAAGGCGGAGATCGGGCGCCTGGTGCTCGCTCCGGCTTGATTTCACCTTTCGTTTCGGGGTCCAAGCTGCAGCCTATGTCCCTGCGAGGCCCCCCCCGCATTGACACATGCGTCGCAGTTCGCCCCTGATCGCATGCGGCACTACTGGCACTCGCGGCAGCGCCGGTGAACCGGCCGATCACGCAGGCGCTGGTGGTGCGGCAACAGCCGGCTGCGGCGTGAGCGAAAGGGGCACAGATGGGCGCCCAGCTTCTCGCGGTGTGCCTTGGTTGCGGGCGGAGGCCGGGATGTGCGCCCGGCAGCGCACCTACCTTCTTTTGCGTCGCCAAAAGAAGGTAGGCCAAGAAAAGGCGACCCCGCTGCTCGTGTCCCCACCCGCCCGTTGGGCGAGTGGGGCAGCCTGCGATGCTCGGTCCTGGGGTGACGCCGAAGAACTCCCTGCGCTCCCTCTTCGAGGGAGCTCCGGTCAAACAGCTTCGGCGAGCCAGATGACGATGCGCGTGTCCTTCGGCACGCGCTCA
>NZ_LMIH01000007.1:3303-3535 GCF_001428645.1 Acidovorax sp. Root217
ATCAGAAGGGGGTGGGAGCGGGTCCCACCCGGGCCATTGCTTCGCTCGGCCCGGTGCGCCATCGCTGCGCTCGGCATGAGCACAGCGGTTGCGCTCAACCCATCGGCAGCGCGCCGCGCGAACCGACCCCAGGCGCAGCTGCGCAGCAGCAGCCGTCCGTGACCCCGCTCCCACCCCTTCTGGCTGCGCCGAGAAGCGCAGGGGCTGGGGTGGGTGCGTGTGCCGAAGGACA
>NZ_LMIH01000007.1:3593-41612 GCF_001428645.1 Acidovorax sp. Root217
CTGCCCCCGTTCGCCCGACAGGGCGAACGGGGGACGCAGACTGGGGGCCGCCTTCTCTTTGGTGACTTTCTCTCGGCGGCCCAAGAGAAAGTTACTGCGCCGCCGGGCGCACATCCCGGCCTCCGCCCTCAAACACAGACACGCAGCAACCACGGGAGCCAATCTCAACAACCAGGCTCCACAAAGCACAACACCAATCCAGCCAGCCGCCGCAAGCACGCCCCACTGGCCGCAGGTCCGCTTCAAAACTACAGACGCCTTTTCCGACCGCCCATCAGCATAAACAGCACACCTCCGTAAAGCCACCCCATCGAAACCACGGGGAAAAAATACAGGTCTGCCTCCGTATTCGAGCCAGCGGAGCCCCCAGGATGGATGAAGCATCGCCAAACCACGGAAACGATCACCATCGATGCGTAACCCACCACTCCTCCAGCAATGCAATCCAGCATCAGCGACCTTTTCCAGCAAACCCTTCGATAGGCCAACCACGCAGCCGCAAGCGCCAAGAAATAGACCGCAAGAAGTACCAGATAGGGCTGCTGATTGGCGACCAACGCGATCCACAGCGCATACACCAACGTCAATCCCAGCGCGGCACCCAACCGGACCATCGATTCAACGCGCATAACCACCTGCTCCTGGCAACGGCTGCACAGGCCAAGTCAACGCGTGGTCCAACAGCAGGTATTGCAGGTCCAGAATGCGGTAACCACTGGGTTGCCCCGCGCCCCCATCCGGAATGCCAATCCAGTAGCTAACATCCAACGAGGCAAGCTCACAAACCATATGGGAAGCAGGCGACCAGACAACTTCCAGACGGGATGCCCCACCCAACCGTGCATACCGCTGCGCAAAACACGGCCCCTGTTCAACGGGCTTCAAGCCAAAGGGGCGAAAGTGAATTTCGATACTGAACGGAGAAATCATGGCTGCACAAGGCCATCGATCTTGGACAGCCACTCCTCATACTCCCGCCTGGTTTTCTGCAGCAGTGAAAAATCACAGGGGTCCGCGTTCAACGCCGATCTGAAGTGATTCTCGGCACCACTGATGTGCTTCTTGGAGATCAAGAAGGCTATCCACGACTCACCAGCATCGATGCGCCGACCCTTGTGCAATAAAAAGTGCAATTGATCAACGACGTGGAACTTCGCGTTCACTTCAACGGCGTCACCAAGCATCCCTGGCCGCTCATCAAAAATGTGCTTGAAACTTGCGACCAGCGCTTTGATTTCCTGGATCGTTTCTTGATCAGTCATCGTTCATAAACTCCAGCTCAACTTGATCCTGACGATGGTTAGCTGCTTTGCCGCCGCTTTGCAGCAGTCTTGGACTTTTATATACCGAAGAAGGTCGTGCAAGCAAAAGAACGTTGGCATATCTCACCGCACGCCACACCGCCCTCAACCCCGCCGACCACGCCCGCTCCGCCTTCGCCGTACACGCCAACCACTCCTTCAACGCCCCCGCCGCTAGCCGACACGTGGATGTGGTGGGCCGATGCGGCGCTGGCCCTGGCGGCAGCGCTGGTAAACCTGCCGATCAAGGAGGCGCGGGTGGTGCGGCAGGGGGCGATGGCCTGACAGGTTCCGATTGCCGCGTACTGCACCCGCCTACCGCCTGCGCAGCGGCACAAACCCCACCTGCAGGCTGAACACCGCAGCCACCTTGTTCAGGGTCTCCACCGTCGGGTTGCCATGGTCCCGTTCGATCTGGCGCAGTGCCTGCACGCTGATGCCGCGGTGGGCGGCAAATTCCTCCTGCGTGAGCCGGCTGATCCTGCGCATCCGGGCGACGGCATCGCCCAGGCTGATCTCGCCGCTGGCCACCATGCGGTACAGTTCCTCGCGCCGCGCCGCAGCTGTCTCGGGGTCGACAGGTCGTTTCAGGCGCGCATCAGCCATGGCGGTGTGCCTCTCCCCGGCTCGCCAGTGCCCACAGCTGCTGCGCCTGCCGGTCGATGCTTTTGCGGCACTGCTCGATGACCTCGCCATCCACCCCCGCATCCATCGCCAGTTGCGGCAACCTCTCCACCACAGGTGCAAACGCCACCAGCGCTGCGGCAATGCGCTCTCGCTCCGCATCGTCCACAGGCAGATCATCGACCACCGCCTGCCAATCGGGCAGGCGCTGGCCGGCAGCAGATTGCCAGTGGCAGCTTCGCGCCACCAGCTCCGGGTCCAGGAACATGGGCGAAAAATCGAACACCGGTGTCAACTGCACCAGCCCGTCGGCCGTGCGCTGCACCGCCGTGTTGCGCGCATGGTTGTCGGTGTTGCGCATGGCCAGGTTGAGCACGTCACGTCGCAAAAACTCCAGCGTTTCGCGCTCAGGGTCGTCCACCACGCTGCGGATGGCCACCACAAGATCCTGCTGGCGCACCGGCAGCCCAAAACCGCGCAGGCCGCGCAGGCTGGCCGCGCTCTCCTGGTGAAGGCGGTGCAGCAGCCCGTGCCGCACCACGCGGTCGAACCGGCGCACCAGCAGCATGTGGCCGACCATCTGCGGCGGCTCGTTCGTGCGTATCCCGCAGGCATGCGCCAGGCGCAGGTACGCCGCCTCGTTGCGGTGTACCGCCAGGTCATCCAGCGTGCGCCCGCGCGGCAGCTTGGCAAGCCAATGCTCACGGGCCTGCGAATCGGGCAAGGCCATGTCCGCAAACCAACGCCCCTGCGCATCCGTGGCCAGCAAAAACTTGGGTGCCACGCCCTGCACGCCCGTGGTGCCAGATGCCAGCATGGAGTGCAGTGCCAGATGCTCCACAAACGCCTCGCTCCGGGCAGACATGTCGCCCAGCTCGAAGCCCTGCGCCATGGACGCCTGCGCCGGGCCGGCCTTGCGGGCCTCTTCCTCGTAAAACGTGACCGCTGAGGCAATGCGCAATGCCCCGATGGGGCTGAACGCGCCCCGCAGCAGCAGCGCTGCCTCCAGCCCATCCGCATCGGCCAGGCCGAGCGTGTCCAGCAAAAATCGCCGGCCCCGGCCCTGGGGCACCATGTCGTAGAGGAACGCAGGCAGCCTCAGGTCACGCCGCGGCCCCAGCGGTCCCTCCACCAGCGGCGCAGGCGCAATGCCGACCGGTAACTTCAGTGACACCGGCAACTGCAGCGGGCCGAACACATAGTCATCACGGTAGGTGAAGTCACCATGCCCGTGGTCCACCACCCGCAGATCGCCAGCGGCATGCCATTGGCCGGCATGGTGGATTTCGACGGTGGTGAATTGGGGGTAGGCCATATGGTCTATCATGATAGACAAATTGCTCGACCACAGGCTGGATTATGGCTATTGGAATAGCCATAAATTGAAATTTTTTGGCACCGGACTCTGAACAGCCCTACACCCCCAACTTCTGGAGCAACCCCACCGCCCGGTACGGCACCTCCTTCACCCCCTCCAGCAAGAACACCGTGGACCGGGAGTGCTGCGTGCGCATCGGGATCATCGGCGCGTAGGCATCCGAGTCGTACCAGGCGCGCGCCTGCTCCATGGAGGGGAAGGCGATCACCACGCAGTCGCCGCCGAACTTGCCCTCCTTCAACTCCGGGCGCGTGCCGTGCACTAGAAACTCCCCGCCAAACGGCGCCAGCGTGGCGTCGATGCGCTGCAGGTAGGTAACGATGTCGGGGCCGAACTGCAGGTCTTCGAGCAGGCCGATGGCGTAGGCGGACATGGTGGATCTCCATCAAGGGGTGGGGTGGATGAACCGTGCGCCGCGGGCACCATGCCCCGGCAGTCAGGTGCCACTGTAGAAAAGGCCGTGTTGCGCGTCGATTACGTCCGAGGTCATGTTTTGCACGACAGCGCATCTGCGCCCCCGGCTTTTGCACCATCCCGCGTTACAGTCAAGTGGTAGAGGGGACACCCCCTGCCCCGCCGCCCCACAAGACCATCCAGGAGCCATGACGATGACTGCCGCCCAGCCAGAGCCAACAGCACAGACCACCCCCACCACCCACCACCAGGCCGCCACCGCCTGCCTGAGCGCCTGGCTCGCTGCCCTGGCGGCGGACATCCAGCACGAGAGCAACCGACCCAACCCCGACACCGCCAAGATGGAGCGCCTGGTAGCCGACCGCAGCAAGCTGTTCCAGGAGCGCACTGCGCTGGAGGCCAACGAAAAAGGCGCCATTGCCCGCATCGTCGCGGACTACGCTGCCGCGCTGCAGTCCCGCAAGCTGAAGGTCTGACCGAGGCGCCGAGACCGCCCCGGCCATGAAAGCATCCCGCACCCTTGCACGGCTCCCGGGAACCGAGCCCGCCATCGCCGCGCTGGAAGATGCCGCAGTCTCGGTGGCGGTGCCCACGCACAACGCCCAGGCCATCGCCATGCTGCGCGCCATGCCCGACGGATTGCGCACCTGCCTGCTGGCCGAGTTGCGCCGAGGCAACCGGCTGGTGGCGGTGGACCAGCCCGACTGGCCGCAGCCAGGCAGCATCTTCGTGTCGCTGGCAGACGTGTTCCACCCCAGTACACGCAGCCTTTCACCCGATGTTCACTGGCGCGACGTCAACGATCCGCGCTGGTGGCGGGAAGAACTGACCCAGGTGGACGCGGGCGTGGAGCACATGGTGGTGTGTTGAGCGCAGGCCCGCACCAACCAACGCAGCCCCTGCTCCCCTGCGGCGATGAGCATGATGATCACAAGACCCCCCATTGCGCCGCTGCGCCCCTTCGTGCGCCTGCTGTGGGCCGGCTTCACACCGGCGCCGCCATCGGTCTGCCCCGTGCGCGAACACGTACTGCCCACGGGCCACATGCACCTGGCGCTGCGCTGGGGCGGGCAGCCGCTGCACCTGTTCCGTGACCCCCAGGACACTGCGGGCTACTTTCCCGGCGATGCCGTGGTCGGCGGCGCCAGGTTCGGCCACTACGCCAAGGAGGCCGGCGCGCCTGGCTGGTCGGTGGGCGTGCAACTTGCGCCCGGCGCAGCGGGCGCGCTGCTGGGCACCAGCGCGCAGGACCTGGCCGAGCGCCACACGCCACTGGCCGACGTGTGCGGCGCCAGCGCCACCGACTTGCAGCACAGGCTGCAGGAGCAGCACGGGCCAGAGGCCTGCCTGCGCGTGCTGGAGTGCTGGCTGCTCGCGCGCCTCAGCAACAGCGTGCGCGGTCTGCACCCGGCCGTGGCGGCCGCGCTGGCCAGTCTGCACGGCGGCGCGCAGGTGCAGCAGGCCGTGCGCGCCAGCGGGCTCAGCCACCGCCACCTGATTGCCCACTTCCGCGAAGCCACCGGCTTGGCACCCAAGCAGCATGCGCGCGTGCTGCGGCTGCAGGCGGCGCTGGCCGGGCTCGATACCCCGGGCCTGCAGCCCGCCGGCATCGCGGCCGACGCGGGCTTTGCCGACCAGGCGCATTTCACCCGCGAGTTCCGCGACCTCACCGGCGTCACGCCCACAGACTGGCTGCGCGCCGCACCGGCACAGCGCAACCATGTGCGCGTGGGCTGATGCGTATTTCGGTCGCTGCTAGACAGTGGGGGCGAGTTGACCTGGACAGCGGAAACGGCGGGAATGGCGGGAATTGGACGAAGAGATCGGCGCTCGTGTGCATTCCCAGGTCGCTGACCATGAGCATCTGTTCGGCTCGTCCAGGAGCCTGTCGGACTTGGAGCGTCGAAAGCGAAAATCGGCCACAGCGAGGACAGTTTTTGCCGGATTTGCAGCCCCATAGCCAGGCTATGGGGCAAAAAAGCGGTGAAAAATGGACCGCTGCGGTCGATTTGTAGCCGACGATTTCCAAGTCCGACAGGCTCCCAATCGCCTTCTTGGGTGATACGGGGCACTGCTGTGTCCAGCTAAACTTCCGATATCGGCCAGGAGCGGCCGTGAGCTCTGCCGCAAGAGATGGAGGTCGGCACGACGATGCGTATTCATTCTTCGCTCCAAAACCCAAGTCATCACCAACAGCACCAACTTCAATCCTCATGAAAAAAAATACTTCCTTTCTCGGCCGCGCACTAGCAGTTATTGGATGCTTGGTCGTACTCTCTGGCTGTGCATCGATGTCGACTACCAAGTCTGAGCCCATCGCAAACGGTTCCAAAATCTTGATCATGCCTTCACGCGACGTTGTACAAGGGGGAAAAGCCCATGCGCAAGGAGCAGGAAGTGGTAAAAATCTTCAAGTGGCAGTGCTCCGCGAACTCAGTACCCTGTCTACATTCAAGGCGACACCCTTCGACGCGAATGCAAAACTCAATCACTCTGCGAGCATCGTTAAATCAGACGCCCTGGAAGCGGGCAAGAGCGCTGCGGCCGATTACGTGCTCATCCTGGACCTCGGTGAATTCAGAAACGCTGCGCCAATGACTTTTCGATCTGACTTCGTGACACTCCAAAATGGTTCACTCTTGCGCGTGAGCGATGGCAAGGAAACGTGGGTTTTGAATAGCCCAGTGGTCTTGGAAAAATCCAACCTGGGAAATCATTTGGTTTTGATTGACAACCTCGCCAAATTGGTGGCCGAGTCCATCCTTCGGTAGTAGCCCACGGTGCTTTGCGCTGTTCAATTTCAATTTTTTGTCCGACGATGCAAAGCACAGCGCTAGCTGCATATCGCTGGCCATAAGAGCGAAATGGGTAGTGGTGCGCACGTTTGAAGGGTTCCGATAGGTTTGTAGAGCAAGACTGTCAGAGGGTTTCGCTAAGCTGGGAGTTGCTTTGAGGCAAAAATCGAAATCAATCACTGCACACCTTCTTGGCAATTTCTCTTTCGGGCCTTTGGCGTCCATGTGGCAGGCGCCAGCTGCTATGGTTTTTGCAGCGTTGGATCGCTTCGGTGGCGCAGTGCTTTTTCGTGGATGGCGCACGTCTTCAAAACATGGCCGTTCGGCGGCTTGGACAACTGTCAACTTCTCCTGTTGCTGAAGGACTGCGCCGGGCGCATTGCCGACTCTCGCCTCACCCCAGAACCAGTCGTTCAATTCGCGGACGGTGAGTGACCGCTTCCCGGTATCAGCGTCCGGCGGCTATGGGCCCAAAGCTGCCGCTGCTAGTAAGGCAGCAATCGGCCAAGAGCTGCTCCTGGGCGCCCGCGCACAGGGGCCAGAGCAGGCAAAGGCCCAACCACAGCAGCGACGGCAGGGTGAACGGCGTGGTGGACGGCACCGTGGCGTGCGCGGAGCGTGGGGATGGGTTTATGTCGTCGGTGCAAGCAAGATGGCAAGGGGGTGAGGCAGCCGTTGCTGCCGTGGCTGGTGTCGCAGCCGTTTGCAATGTGCTGCCTCAATGGCAGACCCGCGCGTTGCGCCATTCCGGAAACACCACCTCGAAAGTCTCGCCCTTGCGCCGCAGGGACATCGTGGAGGTGCAGCCGTCGCCCACGGTGACCGAGAACCGGTCGCCGTTGTCGTACGACGTTATGAAAAATTTCCGCTCGTCCGCGGCCAACTGCTGGGCGAAGTTCAGGATACGCAGGACCATCGCGGTCGGCATGGTAGTGGACACGCCTGCCGCAATGCCGTTGTCAAAGGCGATCATGTCATGGCCCCGACAGGTCCACTGCGCTTGCTCGAATTTGCAGTTTCCGACCCGTTTGCGCTGGTAACCGGGTCCGGTCTCGAACACCTCTGTCGAAAAACTCGCGTAAGGGGCAGACCGGGGGCTGTCCTTGCGCAGGATGTCTTCGGGGTAGACGTACGTTAAAAGCTCGGTGATAGCGAGGTCCGGCCGCGGCAAGGCAATGGAGCCGCGCAGCTTGGCCATGCTCACGCCATCGAGCTCCACGGCCGTGATGGGCAAAGACATCCCCGCGCCAGCGCCCAAGCTGGCGCTGGCCAGTAGCGCAGCCAGGGTGGTGCGCCAGATCTGCCGTCGCATAGGTGGTTCTCCCTCTCAATCGCGTGCCGTGCACGGTGGTGCCTGCAGCAGTGCCAGTCTAGTGGGCTGCGCCGCCCATAGATATCCCCCAAATGGCCGACCGCCTCGCGCCGACGGCAAGATACAGCCTCACACGCCGCGAGATCGATGGCATATTGCTGCCGCTGCCTGCCCAGGCCCCCAAACTCACTGGACTTCGGTGACGCCGATTTCTAATTGAAAGACCGCTCCTAGCCGATACCCAAAGTCTAGCCCACGCCCGCAAATGTTCTTCAGCAAGGTTCGGCCGGCCATTTGCGCCTCTGCTCACGGTGCCGGCTTCTGTGTCCACGGTGCCGAACTGGCTGTCCGGAAGACCCGAAATACGCAGCCAAGAACCCGGCCCAGGGTCAATTTCCTTCAAGACATCCCTGCCCGCCTTGCCTACAGTGGTGCTGAACTTGCAACCAAAGGAGATGCACGACATTTTCCACGAACTATTTCCCTACCTGCACGTTGCCGATGGCGCAGCGGCGATCCGCTTCTACGAAGAAGCCTTCGGCGCGCGCGAGCTGTTCCGGCTGACCGAGCCCCCCACCGGCCGGCTGGGCCATGCCGAGCTCGACTTCGGCGGCAGCACGCTGATGGTCAGCGACGAGTACCCCGAGTGCGGCATCCATGGCCCCAAGGCCGGCGCGCCCACCAGCGTGTCGCTGCACATCCACGTGGACGATGCGGACGCGGTGATCGCCCGAGCCCTTGCCCTCGGCGCCACGCTGGATCGGCCAGCGCAGGACGCGTTCTACGGCGAGCGCTCGGGCGTGGTGCGCGACCCCTTCGGCCACCGCTGGAACGTCGGCCATTCGATCGAGAAAGTGACGCCCGAGGAGATGCAGTGTCGCTACAACGCGTTGATGAACGGCGGCTGATGCCCCACGGGCATGCCGGGTGCGGCGCAGGCATGCGGCGGGGATGGGCGCAGGTACGGGTTTCGATAGGGCATGAAAAAGCCCCAGGTGGCAATAGCCTCCTGGGGCCCTGGCGGGGCGCCCATTTCACGGCGTCAAAAAAACCATCAACGCGAGCCGCCACTGCCGCCAGGGGCCCCCGCAGCGCCAGGGCCGGTGCCGCCGGTGCCACCCGAGCTGCCAGTGCCGCCGGCGGTGCCGGTGCCCGAGTTGCCGGTGCCGCTACCGCTCGAAGAGGGCGCCGTGCCGCTCATCCCGGTCGAGCTGCCGGGGCTGCTGGAATTGGTGGTCGAGCCACCCATGGCGCCGGAATTGGTGCCACTCGCCTGCGGGCTGCTCATCTGCGATGACGAAGACTTGGAGCCGCTGGATTTCATGGTGTCGCAGGCGGTGAGCGACAGCGCGGCCACTGCGATCAGGGGCACGGCCACCAGGTGGCGCAGGGTTGGGAGGGTGCGTGGTGTGGATGGGTTCGACATGGAATTGTCTCCGGTGAATAACGGTCAAATTGCCGTCACTCATACTACGTAGTCGCGAAAATACCCAGCAGTAGGACTGCGTGCCGTTGGCGCGTCCTATTCGCGCCGCCCTGGGTTCTTCTCACCGGATGGTGGCCTGCGCCAAGCTGCCTACAAAGAGCCACCGCATGTCACCTCGCGGGGCCGAATCCGAACAGCGAGCGCTTGGCGGGCAGGGGTGCAGAGGCGGCATTCGATGAAGCTTGGCGAGCACGCCCCCCGTGCGGGCCAGGGGCTTGCGCCGCGGCGTTGCGCGGGCCGATGTCCAGGTCGTCGATCAATGCCTGCAGTGCCAGCAGCCCGTCGGCCATGGCCTGCCGGTAAGTGGCGGCGGGCGCGGGCGCGCGCTGGATCTCTGCCCAGCCGTTGCCGCTGCCGCGCTCGGTCAGAACCCAATGAAACCGGCTTGGCACAGCCTCTTGCACGTGCACTGCGATGGGGCGAAGCGTGGTGGCGGGCATAGGGCTCCAGCATAGGTGAATGCGGCACACGCGGCAGTTGCCCGAATGCCTACCCACTGCGTGAGCGCCCGCCTACAGCTCGCACCAGCGCAGCGCGCCAGACTTCTGCCACCCGGGGTTCCCGTTTGGAGTAGCCATCATGGCCAAAGCAGCAGCATCAAAGGCAGCAGCCGCAACAGCACCCTCGTCTTCAGGCGGCAGCCGTACCCTGTGGAAGGGCGCCATCACTTTCGGCCTGGTGCACATCCCCGTGGGCCTGCACACGGCAGCCACCGCTGAGGGCGTTGATTTCGACTGGCTGGACAAGCGCACCATGGACCCCGTGGGCTACAAGCGCGTGAACAAGCGCACGGGCAAGGAGATCGACCGCGACCACATCGTCAAGGGCGTGGCGTATGGCGAAGGCAAGTACGTGGTCATCAGCCCCGAGGAGATCGAGGCAGTCTTCCCCAAGACCACGCAGACCATCGCCATCGAGCGCTTCATCGATGCCGCCGAGATGCCCTTCATCTTCCTGGAGCGGCCCTACTTCGTTGCCCCGACAGACAAGAGCGACAAGGTCTACGCGCTGCTGCGTGAAACCCTCATCGCCACCGGCAAGATCGGGCTGGCGCGCGTCGTCATCGCCACCAAGCAGCACCTGGCGGCGCTGGTGCCCTCGGGCCCGGCCCTGGTGCTCAACCTGCTGCGCTGGGGCGACGAGGTCAAGACGCTCGACTCGCTCAAGCTGCCGCCTGCTGGCAAGAAGAGCGTGAGCGCGGCCGAGCTCAAGATGGCCACGCAGCTGGTCCAGGAAATGTCGGGCCCCTGGAACCCCGGCGACTTCAAGGACGAGTTTCGCCGCCAGGTGATGAAGCTGGTGGAGAAAAAAGCCAAGGCAGGCAAGGCCCAGACCGTTCTGGAGCCCGAAGAGGAAGCACCGCAGGCCAGCGGCGATGTGATCGACCTGACCGCCCTGCTCAAGCGCAGCCTGGGCCACAAGGGCCGCGCAGATGCGAAGTCGGCACCCAAGACCAAGGCCCCCGCCAAAAAGACCACCGCCAAAGCCGCGCCAGCCAGGAAGACCGGCACGACCACTCCACACCGCAAGGCCGCGTGAAAAGAAGAGGCCCTGTGACCACGGCAACCTGTGCCATGCCAGCACCGTGATGCCATGCGGGTCGCCACCTGGAACGTCAACAACATCCACAAGCGGCTGCCCCAGTTGGTGGACTGGCTGCAACGCACCCAGCCCGACGTGGTGGCGCTGCAGGAGCTCAAGTGCACCACGGCCCAGTTCCCTGCCGATGCGCTGCAGGCCGCAGGCTACGGCGCGGTAGCAGTGGGCCAGTGCACCTGGAACGGCGTGGCCCTGCTGGCACGCGGCGCCGCGCCCTTGCCGGTGGCCACCACGCTGCCTGGCGACCCGGCAGACAAAGAAGCCCGCTACCTCGAGGCCGCCATCGGCGGCGTGCTGTTCGCCTGCCTGTACCTGCCCAACGGCAACCCCAGGCCCGGCCCCAAGTTTGAGTACAAAATGCGCTGGTTCGCGCGCCTGCAGCAGCGCGCCGCACAGCTGTGGGCCACGGGCCACCCGGTGGTGCTGCTGGGCGACTGGAACGTGGCGCCCACCGACGCCGATATCTACAAGCCCGACACCTGGCGCGACAACGCCCTGCTGCAACCCGAGCCCCGGCAAGCCTTTGCACAGCTGCTGGCCCAGGGCTGGACCGACGCCCTGGCCCAGGCGCACCCAAAGGAGCGCCCGTTGTTTACGTTCTGGGACTACCGGCGCCGGCGCTGGGAGCGCGATGCAGGGCTGCGCATCGACCACATCCTGGTCGGCCAGCAACTGAAGGTGGTGGGCGCCGGTGTGGACCGCCAGGAGCGGGCCCACCAAAGCCCCAGCGACCATGCGCCGGTGTGGGCCGAACTGGCGCAGGCCCGCAAGCGGGCGAGCACAAAGAGGAAAACCGGCGGCTGAACCAGACCGTCAGTCGCGCTGCACGCCCCGCGCCAGCAGGTCCCGGGCTTCCTGCCTGGTGTCGTCGAAGGCGTTCGTGCTGTCGATGGCGATGTGCAGGTACTTGCGCACCGTCTCGCTTTCCTTGTCGCTCACCATGTAGAGCTTGGCCAGCTGCAGCGCGGCCTCTCCGTCACCGGACTCCAGCGCGCGTTCGAAGAAGTGCCTGGCATTCACCAAATCGCCCACGCAGCGGTAGGTGATGGCGATGTTCAGAAACGCCAGCTCACTGCCCGCCGCAATGGCCTTCTGGTCCCATTCGATGGACTGGTGCAGGTCGATCCGCACGCCTTCGCCCGCGCCGTACATCACCGCGACCATGGCCATCGAATCCACATCGCCCGATTCCGCCCCCGCCAGGAACAGCTTGAACGCCTTGCTCAGATGCCCCCGGTCGTAGGCAGCCATGGCATCTTCGTAGGGGTTGTGGTCGTCGTTGTCGTTCACGGGGTCAGACATGTGCGTTACCTTCCAGGTCAGAGGTGAATGGCGTCGTTCTGGCACGAGCACTGCCGCCACGGCAATGCTTGCGATGGGTCGCCTGGCCGAGCCGACCCAGGGAATGCCCATCTTGCCCTGAACGGCAATCCATCATGCCTGACTCCCATGACGCCCCCAGCCAGGGAGGGGCACCGGCCACGGCCAGCGCGCTGAAGAAAACGCTCAAAGTGAGGTCTGCGCGTGCTGGTTCACTGCACGCGGCCCCAGGTGCTGCCCTGGGCCACCGCAAAGAATACCAGCAGCAGAATGCTCGCCGACCCGCCCAGCAGCACCGCCCCGATGGGCGCGGGCGCGGCGGCAAATGCGGGCAACAGCACCGCCACCAGCAGCAGCGGGTTGGCCACCACCGTCCAGCGCGGCAGGTGCGTGCGCCTGCGCAGCACCAGCACAGCCAGGATCACCGAGGCGATGGCGCCCGGCACGGCCAGGGCCAGCAGCGACACCCGCATGTAGGCCTGCACGGCGTCGGCCTGCGCCTGGCATGCCGCGGGAGCCCCACCGGCCGCGCCATCCACGCACGAACGGATGAGCAGCTCGAACACCGCCCACACGGAATGGATGGCCGCCAGTCCCACCGCAAACAGCAGGAACAGGCCGAACATGGCGCGCGCCGCCCACTCCGCCGGCACCTTCACCCCCTGGCAGACCTGCCAGAAGCCCGCCACCAGCAAGGCCCCCGCCACGGGCCCGAGCAGGCCGCCGGCCCAGATGCGTTCCACCGGCGCCGAGCGGATCAGCTCCAGCATCCCGGCGCGGAAATCAGCGGCAGCCCCCCAATGGCCCAGTAGCAGCATGTCGCCGGCAAACAGCAGCAAGGCCCCCAGAATGCCCAGGCCGGCAGCCGGCCGGTTGCGTGGTGGTGTCGTGTCGCCCGGGTGTCCATTCGCCATGCAGTGCCCGCCTTGCTGAAGTGATCGAGGTGCGCATCATGCCGGCGACGCCGTGAAAAGTCGCCTGGCATTTGGGTGAACTCCCCCAAAACCGCGCGCCAAGCTGCTGCAGGCCGGCCCAGCCATAGCAAAATAGCGCCACAAAAATTCCACCAACACACAATCGGGGTGAGAGGGATGGCAGAACGCATCGACAAGCACCGCCCGCATGCCGCGGCGCGAGAGGCCGGTTGCACGCGCGGGCATGCGCCTGCACACGCGCCCGCCGGCACTGCTGCCGCCCCCACCTAGTCACCCCGCACCGCCCGGCCACACCATGCCCTTGACCACCGCCACCCTGCTTTGCCTGGTCGTTGCCATCCACGATGGCGACTCTTTCCGCGCCCGCTGCGCCGATGTGACCCGCAATGAAGAGACCTTCGTCGCCGTGCGCGCCATCGATGCGCCCGAGATGCGCCAGCCCTTTGGCGAGCTGTCGCACAAGAGCCTGGTCAACCTGTGCCTGATACCGCAGAAGGTCAAGCTCAGCAACATCACCGTCGACGTTTTTGGCCGCACCGTGGCCGACGTGGAATGCCAGGGCAAGGACGCCGCCACAGAGCAGCTGCGCGCCGGCATGGCCTGGTATGACCCCAAGGTGGGCCTGGGCTATGAGGCGCTGGCCGATGTGCAGCTGCGCGCCCAGGCGGCCGGGCGCGGCCTGTGGGCGCAGACCAGCCCGCTGCCGCCGTGGGACTGGCGCGCAACGCGCAAGAAAAGGCCCTGACCCCCTGCTGCGCAGCAGCCGGACTGCGCAGCACCCTGCAGCGGCCTCGGCACGAAAAGCCCCACCCGCAGGGTGCGGCATCTGGCGGCCTGGAATGCTTAGCTGTTACGGTTTGGGGAATGAACAGTGATTTCTCCCTCCTCCCCTGGCTCCAGCAGACCACCATCGCAGGCCTGTCCGTCAGCAGCATCGCCATCGCTTGCCTGGTTGCAATGCTGGTCTATCTGGCGATGGCCACCACGGTACGCATCGCCCTCAAGAGGCTTGCCAAGATCGCAGGCCGCACGACCAACCGCGCTGACGACTTTTTCATCGAAGTGCTCAGCGGCACCAGCCAGTGGCTGATGGCCCTGGCCGCGCTGCTGATCGGCGTGGGCATGCTCGACCTGCCGGACCGCTGGGCTTCGCGCGTGGGCCAGCTGTGGTTCGTGGCGCTGGCCCTGCAGCTGGCGCTGTGGGCCAACCGTGCGGTGACCATCGGCCTGCGCCGCTATGCCGAGCGCCATGCCACCACTGGCCAGGGGCCGCAGAGCGCGGCCACCACGCTGGTCTCATGGGGCCTGCGCACGCTGTTGTGGGCCGTGGCGCTGCTGGCAATGCTGTCGAACGTAGGGGTCAACATCACGGCCTTCGTCGCCAGCCTGGGCGTGGGCGGCATTGCGATTGCGCTGGCGGCACAGAACATTCTGGGCGACCTGTTCGCGTCCATCGCCATCGCCACCGACAAGCCCTTCGAGGTAGGCGATTTCATCTCCCTGGGCGGCGTCTCGGGCACGGTGGAGATGGTGGGCGTCAAAACCACGCGCATCCGCAGCCTGAGTGGCGAGCAGGTCGTGATGTCCAACACCGAGATGCTCAAGCAGACCGTGAGCAACTTCAAGCGGCTGCGGGAGCGGCGCATCGTGTTCGGCTTCGGCGTGACCTACGACACCACGGCCGGGCAGGCCGAGGCCATTCCCGCACTGGTCAAGGGCATCATCGAGGCCAGCGACAAGCTGCGCTTCGACCGCGCGCATTTCAAGAAATTCGGCGACAGCTCGCTGGACTACGAGGTGGTCTACATCGTGCTCGACCCGGCCTACGGCATCTACATGGATGAGCAGCAGCGCATCAATCTGGCGCTCATGCGCGAGCTGGCGGCGCAGGGCATCGATTTCGCTTTTCCCACGCGCACCGTGCACGTGGTGGCCCCAGCGGCCGGCAACGGGCCCCAGCCGCCCCGGGAACAGCGAGCCGCGCAGGCGGACATGCCCGTCCAGGCACAGGAGCGGGTCGGATTTGGAGCGTCGCAGTGAGAATCGACCTCAGCGGAAACAGTTTTTTCCGGATAGGCAGCCCCATAGTCAGGCTGCAGGGAAAAAAGGCGGTGAAAAATGGACCGCTGCAGCCGATTTGCAGCCGACGATTTCCAGATCCGGCAAGCTGCTGGTCCACTGAAACCGAGAACTCGGCCGTGCCCCGGTGTTGCAGCGGGCTGCCACCAACGCTGGCCGCCTTGCCAAAGGCCGCAACGCTGCGATGCAGCCTGCTGCCATCGCAGCCCGAAGGGTGAGGGCCAAGCAGGGCCACACTCGCCGTTGCCTTGCCTGCCGCCGTCAGTCCATGAAAGAGGCCGGCCCTGCGGCACCCGCGAGTGCCAGGGCCGAACCGTTCGACCGGCTTGCCCCTTGCATGCAACCGCCCACCAGCCCACGCACCAGCGCATGGCTGGCCCGGTTGGGCCCAAACAGGGTGCGGTAGATGATGGGCGCGACCACGCCGTCCATGATGGCGTCCACTGCCGGCACGGCCTCGCCGCGCGCGGTGCCGCGCGCCAGCACGATCTCGATCTGGCTGGCGGTGTAGGCCGCGCATTGGCAGGGCACGGGCATCTCGCCCTGGCTGCGCCCGGCCAGCACATCGCGCAGCATGGCCTGCCCGACCTCGGAGCCCATTTCTTCAAAGAACTGCTCGGCCCAGGCCTGCAGGTCACCCTCCACGCTGCCGGTGTCCGCAGGCTCGGTGTCGGCGCGAAACCGGTCCAGCGCCACGTCGGCCAGCAGCTCGGCCAGACCGCCCCAGCGGCGGTAGATGGTAGAGGGCGTCACGCCCGCCCGGGCGGCGATCAGCGGCACGGTGAGCGGCGCACGGCCCAGCTCGTCGCTCAATTCGTTGGTGGCGCGGTGCACGGCGGCCTGCACGCGGGCGCTGCGTCCCCCGGGGCGGGGGGATGGTCTGGGGTTCATGGCCACCATGCTAAAGCAAAACCATTGCTTTAGTGGTTTAATACGCAAAAGCAAATTCTTTGCTTTTGCCTCGTACTGGAGTTTCCATGGCCACGAACCTCAGCGCCGCTGCTGCCACCGCAGCAGCCATCGCCCCGCCCTCCGCGCCCACACGGCGGCTCAGCCATGCCATGGCCCTGTGGCTGCTGGCCTCCATCCTGGTGGGGTTTCTGGCAGCGTCGAGCGCGCCTTCACCGCTGTATGCGCTGTACCGCGACAGCTGGGGCTTCTCGGCGCTGACGCTGACGCTGGTCTTTGCCAGCTATGCGTTTGCGCTGCTGGGCGCGGCGCTGGTGTTTGGCACCTTCTCGGACCACCGGGGCCGGCGCGAGGTGGTGCTGCTGGCGCTGGTATTGGAGATCGTCTCCACCGTGCTCTTCTGGCAGGCCGACTCGGTGGCCTGGCTGTTTGCCGCGCGCATCGTGCAGGGCCTGGCCACGGGCATCGCCACCAGCGTGCTCAGCGCAGCGCTGATCGACCTGCACACCGAGCGCGGCGCCCTGGTCAACAGCGTGGCGCCCATGCTGGGCATGGCCGTCGGGGCGCTGGGCACCAGTGCGCTGGTGCAGTTTGCGCCCACGCACACGGCGCTGGTGTTCGAGTTGCTGCTGGGGCTGTTCGTGCTGCAGGCGCTGGCCGCCGTCTTTTTGCCAGAAACGGTGGTGCGCCGCCCAGGCGCCTGGCGCTCGCTGCGCCCGCGCATCGCCATACCGGCCAGTTCGCGCAGCACGCTGGTGCGCATTCTGCCGCTGAACACGGCGCTGTGGGCACTGGGCGGTTTCTACCTCTCGCTCGGGCCCACGCTGGCGCGGGTGATCACGGGCAGCCACGCACCGGTGGTGGGCGGCGCCCTCATCTGCGCGCTGGTGCTGACCAGTGCCGTGGCCATCGCCTTCGTGCGCACGCAGCCGCCGCGGCAGGTGCTGCTGCTGGGCACCGGTGCGCTGGTGCTGGGCCTGGTGATCACGCTGGCGGGCGTGGCACTGCATTCGACCATGGCCTTCTTCGCAGGCACTGTGGTGGCGGGGGTGGGTTTTGGCTCGGGCTTCAACGGCTCGCTGCGCAGCCTGGTGGGCACCGCCACGCCGGCAGAGCGCGGGGGGCTGATGTCGGGCTTTTTCGTTCTCAGCTACTTGGCGTTCAGCGTGCCGGCCATCGTGGCCGGGCTGGCTGCGGGCACCTTCGGGCTGCATGCCACGGCCCTGGGCTTTGGGCTGGCGGTGCTGGCACTGGGCCTGGTGGCGCTGGGGCTGATGCTGCGGCGGGCGGCGCCCTGAGCGGTAGCCATCGCCCATGGCCCAACCCCAAAGCAGGTCAGGAGTAGATGGCCAGGCTCAGCGACAGCGCTGCGACGATGGCAATGGCCTGGATTCCAAAGACGATTCCCAAGATAGGCATGTGGTCCTCCGTGAAGAAGGCATCAGCTTAGAACGCACTGCAACAGTTGCATGCAGTCTTTTGCAAAATGGGCGGGTCGGACAATTCCTACAGGCAGCACCCCGGCCCGCACAGGGAACCGCTCCCTCATGGTTGAAATGCCCTTCTCTTTTGCACACGCTTCAACGGGGCGCCGTCCTACAAAAATCGCGAGTCGGGATCTTTAGTATTGCTCCTGTCGATACCGCATCGACACCCACCCCTCCCTTGCTGAACAGCAAGTTCACAGCCCGCCCACCGCGGGCTGTTTTTTTTGGGGGGGCGCGTCGGCAGGGCCTTGCACGCGCCCTCGGCGGCGGCCGATGCCCTGCATCGAATCCGTCCGACAGCCACGGGGTGCAGTCAGCGCGCCAATGGAGCTACCCCACACCCGCCAAGAGGAGGTAACCACCATGTCCCGCACCCACCGAACCCAGCCCGAAAAAATCCGTCCCCGCGACATCAAGCGCCGCCGCCAGTGGGAGGCCATGCAGCGGCCGGCGCGCGAGGCGCTGCTGTACCCGGAGCCGGAAGCGCCGCATTGGAAGCCAATGGGGTGAATGTGTGGGCTGGGTTTTTGGCCCGGCCAAAAGGTCTATCAGGTCAAACAATAGACAGCGGTGGTGAGCAAAAAGCACTTCAAGCAGCCGTCCTTGCCCTGCTTTGGCCTGATGCCCACCTGGTGGCGATGCAGGGCATTGCTCAGCGTGTAACGCTTGCCTCTGGCCCTCAAGATCCCATTCCCTTCGCCAGCGACTTGGCAACTACAAAGTCCGTGCAATGAGCCCCAGCTGAATCTCCGCCGCACCACCAAAGATGGTGAAGGCCCGGCTGTTGCAGTACTCGGGCACCAGCGTGCTGCATTGGGGGCTTGTAGCACCGGCCAGCACAGACTCGCTGTGCCAGCGCAGGCCGCTGCGCCCCAGAGCCTGGGCGCCCAGGGCACCGATGGCCTGCTTGAGGCGGCTGGCGCGCAATTTCAGGATGGACGCCACTGGCCCGGGGCTGGCCCCCGGCGCCAGCGACGCCATGCTGCGCACCTCCAGCCACTCGAAGGCATCGAGGTCGGCATTGAGTTCGCCGAAGGCCTGGCACAGCGGGCCCTCTTCTGGTGCCGCCGGCAGCACGCTGGCCACGCGCTTGAGCTGAGCGCGCAGCCGGGGGCTGAAGATGCCCGCCCCACGTTCGAATTCGAGCAGGTACTTGGCGCATTCCCAGCCCGCGTTTTCCTCGCCCACGCGCTGGGCCACGGGCACGCGGACGCTGTCGAAGTGCACCTCGTTCACATCGTGGTCGCCGCCGATGGTGGCAATGGGCCGCACGCTGATGCCCGCAGCGGCCATGTCGATCAGCAGGAATGAAATGCCTTCCTGCCGCCGCCCCTCACGGCTGGTGCGCACGAGCGCGAACATGCGGTTGGCATGGTGAGCGTGGGTGGTCCAAATCTTGGTGCCGTTAAGAACGTAGTCCTCGCCGTCGCGGTCCGCGCGCAGTTGCAGCGCGGCCAGGTCAGAGCCCGCGCCGGGCTCCGAGAAGCCCTGGCACCAGTAGTCCTGACCTGAGAGGATGCGCGGCAGGTGCTCGCGCTTTTGCGCCTCGGTGCCAAAGCGCAGCAGCACCGGACCCACCAGGCGCACGCCCATGGGGTGCACCAGCGGGGCGCCGGCCAGCGCGCACTCGGTCTCGAAGATGAAGCGCTGCAGCGCCGACCAACCCGTTCCGCCCCACTCCACCGGCCACAGGGGCACCAGCCAACCGCGCGCCTGCAGCAGCTTCTGCCAGGGGCCGGAGATGTGCGGCTCGGGGTACATGGCCGTGGTACGCGCCTGCCCCAGGCGCAGTTCGGGCGTGAGGTGTGTGGCCAGAAAGTCGCGCACCTCCTGGCGGAATGCCCGGTCCAGTGGGTCCAATGCCAAATCCATCAATGCTCTCCCAGTGTCTGGCTGTGGGTATGGCGCTGGGAATCAAGGGCGTGGCGCCCCAGCCAGCGGGCGTGGGTGTCGGCGCTGCCGTCCTCGGCCTCGAAGGCGAGCAGGCAGCGGAAGCTGGCCGCAATCGGCAACTCCTCGCACACGCCCATGGCGCCGTGCAGTTGCACGCACTCGCGCGCCACAAAGCCTGCCGCGCGCACCACCTTGCTGCGCACGGCGGCAGCCACTGCGTGCAGGACCTCACCGCGGGCCAACTCCAGGCGCATGGCGGCCAGCTCGCAGGCTGCCTGTGCCTCTGTGCAGAGCACCGCCATCTCGGCGATGCGGTGCTGCACCACCTGGAACTGCGCCAGCGCCTGGCCGAACTGCTGGCGATCGGCCGTGTAGCGCCGGGTCTGTGCCAGCGCCGCCTGCATGGTGCCCGTGGCCTGCCAGCAGGCTGCCACCATGCCGAACGCCAGCACCTCGTCGAGCGCGGCGCTGGCGCCCTGTTCACCGACCAAGGACTCTGTCGGCACCCATGCGGTATCGAAGTACAGGTCGGCCGCCAGCGCGCCGTCGCTGGTCTCATAGGCATCCACGCGCACACCGGGCAGACCGGCGGGCACCCGCAACAGCAGCGGCCCGCCATCACCGCCACTGGCGGACACGAGCCAGTGCGCGGCGCCACCGGCCCCGCGCACGGCCTGCTTCATGCCGCGCAGCATCCAGCCCTCGCCTTGGCGCATCGCAGTGCAGGCGCGCGGCGCAAACGGTGTGGCGTCGCCCGGCTCGGCATGGGCCCAGGCCAGGCGCTCGTGCCCGGCCACCAGGGCCGGCAGCCAGGCAGCACGCTGCGCCGGTGTAGCGCAGCGGTCCAGCGCCCGCAGTGCCAGCGCCACCTGGGCCACGTAGGGCTCCACCACGAGGTGTGCGCCCAGGGCCTGGGCCAGCAGGCCCACCGTGAGGGCTTCACCCTCCAGGCCGCCCACGTCCTCTGCCAGGGGCAGGGCCAGCCAGCCCAGCTCGGCAAAGGCCTGCCACGCCTGCGGGTGTCCCCCCTCGCGGTGCACGCCCGACGCGCGCTGGTGAAAGCCGTAGTTCTCGCGCAGCCAGTGCAGGGCACTGTCCTGCACCAGCTGCTGCTGTTCGGTGATCGCAAAGCGCATGGGATCAATCCGCCTTGATGCTGGCTTTCTTGATCACGCGCGCCCACTGGTCCACATCGCGGCGGATGAAGCTGGCGAACTCGGCCGGCGTGTTGCCGATGATGTCCAGCCCCCAGCCCTTGAAGCGCTCGCGGACATCAGGCTCCTTGAGGATGGCGGCGATCTCGCGGTGCAGCCGGTCCACTACGGGCGCGGGCGTTCCAGCCGGCGCCACCAGGCCGAGCCAGGGCATGGCCTCGTAGCCCGGCACGCCGGATTCGGCCACCGTGGGCAGCTCGGGGATGGATTCGGAGCGCTTGGCGGTGGTCACGGCCAGCACGCGCAGCTTGTCGGCCTTGATGAAGGGGCCGGAGGAACCCAGCGCGTCGAACATCACGTTCACCTCCCCGGCCACCAGGTCGGTCAGCGCCGGCCCGCTGCCTTTGTACGGTATGTGCACCATGTAGACATTGGCCATGCTCTTGAACAGCTCGCCCTCCAGGTGGGTGGAGGTGCCGGCCCCGGTGGAGCTGTAGTTGAGCTTGCCCGGGTGGGCGCGTGCGTACTCGACCAGGTCCTTGACCGACTTCACGGGCAGGGACGGGTTGACCACCAGCACATGCACCACCGATGCGACCTGGGTCACGGGCGTGAAGCTTTTGATCGCGTCGTAGTTGACCTTGCTGAAGATCAGCGGCGCTGTGCCCAGCGAGGACGCGGCCAGCAGCACGGTGTAGCCGTCGGCCGGCGCCTTGGCCACCAGATCGGACGCCAGCACCGTGCCCGCGCCCGGCTTGTTGTCCACGATCACCGGCTGCCCCAGGCGCGGCCCGAGCTTGTCGGCCAGCGCCCGCGCCAGCAGGTCGGTGACGCCTCCCGGCGGGAACGGCAGCACCATGCGGATGGGCTTGTTCGGGTAGCCGTCCTGCGCCAGGGCCGGGGCGGTCGCCGCAAGCGCGGCGGTTGCTGCCAGCGCGCAAGCGATCTTGGTGAAGAGGGATGCCATGCTTGTCTCCTTGTGAAATGCCTGTCCGGTCAGTCCTGGACGACGACCAGCGCGTCCAGCGCGAAAGCGCCCTGTCCCTGCGCGCGCACCTGCAGGGGGTTGATCTCGATCTCCCGCACCTGTGGGCCCAGGGCGGCCTGTGCGCGCGACAGCGCCGCAATGCCTTCGCATGCACCGGCCACATCGGCCAGGGGACGGCCACGAAAGCCGTCCAGCAGCGGCCAGGCGCGCAGCTCGCGCAGCATGGTTTGCACCATGGCAGCGTCCACGGGCAGCAGCCGATGGCTGGCGTCGCGGTACAGCTCGGTCAGCACGCCGCCCAGGCCGACAGTGAGCGCGGGGCCGAACACCGGGTCGTGCGTGATGCCTGCGATCAGCTCGGCCACGCCGCCGCTGGCCATGGGCTGCACGAGGAAGCCGTCGATGCGCGCTGCGGGGCTGTGTCGCTGCACATTGGCGAGCATGTCCTCGCAGTGCCTGCGCAACGCCTGCGCGTCGGCCACGTTCAGGCGCACGCCGCCGACCTCGGTCTTGTGGGCGATGTCGGCGCTCAGGATCTTCAGGGCCACGGGGTAGCCCAGTTGCCCTGCCGCGTGCACCGCCTCGTCGGCATCCCGGGCCGGCAGGCCCTGCAGCGACGGCACACCGTAGCCCGCCAGCAGCAGCTTGGTGGCATGCTCGTTGAGCGCCGCGGGCAGCACCGGTGGCGTGCCCGACTCCACCGCCTGCGCCTGGCGCAGCGCCGCCCAGCGGGCCACCGCCTCATGGCGCGCCAGCCATTGGCAAAATGGTGCCAGCGCCTGCGTGGCGCGGCCGATGTCGTCGAAAACCGGCACGCCCGCCTGTGCGAGCTGGTCCCGGCACGTGGCGGCACCGGTGTCAATGGCCACGACGAGCTTGTTCCACTGGCCACAGACCTCCACCAGCGGCTCGGCCATGCGGTCGAGCAGGTAGCCCGGCGCATAGACCACGACGGTATCGACCTGATCCGACTGCGCCAGCGCCCCCAGGATGGTGCGCACGAACTGCGGCGAGTTGACCACGTTGCCCGTCACGTCCACCGGGTTGGAGACCATGCCGTAGTCCGGGATGCCCTCGCGCAGGGTACGCTGCAGGTCGTCGCTGAGCGTAGGCACCTCCAGCCCCGCACCGATGAACTTGTCGGCCAGGATGGCCCCGAGCGCCCCCGACATGGTGACGATTGCCACGCGCGGCCCGCCCTGGCGTGCACGAAAGCCGCTGAGGTAGGCCAGGTCGGCCATCTGGGCGAAGTCCGTGCCGCGGATCACGTTGAGCTGCTCGAAGGCCGCCTTGTACAGCGCCAGATCGCCGGCCAGCGCGCTGGTGTGCGAGCGCACTGCCTCGGAGCCCTTGTCCGTCTCGCCCGCTTTGTACAGGATGAGCGGCTTGCGCTTGCGCGCGAAGGCCAGCGCGGCGTCGATGAAGCGAGGCCCGTTGCGCAACTGCTCCACATAGCCGACCACGCACTCGGTGGCGTCGTCCTGCGCCAGGTACTCCAGGTATTCGGAAAACTCCACGCAGGCCTCGTTGCCGGTGTTGATGAAGTGGCTGACCGGAACCCCCAGGCGGCGCGCCAGCGCGAACACGGCCGAGCAGACATTGCCGCTTTGCGTGACGATGCTGGCCCGCCCGGGCCCCGTCTGCAGCGGCACGTTCTTGAACACCGAGGCGAAGGCCGTGTAGGCATGCAGGTTCAGGTTGGCAAAGCCCATGCAGTTGGGGCCGGCCACCACCATGCCGCTGCGCTGCGCAAACGCCTCCAGCGTGCGCTGCAGGGTTAGGCCCTCGCCCGCCGCCTCGGCAAAGCCGGCGGCGTAGACGATGGCAGCGGGTATGCCCCGGGCGTGGCAGCGCTCCAGCATGGCCGTGACCTCGGGGGCGGCGATGGCCAGCACCACCAGGTCGCAGGCCTCGGGCAGGGATTCGATGTCCGGGTAGCAGCGATAGCCGAACACCTCTTCATACTTGGGGTTGACCGGGTAGACCGCACCCGCAAAGGCGAAGTGGCGCAGCAGATCGAGCGGCATGCCGCCTATGCGGCCCGGGTTGTCGCTGGCGCCGACCAGGGCGATGGAGCGCGGGGCCAGCAGGGGTTGCAGGCGATGTGGCAGGTGCGGGCCCGTCGTCATGCGCGGGCCCCCTTGGCGATGGCGCTGGCCAGGCCCGCCTCCTTGGTCTGGCGGTACTCTTCGCTCACATGGCTGAGCTGGTGCAGGTCAAAGTGGGCTGACAACGCCTCGCGCATGCCGCGCACGTCGACCGAGCGGTTGAGCGATTTCTTGAGCACGCGCAGCGCAAATGGCGGCGCCTGGGCGATACGCTGCGCCAGCGCCAGGGTCTGCGCCTCCAGCTCTGCCGTGGGCACCACGCGGTTCACAAAGCCCGCTTCGCGTGCCTGCTGCGCGCTCCAGCGCGCGCCGGTGAACAGAAATTCCTTGGCCTGGCGCAAGCCCATCACCCAAGGGTGGATCAGCACCTCGGTGGCCGCAGCGCCCATGGTGTGCGTGACGGGGTCGGAGAAGAAGGCGTCTTCGGCCGCCACCACCAGGTCGCACATGTTGGCAAGCATGAAGCCCGCCGCCACGCAGGCACCCTGCACCTGCACCACCGTGGGCTTGGGAAAGTCCCAGATGCGCATGCAGTAGCCGTAGTAATGCTTTTCCTCGTAGGCCCAGCGCTGCTCCACGGTGAACTCGGCGCGTTCGGCCTGGGCCTGCTTGAGGTCATGACCGGCGGAGAAATGCCCGCCCCGGGCGGCCAGCACCACCACGCGGACGTCGGGGTCGTTCTCGGCCTGGGTGAAGGCCTGGTCCAGGGCCTCCAGCATCTGCTGGCTCTGCGCGTTTCGCGCCTCGGGCCGATTCAGCCAGATGCGGCGCACGGCGCCCAGGGTTTCGGTGGTGATGGGCTCGGGCGATGGGTTCATGGTGTGTGCGGGTGTGTCCTTGGCAATGAAGCAATGGTCCGGCAACAATGTCCACATGACAAACAGCAACCGAGAACAATCCCACATCGTGAGCAAACCTGTGGAAACCCCGGGGGCGCAGAACATGCGCCGCGCCCTGCAGATCCTGCGGGTGCTGGGCGAGCACCACGAGCAAGGCATGGCCGTGAGCGAGGTGGTGGCGGCCACGGGGCTTGAGCGCTCCACCGCGCACCGCCTCATGACCTGCCTGGTAGAGGAGCACTTCGCCGACCGCAACCCACTCACGCGCCGCTACAGCCTGGGCCTGGAGGTGATGCGCCTGGGTTTTGCCTCGCTGAGCCGGGCGCCGCTGGTGGCCACCTACGGCGGCCTGATGCGCCGGCTGGCCCGCATTTCGGAAGACACCGTGTTCCTGCTGGTGCGCCAGGGCGACTACACGGTCTGCCTGCAGCGTGAGGATGGGGCTTTTCCGGTCAAGATCTTCAGCACGCGCGTGGGCGACATCCGGCCCCTGGGCATTGGCGTGGGCGGCATGGCCTTGTTGGCCAGCGCGGGTGCGCAAGACATCGCGCGCATCCGCAGCCAGCACGCTCCTGCCTTCGATGCGGCGGGTCTCACCTCGGAGCGCTTTGGCAAGGTGGTGGCCAAGACCCAGAAACAGGGCTATGCCGAGATGGTGGACACCGTGACGCAGGGAGTGGCAGGCGTGGGCGCCACCATCCCAGACCCGGGCGGCGTGCCGTTTGCGGCCATTTCCATCGCGGCCATCAAGCCGCGGATGACGCCTTCTCGTCGTAACGAACTGGGGCAGATGCTTGTCCAGATGTTGAACGAGACGGCCCAAATGGGTAACAAGGGACCATAAATGCGATCTTGCCGGTTGCGACTGCCGCAGCGCTGGCATGCATCGCCCCCCCGACTACAGCCCCCCACGAATGCGAGAATCCCCCAGCCCACCAAGCCCGCCCCCGGCAAACTCCACATCCCCATGCACTCCCCCACCCTGCACCCGCCCACCAACAACCTGCTGCGCGCCCTGGCCCTGCTCCTGGCCGCCGCCCTGGCATGGCTGGCCCTGCCCGCCCAGGCCGCACCACCCAAGGCCTACAGCAAAAACGGTGTCAGCTTCCAGCACCCCGCCACCTGGAAGGTGATGACCGACGAGATCGAGAAAGACGGCGCCGGCATGCGCAGCATCGACCTCGAAGGCCCCGGCGACGCGATCATCAGCCTGATGTTCATCCCCTTCCTGTCGGGCCAGAACATCGAGACCCTGGCCACGCGCGCCGCTGAGCACCGCGCGCAGATGGACAAGGGCGCTGCGGCCAAGGAGGGCCCGGACAAGATCACCCCCACGGGCCTGGCCTCCAGCGCCATCACCCGGCGCGTGGGCGGCAAGGAAATCAAGGGCGTGCTGCAGCGCTTCGGCTACACCTCCGGGGGCGAAACCGTGCAGCTCGAGGCACGCTTTTTCTCCATGGACTTCGGCGATGCCAGCAGCGCCAACCTCATGACCCAATCCATGGCCGAAGATACCAAGCAGGTGGACTCCGCCCTGGGCCTGGTGATGGACACGCTGCGCTACCGCGCCAAGCGGTAGGCAGGTCCTGCCCCTTCCCGACCTCCCCTCTTCTCCCTCACCCATGCACCGCACCATGCACCTCTGCGCAACCCCGCTCCCCACCATCCGCGCAGCCACACGCCGCAGCGTCACCACCGCAGCCCTAGGCCTCATGATGATGATGATGATGACGCTGCTGCTGGCCGGCCTGGCCCAGCCCGCCCTGGCCGCGCCCAACACCACCTACAGCAAGGACGGCGTGAGCTTCGAGCACCCCGCCGGCTGGAAGGTGACCGAGGACTCGGTCGCCCAGGACGAAACCCGCCTGCGCAGCATTGACCTCGAAGGGCCCGACGAGGCCGTCGTCACCTTCATGTTCAGCCCCTTCCTGAAGGACCAGAACATCGAGGCCTTCGCAGCCAACACGGCGAAGAACCGCGCCGAATCCGCAAAAAATGCCAGCGCAGTCGCGCAGCAACTGCGCTTTGGCCCCGTGGCCTCTGCGCCCCTCACCCGCAAAGTGGCAGGCCAGGAGAGCAAGGGCGTCTCGCAGCGCTTCGAGATCAGCCTGCAGGGCCTGAAGCTGCCGCACGAGGCGCGCTTCTTCAAGGCCAACCTGGGCGAGACCACCGCCATCATCATGACCCAGGTGGCCGACGAATCCGCCAAGGCCGTGGAGCCCGGCTTTGCGCTGGCGATCGATACGCTGCGCTACCGCGGCATCGGCAAGCGCTGACTGTTGACCACGGCGCAGCCGCCCGTCACAGTGGGCGCGCCTCCACAAGCGTGAATCCATTCTCGGCCGCCCATTCGCGCAAGGCCTGCTCGGTGGCAGCGGCCTCGAAGTCGTACCAGGCCTGCAGCAGGCCATGGTCCTCCAGCAGACGCTTGAACCGGCCATAGGCGCCCGCCCGCTCGAAACAGCGGTACACCCGCTCGGCCAGTTGCGGCGCCTGCTCCTCCGCGAAGCGCAAGGCCAGGCGCCGTCCCAGTCCCAACCCCGCTGGGTCCGGCACGGCAAGGTACAGCGACCCATCCTCCAGGTCGTCGGGTACCGGGTCGTCTTCGTCTTCCCAGTCCCCGCCGACCCACCAGATTTTTCCGGTCATGCGGTCGACAAAGGCAGCGTTCTCGAGCGGCCCCGTGGCACTGCTCCACTGGAAGGCGTCGATGAGTTCAGAGAGCTGCACCAGGGTGGTCATGGCAATCTCCAAGGTGGCTACAGGTCAGGCGACGGTCAGGCCCTGTCGTGGAAGCACGTGCGCCCGGCAAAGGTCCGCTGCAGCGCCACGCGCAACGCGTGGAGCTGGGCATCGGCCAAGTCAAAGCGCACTTCGAGCAGGCCTTCATTGTCCATCTCCTGGGCGGCCTGCGCATCCATCTGCACCCTCACATGGTCTCGGTGCAGGTCGAACGACAGAATGTGGCCGTACCACGACCAACCTTGGCCGCAGTACTCGATGTAGGGCTGGTCCATGCCCAACTCGACGTCCTGTTCGTCGTATTCGTCCTGGTGCTGCAGCATCAGGTAGGCATCCTCGTCCTCGGTGGACGGCGCCCCGAGCGTGACGATGAGCAGCCCATCGTCCTCCACGGCAGCAAAAGCATCTGCGGCAACGCCTGCGGGCATTAACACCCCTCCCACTGTTCAGCCGGACACCCCGGCAGCCACAGGGCCCACAGGTACCAGGCTTTTGCAGGCGCCCACTACATACGCCACAGCCGAGCCCAAGCAGGCCAGCGCTGGGGCTTTCTGCGGCCTGCGCACGGATAGTCGCGAAATCCCTAAACTCCAGTTTAAGTTTATCTTGACAGAGTTTAGATAAAACTAAACAATAGACCCCATGGCAGCCCCTGCGCACTGCGGCGCCAACCGATCTGATCCATTCATCCGTTCATTCATCCATCCACCGTCCGCACGCGCCAAGGGCTGCCGCCTTCTCCTCTCCCTCCGTCCCATGCCATCCGGTCACAGACCGAATGGGCTGCCCCTCTGCCGGGAGCACCGCACCATGCAAACCGCCTTGTACCCTGCTACCGCCGCCGCACCGTATCGCCCACCTTTCGCCGCCCCGCCGACCACCGGGATGGACAAGGGCACGGACAGGGACAGGGCCCTGTTCTGCCGCAGCGCCAACGACCCGGTGCGCGACGCGGTCCACCACCACGAAGCGCGCGCTGCAGCGTCCGACGCGCAGTACGCCGCCGAAGACGCCGCCCACCGCGAAACCCTGGCCTTTGCGCGTGGCGGCGACTACGCGCGCCTGCTGTCTGCGATGGACTACCGCGACAACGACACCCGCGCCATGCACGCCCTCGTCAATTGCGCCCAGCAGGGCCATGCACTCGCGCGCGAGGCCATCGAGGTGCTGGCCCGCACCTGGGCCGAAACGCATACCGAGGCCGTGTGATGGAAGGGCCGAAAATGCAGGGCCCCAGGCGCGCCGTCACGCCTGCCAACGCCGTTTTGGTGCTCGGCGCACTGGCGGTCGGGTGCACGCTGCTGTGGGCAATGCACGAGGACACACAGCACGCAGTGCGGCGCGAGCGCCTGGAGCAGCAGGCGGTAGTGGGTCAGCCGCCACAGCCCAGCGCGGAACAGCGCCGGCACATGGCCGCGCAGTTCGTGTGCGGGCATGGGGTGGCTTACGAGTGGGTGAATGCGAACACGGTGGAGTGCCATCGCGAGCCTGGACCGAATTTGGCGCTGGGGCGATGAGCCCCCTGCCCTGCCCCTGGCTGTGGTCATTCCGATGCCCGGCTGAGGCCGCCAACCACGTCAGCCGTCGGGCCCCCTGGCCCGGATGCGCACGAAGCGCACGCGCTTGGAACTCTGTGGCAGCAGGTACCACCGGATGAGGAGGACGCTCGTGGCAAAACAGGCGTTGGTGCTGGCCCTGTCCATCATCTGCTGCTCCACTTCATCGAGCTCTTCCCGCGACGGCCACAGGTGCACGAACCGCACCTCGATCTCGCCCGGCCGCTCGACGACATCACGGATATCCAGGTAGGTGCACTGGACACCGTAGCCGCGCGAGACGCCGATCACCATGTGGCGGCTGAAATCCACCATGGGCCGGCCGTCGCGCGGGCGCACTTCGTTGCGCGGGTCGGTACTGCGCCCCTGGCTCCACGCCTGCTCCCACTGGGCCTCGGTGCGCGCCACGTACTCGGCATGGGGCCATACCTTTTCGCCGTGGAACTCCATCGGCAGGCGCAAGGCCTCCAGGGGACCTTCGTGCACCGGGTGCACGCCGCGCCCGGGCAAGGCACCGCAGCCTGCCAGCAGGCCGCATCCAACCGCCAGTGCGGCCAGCGCTACCAGCCGCCGGGTGGGCTTGGTGGGTGGCGGCGCTTCTTGCCCGTTGTCGTACTTGGCCATCGGTTGATCAAAGCACGCGGACGCGCACCGAACAAGCCAGAAATTGCCCGCTGCCGTAACCCGAACGGGTGCTTTTCCTACGAGGCCGGGCCGCGTCGTTCGCGACCATTCACCACCAGCCCCCGAGATGCGTATCCCCTCCCCCCATGAAGGAGCCGCCATGCCACGCCGCCAGACAATCGCCCTCGCTGATCCCCACCCCATCATCGCCACGCGGGAGAGCGGCTTGGCCGAATGGATGCAATCGCTTGATTGCTCGGAAGCCGACCTCCTGGAAGCCATGTCCGCCGTCGGCAACTCCGCGCAGGCCGTGCGCAACTACCTGTACGGCGGCAAGGGGCCGTGGCAATGGGTGGCAGCCGCCACCTGACGCCAGCCGCCGCTTCCGCTCCCTGCGCTGCCCGGCGGGCCTGCTGGCATGGCCATCGGCCAGAATCGGCCCATGGCACAGCAACGCAAGGAGAACGCCCAGTGGCATACGAGCACCAATCGACTTCGGCAGACGGACGGTTCGCGCTCCAGGTCGACCCTTGGGAGGCGCGCAACTCCCACTGGGTGTTGACCCCGCAGGTGCGCGACCTGAACAGCGACCGGGTGCTCTTCAAACCTGTGGCCTCTTCCTGGTCCGCAGATGGCTCCACTTGGACAGGCAGCCAAGTGCGCATCGCCCTGCGCAAGTACCCGGGAGACCAACCACGCCCAAGCCTGGCGGCCTGGGTGGATTGCGAACGTGAAGTGGCCTGGATCGAAGGCAGCGAGACGCGCTTGGCGCTGGACCAGTTGGAGGCAGAACTGGAGCGCTCGTTGCTGGCCGGCAAGCCCGAACGCTAGTGTCCCGAGTTGGAAGTTCGTTGACGAGAGAATTCTGCCGAAATCGCTGCCAGGTTAGGCGCAAAGCACAGCCATGCTGGGAGCATGCCGAGCATTTGCAACGACGCATGGCGGGGATTGTCGGTAGATTTATTCAACGAATTTCTAACTCGGGACACTAGGCCTTCACATGCCGCCGGGGGTGAATGCGCGCCGCGAAAATGGCGTACACGGCGAGGCCGATCGCCATCCACGCACCCCAGCGCGGCGCCCCCAGGCCCAGCAGCGCATACGCCACGCACAAGCCGACGACACCGCCCTGGATCACGTAGGCCAGGATCTGGCCCAGGTCGGGCCCATCCGTCCTGCGGCCCCAGAAGTAGGCAAAGATGATGGGCAGGGGCATGAGGATCAGCACTGCCAGCCCCGCGCCCTGGCAGTCGCCCCGGCAGCGGTCGCCGGCGTGGGCCACGGCCCCCAGGGCGTTCCAGACGATGAAGGCGAGGGTCAGGGCAAGGCGGCGCACGGGCATGTTTCCAGCAGATGGTGTGATCGGGTGCCCGCAGCTTGCGTCATTCACAAAGGTCGGCGTACCGTGGTTGGCGGGCTGGCAAGGATCTGGCACGCAGACTGACACCGGTATTTTCAGCCAGGCAGGCCAGCCCCAGTGGCGGGTGCAAGGCCGTGGAAACCGGCTTTTTTGCCTGAATCAGCGGGGAACTATCCGGCGGCGCAGGTGGCCATGCAAGCGCACGGCCGGGGCAAAATGGCCAGCCCACAAGGAGAACCCCCGTGAAAGTTCAAGGCCAATGCCATTGCGGCGCCATCGCGTACGAAGCCGAGGTTCAGCCGGGCAGCATGACCATCTGCCACTGCACGGACTGCCAGATCCACTCGGGCTCTGCCTTCCGCGCCAACATTTCCGCGCCTGCGGCCAGCTTTCGGCTGCTGCAGGGCACGCCCCGCACCTATGTGAAGACGGCAGACAGCGGCGCCCGGCGGCTGCTGGCCTTCTGCGAACACTGCGGCACGCCCCTGTATGCCTGCGCGGAGCAAGCGCCGACGGCCTATTCGCTGCGCACCGGGGTACTCAAACAGCGGGACGAGCTGGGCACGCCCCAGCGGCAGATATGGACGCAGCGGCGCCGCGCGTGGGTGGCGTTCTCGGAAAAGGTGGAAAGCTTTCCGGGGCAGCCAGGCTAGGGCACTGCCGGCCCCACCCCACCCCCCAACACCCGGTACACCACCGCCAGCGCATTGAGCTGCGCCAGACGGTTCTCCTCTACCGCCAGCTCCGCCGTGCGGCGCCGCTGCTGCGCGTCCAGCCAGGTGCGCAGGCCCGTGGAGCCGGCGCGGTAGCGCACCTCGTACAGGCGCTCGGCCTCGCGGGCGGCGGTCAGTTGCAGGGCCAGTTGTTCGCCCTGGCGCAGCAGCTGGGTGCGGGCCGAGAGGGCGTTCTCCACGTCGGCGAAGGCGGTGTACAAGGCCTGGCGGAAGTTGGTGACCGCCTCCTCGTACTGTGCAGTGGCCAGTTGGCCCGAAAGCTTCATCTCCTGTGCACGCAAAAAGGGCAGGCTCAGGCCCGCGCCCAGGCTGGCCACGGGGTTGGAGAGCAGGCGCAGCAGCGAGGTGCTCGACGTGCCCAGCTCGCCCGTGAGGCTGAGCGCGGGGTAGTAGCTGGCGCGGGTGGCGTCGCCGCTGGCCAGCACATTGCGCAGGCGGGCCTCGGCGGCGCGCAGGTCGGGGCGGCGGGCCAGCAGCTCGGCGGGGGCGCCTGCGGCCACGGCGGGCAAGGCGGCTTCGGGCAGGCGCTGGGGCTCGGCGGGCAGCACCTCGGCCAGCGTGGTGGCGCCGGGGGGCGCGTTCATCAGCACGGCGATGGCGTTGCGCGTTTCCACGCGCTGCTGCTCCAGCTGGGCCAGGGCGGCGCGCTGGCTGGCCACCGTCTGCTCGGCCTCGCGCAGCTCCAGCGCCGACACCGCGCCCGCGTCGTACTGCGCGCGCACCAGTTCCTGCGTGCGCAGGGCATAGGCCAGGCTGTCGCCGCCGCTGCCCACGCGCTGGTTCAGGTAGGCCAGTTGCCAGTACAGCCCTGCGGCCGTGCCGGCCAGGGCCTGGGCGGCGGCCTCGCGGTCCTCGGCACTGGCGCGGGCGGCCCATTCGGCCGCATCGCGCGTGCTGGCCACGCGGCCCCACAGGTCCACCTCGTAGCTGGCCGACAGCGATGCGCCGCTGCTGCGCGCCGTGGCGTTGCTGCCGCCTTCGAGCCGGCGCGATGCACTGCTGGACAGGCGCCCCGCCACCGTGGGGGCCAGCGCCGTGGCGGCAATGCCGGCCTGCAGCTGCGCCTGGCGTACGCGCAGCGCGGCGGCGGCCAGGTCGTTGTTGCGGGCCAGGGCGGATTCGACCACCTGGCTCAGCGCGGGGTCGCCGAACTGGCGCCACCACTGGTCGGGCAGTTGGGCAGTGGCTGACGCCGAAGGCTGTTGCTGCTGCCAGGCGGCAGGCACGGTGGCACCCGGCGCCTGGTAGGCCGTGCGCGTGCCGGCGCAGCCAGCCAGCAGCAGGGCCAGCGCCAGGGGAACCAGGGCGAAGGAGTAGTTTTTGATGGTCGTCACGTGCAGTCGGTCCTTCATGTTCATCAGTCGCGTGCAAGCGCATCGATGGGGTTGAGGCGCGCCGCGCTGCGCGCCGGCAGGAAGCCGAAGACCACGCCGATCAGCGTGGAACAGGCGAACGCCCACACCATGGAGCTCACGGAGAACGCCAGCGGCACGACCGGCGCCACGCTGGTGATCAACGCGCCCAGGCCCAGCGCGATGGCGATGCCCAGGCCACCGCCCAGCAGGCACACCAGCACCGCCTCGATGAGGAACTGCTGCTGGATGTCGCCCTGGCGCGCGCCCACGGCCATGCGCACGCCGATCTCGCGGGTGCGCTCGGTCACCGACACGAGCATGATGTTCATCACCCCGATGCCGCCCACCATGAGCGAGATGACGGCGATGGACGCGACCAGCAGGGTCAGCGTCTGCGTGGTGGTCTCGATGGTCTGGCGGATGCTGTCGGTGTTCAGCACATAAAAGTCCTCGCGGCCGTGGCGTGTCTTGAGCAGCTGATTGATGCCCTGCTCCGCCGCGGCCATGGGGGCGGTGTCGGCCACGCGCACGGTGATGCTGCGCAGGTAGTTCTGCCCCACGATGCGGCCCATGGCCGTGGTGTAGGGCACCCACACATTCAGCGCCTCGCTGTTGCCGAAGGCGTTGTCGCTCTTGGCGGCCACGCCGATCACGCGCACCGGCACGCTGCCCAGCAGCACCACCTCGCCCACCGGATTGGGCAGGTTGGGGAACAGCTTGGCGCGGGTGTTGTCGTCGATCACCGCGACCTGCTGGCGCTCCTGCACGGCGCTGGCGTCAAACACCGTGCCCTGCGCCAGCTTCACCGCCTTCACGCGAAAGTACTGCTCGCCCACGCCGTTGACCGTGCCGGTCAGCTCCACGTTGCGCCAGCGCAGCCGCGCCGCGGCGTTGAGGTTGGGCGTGACGCTGTCCACATACGGCTGGGCGGCCAGGGCGTCGGCATCGGCCGGCACCAGGGTGCGCACGGCGGCAGAGCGCACGTCGCCGAAGCCCGAGCCCGAGAACACCTCGATGGTGTTGGTGCCGATGGCGCTGATGTCAGCCAGCACCTTCTTTTGCGTGCCCGCGCCCAGCGCCACCACCGACACCACCGAGGCGATACCGATGACGATGCCCAGCATGGTCAGGAAGGTGCGCAGCCGGTGCGCGTTCATGGCCAAGAGCGCCATGTGGAAGGCCTCGCGAAAGCGGTCGCCAAAGGCCGACAGCCGCGCAACAAGCCCTGTGGGAGCGCGGCTGGAGGGCCGGCCGGCGCCGGTGCCGGGCGTAGGCGCACCCTCGCGCCGCGTGTCGCCCACGATGGCACCGTCGCGGATTTCGATCACGCGCTGCGCGTGCGCAGCCACGCCCATGTCGTGCGTGACAATGATGATGGTGTGGCCCTCGGCGTGCAGCTCTTCCAGGATCTTCATCACCTCGGCGCCGGAGTGCGTGTCCAGCGCGCCGGTGGGCTCATCGGCCAGGATCACGCGGCCGCCGTTCATCAGCGCGCGGGCGATGGAGACGCGCTGCTGCTGCCCACCCGAGAGCTTGCCCGGTGTGTGGTGCATGCGGTCGGCCATGCCCAGGCGCGCCAGCAGCGCGGCCGAGCGATCGTGCCGCTGCGCGCGTGTGCGGCCCGCGTACACGGCCGGCACCTCCACATTGCCCTGTGCCGTGAGGTCCGACAGCAGGTGGTAGCGCTGAAAGATGAAGCCGAAGTGCTCGCGCCGCAGCTCGGCCAGCTCGTCGGGCGCCAGTTGCCCGGTCTCGCGCCCGTCCACGCGGTAGCTGCCGCGCGTGGGCGTGTCCAGACAACCCAGAATGTTCATCAGCGTGGACTTGCCCGAGCCCGACTGCCCGACGATGGCCACCATCTCGCCGGCGTGGATGGTCAGGTTCACGTCCTTGAGCACGGCCAACACCTGATCGCCGGCCGGGAACTCGCGCGTCACGCCGCGCAGGTCGAGCAGGGGCTGCGGTGCTGCTGTTGCTGTTGTTTCTGCCACCGCGCTGGTGTCGTGTGCCTTGCCCTGCATGGCCTGCATCACCCCGCTCACTGCCGTGGCGGGCCGCCGCGCATGCGGCCCGGGTTGGTGGCCGATGGGGCGCTGGCGCCATCGCCCAGCACCACCTTTTCGCCAGCGGCCAGGCCCTCGGTGACCTGGGCGTTGACGTTGTTGTTCAGGCCGATCTTCACCTGCCTCGGCGCGGCGTTGCCCTCGGCGTCGACCACGCGCACGGTGGTGGTGCCGTCGGCGTTGCGCGCACCCAGCGCGGCCGACGGGATGGTGACCACGCCCTTGGCCTCGGCCCGCACGATGTAGACCTGCGCCGTCATGGAGATGCGCAGCTTGCCGTCGGGGTTGGGCGCGTCGAACAGCCCGTTGTAGTAGATGGCGGTGGCCGTGGCGTTGCTGGTGGCAGCGGCGCTGGACTGGGACGACTCGTTGGCGATGGAATCGGGCGCGGGCTCCACCGCGCGCAGCGTGGCTTGGTAGCGCTGGTCAGGCTCGCCCAGGATGGTGAAGTACACCTTCTGCCCGGGCTTGACGCGGGTCACGTCGGCCTCGGAGATCTGGGCCTTGACGGTCATGGTGTCCACCTTGGCCAGCTTGATGATGGTGGGCGCGGCCTGGTTGGCGTTCACGGTCTGCCCCTCCTGCGCGACCAGGGCCACCACCTGGCCGTCGATGGGCGCGACGATGCGCGTGTAGCCCAGGTTCACCTTGGCCGTGTCGGCGGCAATGGCCGCCTGCTGCATCTGCGCCTTCAGGGCGTCGATGTCGGCCAGCGTGGTGCGCCAGGTGGCCTCGGCAGCCTCCAGGTCGGCCTGGGGGCCGGCATCGGCCGCGCGCAGCTGCTGCTGGCGCTTGTAGGCCAGCTCCACCTGCGACAGCGAGGCCTGGCGCGCACGCAGGTTGGCCTGCGCCGTGGCCAGCGCCGCCTCGGAATTGCGCACCGTGTTCTGCTGCGTCAGGGAGTCGATCTCGGCCACCAGTTGGCCGGCCTTCACGTTGTCGCCCAGCGCCACCTTCAGCGACTTGATCTGCCCCGACACCTGCGCGCCCACGCTCACCTGCTTGAAGGCCTGCAAGGTGCCGCTGGCCAGCACCGTGTCCTCCAGGTCGCCGGTGGCGGCTGTGGCGGTGATGAAGCTGTTGGCCGGCTTGGCAGGGAAGAACTGCCACTTCACAACAGCGCCGGCAGCGGCCAGCGCCAGCACGGCAAGGCCGATGCGCAAGGGTGTTTTCTTGGAAATGGGCATGGGAGAAAGTTGAAGGCTGTTCGGAAAAATGAGGGGTGACAGGGAAGCCGGTCAGCCGTTGATCGGCTGGCCAGGCGCCTGTTCAGCGGGTTGTCTGCGCACTCACCTCGGTGTGCGCCTGGCAGCTGCAGCGGGGGCTTTTTCTTTTGCCTTGGGGGCCGCTGCCTTGCGTGGCACCGGTGCCGGTGCCTGTGCCGGTAGTTTCTTGCGGGATGGCGGCACGGCGGCATCGCCGAACGGCCTTGCCGCCACCGGGTCGCAGAACGGCAGGTTGCTCACCGCGCGGATGGCCCGCGCCATCTGCGCGACCACCTGCTCCGTGGTGAAGGCCTGGCCATCGCACACCGCGGCGCGGCTGATGGCCTCGTCCACCGTGCGCACGGCGCCCATCACCGCGGCAGCGCACAGGCGCACCTCGAAATCATGGTGCGAACGGCCCAGCCGGTCGCCGATGAGGGCCGCCATCTCCCCTTCGCCATCGTGGTACGAATGCAGCCAGATGGAGCGCAGGTCGGGCTCATCAGGCAGCGCGGCAATCAGCCGCACCACCAGCACCATGTCCGCAATCTCCTCGGGCGTGTGCCGGTCCAGCGCGAACTGGTCGGCCAGGTGGGGCTCCAGTGCCAGGTGGCGCGGCCAGCAGCGCAGCTCGCGCGCAAAGCGTTGCCAGGTCTGCGCGAACAGGGGCTCGACACAGCTCTCCTTGTTGCGAAAGTACCGCCACACCGTGCGCTCCGAGATACCGGCCGCTGCAGCAATGTCGCCGCCGCTGGTGGCAGCCACGCCCTGGCCGGCGAACAGCCGGGCGGCTGTGCGGGCGACCATCATGCGGGAAGCTTCGGATCTGGAGAATGTCATTTACCGCCATTCTATTGGCAGTAAATGACAGCTCGGCCAGCAAGACCTCTGAAGGCACGGGGTTGAGGGGTGCGCGGGGACATGGCGACCGGGCGGGGCGGCACCCCATGGCCGTCGTCAGTCCGCCCCGGGCTTGTCCAGCAGTGTCCCGTCGATGGCCACCATCTTCCACGACAGCAGGCCATAGCGGTGGAAGACGAAGCCCACCTCGCGCCCCTCGGAGCTCACGTGCACGGTCGAGTAGTCGCGGTAGCTCACATGAAAGCGCGGCTTGTACTGGTTGCTGCCGTTGGTGCGCTCAGCGCCACCACCGCCCGTGGAGGATGGCGGTGCGGCCACCGGCGCCCCACCCGCAGGACTGCCGTGCAGCAGCCTCACCACGCCCGATGGGGAGACCATGGCGTCGACGGCCTGCGTGAGCATGCTCTTCACGAAGGTCTGCGCCAGGTTGGCGAAGACGTTGTCGGCCGGCACACCGCGGGTCTTCATCTCGGCGTCCATGCGCGCGGTCAGCAGCTCCTTGACCGAGTCGCGCAGCAGCACGAAGTCCACGTACTCGGACACCCTGGCCGCGTCCTTGTCGCGCACGGCGTTGGACAGGGAGTGCAGGGCCCAGTAGGGGGAGGCGTAGATGGCAGCGCCGGCTGCCACGGCGGCGGCGGCTGCGACGGCCAGGACTTTTTTCTTGCTGCTGCTTGTCGCGTTCGTCGTTGCGGTCATGTTGGTTGGTCCCTCGGTTTCGTTGTTGGTTGGCCCCTGGTTTCAACGCGCGGTGGGGTATGGGGGTTTACGTGTTCTGCGGCTTGCTTTCAGGACTAGGCACGTTCGTTGTTCGTGCCGGCTGCATGCCTGCATGGAGGGCGGAGGCCGGGGTGTGCGCCCGGCGGCGCACCTACCTTCTTTTGCTTCGTCAAAAGAA
>NZ_LMIH01000007.1:41670-41842 GCF_001428645.1 Acidovorax sp. Root217
ACCTGCGATGCTCGGGCCTGGGGTGCACCGCGGAACTCGCTGCGTTCCCCCTGCGGGCGAACTCCGCTCGAACAACCGCGGTGAGTCAGTTCACGATGCGCGTGTCCTGCGGCACGCGCTCACCCCAGGCCCTGCGCTTCTCGGCACGGTCAGAAGGGGGTGGGAACGGGCT
>NZ_LMIH01000007.1:41882-42095 GCF_001428645.1 Acidovorax sp. Root217
GCGGGCCATTGCTTCGCTCGGCCTGGGCAGGGCTTTCATGCCCAACTGTCGGCAGCGCACAGCGCGACCCGACCCCAGGCGCAGCTGCGAAGCAGCAGCCGTGTGGCACCCGCTCCCCACCCCTGCTGACTGCGCCGAGAAGCGCAGGATCTGGGGTGGGCGTGTGTGCCGAAGGACACACACGCTTCGTGCTCTAGCTTGCCGATGCTGTCT
>NZ_LMIH01000007.1:42152-48761 GCF_001428645.1 Acidovorax sp. Root217
ATCCGAGCATCGCAGGTTGCCCCCGTTCGCCCGACAGGGCTAACGGGGGACGCAGACTGGGGGTCGCCTTCTCTTTGGTGACTTTCTCTTGGCGACTCAAAAGAAAGTTACTGCGCCGCCGGGCGCACACCCCGGCCCCCGCCTTTCAACCAACCACCAAGGCCACCCAAACACACGCCCCCAAGACTGCACCAACATGCCAGTGCATGTCGCCTGACGAACGTACCTCCACCCAAAATCACAGCCCCCCACAAACCCACGTGGTAACGTCGCCCCGCGTCCAAAAGCGACGAACAGAACAGAACAGAGCAAAACGACAAGCAGGAACGACCATGGCGACCTACCTCATCATTGGATTGCTCATCGTCTTCGTGCTGATTCCCATGGTGCTGGTCCCCGTCATGGCCATCCGGGACGCCAGGCGCGCAGCCAAAACACCCCGCCTCCAACCGGCTGGCAGCACCAAGAGCACCAAGCCACCCGAAGAACAACCGCCCCACCCGCTCGCCTGGCTGGGGTACCTGCTCCTTGCAGTCATGTTCGCGGGCCTCGGTGCCTGGCACCTCGCGCACCCAGATGAGGTGATGTCGGGCGGCAAATGGCTGAGCGCGATTCTGGGCCTGACCTACCTCGCGTTGGGCAAGTACGGCCCCGGCCTGGCCTGCATGCTCGCAGCCGCCGGGTTTCTGGTGGCCTGCATCCGGCGACTTCGCGGCGATGCATGAATGATGGCGCTCTGCGCGCGCGATGGCCAGCAACCGCTGGCCGTTCGGCAGGCACCGGCTACGGGCTGCCCGGTATCCCGAAGCCCTGCGTTGCCTGCACCGCCCCATCATCGAACTGCAGCACCCGCTCCGGCCAGCGCAGCGCCGCCAGCTTGAAGTCATGCCCCACCACCTTGCCCGCCTTACGCTCGGCCCAGCGCCCACCGGCCGAAAAATCCACGCAGAACACATTGCCGCGCTGGCCATGCCAGGCCAGCGGATGGGTGTCGGCAAACAGGTCCGCATCGCCCTTGCCCACCACGCTGCGGTCGATGGGGCGCAGGCGGCGCCAGTAGTGGCCCACCACCACGGGCACGTCGTCGGTGTAGGCGTCCCACCAGGCCTGGCGCTCTGTAAAGCGCCAGCGCCCGCCCGCGAAGAAGGGCGAGCGCCCCGTGCTCTCCACGCCCGAGGTCAGCACCTTGAGCGGGTTGAGCATCTGCTTGTTGGCCTCGTTCTCGGCATGCGCGTGCAGAAACGGCGGCTGGTGCAGGTTGTTCTCCAGGCCATGCAGCCAGTGCTCCATCTCCTGGGCCATGCGCTGCTCCAGCGCGGTCTCGCGCGCCTGGCGGCTGGCGGCATGCTCCCAGTGGTCGTACTCGCTGCGCACCGACCCCAGGGGCAGCAGGCGCGCCGCATCGATCTGCACCTCCTGCCAGGCGGCATGCACCACGCGCAGGTCCTCGCGCTCCAGCCCGACAGGCAGCACCGACAGAAACTCCACGATGGAGTGGCGCTGCGCGGGCGTGGGCCGTGCCGAGGGGGCGTACTTGTCGTGGTCGCGCACCATGCGCGCATCGAAGAACCAGCCCGACCCATCCTTGGCATCCTCGCGCAGCAGGTTGATCTCGTGGTTGCCCAGCACCGCCACCGCGCGGCCCGCCTGCACCAGGCGCTGCGCCAGCGCCAGCACGGCCGGGCTGTCCGGGCCCCGGTCGCAGAAGTCGCCCACGAAGACCAGCGTGCGCCCATCGGCATGCCGGCCCTCGCCGTCGTAGCCCAGGTGGCCGAGCAACTGCACCAGCGCCTGGTACTCGCCGTGGATGTCGCCCACGATGTCGAGCGGGCCGGGGGGCAGGGGTTGGATCAGGCTCATGAAAAAGGAACAGACAACAAAAGAAAACCACAATGATGGAGATGGCGGCGAAAGGACTTATCCGTCTGCCACCCAGGCAGCGCCCGGCAGACCACTTTAGCAGTTGCCCGCCCGGGCCCCGGCAGCAGGCCGGCATCCATACGGGCTGCCACGGCCCGCTGCAACGCCTTGCAGCGCGCCACCACGCTTGACAACTTGTCAAGCCACGCCTGGGGGCCGCTGATTAAAATTCCTGGGCGCTCTGCCAAAGAGCCCAACGCACACCACCTCTCAAACGGCCCCCACCCAGCAGATGCGGGGCGGCTCTCCTCAGGCAACACACAGGCTGACAGACAGCGCACCCAGTTCATGGCGCAGGACTTCATTCAAATCTACCCCCCGGACGCCGCACTTCGCACCGAAGCGCGCCAGCAGCTGTACACCGACCTGCTTGAAAACGTGGAGCTAGGCGAGTTCAAGAAAAAAACCTTCGCCCCTGCGCTCAAGCGCCTGTGCCTCGAAGGGCAGATCGAATCGCGCGACGAGCGCATAGGAGCGCTGCGCGACCCCGCCGGGCGCATCAACCCGCTGGGTACCTACGTCCACGCCTACCTGTGCCTGGCCTCGCCCGTGGTCAGCGAGGAGGCCTTCGCCGCCATCCTCCGGCACTACCGGCCACAGTCGCTCACCGATATGGCCATCGAGCTGGTGCGCTATTTCGACGGCACCCGGCTGCGGCACCCCGGCCCGCAGGTATTCCTGCGCATGCGGTGCCTGGTGCGCACGCTGGCGCAGGTGATCCCTGCCACCTCGTTCCAGTACCTGTGCGGCGACATGTTCTCCCGCTTTCTCTCGCGCGCCTGCCACGACGAGAGCCTGGACAACTGCATGGTGAGCGACTGCTGGGACGGCGTGGACCAGTTCGTCGGCATGGGGCGGGACATGGAAAGCATTCACACCCTGGCCACCGACCTGTTCAGTGGCAAGGTCCGACAACCTGCCATCTACCAGGACAGCCACGTCGTGCTCTTTTGCACCCGCTACTTCCAGCGCCAGCTGGGGCCCCACCTGCTGGCGCTGCTGGACGCCGTCTACCAGGCCATCCTGGCGGGCCAGCGCCTGCGGCTGGAGCAAGGTGTGCTCGTCGTGAAGCACATACCACGGCGCGAAGAATGGGATGACGACGCAGACGAAGCGGCGGGCGATGACAGCGCAGGCCCCGGCAATTCCGATTCAGCACAGGCGCCAGCGCTGGCAGACGCATCATCCGGCCCCATCGGCACCGGCTTCTTCTGCCTGGCCCGCAGCGCCACACCCGCGCATTCGCGCGCCGTGGAGAACACCCTTCGGGGCACCGTGGCCCAGCCTGAAAGCACCGCCCCTCATATCCTGGCGCTCGCGCCCTTCGCCGGGCCCGAAGCCCTGCAACGAGTGGACGCCACCACCTTGCTGCTGGGCTGGGAGGCAGAGTTCGCCCCCGAGGCCGGGCGCGACGCGGCAGCCGCCTGCACCGCCGCCGGCTGCCAGGTGCTGGCCCCGGCACTGTGGCTGGAATCCGGTGAGGTGCTGCATCTGCATGGCCTGGGGCCTGGCGAGCCGTGGCGCTTCTCCCGGGCCCACGGCGCCAACAGTGCGAACAGTGCCACTGACAAGGAGGACGACGACGCAGAAGTGCGCGAGCTGCCAGACCTTCTTGCCGTGCTGCTGGCAAGGGCGGATGGCGAATCCCCCGGCCAGCAAGGCGCCCCGCCGCGGTAGACATCCCCCTCGGCATGGAGGCCAGCAGGTGAACACAGGGATAATCTCCGCCCATGCCCCTGGACCACTGGATCGAACAAACGCTGTTTCTGGCCTACCGCTGGGCCGACTACGCCCTGCTGAACCTCATGGACGACCCCGCCCTGCTGGCGCTGGTGTTCTGCTGAGGGCGGGGCCCAGCCACCGCGGGCCAGCGCCAGCCGGCATTTCCAAGCGAAGTCACTCCCACTGCAGGTAGACCCAGGCGCACAGGGCCAGGCCCAAGCCCCACAGCAGCCATGCGCGGGTGACGAAGTACGGGTAGAACATCAGCACCGCCCCACTCCAGGTCAGCACCGGCCGCGTTTGCCGGCGCCCGCGGCGCCACACGATCCAGCCGATGAGGCTGAAGACGAGCGAGCCGATGAGATAGGCCGGGCTGGGCATCTGCAGGCCCAGGCCCTCAAGGAGCGCAAGTTCGTTCATGGCGTGACCACCCCGCCAGCCACCATGGCCAGCCCGTGAAGATGGGAGTAGCGCCAGGCCGATAAGTTGCGCCCGCAACGCCCTGACTTGCGATGTCGCTCCCAAAGTGACCGAGACCAGGCGCCGATCGGGCAGAGCTGCGGCAAGTCTAGCAGTGGCAGCTTTGCTCCTGCTGGCCTTTGGCACCAGCGCCGCGGCTTACCCCTGCAGCCCCTGCACCCAACTGCGCGGCGCCTGCCCCACCACCTGCGTGAACGCGCGTGAGAACGATGAGGCGCTGGCATAGCCCAGCTGGTCGGCCGCGGCCTTCACCGGGGTGCCGCCGCGCAGCAGGGTTTGCGCAATGGCCATGCGCCACTGGGCCAGGTAGTCTGCGGGCGGCTGGCCCACGTGGGTGCGAAAGGCGGCGGCGAACGCGCTGCGCGACATGCCGGCCTGCGCGGCCATGGTGTCCAGCGTCCAGTCGGCCTCGGGGCGCTCGTGCAGGGCCACCAGGGTGCGGGCCAGGCGCGGCTCGGCCAGGCCGGTGAGCAGGCCGGCGGGCAGCTCGGTCTCGCCCGTGTGGTCCAGCAGCCAGCGCAAAAGCTGGATCACCAGCACCTCGAACAGGCGGTCGGCCAGCAGGCGCTGGCCGCAGCGCAGGCGCTCGGTCTCGGCGAACAGCAGCGCCAGCGTGTGCTCGAGCCCATCCACCTCGCGCAGCGGCAGCACCAGCAGCGGCGGCAGCGCGCGCACCAGCGGGTGGCTGTCGCCGCCGTCGAAGTCGAGCGTGGCGCAGACGAAATCGGCCCCGTCCACCGGCGCGTTGTGGAAGTCGTGCGCCAGCGGGCGTGGGTAGAACAGCAGCGTGGGCTCGGTCACCTGCAGCCTGCGCTTGACGCCGCGTGTGCGGTGCGTGACCTCCATCTCGCCGCTGCGCAGCACGTGCAGAAACCCGCGCCCCGGCTGCGCCGCGAAGTGCGTGACGCCGCACAGCGGCCCGGCATGGAACAGGTGGGCGCGCAGGCGAAAGCGCTCGAGCAAGGCAGACAGCCGGTCGACGGGTTGTGGCAGCGGGACATTCATGGCGGAGCGGTCAATTCAGGACGAAAAGGCATGTTTTATGGACTCATCGCACCATATTTTACTGCGTTGCGATGGAAACTTCATTCCACGGTGTTGCAGCTGCACCTCCCTTCTCTCCCTTTTTTCTCACCACCTCAACCCTGACACAGGAGCCATCACCATGAACCGCATCCCCCTGATCGACCGCGCATCCGCCCCCGCCAGCGTCGCCGGCACGCTCGACGCCATCCACGGCGCCTTTGGTGCCACGCCCAACATGTTCCGCACGGTGGCCCAGTCGCCCGCTGCGCTCAACGCCCTGTGGGGCTTCTTCGGCGCGCTGGGCAATGGAGGCAGCATCGACGCGCAGCTCGGCGAGAAGATCGCCGTGGCCGTCGCCAACCGCAACGACTGCCACTACTGCCTGGCCGCCCACACCGCCCTGGGCCGCAAGGCCGGCGCCAGCGCCGCCGAGATGGGCGCCGCGCAGACCGGCCAGTCCGACGACCCGCGCACCGCCGCCGCCCTGGCCTTTGCCCTGAAGCTCGTGGAAGCCCGCGGCCAGGTGTCCGAGGCCGATGTGCAGGCCCTGCGCAGCGCCGGCTTCAGCGACGGCCAGGTGGTGGAAATCGTGGCACATGTGGCGCTCAACCTGTTCACCAACTACGTGAACGTGGCGTTTGCGGTGCCGGTGGATTTCCCCTCGGTCGCGCTGCGCCGATAAGGAGACCGCCATGGACCTCCACGCAACCGGTTTGGCCCCCGAACTGGATATCGCGCAATGGATCAACACCGATGCGCCGATCACGCTGCAGGAATTGCGCGGCAAGGTAGTGGTCATCCACGCCTTCCAGATGCTCTGCCCCGGCTGCGTGGCCCATGGCCTGCCGCAGACCGCGGCCCTGCGCGCGACCTTCGACGAGCGCGACGTGGCGGTGCTGGGGCTGCACTCGGTGTTCGAGCACCATACGGTGATGACGCCCCAGGCATTGAAAGCGTTTGCGCACGAGTACCGGCTCCCCTTCCCGATCGGCATCGACATGCCGGGCACCAGCGGGCCCATTCCGCGCACAATGCAGGCGTATGGCCTGCGCGGCACGCCCAGCTTGCTGCTGATCGACCGGATGGGCCGGCTGCGGCTGAACCACTTCGGGCGCATCGACGATATGCGCGTGGGGGCGCTGGTGGCGCAGTTGGTGGCCGAGCCAGGTGCCGAGGCTCGGGCTGGGACGGCTTCACCCAGCGCCGCGCCTGTCGGAGGTTCTCGTCCAGGAGACGCGGTCTGCGATGCCGATGGCTGTGCGGTGGCTGGTTGAGCATTCCTTTCATGTGGCGGCGATGGATTGGCGCAGGTGTGCGGCATTTGAATGCTTGATGCTTGAGCTTGCTGTCGCCGCTCGTGGTCGATGGGGGCTGGTGTTTTTGTGTCGAGGGCGGGGTCCGGGATGTGCGCCCGGCGGCGCAGTAACTTTCTCTTGAGTCGTCAAGAGAAAGTCACCAAAG
>NZ_LMIH01000007.1:48818-48961 GCF_001428645.1 Acidovorax sp. Root217
ACCCTGTCGGGCGAACGGGGGCAACCTGCGATGCTCGGAGCTGGGGTGGTGCCGCAGAACTCGCTACGTTCTTTGAACTACGCTCAAACAGCTGCGGCAAGCCAGATCACGAAGTGCGTGTGTCCTTCGGCACACGCACCCAC
>NZ_LMIH01000007.1:49002-49243 GCF_001428645.1 Acidovorax sp. Root217
CCCCTGCGCTTCTCTGCGCAGCCAGCAGGGGTGGGGAGCGGGGACAAAGACGGCTGCTGCTTCGCAGCTGCGCCGGGTGTCGGTTACGCGCTGCGCGCTGCCGACATGTTGGGCGCGATCATTCTGCCCAGGCCGAGCGCAGCGATGGCGCCTCGGGCCGAGCGAAGCAATGGCCCGAGTGGAGCCCGTTCCCACCCCCTTCTGACCGTGCCGAGAAGCGCAGGGCCTGGGGTGAGCGCGT
>NZ_LMIH01000007.1:49317-49403 GCF_001428645.1 Acidovorax sp. Root217
CGAGCGGAGTTTGGCCGAAGGCCGAACGCAGCGAGTTCCGCGGTGCACCCCAGGCCCGAGCATCGCAGGCTGCCCCCTCGCCCCTC
>NZ_LMIH01000007.1:49493-74361 GCF_001428645.1 Acidovorax sp. Root217
GGCAAGAGAGCAGAAGCAACCAGCTCCATCAGCCCATCGAACGCCCCCCGTTCCCCGCCCATCACCCACGACGCGCGCATCACCGCCCCGCAACAATCGCACCACCCACCGCACCCTCCAGACTGGCCACATTCGGAAAGACCGAGGGCACGGCCGTGTCCTCCAGCAGACCCAGTTGATTGACCTTGCGCACCAGTACCACGGCTGCAAGGACCGCGGGGTTCAACAGGCTCCCTGGGAAGGTCCGGCCCTTGCCCCAAAAGGCCGCCAAGCCTGCGCTGGCCTCCGTGCGCTCGTGCTGGAATAAGATCATCCTGGCGGCGACGTCCTACGCGCACGGGCACGCCAGCACGTAGACTGCCTGCACCCCACGCCCCGCCAATGAATACCCCACCTCCCCGCCGAGCCCCCAACCGCGACCTCACCCAGGGCCCCATCGCCCGCACGCTGATCGCCTTTGCGCTGCCGGTGCTGGGCGCCAACGTGCTGCAGTCGCTCAACGGCTCGGTCAACGCGATCTGGATCGGCAACCTGCTGGGCGAAGAGGCGCTGACGGCCACCTCCAACGCCAACCTGGTGCTCTTTTTGCTGCTGGGCGCGGTGTTCGGCGTGTCCATGGCAGCCACCATCCTCATCGGGCAGGCCTACGGCGCGCGCGACATCGAGCGCGCCAAGTGCGTGGTGGGTACGGGCGCCACCTTCTTCCTGGCCGTATCGGCGCTGATAGCGGCCGCCGGCTGGGTGTGGACTCCCGAGATCCTGGGCCTGCTCAAGACGCCCGAGGCCGCCCTGCCCTCGGCCGTAGCCTACCTGCGCGTGATCTTCGTGGCGGTGCCGATCATGAATTCGTTTGCCTTCGCCATGGCCGTGCTGCGCGGCTCGGGCGATTCGCGCACGCCGTTTTATTTCATGGCCCTGTCGGTCGCCATCGACGTGGCCTTGAACCCGCTCTTGATCCGCGGCGCCGGGCCGCTGCCGGCCCTGGGCATCGCCGGCTCGGCCCTGGCCACGCTGCTGGCGCAGGGCATCAGCTTCACCGGCCTGCTGGTGCTGCTGGCGCGGCGCCGCCACCCGCTGCTGCCGGGGCGCCATGAGCTCTCGCACTTTCGCCCCAGGCCGCAGCTGTTGCGCACCATCGTGGTCAAGGGCGTGCCCATGGGGCTGCAGATGATCGTCATCTCGTCCGCCGCGCTGGTGATGATGGGCCTGGTCAACGGCTACGGCGTGCAGACGGCGGCGGCCTATGGCGTGGCCGCGCAGCTGTGGACCTATGTGCAGATGCCGGCCCTGGCCACGGGTGCGGCGGTTTCGTCCATGGCCGCGCAGAACGTGGGCGCCGGCCGCTGGGACCGCGTGGAGCAGATCGCGCGCGCGGGCGTGCTGTTCAACCTGCTGCTCACCGGCGCGCTGGTGTTGCTGCTGTATGGGGCCGACCGCTATGCGCTGGGCCTGTTCCTGCCCGGTGACAGCGGCGCCATCGGCGTGGCGGTGCACATCAACAACGTGGCCAGTTGGTCGTTCGTGCTGTTCGGGGTGACCATCGTGATCTTCGGCGTGGTGCGCGCCACGGGTGCGGTGCTGCCGCCGCTCATCATCCTGTTCATCTCCATGCTGCTGGTGCGAGTGCCCTTTGCCTGGGGCCTGCAGGATGCGTGGGGCGCCGAGGCGGTGTGGTGGAGCTTTCCGCTGGGCTCGGTCACCTCGGTGGTGCTGGCGGGGCTGTACTACCGCTATGGCGGCTGGCGCAGAAACTCGCTGGCGGCAAGGCCCCTGAAGGAAGAAGACCCGCCCGCCACCGGCACCGCAGCCGATACCGGCGTGGCCATGCCGGCGATGGACCGGGAGGCGAATTACGACGGCGCGGCCGCTACCGCAGGCACCAAACCTTAAAGCCCTGCTTCGGGCCCGACCCCTGGGCCGGGGGCGCTTTTGCGCCCGCCTTCGGAAGTGCATGGGCCACGCGGTTCAAGCGGCGGGTGACCCTGCGAATTGAAGGGAATAGCCCCCTTGATAACGCCCCCTCTCCACGAAACCTCAGGTACGCTGCGCCGCTTCAACGCCCCGACGTTGCTGTTGCGATGAGAAGAGGCCTCCCACCAAGAATGGCAGTTCATGCCCAGGGTGGGGCCGGCCAGGGGCGGCCAGCGTTTGCCGAGCGTAATTTTTGGAGTGTTTCAATGAGGTCCCTGTTTCTGGTATTTTTGGCGGCGTTCAGCACGATTGCACAGGCTGCAAACTTTGTGTCGATTCACCAGCTCCCGCACAAAACGCCACTCCCCCCCGCAGCCGGCAGCTTCACCTACACCTTTGACACCAAAGTCGGGTTCAAGGAGCAGTACGCCCCGACCGGCGTGACGGGCTGCGCGATCGGTTTCGGCACGGGCGGCTGCGCCTTCCCGGGCGGAGGCTCCCTGCCGCTGACCGAATTCACCGGCGCCCAACTGCAACACCACAAGGAGTTCAAGATCTTCATTCCCGCAGGCACGCGCTCGCTCCTGCTCTCGGGGTATGCCCCCCTCGCCACCCAATCGGCCTTTGTGCTGAGGTACGGCAAGGAACCTGCCCGTCTGGCGCCACTGAGCGATGCCGAATACCAGGCCGCCCGAACTGGCAAGCATGTCGAGGCCTTGTTCTCTCGCCTGGTCAAGGAAGATGCCGAGCAGTTCGTCGTGCACGATGGCAGCGGCAGCCTGCGCTTCATGGGCGGCCAGCTCGATGCCAATGGCGGCAGCACCGACCAGGGCCAGTGGCTCTATGTGCGCCAGCTGAGCGGCGCCCCGCTCATGACCTACCAGGGCGCCATCGACGTCGACATGCCCAAGTACGCCGCCGGCTATGCTGCGATCACCTGGAACACCCGCAGCGCTCCAGATCCCATCGACCCCGTCAGCGGTGACGGCCCTGCCGCCCCGCCGCCGGTGGCCACAACGCCCACCGCCCCCGAAACCAGGGCCCGCACCGCGATCATGACCGCCTCCGGCCTGCCCGTGATGCTGGGCCACCAGGGCGCCGTTCTTCAGGCGGCTGACTGATTCTTCTTTTGGCCCTGGTTGCCATAACCCGCCCAGGCAGGCCCGCAGCGCCGCAGCATGCTCTGCCCTCGACGGGCGTCCTGTCCACCACCGGCAGATCCAGCCGGTCGTGCTGGCCGGTGAACAGCGCCACCACGGTCCCGCGAAAGGTCCAGCGCCGGTCCTGCCAGGCGAACTCCAGCGTCTCGACGATGCGTGTGCCGTGCTCGGCCTCTTCGGCTTGCGCCCGCGCGTCCGCAGGCGGCTGCTTGAGCACCAGGGCGTAGCGCAGCATCACCCGGCCCAGAAAGGGCCGTACGGGGTGGCCTGGGCCAGTAACAGCGCGGCATGGCGGGACACCACATCAGCCCTCAATGCCGACAAAGCCGGCATCCGGGTAGCGCGCGCCGGCCACCAGGGCGGGGGCGAACAGGGCATCGAGCTCGGCCACCTCGGCGGGGCTGAGTTTCACCTCGGCCGCGTGCGCATTGCTCTCCAGGTACGCGATGCGCCGCGTGCCCGGTATGGGCAGCACATGCGGATTTTTGGCCAGCAGCCACGCCAGCGCGACCTGCGAGCTGGCCAGCCCGCGTGCCGTAGCAAACGCAGCCAGCGCCTGCACCAGTTGCCGGTTGGCGGCCTCGGCATCGCCCACGAAGCGCGGGTTGTGCTTGCGAAAATCATTGTCGGTCAGCGCCGTCACGTCCACCGTGCCGGTGAGAAAGGCGCGCCCCAACGGGCTGTACGCGACGAAGGCCGTTCCCAGCTCAGCGCAAAGGTCCAGCATGCCATCCTCCGGCCCCCGGCTCCACAGCGAATACTCGCTCTGCAGCGCCGCGATGGGGTGCACGGCGTGGGCGCGGCGCAGGCTGTCGGCTGACACCTCGGACAGGCCGATGGCACCCACCTTGCCAGCCGCCACCAACTCGCCCATGGCACCCACCACGTCTTCGATGGGCACCTCGGGGTTGCGCCGGTGGCAGTAGTAGAGGTCGATGCGTTCAACCCCCAAGCGCTTCAGTGACGCCTCGCACGCCTCGCGGAGGTAGGCCGGCGAGTTGTCGATGCGCCGCTCGTACTGCCCGGCCTGGCGCACGATGCCGAACTTGGTGGCCACCACCATGCGCTCGCGCGCAGCCGGCCCGGCAGCGGCGATAAAGCGGCCCAGCAACGATTCGTTGTGGCCCAGGCCGTAAGTGTCGGCCGTGTCGAAATGGGTCACGCCGATGTCGAGCGCACGCGCCAGGGTGCGCAGCGAGCTGTCGTCATCGCTCGCCCCATAGAACTCACTCATGCCCATGCAGCCCAGGCCGATGGCGGAGGTCAGGGGCCCGTGGGCTCCCAGGTGGCGTTGCTGCATCGACAATCTCCTGGTGTGCTGGGGCACAGGCCCCTGCGGCATGCGCATGGTAGCGGGGTCATGCGCGCCCCTTCAGCTGAACCCGACCACCTGGTGGGGAATGTAAGGCGATTCCAGTTGCTCGATTTCCTCGGCGGTGAGCTCGATGGCCAACGCCGCCAGCGCATCGTCGAGGTGCCCGGGCCTGGACACGCCGACGATGGGCGCCGTCACCCCGGGCTTTGCGAGCACCCAGGCCAGCGCGACCTGGGCCCGCGGCACGCCGCGCGCCGCTGCCACGCGGGCCACGGCCTCAACCACCTGGCGGTCGGCATCGGCCGTGCGCGCAAACAGGCCCTTGCCGAACTGGTCGCTCTCCATGCGCTCGCTGCTCTCGTTCCAGTCGCGCGTCAGGCGCCCGCGTGCCAGGGGGCTCCAGGGGATGACGGCGATGCCCTGGTCGGCGCACAGCGGCAGCATCTCGCGCTCTTCTTCGCGGTACAGCAGGTTCAGGTAATTCTGCATGGACACGAACTGCGTCCACCCGTTGGACTTGGAAGCGTGCAACATGCTCGAGAACTGCCAGGCGAACATGGACGACGCGCCGATGTAGCGCACCTTGCCCGCCTTCACCACGTCGTGCAGCGCCTGCAGCGTCTCCTCGATGGGCACGCCATAGTCGAAGCGGTGGATCTGGTACAGGTCCACATAGTCCGTGCCCAGCCGCTTGAGCGACGCATCGATCTCGTGCAGGATGGCCTTGCGGCTGAGGCCCGCGCCGTTGGGGCCAGGCCGCATGCGGCCGTGCACCTTGGTGGCGATCACGATCTCCTCGCGCCGCGCAAACTCCTTGAGCGCCCGGCCCAGGATCTCTTCGCCCGTGCCGTCCGAATAGACGTTGGCCGTGTCGAAGAAGTTGACGCCCGCCTCCACGGCCTGGCGGATCAGGGGGCGGCTTTGGTCCTCGTCCAGCGTCCAGGGGTGGTTGCCCCGGTCGGGCACACCATAGGTCATGCCGCCCAGGCACAGCCGTGACACCTCCAGGCCCGTGCGGCCCAGCTTGCGATACTGCATGCGGTACTCCAGAAAGTCGTCCAGAACATCGAACGGAAGGCAGCAAGGTTACGCCCATCCGCCCAGGCTGGAAGGCCGCCAGGAGAAAGCCCTTCAAGACACGGCCTGCAACGCGAAAGGCCCGGGGCACCTCACCAATCCACCGTCAGCCGCGGCGTGAGCGAGCGCGAACAGCACGGCAGGAACTGGTCGTTGGCCTGCTGCTCCCCGGGCGAGAGGTACAGGTCGCGGTGGTCGGGCCGGCCGGCCGTCACGCGCAGCAGGCAGGTGCCGCACACGCCCTGCTCGCACGAGGTGGGCACGGCCAAGCCGGCATCGGCCAGCGCCTCGGCCGCCGTGCGGCCGGCAGGCACGGGCACCACGCGGCCCGAGCGGGCCAGCACCAGCTCGAAGGCGGCATCGCCATCGTGGTGCACTGCCTCGGCAGCAAACCGCTCCACATGCACCCGCTCGCCGGCCCAGCCCTGGGCAGCCGCCGCCTCTTGCACCGCCTGCTCGAAGCGCGCGGGCCCGCAGGCATACACATGGGTGCCGGCCGGCGCACCGGCCACCAGGGCGGCAATGTCCATGCGCGTGCCTGCGCGGTCACCGCTGCAGTACAGCGTGGTGTGCGGTGCCAGGCCCGCCTCGTCGATATCTGCCAGCAGCGCTGCGCGCTCGCGCGCGTGCACCGCGTAGTGCAAGGCGAAGCTGGCCCCCTCGTGCGCCAGCGCATGCGCCATGCTCAAGAGCGGCGTGATGCCGATGCCCCCGGCCAGCAGCAGGTGGTGGCTGGCCCCCTCGGCCAGCGCGAACAGGTTGCGCGGGCGGCCGATGCGCAGCATGTCCCCCTCGGCCACGGCATCGTGCAGCGCGCTCGATCCGCCGCGCGAGGCGGGCTCGCGCAGCACGCACAGCCGGTAGCGCGAGCGCTCGTGAGGCGGGCTGCAGATCGAATACGGCCGCACGGTGGCGCCGGGCAGGTGCACGTCCACATGCGCCCCTGCGCAAAAGGGCGGCAGCGCCTGCCCCTCGGGGTGCACCAGCTCGAAGCTGGCGATGCCCTGCGCCTCCTGCCGCTTGCGGGCGACCCGCACGGGAAAGGTCTCGTCGCTGGCAATGCTCATGCTTCTTCGAGATAGTTGCCTGCATCGAACACTACGGGCGGCGCATCGGGGTCAAAACTCACGCCGGCAGGGTCTTCCCCGCGCTGCACCTTGTCCACCTGCTGCTGCAGCAGCCGGCGCAGCATGACGATGCCGCGGTCGGTGGTAGCCAGGTGCTCTTCGGAATGGTGGGCGATGGCGCCCTGGCTCACCATGGCCTCGTAGTCACCGGGCATGGCACGGTGTTCGGCCTCGGTCAGCTCCTCCCACAGCTTGCCATTCATGCGCGAACGCATGCGCGCCAGCTCGCCCACCTCCTGCACGCGGCCCACCACGTAGATGCGAAAGTGGTGGTCGTCGATGGGCAGTATCCAGCCCAGCGATTCCACACGCCCATAGCGGCCCAGCCGGGGGCTCGGTATCACCCGCAGCGTGGGCAGCCCGGCCTGGCTGATGCGCCGGAACACCTTGCCGTCGGGCATGGCGCGGACGGACGTGGTGCGCACGCCCAGGGGCACGGTGTCCCAGGTCACCTGGGGCATCTGCGCCATCTGCTCGACGAACTGCGTGCCGCTGAAGGTGGAGTGCAACACGACGACGTGGAACGGGTCCACCAGGTTCTCGTAATGCTGCAGCCAATTGCAGGGCACGATGGCCGGCCCGCCGCCGCCGATGCTGGCGTCGTTGGCCTCCAGCAGCTCGCCTTCGTCCAGCCGCTCCAGCGCCTCGTAGCGCGGCAGCACGGGCTTCTTGTCAGCAGGGCCCAGGTAGGCCCAGACCAGGCCGTACTGCTCCTGCACGGGGTACCAGGGCTGGCGCACCTTGCCGCGTGCGCGGCCCAGCTCGGGCTCGCAGGGTTGCTCCACGCAGTGGCCCTGCACGTCGAACAGCCAGCCGTGGTAGCAGCAGCGTATGCCGCGCTCTTCCACCTTGCCGTAATACAGCGAGGTGCCCCGGTGCGCGCAGTGCGGGTACACCAGGCCGGGCCGGCCGCCCTTGTCGCGAAACAGGATCAGGTCCTCCCCCAGCACGCGCACCTTGCTCGGCGTGTCGGTGGCATCGGCCGCCAGGCCGATGGGGTGCCAGTAGCGGCGCAGCAGCTCGCCCATGGGCGTGCCCGCGCCCACCTGCGCCAGGGTCGTGTTGGAGCTGGGCGCGGGCAGGCCGTAGGCAGTGCCGGTGTCGACAGCTATAGGGATCACCCTGGGTGCGGTGCTGGGGTTCATGGTTCGGTCTTTCGGGAAATCCATCGAGGGATAGCGGTCCATCAATCAGCGGTCACGCCGGCGGCCTTGATCAGCTCAGCCACACGCGGGTAGTCGGCCGCATAGCTGGCCTTGAACTGCGCGGCGGTGTTGCCCAGCGGCTCGAAGCCGAAGCTCGCCAGCTTGTCGCGCACGTCGGGCATCTTGGTGATCTCGCGCAGCGCGTCGTTCCACTTGCCCAGCACGGCGGGCGGCGTCTTGGCGGGGGCGTACACCCCGATCCAGCTGTCCAGATCGAAGCCGGCGAAGCCCTGCTCGGCAAAGGTCTTCACATCCGGCAGCGACGACACGCGCCCGCTGGCCGCGATGCCCAGCACCTTCATGCGCCCGCCCTGCACCTGGGCGCGCGCCGTGGCCGGGTTGGCCCAGGCAAAGTCCAGCTGGCCGCCGAACAGGTCGTTGTGCGCGGCCGACTCGGACTTGTAGGGCACGTGGATCAGCGCCAGCCCGGTCTGGCGCTTGAGCAGCTCGGCCATCAGGTGCGCGGCCGAGCCATTGCCCCAGGTGCCGTAGGTGAGGTTCTTCTGCTGCTTGCCGAAGGCCACGAACTCCTTGACGTTGCTGTACGGCGCATCGGCCCGTGCCACCAACATGGGCCCGCCCAGCGCCAGCTGCGAGATGGGCTCGAAGTCCTTCACCGGGTCGTACGGCAGCTTGGGCTGCAGGATCGCGTTGTTGATGTGCGTGAGCGGCAGGGTCAGCATCACCGTGTGCCCGTCGGGCGCGGCCTTGGCCACCGCATCGGCGGCAATGATGCCGCTGGCCCCCGGCTTGGCATCCACGATCACGCTCTGGCCCCAGCGCTGCTGCAGCTTGTCGGCATACACGCGGGCAATGGCATCGATGGGGCCGCCCGCCGTGCCGAAGGGCACGATGCGGATCACCCGCGCAGGGAAGGCGGCCGCAGCGGCCTGCTGCGCCCATGCAGCCGCTCCGGGCAGTGCCAGGGCCGCGCCCATGGCCGCCACCATGGTTCTTCTGCGCACGCGCAGTCCATCCGGGCTGTTGCCAGCATTCTTCTTCATGTCTTGTCTCCGTTGTTTTCGTTGGGTGCCGGTACGATAGGAGACAACCCGATATGGATCAATTCAAACGTTTGGATAGCTGATATGGCCCAGTCTGATATCCGGGGCCTGGACCTGCCCATGCTGCGCACCTTCGATGCGCTGCTGCGCGAGGGCAGCGTGTCGCGCGCGGCTGCGCGCCTGTTCCTGAGCCAGCCGGCGGTGAGCGCATCGCTCAAGCGCTTGCGCGAGGTCTTCGACGACCCGCTGTTCACGCGCACCGGCCACGGCATCGTGCCCACGCCGCGCGCACTGGCCCTGGCGCCACGCGTGGAGGCGGTGCTCAACGAGATGCACAAGCTGATGAACCTGGAGCAGGCGTTCGACCCCGCCACCTCCGACCGCATCCTGCGCATCACCGGCAGCGACCACACCTGCCGCGTGATGCTGCCGCTGCTGTGCACCGAGCTCTCGCAGCGCGGCTCGCGCATGCGCCTGTCGTGGGAGCTGGCCGACTACGGCCGCCTCACCGAGCGCCTGCGCAAGGGCGATGTGGACGTGGGCCTGCACCCGCGGCTGTCGCCGGCCACCGGTGTCGAATCCACGCTGCTGTACGAAGACAGCTACGTGGTCGTGGCGCGCCACGGCCACTCTGCCCTGGCCTCGTCGCCCATGCCGCTCGACGCCTTCTGCACCACACCGCACCTGGTGCTGGGCCAGACCCGCTCGGTGCTGGACGACACCGTCGAGCAGGCCCTCTCGCGCAAGGGCCGCGAGCGGCACGTGCAGGCCGCCGTGGCCACCTTCAGCCAGATGGTGGACCTGATGTGCGCCAGCGAGCTGATCGCCGTGTTCCCGCGCCGCGTGGCCCAGCACTACGCCAGCCAGCTCGGCAGCGCGCCCCTGCCCGTGGAGCTGCCCGACTACCGCCTGTACGTGTGCTGGGCCGAGCGCTCCAACGCCGACCCGGCCGTGCTCTGGCTCAAGGACGAGATCCTGCGGCACGCCTGCGCATTGGCGGAGTGACGCCCTTCCAAAGCCTCACGCCTCGGATCAGCCGCCGGGCTCAGAGTTTTGTTAGCCGCTCAGCGCTGCGTAGCGCTGCGCCGCACCATGGCCATGATGGTCTGCTGCAATTCATCGCGCGCCTGCACGTCGGTGATGTCGCCGCCCACTGCCGCGTCCGACAGCGCATCGGCCGCGCCCAGCATGGCCCACATCCCGGCGCGCGCCAGGCCCTGCTCGCCGGCAAACGGCGCCAGAATGGCCTGGCACTTGGCGATGAAGGCCTCCTGGTACTGGCGCTTGACGGCGGCCATCTCGGGCGAGCCCTGCAGCGCCGCCAGCACCTGGGGTATCTCGCTGCCCTGCGTGAGCACGCACTGCACATAGGCCGCGGCGATGGCTCCGGCCTTGTCCCTCAGGCTGGGGCGTGCGGCGGCGATGGCAGCGTCCATGACCGCCGTCTGGCGCCCGTCGAAGTCCTGGTACAGCGCGGCCAGCAGCCCCTCGCGCGTGCCGAAATGGTCGTACACCACGGGCTTGGTCACGCCGGCCTCTTCAGCCAGGCGCCCGAGCGTGAGGGCGTCGGCGCCCTCGGTGCGCAGCAGCGTCCACGCCACATCGAGCAACTGGCGCGCGCGCTCGCTCCGCGCCATGCGGCGGCGAGGTGCGGGCTCTGGTGGCGGCACAGCGGTGGGTTTGCGGGGCATGCGGACGAGATGAGGGGAAAAGGGGAATGCTCAGGACGAGGGTGGAAACAGGCGGCTGCCCAGCTCTCGCGCTGCCGCCAGATGCGCTGCGGCCATGTCCTGCTGCGACGACTGTAGCAGCAGCCTGGAGCTGGCCACCGGCGCGCCGCAGTAGCCAAAAATGCCATGGTCGATCTGCGTCTTCATGGCTTCAGAATAGCCATGCCGTTCATAGGTGCCCGTGTCGGCGCCGCCAATGCCCAGCAAGTGCACCTGCAGGTGCCCGAGCTTCTTCGCCAGCTTGCCGTCCGCCCCCTCTTCATAGGCATACCCCTGCGTGAACACCCGGTCGATCCAGCCCTTGAGCAGGGCCGGAAACGACCACCAGTACACCGGGTACACCAGCACCAGCGCATCGGCCCGCGCAAGCCGAGCATGCTCGGCCGCCACGTCGGGCGGGGGTGGAGCGTGCTGGAGGTGCAGCGCCAGGTCAGCCGCGGTGAAGCGCGGATCGAACCCCTCTGCGGCCAGGTCGGCGAGCTCGGCCGTGTGTGTACCTGGCGCAGTTGCTGACTGAACACTATGGCATACCTGCTCAGCCACAGCGTGGGTGAGGGAGCCCGGGTCGGGGTGCGAGACGACGATGAGTGCGTGCATGGCGAAAGCCCTGTAGGTTGCTATATACCCATGGTAACTTACCAATGGTACATAACGCACTGGAAGCGGCTTCGCCACACCATCGCCAAGGGTCGCGCAGAGGTGATCAGCCGCAGCTCCCCAATCGTCCGCGACAGCGATCCCTGGCCTTGTGTAACCAACGTGTCCGTTCGCCACAAACGCCGCCCAAACGGGTATCAGAGCCCGCACCGCTGCTACATTGCGGCGAGGAGATCCCCCCACCCATGCGCAGCAAGCCCGCAGTCACTTCAGCCGCCATCGCCAGCCCCAACGCCCCCGCCGCCTACCTGCTGCGGCAACCCGCCTTGCAGATCGCCTGCCTCATGGTCTTCGCCCTCGCCCACCCGGCCATCTTTGCCGACCGGCAGCCCGTGCTGGCCTGGGTGTCGGCCTGGGCCATCCCCATGGCGTTTGCGCTGTCCGCCTGCGCGCTGCATGGGGCCCTGCGGCAGGGGCGCTCGCCCGCCGCCTGGCCCGGGCGCTTTGCCGCCGTGGCCTGGGTGATGATGGTGCTGTCGATGGCCGGGCCGTGGGTGGAGCAATGGGGCCAGCGCCTGCAGGGTGCGTAGCCATCCATTGAGGCCGCCCCACTGCCATAAAATCGGCCAGAACCGCCCCGTCGGGCGGCACAGACATGCACCGATGACGAGTTCCAAACAAACCATTGTGGACCGCGAGTTGTTCACCCAGGCCCTGCGCCACATGGGCGAAGAAGACCTGCTCTACCTCAACCGCATGGTGATCGAACGCCTGAACCTGCTGGCCCAGGCCAAGAGCACGGTAGCGCTGGCCCAGTTCACCGAAGGCGACCGGGTGCAGTTCACCGCCACCGATGGCAGCGTCAAACAGGGCATCGTGCAGCGCCTGAACAAGAAGACAGCCAGCGTGCGCACCGACGAAGGCCAGGGCTGGAAGGTCTCGCCGGGGTTGCTGCGCAAGGTGGGTGCTGGGTGAGCCTCCTGGTCAGGCGGTTGTAGACGTGCGGGCGCTGGCGCACCTGCCCATGGTGATCGCCACCGCCCCCTGGTCTTGGTCGGCGTGGTGCCGCTTGGTGCGCAGCCCAGTTGTCTTCGGTCGTCCTGAGCAGTCCGCCATGTTCATGCCATCGACATGTATTCTGGATGTGTCGATTTTCTGTTCAAAAATCGACACATCCACTCCACGCGTCGATTCGTTGGTCATTTCGCTCTCTCCGCACAATTCGCGCCCCAGGGATCAGGCGCGCCCCCCTTTTGGCGGACCCCGCGCGAAACTGGCATGTGCATAGAAAATCGCGCTTTCTATGCATGTGAAGCGCCACCTGCATCGAAACATGCGTTTTGTATGCAAGAGCGGCGTCAGAGAATCACCAGAGAGCAGTGGCCCGCAGGTACCGCGACCGGAGAGGCTATCAAGGATCTGTCGGCACCAGTCCTGGGGGGGTTGGGTGCGGGCCGCCCTACAACCCAATCTTCGCCTCATTGAAGCACTGCACCTCGCCGCGCTCATGCTGGCGGCCCACGGCGCTGGCCATGTCTTGCGGCAGCTCGCAGCCTGCGCCCTGCCCCAGCTTCTGGCAGTGCTCGGCCTGGGTGGCCCTGGTGCCCGAGCCGACGGCGCCCAGGCAACGCGCGTAGTTGACGGTGCGGTCCACCTCGCGGGCGTAGACCTCGGTGCGCTGGTGGGCTTCCAGGGCCTGCTTGTCGGCCTGCTCGCCGGGGAGGACCACGGCGTGGCGGTAGAGCGCACCGCCCCCGGCCGCCAACAACAGGCAGCCCAGCGCCAGTGCCGTGCCGATGATCATCCGGTTCACGTACATCACCCCCTGGGGAGGTTCACCCTCCCCTTGTGCAATGAACTCTAGCACCCGGCCCGCACCAGCGCCATGACCCGAAAAGGTGGCTGCAGGGGCCTGCAAAAGACAAAACCCGCCAGCGCTTCACAGCACTGGCGGGTTTGTTTTTTATCTGGGGTGGCTGATGGGGCTCGAACCCACGACAACAGGAATCACAATCCTGGACTCTACCAACTGAGCTACAGCCACCGTTTGAGATTCAAATTATAACCCGGGTTTTTACCCTCCGGGCCCAATTTTCAATTTTCTGTCTGGCTGATGGTGAACTCGGAGGGGCGGGTCACCTTGATCTCGGTCTTGAAGCGCTCCTTGAGCATCTCGTAATAGGCCACGCCCTCGGCGGAGCTCCACCACTGCATGAGCTGCATGCGCTCTTGCTGGGCGCGCTGGGCTTCGGGCTTGTCGCGGGGGACGATGCGGTTGACCTTGATCACGGCAAAGCCCTGGCCTGCGCCCAGGTCGACGCTGGTCCAGGCGGGCAGCTTGTCGGCGTTGGCGCGCAGGGCGGCGTCGATCAGGGGGCGCGGGTAGTTCATGGGCGTGTCGCGGGCGATCACGGCGGGGGCCGTGAGGCCGCTGGCGGTGTCGGGCTTGGCGGTGTACTCGGCCAGCTTGGCCTCGCCTTCCTTGCGCGCCAGCTCGGCAGCCTTTTCGGCCACATACAGGGTGCGCACCTTGTCGCGGACCTTGTCCAGCGGCAGGGTTTCGGCCGGGGTGTACGAGGCAATGCGGCCAGACGCCATCTGGCTCGGGCCCACTTCGACGGCTTCGGTGTTGCGCTTGTTCTGCACCGAATCCGAGGAGAACAGGGCTTCGAGGAACTTGGCGTTGGCAAACGCGCCGGTGGCGCCGGGCACGGGGGTACGGGTCACGCCGTTGGCGGTCTGCACCTTGAGCTTGAGCTTCTCGGCCACGGGGGCCAGGCTGTCGGCCTGCTCGTACACGCCGTTGGCAAACGCTTCGGCCACTTCGGCGTACTTGCGCTGGGCCTGCTGGGCCTTGAGCTCCTTCTCCAAGGAGGGGCGCAGTTCTTCGAAGGTGGGCTGGCGCGGCGTCTTGATGTCGGTGACCTGGATGATGTGGTAGCCGAAGTCGGACTCCACCACGTCGCTGATGTCACCCTTCTTCAGGGCAAAGGCGGCGTCTTCAAACGGCTTGACCATGGCTTCGCGGGCGAAGAAGTTCAGGTCGCCACCCAGCGCGGCAGAGCCGGTGTCTTCCGACGACTTCTTGGCCACGTCGGCAAACGTGGCGGGCGCCTTGCGCACCTGGGCCAGCAGCTCGGTGGCGCGGGCCTTGGCCTTTTCGCGGTCGGCGGCGGACATGTCCTTCCCTGCCTTGATCAGGATGTGGCTTGCGCGGCGCTCTTCCTTGCCGGCCAGGCGGGCCACGTTTTCCTTGTAGTAGGTGCGCAGGTCGTCTTCGTTGAGCGTGATGCCGTCGCGCACGGAGTCGAGCGTGAGCAGCAGGTACTCGACGTTGGCCGATTCGAGCTGCTTGAACTGGTTGGGATGGGCCTTGTAATAGGCTTCCAGGTCGGCATCGGTGGGGGTGACTTTGGCGGCAAAGTCGGCGGCGTTGAAGCGGGCGACCTGGATCTCGCGGCGCTGGTACAGCGCGTCGAGTGCCTGGCCGGTCTGCGCGTCGGTCACAAAGGCCGAGCCCACCACGCCACCCAGGATCTGGTTGACCGAGAGGTCGTTGCGCACGCGCGCCTCAAAGCCGGCGGGCGTGAGGCCCTGGCTGGCGACGAGGGTGCGGTAGCCTTCGGTGTCCATGGTGCCGTCGGGGCGCTTGAGCGCGGCGATCTGGGGAATCTCGGCCAGGCTGCGGGCCAGGCGGGCGTCGCTGGTCACCATGTGCATCTTCTGCGCGGCGGCGGCCAGCACGCGCTCGCGCACCATGCGCTCCAGCGTGGCGTAGCGCGCTGCGGGCGAGTCGAGCATCTTCGCGTCCATGGTGGGCTGCTGCGCACGGATGCGGTCGCTCTCCGCGCGGTGGGCATTTTCCCAGTCGGACTGGGTGATCTTGTTGCCATCAACGCGGGCGACCACTTCGCTCTTTTCAGAGAAGTACTTGCTGTCGATACCCACCAACACGAAGGAGGGAATGACCAGCAAGAACAACAAGATCATGACGATCTTGGAGTGCTTGCGGATGGATTCAAACATGATCAAACTTTCAGTGACAAAAAAACAAAAGGCGAACTTGCGTTCGCCTTTTGGTCCGGTGGGGGTGGTGGGTCCTGACGGTCTCGAACCGCCGACCTACTCCGTGTAAAGGAGCCGCTCTACCAACTGAGCTAAGGACCCCACCTAAACGGGTCTTCAGTTCAAGGCGTCTTTCAAAGCCTTGCCTGGACGAAACTTCGGCACTTTAGCAGCTTTGATCTTGATCGTATCGCCCGTACGGGGATTACGGCCGGTGCGGGCAGCGCGCTTGCCCACGGCAAAGGTGCCAAAACCGACGAGCGAAACGGTACCACCCTTTTTCAGGGTCTTCTTGACGGCCTCGATCGTGGATTCCAGGGCACGCGCTGCAGCGGCCTTGGAGATGTCGGCGTTGTTAGCGATGTGCTCGATCAGTTCGGTTTTGTTCACAAGAAGCCTCTCGGGAAAAGCGTTGATGAATGAAGTGTGTCTTGGGGTATCTGGTCTTCACACGTCAGAAGGCTCAACCGAGTGAGGCTGGATGTCTGCAGACGGGGGAATGACTGGCGTACACAGCAGGGGCTGCTGCATCAGATTAAAGCCATCGACTTTCAAGGTGTCAATACAACACGCCGTATTGCAACAGCGTTGGGCTGAATTCTAGTCGTATTTCACGCCCTGGCCGGGCTTGCGGCGCGCTTTTGTCTCAAACGCGCCGTATGCGCGCGATTCCCGATTGACAGCCTTGCCAGGCCTGCGCTTGCAGGCTTTGGGTGCCCCAACACGGGGCACAAAAAGAGCATAGCAGCCATGCCGATGCGCGATTTCAGAGCAAGCTTATACACAAAGAATTGATCGGCCCACAAAACTCAGCGCAGCGGTTCTGGCTAGGCGCTGCGTCGCAGGCAGTACCAGCGGTACGACAAGACGCAGCAACGATGCCAGAAGAGTTTTTTGGGTCGATCTACTTCACACGGGCGCGGATTTCGGGCAGTGCCTTCTGCAGGTAGTACACCATGGACCATACCGTGAGCACAGCAGAGGCCCAGATCAGCCAGGTGCCCCACACGCCCGTATCGATCACGCCGAGGATGCGTCCGTCGTACAGCAAGAAGGGGATGGCCACCATCTGCACGGTGGTCTTGACCTTGCCGATCATGTGCACGGCCACGCTCTTGCTGGCCCCGATCTGCGCCATCCATTCGCGCAGGGCCGAGATGGCGATCTCGCGCCCGATGATGATCAGCGCCACGAACACGTCGGCGCGCTGCAGATGCACCAGCACCAGCAACGACGCGCACACCAGGAACTTGTCGGCCACCGGGTCGAGGAAGGCGCCGAAGGACGAGGTCTGGTTGAGCTTGCGCGCCAGGTAGCCGTCGAGCCAGTCGGTGGCGGCGAACACCACGAACATCACCGTGGCGATGAGGTTGCGCATGCCGGGGTCGATCGGCGCATAGAACACCCCCACGATCAAAGGTATCGCGACGATGCGCGTCCACGTCATCAGGGTGGGGATAGTCCAGAACATGGCCGCGATTGTGCACCACTGGTGGATAGCCTTCAGGCCTGAACTGACGCTCCGCCTGAACCGCGCATCGCGCTGGCACAAGCCCCCTGCAGCCGATGGCCATGGCGGGGCGCCTGCCAGCGCGGTTGCGGCATGCAGGCGCCACGATGACGCCCCCTACCTCAGGGCCTTGTAGATCTCTTCCGCCAGGTCGCGCGATATGCCATCCACCGTGATCAGATCCTCCACGCTGGCGCTGGCCACGCCGCGCACGCCGCCAAAGCGCTGCAGCAGGCGCGCGCGCTTCTTGGGGCCCACGCCGGGGATCTCTTCGAGCTGGCCGCCGCCCACGCGCACCTTGGCGCGCGCGGCGCGCATGCCGGTGATGGCAAAGCGGTGGGCCTCGTCGCGGATCTGGGCCACCAGCATCAGCGCGGCCGAGTCCTTGCCCAGGTAGACCTTCTCGCGGCCATCGGCAAACACCAGTTCCTCCAGGCCCACCTTGCGGCCCTCGCCCTTTTCCACGCCGACGATGCGCGTCAGGTCCAGCCCCAGGGCGGTGAACACCTCGCGCGCCACGCCCACCTGGCCCTTGCCGCCGTCGATCAGTACCAGGTCGGGCAGGCGCGCCACGCCCTTGGGCTTGACCGCCCCCTCGGCATTGCCGGTATCCGGCGGCGGCGCGGCAGCAAAGTCGATGCCACCGGCCTCACGTGCGGCCTCCACCACCTTGCTGTAGCGGCGCGTGAGCACCTGGCGCATGGCGGCATAGTCGTCGCCGCCGGTGATGCCCTCGATCTTGTAGCGGCGGTACTCGCTGCTCTGCATCTTGTGGTGGTGGAACACCACGCACGAGGCCTGCGTCGATTCGCCCGCCGTGTGCGAGATGTCGAAGCACTCGATGGTCAACTGGTCCAGGTCCTCGGGCGGCAGGTCCAGCGCCTCCACCAGGGCGCGGGTGCGCGCCTGCTGCGAGCCCTCTTCGGCCAGCAGGCGGGCCAGTTGCAGGTCGGCATTTTTTTGTGCCATGTCCAGCCAGGCGCGGCGCTGCTCGCGTGGTTGGTGAATGGCGTTCACGCGCACACCGGTCTGCTCCGACAGGGCCTCCATCAGCGCCTTGTCCACCGGCTCGCTGCACACCAGCACCGGCGGCACGGGCACGCCGATGTAGTGCTGGGCGATGAAGGCTTCGAGCACCAGCGCCTCCACGCGACGCTTGCGCGCTGGGGCTGCGGGGGCGGTGTCGGCGGTGCCGCCGCCCTCCCCTTCGACCGCCGCCGGCACTGCAGGCACCACGGCATCCTCTTCCTCTTCATGGATGGCCGCGGCGTCTTCCACATGCACCGGAAAGTACGGCCGGTCGCCCAGGTGGCGCCCACCGCGCACCATGGCCAGGTTCACGCAGGCACGGCCGCCCTGCACGCGCACGGCCAGAATGTCCACGTCCTTGTCGTCCGTGGTCTCGATGGACTGCTGGTGCAGCACGCGCGACAGCGCCTGCATCTGGTTGCGCACGTCGGCCGCCTGCTCGAACTCCAGCTTGTCCGAGTGCGCCATCATGCGCACCTCCATGGCTTTGAGCACCTCCTGCGTCTCGCCGCGCAGCAGCGCCTCGGCGTGCTGCACGTCGGCCGCATAGGCCTCGGGCGAGACCAGGTCCACGCACGGCCCCGTGCAGCGCTTGATCTGGAACAGCAGGCAGGGCCGCGTGCGGTTGGCAAACACCGTGTCCTCGCAGGTGCGCAGACGAAACACCTTCTGCAGCAGCTGGATCGACTCCTTCACCGCCCAGGCGCTCGGGTAGGGGCCGAAGTAGCGGTGCTTCTTGTCCACCGAGCCCCGGTAGTACGCCATGCGCGGAAACACCTGCGAGGGCGAGCCCTGCCCCACCGCCGCGCCCGGCGCGCCGGTGATCTTGAGGTAGGGGTAGCTCTTGTCGTCGCGAAACAGGATGTTGAACTTGGGGTTCTGCGTCTTGATCAGGTTGTTTTCAAGCAGCAGCGCCTCGGCCTCGGAGCGCACCACCGTGGTCTCCATGCGCGCGATCTTGCTCACCATGTGGCCGATGCGCGTGCCGCCATGGTTCTTGGTGAAATAGCTCGACACCCGGCGCTTGAGGTGCCGCGCCTTGCCCACGTAGAGCAGCGCGCCCTGCGCGTCAAAATAGCGGTACACGCCCGGCAGGGGCGGCAGCGCGGCCACCTGGGCCAGCAGTTCTTCGGAATGCACTTCTTCTTCGGACATGGGAGCTATTGTCGCGGCAACGCAGGCAGGGCTTACCGACCACGCGGCCCGGCATCCGATGGGCAGGGGCCGGGCAGGTAACGGGCAGGTGAGGGGCAGGCGCCAGCGTGTGGGCGCAGTTACGGGTGCGGTATTCTCAAGCCAACTGGCACTCTATCCCCCGGATTCTTCATGATCATTCAACCCCGCATACGCGGCTTCATCTGCGTCACGGCGCACCCCCTGGGCTGCGCGGCCAACGTCCGCCAGCAGATCGATTACGTCAAGGCGCGCGGCCCCCTCGGCGGTGCAGGCGGGGCACCCAAGCGGGTGCTGGTGATCGGCGCATCCACCGGCTACGGCCTGGCCGCCCGCATCACCGCTGCCTTTGCGGGCGGCGCGGGCACGCTCGGCGTCTTCTTCGAACGCCCCGGCACGCCGGACAAGCCAGGCTCCGCCGGCTGGTACAACACCGCCGCCTTCCACCAGCAAGCGGCAGCCGAGGGCCTGTACGCGGCCAGCATCAACGGCGACGGCTTCTCCGACGAAGTCAAGCAGCAGACCATCGAGACCATCCGGCGCGACTGGGGCCAGGTCGATCTGGTGGTCTATAGCCTTGCCGCGCCCAGGCGCAAGCACCCCGGCACCGGTGAAGTCTTCAACTCGACGCTCAAGCCCATCGGCCAGGCCATCCAGGTGCGCAGCCTCGACACCGACAGCGCCGTGATCAAGGAGACCTCCCTGCAGCCTGCGACACAGAAGGAAATCGACGACACCGTGGCGGTGATGGGCGGTGAGGACTGGCAGATGTGGATCGACGCCCTGCAGGCCGCAGGCGTGCTGGCCGACGGCGCCAAGACGACCGCCTTCACCTACCTGGGCGAGCAGATCACCCGCGACATCTACTGGAACGGCTCCATCGGCGCCGCCAAGAAAGACCTGGACCGCCGGGTCATCGGCATCCGCAGCCAACTGGCCGCCCGCGGTGGCGATGCGCGCGTATCGGTACTCAAGGCCGTGGTCACGCAGGCGAGCTCCGCCATCCCCATGATGCCGCTGTACCTGTCGCTGCTGTTCAAGGTCATGAAGGCGCAGAGCACCCACGAAGGCTGCATCGAACAGGTCGACGGGCTCTTTCGCGACAGCCTGTATGGCGCGGCACCCCGCTTGGACGCAGAGGGCCGCCTGAGGGCCGACGAAAAGGAGCTGGAAGAAAAAGTCCAGGGCCCCGTGGGCCAGGCCTGGCACCAGGTGACTACGGAGAACCTGCGCGAGACCACGGATTTCGCAGGCTACCAATCGGAATTCCTGCGCCTGTTCGGATTCGGCGTCGAGGGCGTCGACTACGGGGCCGATGTGGCGACGGACGTGCAGATACCCGGTGTCGTGAACGTCTGAACGAAGACTGCAGGCAGGCGCACTGGCAAGGGCGCGGGCAACGCCGATGCGCGTTGGCGCGCGCAGCACTCACTTTGCCTTGCGCCTGGCCCTGGCAGCCGGGCCATTGTCCCGTTCTCGCGCGGCAGTGCGCGCCAGCCGGTGCAGCACTTCCCGCAACGCCAGCGCCGCAACCCCCAAGGCCCGGTCCGTGCGCCAGGCCAGGTAGGTCTGCATCTGCGCCACGCCCTGCGGGCCCAGGGCCGTGGCGGGCAGGGGCAGCAGGTGCCCTTCGGCCAGCTCGCGCTCCACCGCCCATTGCGGCAGGCGGCCCCAGCCCACGCCGGCCAATATCAGGGCGCGCTTGGCGTCCTGGGTGCCTACGCGCAGGGTCTGGGGTGAGAGGACGCCAAAGTCGCGCCCTTCAGACAGGTCGCTCGGGTCCTCCAGCACGATCTGCAGGTGGTCGGCCAGGTCCGCGCCCGCCAGGGTCTTGGTGCGGCGCTGGGCCAAGGGGTGTGCCCGGGCCGCCACCGCCACGATGGGCACCGCCTGCAATGCCTCGGTCTCGATGCGCGGGTCGCGGAAATCCTCGCCCGCCATGATGGCCAGGTCGCAGGCCTCGTCGCGCAGTGCCTGCAGCGTGCCGCCCAGCGGTGCGGTGGCCAGGCGCAACCGCACCGATGGCAGTGCGGCGCGCAACTCGCCCAGCGCTGCAGCCGCCAGGGGCAGCGGGTAGAGCGTGTCCACCATCAGGGCCAGCTCGGTCTCCACGCCCTCGCCCAGGCCGCGCGCACGCGCCCGCAAGAAGTCCACCTTGAGCAGCACGGCGCGCGCGTCCTCCAGCAGGGCGGCGCCCGCCGCCGTGAGCGTGGGCCGATGCCCACTGCGGTCGAACACCGCCACGCCCAGCTGGTTCTCGAGGTTGGCAATCGCGTGGCTCACGGCCGACTGCGCGCGCAACAGCCGTGCGGCCCCGGCGCGAAAGCTGCCGGCCTCGGCCACAGTGACGAACATGCGGATCTGATCGAGGGTGAGGGCGTCGAGCATGAAGGGCCTTGTTGATCTGTTTCATAGATCAAGATGGCCTGAATTTTATGGCTTCCGTAGATCAATCCATGTGCCGATACTTGGACTCATCCCGATCACAGAAAGACGTTGGCGCCACCATGACCCAGGTTCTCGTTCCCTCCTATCCCTCCTGCGGTCACACCACACCCAGGTCCGAAGGCATGCGCAGCCCGGGTAGCGGCACCGAGGCGCTCGGGTTTGCGCAGGGGGTGGCGTGATGCACGAAAGCGGAATTGCACGACCACTACCCGCCCCGCCATCCACCGACTGGCGCGCCGTGGCCGTGGTGGTGGCCGCCGGCGTGGCCTCGTCCTTCCACCTGGGCAAGGTGGCCATTGCGGCACCGCAGCTGCAGGCCGGCCTGGGGCTCAGCCTGGCCATGCTGGGCGCCCTGGGCGGCACCTTCGCCGTGCTGGGCGCGCTGGGTGGTGTGGCTGCGGGCTCTGTCATCGCCCGTGCGGGAGACCGCCGCATGCTGGCCCTGGGCCTGGTGGCCACGGTGCTGGGCGCGCTGCTCGCCGTACTGTCCGGCAGCTATGCGGCGCTGCTCGCTTCGCGCGGGGTGGAGGGGCTGGGCTTTGTGCTCATCACCGTGGCCGGGCCCACCGTGCTCGCGCGGCTGGTGCAGGCCGCCGACCGCAGCCGCGCCATGGCGCTGTGGAGCTGCTTCATGCCCACCGGCATCGCCCTGGCCATGCTCACCGGGCCGTGGTTTGGTGGCTGGCGCAGCCTGTGGGTTGCCGCAGCGCTGGCCTCGGGCCTCATTGCAGTGCTGGTGCTGTGGGCGGTTCCCCGCGCCCCCGGCGCGCATGCCACGGCCGCATCGCCGCCCGCGCGCATCGCCGAGGTATGGCGCGGCCCCGCACTGGCGCTGGCCACCACCTTTCTGCTCTACAGCCTGATGTTCTTCGCGCTCTTCAGCTTTCTGCCCGTGCTGCTGCAGCAGCGCATGCAGGTGGGCCCCGGCGCGGTGGGCCTGCTCGCAGCCCTGGCCAGCGCCGCCAACATCGCGGGCAACCTGGCCGCAGGCGCGCTGCTGCCCCGGGTGGGCCGCACCGTGCTGGGCACGGCCGCCGCCGCCGCGATGGCGCTTTGCGCCCTGGGCATCTTCGTGCCGGTGTTGCCCCCGTGGGCCGCCTTTGCGCTGTGCCTGGTGTTCTCGGCCATGGGCGGCCTGGTGCCATCCAGCCTGCTGTCGTCGGTGCCGCAGGTCACAGCGACCCCCGCCCACGCCGCGCTGGCCGTGGGCCTGCTCATGCAGGGCAGCAACCTGGGCCAGGCGCTCGGGCCGCAGCTGGTCGGCAATGCGGTGGACCGCCATGGCTGGCCGGCGGCGGCGGTGTGCGTGGTGGTGGCGGCGCTGGCGATGGGGGGGCGGTGCGCTGGCGGGCTGGTGCTGGGGGCTCTTGAACAGCCAGCCCGTACCATAGCGCCCACTGCTCAGCCCAAACCTGCCGTGAACGGCAGGTACCGTCAAATCATCCAGGTCTACACACTCAACATGGGTCCCGTTCATCGCTCTGTTGCCACGCTCCGATTCATCGGGGACGACCTTGATCCTGATGAGATAACAGCGTTACTGCGTTCCCTACCGACACAGGCCTACCGCATGGGCGAGCAAATCATGGGTAGCAACGGCAGGATTCGCGTTGCCAGAACCGGTAGCTGGCGGCTGAATGCCACCGAGAGCAAGCCGCAAGACTTGAATGCCCAAATCGCTGAACTCCTTGATCAGCTCACCTCGGACCTGCATATCTGGGCCCATCTCAACAGCAGATACCAACTCGATCTGTTCTGCGGAATTTTCTTGAACAGTTCAAACGAAGGGCTGAGCCTGTCTCCTCAATCGCTGCGTGCGTTAGGGGAGCGGGGCATAGAACTCGACCTGGACATTTACCGTGCAGACGACTGAGTCCGACCCCGACGTTCGTGCGCGACAGCCCCCTCAGCCCGTCCCTTCCAGGATCGCAAGCACCCGCTGCGCCACGTGCGCGAACTCTACCGGCCGGTCCTTGAGCCAGGCATGCAGGTGGTGGGCCGCGCCATCGAGCCGCAGCACCTCCACGCTCCGGGCCTTGCGGGCACGCCGGATGTATTGGTCCTCCACCTGCCGTGGGATCACCGCATCCTCGGCGCCCAGCACCAGCAGCAAGCGCCCTTCGAAGCGTTCGAGCGCATCGAATGCGGGTGAGGCCGCAAAGTCGCTCGTCGCGCGGATCACCTGCTGGAACGCCGGTCCAAAGGGCACCTCCAGCGCCGCAGCCTCATAGGCGGCTGGGCAATACAGCACCAGAGCGGGCGGGGCCAGCGCCTCGATCAGCGAACAGGCGATATGCCCGCCCATGCTGGATGCGATCAGCGACACGGGCCGGGGCATCTGGAGGAAGTCCACCACCGCCAGGGCCTGCTGCGCCCGGTCGAGCAGGCCCGACGCGGCCATGCTGCCCGTGCTCTCGCCCTGGCCTGCAAAGTCGAACGCAACGCTGGCGTGGCTGCGCTCAGCCAGAAAGTCCAGCAAGGGCTGGTACCCCAGGCGCGACGAGGCGCCGCCGCCATGCAGGGCCAGGGTGCGTGGCGTGCTGTGGGATGGGCTGTGGGTGGTGGTTCCGTGCAGTTGCACGCCGCGAAAGGGAACCTGGAAATGAGAACGCACCATGGCTGCTTTCAGGTAGAGCCGGATGATGGCACGCCCCAGCCGCTACAGTGGACCAGCCGACCGAACCCAGCCAATCTGGAGCCCACACGATGATCGCCCGCCGTGCTATCGCATCCGACATGGACGCCGTGCTCGCCCTGTACCGCGAGCTGCGGCCGCACGACCCGCCGCTGGCCCCAGGCCGGGCCCTGGAGCTGTGGAACAACGTCCACGACAGCCCCCAATCCTTCATTGTGGTGTGCGAGCACGAAGGCCAGGTAGGCGCGACCTGCATGCTGGCCCTGGTGGCCAACCTCGCCAGCGCAGGCCGCCCCATCGGCTTCATCGAGCATGTGGTCACCGCATCGGCCTTTCAGCGTCTGGGTCTGGCCGAGGCATGTCTCCAGTTCGCCGTCCATGAAGCCTGGCGCCTTGGCTGCTGCAAGGTGGTGTTGCTCTCGGGTTCCCAGCGGCCGCAAGCCCACCGCCTCTACGAAAAACTGGGCTTCAACGGGGATACGGAGCGGGGCTTCGTGATCAAGCGGCCGATGGAGTGAGCGTCTCGCACTCCGCCCGCACACCCAGCGGCAGCACACACAGCCTGACGCCATCGAGCGTCAACACCAGGCCCAGCTGCCCGCCCACCTGCACGATGCCGCAGGTGGTCGTGGCGGAGGTGGCCGCATGCGCCGAAGCCGGGCCGCCCGATGCCGACAGGGCACGCACCACCGCACGCACCGGCGGCTGGCCCAGCATGGCCCACAGCGCCTGCGGGTCGCGCAGCTGCAGTGCCTGCAGATAGACGCGAAATGCGGCCTCTTCACGCTCGCCCGGTTCAGGCGGTGCAAGGGGCTCGGCAGTGCCACCCCCATCGGCTTGCCGCAACCGCAGCAGCGCCCGCCGCAGTTGCTGGCGGCTGCC
>NZ_LMIH01000007.1:74392-96962 GCF_001428645.1 Acidovorax sp. Root217
GGTCTTGCCGCCGGCCTGGGCCAATTCAGCATGGCTGGCTTCGAACACCTCGTACAGCAGCACTGCGGCCCCATCGGCTGGCGCCAAACGGGCCGCGAGCATGCGAAGGGCGTGCGTGGCCTGCTGCGCCAGCAACGCCTCGGACTCGGCCGAGGGCGACGACGCCCGCTCCGTGCCGCCATCGCGGCCGGCCACTTCGGCCAGCCACTGCTGCATCCACTGCCGGCGCCGCAGCCGGTCGATGGCCAGGTTGCGCACCACCGTGTGCAGCCAGGCCTGCGCGGCACCAAGCCCGCGCATGGTGGCGGCATCGGCCTCCAGCACGCGCACATAGGCATCCTGCACGGCATCCTCGGCCTCTGCCGGGCCCAGCAGGCGCGCGGCGGCACGCACCAGGCTGCGGCGGTAGGATGGGTCTGTCAGGGGCAGGTGGTGGCGGTCATCAAGCATCCACAAATCTTGCCATAGCACCGCGCACTCTGCTGGCGCGGCCACACGGGCCATGTCACGAAACCGCAGGCTCGTTCGTCAAGGCAGTTCATCTCAACCGAAAGACCCATTCCATGTACTACGCCGCAGACGACACCCCTCCCCCACCCTCCAGCGCCACCGAGCCGCGCACCTCCTACCTGGAGGAAAAGGCCTTCAAGGCGCGCACCCTGCTGATCTTCGGCACCGTGACCGACGTGACCGCGGCCGACGTCACGCGCCGCCTCATCGCCCTGGATGCCGAGGGCCCCGAGCCCATCGACATCATCGTCAGCTCGCCAGGCGGCCACCTCGAATCGGGCGACGCCATCCACGACATCGTGCGCTTCATCGCCGCGCCGGTGAACATGATCGGCACCGGCTGGGTCGGCAGCGCCGCCACCCACCTGTACCTGGCAGCGCCACGCGAACGGCGCTACTGCCTGCCTAACACGCGCTTTCTGATCCACCAGCCCAGCGGCGGCGCCGGCGGCCAGGCCACCGACATCGCCGTGCAGGCGCGCGAAATCGTCAAGGCCCGCGAGCGCATTGCCCGCACCATCGCCCGCGAGACCGGCAAGCCCATCGAAGTGGTGCTGGCCGACATCGAGCGCGACCACTGGCTCTCGGCCGAGGAGGCGGTGGAGTACGGGCTGGTGTCGCGGGTCATCGAGCGCAAGACCGAGCTGCGCAGGGCCTGAAGCCAGCGCTGGCCTCAATGGGCGCACGCGGCGAGCGACCGGGGAGCGCCCTGCGGCCCGACTGCACGCAGTGACGCAAGCCCCTGCGGCGTATTCGGCCCCAACTGCCTTGCTGCGCCTGAAGCCTGCTTACATCGCCCAATCTGCACAACCTGTATGCTCCGCAGATTCATCCACCCACCCATCCGGCCCCCGCATGTCAACAGCGCTTATCGTGATCTTTGTGATCGTTGCCGCCCTGGCAGCCTGCGGCGCGCTCAGCTGGAAGCTGTACGAAATCAACGAAGGCACGGCCTTCAACAGAGTCCGCTACGAGCAGCATGTGGGGCAGTTGCGGGTGGCCCTTCAGGCGTCGGAGGCCAAGCTTGCGCTGATCCGCGAAGCGTTCGAATCCCCCACGGGCGTCGCCGCCCGGGTCGGCGCCCAGCAAGAGCTGGCGACGGCCATCCGCACCTACGCGCCCCACCTGCCCACCAGGTACCGGCACACCCTGAGCTCCCTGCAGGCGAACGAGAAGTTCTTTCTCAGCCTGCACAAGGCGGTGCCCGATTTATTTTCTGACGCGATCAAGACGCGGCTCGACAAGCACAAGCCCATCCGCGACGACTTTTTCGAGATCGACAAAACTGATCTGATCGCAGAGGCAGGGGTGCTGCTGCTGCGGGCCAAGGATATCCTCAGCGCCGCAGACGCGCCCCCCAGCCTGGACCTGGGCGCCAAACACATCGTCGCCGCGATATCGCAAGGCCTGCAGATCGGCACCAAGCGCAGCCCCAAGCTGGCAGAAATCGTGGACGCCTGGAACGTGCAGATGGAGCCCGACGCGGCGTAGCGACCATCGGCGTCGCAGATGCGGTGATCGATGCCAAGGCTGCAGTGCGGTTGCGCGCCTTTTTTGCATACGGCAGGAGCCAGATAGCTGCGGCCCGCTTCTATTGGGCATGTAGAAAGCAAAAGTCCAACGTGTGCAAGCCGATGACGGAGCCCACCGACGCCGCCGGGTCCACATGAAACTCCGGCTTGCTGCCCCACCCTGCAAACACCTCCACCACACATGCCCCCTGCACCAGGCCAGACAGCCGGTTGTGCGTGGATGAAAACTGCAGGAATTTCGACACCCGGATGCCCTCCACCAGATCCGCGAGGGTGCAATGCTCGTCCACCGAGTAAACGGCTTGCAGCGGCCCCGCCTGGTCGTCGGCAGAGCAGCAGGCCTGCCGGGTGACCTGGATATCCATGGTTGTGGATTTCTCGGTGCCGGGGGCCCTATGCATGGGGAACTTCATTGCAGAAAAGCGCAATCTTGTTCCCCACCGGGTCCCGGACATACGCGACAAAGAAGTTCTTGCTGTACGCGGCGCGGAACCCGGGCGGGCCTTCGTCGGTTCCGCCGGCTGCGATCGCCGCTGCGTGCACCCGCCGCACGCTGTCGTGCGACCCGGTGCGAAACGCCGCCATCGACCCATTGCCCACGGTTGCCGGTTTTCCGTCGAAGGGCGGCTTGACATAAACGACGCAGGGGCCGCCGGCATGGCTGGCCTGCTCGGGCAGCGAGAACGTCAGGCCCTCGCTATCGACCTGCTTGCGGTAACCCAGCGGCCCCAGCAACGCAGAGTAGAAGCGGTCGGATGCATGCATATCGTTCGCACCCAGGGTGATATAGCTCAGCATGGCGGCGGGGCCCCCCAAAGATCGGACACCCAGCATAAACGAAGGCTAGAGCCACCTGGGGCACCACCCCACCAACGCGCGCAGCAGCCCAGAGCACGGCAACGGCTGTTGCCACCTCCCCCATTTGGGTGCCTGCCAAGACCGACCCCCGCTTCTACAATCGTTAACAAAGAAGAGAGGAAGTAGGGAGAGGGCCCGCAAGGGCCCAGTGGCTTGCCGGTTTGTCCCCGGGTTTGCCTGGCGTGTTTCACCCACCAGTGGGATGCGGCAAGGCAGGCCCGGGGCGCATTTCCACCCCGGTCAAGGCCGCTGAGAAGCGCTGCCGGCCAATGCCCATGGGGTTGCGTGGCAAGGGCGCTCGTGATGGGCTGCCACGCGTCACGTTGGCGCCACTCGCCACGGCGTTCGCCGCCCCGCGCGCCATTCACGACTGCGGGGTCGACCAGCCACCCCCCAGCGCCTTGTACAAGGTGACGCCATTGCTCAACCGTGCCAGGCGCGTGCCGATCAGAGCCTGGCGCGCGCTGTACCAGGTGCGCTGCGCGTCCAGCACGTCCAGGTAGCTGTCCACCCCCCGGTCAAAGCGGGCCTGCGACATCTGCAGCACCTCGCCACTGCCTTGCACCAACGCAGTTTGCGCCTGCAGTTGATCGCCGACGGCGCTGCGTTGCGCCAGCGCGTCCGCCACCTCGCGAAACGCGGTCTGGATGGCCTTCTCGTACTGCGCCACCGCGATGTCGCGCGCAGCCACGGCGCTGTCCAGATTGGCCTGGTTGGCCCCGCCGTCAAAAATGGGCAGGCTGATCTGCGGGATGAAGCTCCAGCTGCCCGAGCCCGCCTTGAACAGGCCCGACAGGTCTGCACTGCCGCTGCCGGCCGTGGCCGTCAGGCTGATGCGTGGATAGAACGCCGCCCGCGCAGCGCCGATGTTGGCGGTGGCGGCCTTGAGCTGGTGCTCCGATTGAAGCAGGTCGGGCCGGCGCAGCAACAGGTCCGACGGCACGCCCGCTGGCAACTCGGGCAAGGCATTCAGTGTGTCGCCCAGGGCGTCGGGCTCCAGCGCCTGGGGCACCTGCGCGCCCAGCAGCAGCGCCAGGGCGTTGCGGTCTTGCGCCACCTGGCCGGTATAGCGGGCCAGGTCCACGCGGGCGCTCTCCACACTGGTCTGCAGCTGGCGCAGCGTCAGGGCAGACGCCGCGCCCAGTTCAAAGCGCGTCTGCGTCAGCCGGTACGACTCGCCCTGGCTGCGCAAGGTCTCGCAGGCCAGGGCCAGCCGCTCCAGGTCGGCTGCCCAGGTCAGGTAGGCGGTGGTCACCTCGCCCACCAGGCTGATCTGGGTGGCGTGGCGCGCCTGCTCAGTGGCCAGAAACTGCTGCAGCGCCTGATCACTCAGGTTGCGCACGCGGCCAAACAGGTCCAGTTCATAGGCGCTCACCCCCAGATTGGCGCTGTACTGGTGGCTGGTGACCGCCGCGCCCGTGCCCGACAGGCCGGGCGGCGTGCGCGCCGCAGTGCCGCTGCCCGCAGCGTTGATGCTGGGCAGCATCTGCGCGTCCTGCACACGGTACTGCGCGCGGGCCTGCTCGATGTTGAGGATGGCCACGCGCAGATCGCGGTTGTTGGCCAGTGCCAGCTCGATCAGGCGGCGCAGTTTGGCATCTGCAAAAAAATCGCCCCAGACCAGGCTGGCCATGGCCGGTACATCAGCCGGGCCATCGGCCGACGCGGCGGGGTACACCGCCGGCACCACGGCAGCGGGCCGCTCGTAATGCGGTGCCAGGTTGGCGCAACCGCTCAGCAGCAGCGCTGCAGCCACAAGGGTCAGGGTCAGGGAACGAGGCATGTCAGTGGCCCTCCGAAAGAACAGGTGCACCAGCGTGCGAAGCATCCGAGGGGGCCTGGTTTTTGCGCCCGACAAGCCGTTGCACGACCACGAAGAAAAGCGGCACGAAGAAGATGGCCAGCACCGTGCCAGACACCATGCCCCCCACCACGGCAGTACCCAGCGCGTTCTGCGCACCGGCGCCCGCGCCCTTGCTCAGCATGAGGGGCAGCACCCCCAGGATGAACGCCAGCGAGGTCATCAGGATGGGTCGCAACCGCATGCGCGCGGCGGTGATGGCCGACTCGACCAGCGGCATGCCCTTGGCATACAACTCCTTGGCGAACTCGACGATCAGGATCGCGTTCTTGGACGCCAGTCCCACCGTGGTCAGCAGGCCGACCTGAAAGTACACGTCGTTCATCTTCCAGGTCAGCACTGCGGCGACCAGGGTGCCCAGCACCCCGAGCGGCACCACCAGCAGCACCGAAAACGGAATCGACCAGCTCTCGTACAGTGCCGCAAGGCACAGGAACACGACCAGGATGGACACCGCATACAGCAGCGAAGCCTTGCCACCGGCCTCCCGCTCCTGGCGCGACACGCCGGTCCACTCAAAGCCGATGCCAGCGGGCAAATCGGCCGCATGGCGCTCCACCAGGTCCAGAGCCTGACCGCTGGACATGGCGCCGGGCATCGCCATGCCCATGATTTCCACCGATGGCACGCCGTTGTAACGCTCCAGCCGGGGCGAGCCACTGATCCAGCCCGAGGTCGAGAACGCGCTGAACGGAACCATCGTGCCGCTGCTGTTGCGCACGTACCATTTGTCGATGTCCGAAGGCGACATGCGATGGGCTGCATCGGCCTGCAGAAAGACCTTTTTCACACGGCCCTTGTCGATGAAGTCATTGACGTAGCTGCTGCCCCAGGCGGCGGAGAAGGTGTTGTTGATGTCGCCCATCGACAGCCCCAGCGCGCCCGCCTTGTGCTCATCGATCTCCAGGCGGAACTCGGGTGCGTCCTCCATGCCGTTGGGCCGCACGGCCACCAGGCCGGGCTCTTTCATCAAGGCCCCCAAGAGCTGGTTGCGCGCCTGCATGAGTGCCGCGTGGCCCAGGTTGCCCCGGTCCTGCAGCATCAGATCGAAACCGCTGGCATTGCCCAGCTCGGACACAGCAGGGGGCGCAAATGCAAAGACCGAGGCATTGCGGATCTGCGACAGTGCGCCCATGGCCTTGTTGGCCACGGCCTGTGCCTTCAGGCCAGGCGCCGTGCGCTCATCCCAGGCCTTGAGCTTGATGAACGCGAAGCCCGTGTTCTGCCCGCTGCCCGCAAAGCTGAAGCCAGCCACCGTGAAGATGGCGTCGACGGCGTCCTTTTGTTCTTCCAGAAAATGGTGCTGCACCTGTTCGAGCACCTTCTGCGTGTTCTTCTGGGTGGCGCCAGGTGGCAATTGCACGATGGCGAACAAAGTGCCCTGGTCTTCGTCGGGCAAGAATCCGGCGGGGATCTTGGTGAACACAAAGCCCACGGCCACCACCACGATGGCGTAGCCCACCATCCAGCGCCCGCCGCGTTTGAGCATGCGCTGCACCACGCCCTGGTAGCCCCGGTTGCTGCGGTCGAACGCGCGGTTGAAGGCGCCAAAGAACCCCTTGTCCGTCAGCGCATGGCCCTTGGGAACCGGCTTGAGCAGGGTGGCGCACAGGGCCGGCGTGAGCACCATGGCGACCAGCACCGACAGCGTCATTGCCGAGACGATGGTGACGGTGAACTGGCGGTAGATGACGCCCGTGGAACCACCGAAAAACGCCATCGGCACGAACACGGCAGCCAGCACCAGCGCCACGCCCACCAGGGCGCCCGTGATCTGCCCCATGGATTTGCGGGTCGCCTCCAGCGGCGAGAGCCCCTCTTCGCCCATCACCCGCTCGACGTTCTCGACCACCACGATGGCATCGTCCACCAGCAAGCCGATGGCCAGCACCATCGCCAGCATGGTCAGGGTGTTGAGCGAATAGCCAAACGCAGCCAGCACGCCAAAGGTGCCCAGCAGCACCACCGGCACGGCGATGGTGGGGATGAGCGTGGCGCGCCAGTTCTGCAGGAACAGGTACATCACCACGAAGACCAGCACCACGGCCTCCGCCAGCGTCTTGATCACTTCCTGGATGGAGATGCGCACGAACGGGGTGGTGTCATACGGCTTGATGACCTTGACACCGGGGGGGAAGAACCTGGACAGCTCTTCCAGCTTGGCATCCACCGCCTTGACGGTGTTCAGTGCGTTGGCGCCCGTGGCCAGCTTGATGGCCAGGCCGGCGGCGGGCTTGCCGTTGAAGTGGGCCACCGTGGCGTAGTTCTCACTGCCCAGCTCGATCCGTGCCACGTCGCTCAGCCGCACGGCTGCGCCGTTGGCCTGCGTGCGCAGCAAGATGGCGGCAAACTCATCGGCCGTCTTCAGGCGCGTTTGGGCGGTGATGGTGGCATTGAGTTCCTGATTGGCGGCCGATGGCAGGCCTCCCAGTTGGCCGGCAGATACCTGCGCGTTCTGGGCCTGTATGGCGGCCTTCACATCCAGCGGTGTCAGGTTGAAGCTGTTGAGTTTGCTGGGGTCCAGCCAGATGCGCATGGCGTACTGCGAGCCAAACAGCGTGGTGTCACCCACGCCCTCCACGCGGCTGATGGGGTCCTGCACGTTGGCGGCCACATAGTCCGACAGGTCGGAGCCATTGAGCTTGCCATCCTCCGAGACGAAGGCCAGCACGTTCAGGAAATTGTTCGCCGACTTGGTGACCTGCACGCCCTGCTGCTGCACCTCTTGCGGCAGCAGCGGCGTGGCCAGGGCCAGCTTGTTCTGCACCTGCACCTGGGCGGTGTCCGGGTTGGTGCCATTCTCGAAGGTCAGGGTGATGGTCACGTTGCCCGACGACTCGCTGTTCGACGCGATGTAGGACAGCCGGTCCAGCCCCTTCATCTTCTGCTCGATGACCTGGGTGACGGTGTCTTCCAGCGTCTTGGACGATGCACCAGGGTAGGACGCCGATATGGCGATGGCAGGGGGCGCGATGGTGGGGTACTGGGCGATGGGCAGCGTGAGCACTGCCATCACGCCCGCCAGCATCGTGATGATGGCGAGCACCCATGCAAAGATGGGGCGGTCTATGAAAAAACGGGCCATGGTGGTCTCTGTTGGCGGTGCTCAATGGGCCGCGGCGGTGGCAGCGGTAGCGCCGGGGGCGGCAGCAGCGGTGCTGGTGGTCGCCACCTTCTGGGTGGCAGCCGACTTGTGCGATGGGGCAGGCGCGTAGGGCTGCGGCTGCACCGACTGGCCGGCGCGCACCTTTTGCTGGCCCTCGACCACGACCACGTCGCCTGCCTTGAGCCCGTCGCGCACCAGCCACTGCTCGCCCACCGCGCGGTCGGTGACCAAGGCACGCTGCTCCAGCTTGCCATCGCTGCCCAGCACGAAGGCATAGGGCTGGCCCGTGGCATCGCGGCCCACAGCCGGTTGCGGCACCAGCAAGGCCTGCTCCAGCACGCCCTCTTCCAGCACGGCGCGCGCATACATGCCGGGCAGCAGCTCGGCACGCGGGTTGGGGAACTCGGCGCGCAAGGTCACCGCCCCGGTGGCCTGGTCCACCGTCACGTCGGAAAACTGCAGCGTTCCGGCCTGCGCATAGACACTGCCGTCCTCCAGCACCAGCCGTACCTTGGCCGTCCCGCTCTTGAGAGTGCCCGCATCCATGGACCGCCTGAGCGCCAGCAGTGCGGTCGTGGACTGGGTCACATCCACATAGATCGGGTTCAGCTGCTGCACCGTGGCCAGGGCGTTGGACTGGTTCGCCGTCACCAGCGCACCCGGCGTCACCGCCGAGCGCCCGATGCGCCCACTGATGGGCGACGTGATGCGGGTGTAGTCCAGGTTGATGCGCTGCGTTTGCAACGCCGACTTGGCGGAGCTGACCTCCGCCTCGGCCTGCAGCAGCGCAGCAGCAGCATCGTCCGCATCCTGCTGGCTCACCGCCTTGATGGCAGCCAACTCCTTGAACCGCCCCGCCTTGAGCCGCACCGTGACCAGATTGGCTTCGGACTTGGACAGCGTGGCCTGGGCGCTGTCCACATTGGCGCGGTACACCGCAGGATCGATCTGGTACAGCACATCGCCCGCCTTCACGTCGCTGCCCTCCTTGAAGCGGCGCTGCAGCACCAGCCCCGTGATCTGGGGCCGCACCTCGGCAATCAGGGCGGGGGCGACACGGCCCGGCAACTCGGTCGTCAGCGGCAGGCGCTGGGGCTGCACGGTGACCACGCTGACCTGGGGGACGCCCTGGCCCCCCGCGGCAGGGGGCTGGGGTGCTTCGCCACAGGCCGCCAGCGCCAGGGCTGAAACGGCAGCCATCCAGGCCACGGGTCGTTGAATAGCGGTATGCATGCGCATGGAAAGAGCTCCTGGGCCCAGGCATCTCGCAATGCCAGGCAGACACAAAAAGGTCAAAAATGAAGGTTTTAACTGTACCGAACGGTACGGTATTGTTAATTATCGAATTGACACAGTCCGCCTGTCAAGCAAAAATGGACCCATCAGTACACTTAAGGAGACAACATGAAGGTCCGGACGGAAGCGCGCCGCGAGGCGATCCTGGAGGTCGCCTCGGAGGTTTTTCTGGAACTTGGCTTCGAGCGCGCCTCCATCGCCGAGATCGTTCGCCGCATCGGGGGCTCCAAATCCACCATCTACGGCTACTACCCGTCCAAGGAGGCCCTTTTTCAGGCGGTTACCCTGGCAGCGGGCGAGAGGCACATCCGCACCGCCTTCGATGAACTGGCGGCCCACGACATCCGCAGCGGCATCCATGGGGTGCTGGGCAGCTTCTGCAACAAGCTGGTGCAGTTTCTGTGCAGCCCGCAAATGCTGGCCACCCACCGCATGGTGCTGGCCGAGGCGGGGCACTCGAACATGGGCGAGCTGTTCTACGAGGCAGGGCCCAAACGGGGCGCCTGGGAACTGGCGGAGTTCTTTCGCGCTGCCATGGACAACGGCCACCTGCGCACGGAGGACCCACATGTGGCGGCGCTGCAGCTGTTCGCGCTGCTCAACGCAGAAACCCAGCTGCGCTGGTACTACCGCAACCCGCCACCCCTGACGGAGCAGGAGATGCAAGGTGTGGCCGAGCGTGCGCTGGCCACTTTTGCCAGGGCGTATGCGCCGCCATCGGCAACAAAGCACTGCAACGATGATGCTGAGAGATAGCAAAATTCAGCGGCGACCAGGGTCACACTGCACACCCGGCCCCTCAGCACGGTGACCCTGCAAACAGACGAAAATATTCTCCGTTTATTGACAAGGATTCCCGATGACAGGTGTGGTGCTGGGTAAACCCAACTTCGAGGCGATGACTACCGCCGAATTCAAGAGCTTGCTGAACGCGCTGATCAGCGCAGGCTACGTGTCCCTCGACACCCTGCGCCCCGAGATCGATGCCTTCTTCCAAAGCGACCTGACCAACACCCCCCGCACCCCCGAAGAAGATGCCCAGGTGGACCCCGACATCGTCGGCGACCATTTCTACGACCTGTTCCAGACCATCACCTTCGGCTCGGCAGACGAGGTCGTTGCGCACTACAGCTCCTACCAGAACCGGTCATTGCCCTTCACGGACAAGCTCTACGACTGGTCCACCATCGAAGGAGACTACGGCTACCAACTCGCCCTGCCCGCCGGCCACCCGGTGCGTACGTTGATGGAGCTGGTCATCGACGCGGCCCGCGAGGGCAATGCGCTGCTCAAATGGGACAACGCGCCCATGCCCGAAGTGTCGTTCATGTGCCTGTGCCAGTTCGGCATCTTCATCAACTTGCGGCCCTGCCCGCCGCGCATGGTGGAGCTCATTCCCAGGCAACCCCGCTACGCGCAGGTGCGCGACCTGCTGGCGGGGGTGTTCGGCGTGGCGCCGCAGATCTATGCGCAGGATGAGCAGTGAGCTGCCGGCAGTGAACCGCGCATTGCGGTGATGGGGCCGCGCGAAGCCGATGGGCCTGTTGCCAATCCCTTGCCCTACCGGACATCCTTGACCTTGTTGGAGCACACCCGCTGGTGGACGCGGCCAAAAATCCCCTGCAGCATGGCCTCCCCCGGCGTTGCCCCCGGGCCCGCCTGGGGGTCGAACATCGAGTCCAGTGTGTCCTCGACCAGGAAGCGCCTGAACCCCGTGTACCTGCCCGTTCGGTCCTTGCCGTTGATCTCGCCACACAGCGTGATTTTGGAATCACCATGCTCCGACAGGAACAAACCGCGAAACCGCACGCTCTTGGGATCAGGCAGGGCTTCGGCAGCCGCCTGCTTGGCCTCGCTCACGACGAGGTAGTCGTTGTATGTCCGCGCAGCAGCCGTGGCCGACGCCATTGCCGCCGCGACGAGGATGGTGCACTGTAGTGGGGTCGTTGGCATGGGATGAATTTTGCATTCGATGCGGGACCTGCCCCATGAAGTACCAGAGGCGCCCGGTCACGGCACCCGCGCCCCGTCCCGTATCTGCGCCACCACCCCGTTCTGCAGCCGCACCACCGACATGAAGTTGCCCGGGCCGCGGTGGTAGGTCCACTCGTCCACGTAGTCGCACTGTTCGGTCACATACTGGCGCGGCGCCTCGCGCGGGTGCAGGGGCACGGTCCACACGACACGCGGGACGCGGATGCATACGGTGTCGGTGGCAAACGGCTGGCCGCACTTCATGACCAGGCTGGCGCGCGAATCGCCCACCCCCACCAGCAGGCCGCCACAGCCCAGGCCTTGGGCACGGGCTTCTTTCATCGGAGACAGGGTGCAGGCGATGGCGATGGCCGCCAGGGGCAGCAAGGCGCCGGGCAGCGCCAGTGACCGGCGGATGCGGTGGACCATGGCATGGCCGAGAGAGTGAGCGTGGGTCAGCGGCATGGTCGTTTGGATGCGAAACAGATGCGGAAGTTTGACGCTGAAAGACACCCCCATGACAAAGGCCCGCACGAGGCGGGCCCTTCTGGCACTTGCAGCCTGCCTGCTCAACGGGTGAGCGTGCAGACGCGTTGACCAAACCGCTCTACTCGGCTTCTATCTTCGAGGTCTTGACCACCGTCGCCCAGTTCGCCAGCTCCACCTTGGCCTTGTCACCCAATTGCTGCGGCGTCTGGTAGTCGGCCGTGGCGCCCTGCTCCTGGGCCTTTTGCTTGAAGGCGGGGCTCTGCACCACGGTGCGGATGTCGGCTGCGAGCTTGTCGATCACGGGCTTGGGCACGGCGGCGGGGGCGAACACGGCGAACCAGGAGGTGGCATCCACCTTGGGGTAGCCGGCCTCGGCCGTGGTGGGCGCATCGGGCAGGCTGGGCAGGCGCTCCTTGCCGGTGACGGCCAGCACGCGCAGCTTGCCGGCGGCGATGTGGGGCATGAAGGGCGGCGCGGTGCCAAAGGTCAGGTCCACTTGGCCGCCCAGCAGGTCCTGCAGCGCGGGGCCGGTGCCCTTGTAGGGCACGTGCACCATCTTCACGCCGCCCTGCTGCTCCAGCATGGCGCCGGTCACGTGCTGCAGCGAGCCGTTGCCCGACGAGGCGTAGTTGAGCTTGCCGGGGTTGGCCTTGGCGTAGGCAATCAGCTCGGCCAGGGTCTTCACCGGCAGGTCGTTGCGCACCACGATGATCTGCGGGGCCGAGATCACGTTGGCCACGGGCTGGAAGTCGCTCTGCTCCCACTGCTTTTGCTTGGTGAGGTGGGGCGAGATGACGTGGTAGCCCGAGTACTGCATGAGCAACGTGTAGCCATCGGGCTCGGCGCGCTTGACGGCGCTGGCCGCAATGGAGCCGTTGCCGCCGCCCTTGTTGTCGGCGATCACCGACTGGCCCAGCACCGGGCCCAGCGCCTGCGCCAGCATGCGGGCCGACAGGTCGGTGGTGCCGCCTGCGGCCGTGGGCACGACCAGGGTGACGGGCTTGGCGGGGTAGGCGCCGCCCTGGGCAAAGGCGCTGCTGCCGCCCAGGCCCATGGCCAGTGCGGCCACGGCAAGAAGGGCGAATTGTTTGCGGGTGGTTGTCATGAGGTATTTGTCTCCGTTGTCTCAGTTGTTTCAGCTGCCAATGAATCTCGAATGGAATGGGGCGCGCGGGCGTCAATCGACTTTCGCGCCCGTGTCCTGAACCACCTTGTGCCATCGCGCCAGGTCGTCCTTGACCAGCGTGCCAAGCTGCGCCGATGTGCCCTTGAACGGCTCGCAGCCCACGTTGGCCAGTTTGTCGATCACGTCCTTGTTGTCCAGGGCCTTGGCCACCTCGGCCTGCAGCAGGGCGACCACGGCGGGCGGCGTGCCGGCGGGGGCGAACATGCCGTACCACGGGGTCTGGCCAAAGCCCTTGAGCGTCTCGCCCATGGTGGGTGCGTCGGGCAACGCGGCCACGCGCTTTTCGTTGACGACGCCCAGCACCTTGAGCTTGCCGGCCTTGATGAAGGCGATGGACGACGGCAGGCTCTGCACCGACAGCGGCACCTGCCCACCCACCACGTCGGTGGCAGCGGCGGCCGAGCCCTTGTAGGGGATGTGCTGCAGCTCGATGCCGGCGGCCTTTTGCAGCATCTCGCCGATCAGGTGGTTCAGCGTGCCGTTGCCGGCAGAGGCTATTGAATACTTGCCAGGGCTGGCCTTGGCCACGGCAATCAGCTCGGCCATGTTCTTGGCCGGAAACGACGGGTGCGCCACCAGCACATAACCCGCGGTGGCCAGGGGCGCTACGGGCTCGAAGTCCTTGACCGGGTCGAACCCCGCGCTCTTGTACAGCCAGGGGTTGATGACCTGGGCGCTGTCGGCCGTCACCAGCAGGGTGTAGCCGTCGGCCTTGGTCTTGGCGGTGTAGGCCGTGCCCACATTGCCGCCCGCGCCAGGGCGGTTGTCCACCACCACGGGCTGGCCCAGCTGCTCGCTGAGCTTTTGCGCCAGCACGCGCGCAATCGCATCGTTGGCACCACCCGCGGCCTGGGGCACGACCACGGTGATGGCCTTGCCGGGGAACTTGCCCGCATCCTGCGCGGCGGCGCCAAAGGCCGTGGCGCACAACAGGGCGGCACACACCAGCCTGCGCGGCAGGCGGAAATAGGATCTCGAATCGCTCATGGTCTTGTCTCCTGTCGTTTCTTTGAATGAACCAGAACAGCGCTGAAGAGTGGTGGGGCTATGCGACGCGCCCGCCTCCCGACAGCTCTTTCTCGCGCGCCAGCGCCCTTTCCTTGATGGCCTCGAAATCCCCCGGCACCGGGTGCAGCGCCAGGCGCGGCCCGGCCTTGGCGATCTGGCTGGGGATGTCGTGGCCGATCAGCGCGGGCAGGCGCTGCGCGGCGGCCAGCAGCAGGGGCAGGTCCACCCCGGTGGCGTAACCCATGCAGTCCAGCGCATGCACGATCTCCTCGCTGCACACATTGCCGCTGGCGCCGGGCGCATAGGGGCAGCCGCCCAGGCCGCCCAGCGAGGCGTCGAAGCGGTCGGCCCCGGCGCTGATGCCAGCCAGCACATTGGCCAGGCCCATGCCGCGCGTGTTATGAAAATGCAGGGTGAACTCCACGCCCGGCCAGCGCGCCCGCGCCGCCGCAGTGAGGGCCGCCACCTGCGTGGGGTAGGCCATGCCCGTGGTGTCGCACAGCGTGACGCCACCCACGCCCAGGTCCACGAAGCGCTGCACCCAGCCGAACACGGCCTCGGGCGCCACCTCGCCCTCCATGGGGCAGCCGAAAACGCACGACAGCGATACGTTGACCGCCACGCGCGCGGCCTGCGCCGTGGCCACCACCTGGGCCAGCGCGGCGAACGAATGCTCCTGCGTCATGCGCAGGTTGGCGATGTTGTGCGTGGCGCTGGCCGACATGACCAGGTTGAGCTCGTCGGCACGCGACTCGATGGCCCGCTCGGCCCCGCGCACATTGGGCACCAGGGCGGTGTACACGGTGCCGGGGCGGCGCGTGATCTCGCGCATCACCACCTCGGCATCGCGCAGCGCGGGGATGGCCGTGGGCGAGGTGAACGAGGTCACCTCGATCTTGGCCAGCCCGGCATCCGACAGCGCATTGGCCAGCGCGATCTTGTCCTCGGTGGGCACGAAGGCGCTTTCCATCTGCAGGCCATCACGCAGCCCCACCTCCTGCATGTGGATGTGCTTGCCGGCACCACCCCATGCGCCAGATTGTTGGGTTGCGGCACTCATTGGATCACCCCCTTGCTGCGCAGCAGCGCAATCTGTTCGGCCGTCAGGCCCGCCTCGGCCAGCACGGCGTCGGTGTCATCGCCCAGGTGCGGCGCGCTCGTGCGTATGCTGCCCGGCGTGGCCGAGAGCTTGGGCACGATGCCCGGCACCTGCACGCTGTAGCCGTCGCGCGTCTGCTGCGTGAGCAGCATGTCGCGGGCGCGGTAGTGCGGGTCTTCGGCGATGTCGCGCGCGGTGTAGACCTTGCCGGCGGGCACGCGGGCGGTGCCCAGGGCATCGAGCACCTGCTGCACGCTGAGCGCTGCGCTCCAGGCGCCGATGGCGGCGTCGATCTCGTCCACCCGCGCCACGCGCCCGGCGTTGTCGGCCAGGTCGGGGGCGGCGCCCAGGTCGGGCCGGCCGATGGCCTGCATCAGCCGCTTGAAGATGCTATCGCCATTGCCCGCCACCAGCACCCAGCCGTCGGTGCACGGGTAAGCGTTGGATGGCGCGATGCCCGGCAGCGCGCTGCCCGCCGCCTCGCGCACCGCGCCGAAGGCGCTGTACTCGGGGATCAGGCTTTCCATCACGTTGAACACCGCCTCGTGCAGCGCCACGTCGATCACCTGGCCCTGCCCGCCGTTGACCTTGCGGTGGTACAGCGCGGTGAGCACGCCGATGGCGCCGTGCAGCGCCGCCAGCGTGTCGCCAATTGACACCCCCACACGCACCGGCACCCGGCCCGGCTCGCCCGTCAGGTGGCGCAGCCCGCCCATGGCCTCGCCGATGGCGCCAAAGCCCGGCAGGTCGCGGTAGGGGCCAGTCTGCCCGTAGCCCGAAATGCGCAGCATCACCAGGCCGGGGTTGATGCGGTGCAGCTCCTCGGGCGACATACCCCAGCCCTCCAGCGTGCCGGGGCGAAAGTTCTCGATCAGCACGTCGGCCTCGGCGATCAGTTGGCGGGCGATGTCCTGGCCCTCCTTCTGGCGCAGGTCGAGCGCAACGGAGCGCTTGTTGCGCGACTGCACCTGCCACCAGACGGAGGTGCCCTCCTTGATCAGGCGCCAGTTGCGCAGCGGGTCGCCGGATTCCGGGGCTTCGATCTTGATGACCTCGGCGCCAAAGTCGCCCAGCGTCTTGCCGCAGAAGGGGCCGGCGATCAGCTGGCCCATCTCGATCACGCGCACGCCCTGCAGGGCGGCGGCGGTAGGTGTTGCACCCATCGTGTTCCTGTCTCCAATGTCGCAGCCTGCGGGATCAGGCTTGCCTGTGTTGCCCCCGCATGATGCGCAAAGAACCCCCGCGGGCAAAACGCTCTTATGACAGCCCACCATCGCGTTTCGGCATGGCAGTTAACATTGGTTGCATGAAGCTCGACCCCGTCTCCCTGCGCCTGTTCGTTGCCGTGATGGAAGAAAGCACCATCGCCGCCGCCGCCGCGCGCGAGCACCTGGCCGCATCGGCCGTGAGCCGGCGCCTGGCCGACCTGGAAGACGCCCTGCACGTGGCGCTGTTCACCCGCAGCAACAAGGGCACCGAGCCCACGGCCGCGGCCTATGCCCTCTTGAACCTGGCGCGCGGCGTGCTCAACGACCTGGACGGCATCGCCACGCAGATGCGCGACTACGGCGCCGGCCTGCGCGGCCACGTGCGCGTGGTGGCCAACATCTCGGCCATCAGCCAGTTTTTGCCGGCGCAGCTGCAAAGCTTCATGGCCCTGCACCCGCAGGTGGACGTGCGCCTGCAGGAGCAGATCAGCACCGCCATCGCCCAGTCGGTGGCCGAGAACGCGGCCGACATCGGCATCCTCAACCACGGCCACTATGGCGACCGCGTGGTGCAACTGCCCTACCGCACCGACGAGCTGGCACTGGTGGTGCCACGCGACCACCCGCTGGCGCGGCGCAAGTCCGTGCGCCTGGCCGACGCCCTGCCCTACGACTTCGTGGGCGCACACCCCGGCAGCGCCATCAACAACCAGCTCACCAAGGCCGCTGCCGAGACCGGGCTGCCGCTGCGCCTGCGCATGCAGGTCACCAGCTACGACGCGCTGTGCCTGCTGATCGCGGCCGGCCTGGGCGTGGGCGTCATGCCGCGCGGCAGTGCCGCGCTGTACAAGGGCAGCCAGCCCATCCGCGTGGTCACCTTGAACGAACCCTGGTCGCAGCGCCAGCTGGTGCTGTGCGTGCGCTCGGAAGAATCGCTCTCAAGCGTGGCACGCCTGCTGGTGGACCACCTGCGTGCGCCTGCCGAAGGGCCTGCCGCATGACGGCCCCTGCCCTGCCCCCGCTGCAGTGGGATGTGTTCTGCCAGGTCATCGACAACTACGGCGACATCGGCGTGTGCTGGCGCCTGGCCAGCCAGCTGGCCGCGCGCGGCCAGCGCGTGCGCCTGTGGGTGGACGATGCCTCGGCCCTGGCCTGGATGGCGCCGGCCGGGCATCCGGGGGTTGAGCTGCGCCGCTGGGGCGGCGAGATGCCCGCCGCGCACGAGGCCGCGCCCGATGTGCTGGTGGAGGCCTTCGGCTGCGAGATCCCCGAGACCTTCCTCGCCTGGGCAGTGGGGCGTGCGCAAGGCCAGCGCCAACCCGTGTGGATCAATCTCGAATACCTCTCGGCCGAGGGCTTTGTGGAGCGCAACCACCGCCTGCCCTCGCTCATCATGTCGGGCCCGGCTGCTGGCTGGACGCGCTGGTTCTTCTACCCCGGCTTCACCCCCGCCACGGGCGGCCTGCTGCGAGAGAGCGGCCTGCTGGACCAGCGCCCGCCCGGCTTTGCCGCCGCCTGGCGCGCTGGCCAGCCTGCGGCAGCCACCCATCCCCAGCGATGGATGTCGCTGTTCTGCTATGAGCCCGCCGCCCTGCCCGCGCTGCTGGCCCAGGCCATCCGGCCCGGCACCACACACACCCGCCTGCTGGTCACGCCAGGGCGCGCCACGCTGGCGGTACAGGCCGCGCTCGCCACCTTGCCGGCAGAGCATGGCCCGCTGCAACTGCAGTTTCTGGCCCCCACCGACCAGCAAGGCTTCGACGACCTGCTCTGGGCCAGCGACTTCAACGCCGTGCGCGGCGAGGACTCGCTGGTGCGGGCCCTGTGGGCCGGCAAGGCCCTGGTCTGGCACATCTACCCGCAAGACGATAACGCCCACCACGCCAAGCTGGCCGCGTTTCTCGACTGGCTGCAGGCCCCGGCCTCGCTGCGCGACTTTCACGCGGCGTGGAACGGCATCCCCGGCCACGGCCCGCTGACCATTCCAGATGATGAAACCCTGGCCGAGTGGAGCGCCTGCGTGCAGGCGGCGCGCGCACGGCTGGCGCAACAAACCGACCTGGTGGGCCAGTTGGTAGGATTTATCGCGGAAAAAAGGTAAAATCCGAGGCTTTGCGCAAATCGAGGCGCGGTACAAAAGTGCCCGCACCCCGCGCAATCCCGCCGCGGAACATGCGCCGGCCAGTTGCACAGCCCCCAGGGGCGTGCGGCCAGCGCGTTGAGCGGCCCCCAACCCAAGCAACCAAACTGCTATGAAAATCGCTCAAGAAATCCGCGCCGGCAACGTCATCATGCACGGCAAGGACCCCATGGTCGTCCTGAAGACCGAATACGCCCGTGGCGGCCGCGGTGCAGCCACCGTGCGCATGAAGCTCAAGAGCCTGATCGGCAACTTCGGCACCGAAAACGTGTTCAAGGCCGACGACAAGATCGACAACGTGATCCTGGACAAGAAGGACTGCACGTACTCCTACTTCGCCGACCCCATGTACGTCTGCATGGACACCGACTACAACCAGTACGAAGTCGAAGCCGAGAACATGGGCGACGCACTGAACTACCTGGAAGACGGCATGACGCTGGAAGTGGTGTTCTACGACGGCAAGGCCATCTCGGTCGAGTTGCCCACCAGCGTCGAGCGCGAAATCACCTGGACGGAACCCGCCGTCAAGGGCGACACCTCCGGCAAGGTTCTGAAGCCCGCCAAGATCGCCACCGGCTTCGAAGTGCCCGTGCCCCTGTTCGTCTCGCAAGGCGACAAGATCGAAATCGACACCCGCACCGGCGAGTACCGCAAGCGCGTTTAAGGTTCTGCAGGCCCACCTGCAAGACCTCCGAAAAAGGCTTCCTCCGGGAAGCCTTTTTTGTTGGTGCCCCCTGCACGGCGCGGGCCCGGCAGCCCGATCCGCCTCCGGCCCAGCGATTTCTTGCGAGCGTCACAGGCCTCGCGCACAATCATTGCCATGGACCCCACCGCCGACCTCGCCACCGACCTCACCGCACTCCTCCCCCGGTGGCGCATCGATGGGGTCGACATGCTGCCGCCTGGCGATCCTGCGCAGGTTCAGGCGCTGTTTGCCCAACTGGGCCAGCCTGCCACGCCCGAAGTGCTCACCCTGTACGCCACCCTGGGCGGCATGGTCACCATGGACGGCGAGTTCTGGCGCCTGTGGTCGCTGGACGAAGTCAGCCGTGCCAACCAGGGCCCGCCCTCCGAATGGGGCGTACAGTTCGCAGACTTTTTGACCCACAGCCAGGTGTTTCGCCTGCGCACGGCGGCAGATGGCCGCTCCGAAGTTTTTGCCGGCCCGTTGAGCGCAGACAGCCCCCCCGTGCGGGTAGCGGGCTCGCTCAACGAATTTTTTGCGCTGTACCGCAGCGACCCGGACCGGGTGCTGCAGCCGCGTTGAGCTGCGTCAGGCGCGATGGGGCTGTCGCATCGGGGTATATACCAGCACGGGCATCCAACGAAGAGTATTCGTTTGTAAATGACTTGCTTTCTGGTAAAACCGGTTTCACAGTGTGCGACCGCAGCAGGGGTGCCCCACCTGATGATGGGCAGGGCCCCTCAACATGCACGCACCCGTCGCCCGCTGTGACCCGCCCATGTTCCAAGATGCCGTGCACCACGCGGCAGTGCCGTTGCAGGTCTTGTCAGGCCTGTGCCCCACGGGCCCCCGTCAATCCAGAACACATGGCGACCGCCCCGCTCCGGCGGGCAGCAGGTCTGCCACATCCATGAGGAAACGCCCATGACCAGCCCGAACGCCACCGACAACTACCAGCCACCGGGCACACGCGACTCTGTTGAGCTGGTCTTCGTGTTCGATGACCTGCACGACTGGCAGATGCTGGCGGCCGCCGCACCCGAAGGTGCCGAAGTGGTGGTGCTCGATGGCTGGCAGGACGGTCTGTCGCAGATGGCGGTGTACCTGCAGGGGCGCAGCGGCGTGGATGCGCTGCATGTGCTATCGCATGGCAGTCAGGGAACCCTGCACTGGGGAACCACCGTGCTGGATGCAGGCAACGCGCCTGTCCATGCCGACCTGCTGCGCTCCATGGGTGCCGCCCTCGCAGACGATGGTGACGTACTGCTCTATGGCTGCCACTCAGGGGCAGGCGCTGCGGGCGCTGCACTACTGCGCACCCTGTCAGACCTTTTCGGTGCCAGCGTTGCCGCATCGACCAACCTCACCGGTGCGGCAGCCTTGGGCGGCGACTGGGTGCTGGGGCGCCAGCACGGCGCCATCCATACCCCCGCCATCGAGGGGCCGGCATCCTACAACGGCTTGCTGGCAGCGCCGGTCAGCGAGAACTTCAACGGGGTCGCCGTCAATGGCGGTACCGGCCAAAGCCAGGGCACGACCGGGGTGGCACGCCCGATCAATGGCTGGACATTCACCCTATTGAACAGCGCCGGAACCCAGGATGCCGGGGGGTATGTCGACGTGACGCAACTGAGCACCGACACGTCCATGGCCGACGGGGGCAGCGACCACGCGGCAGTCCTGAACGGCACCTATGTCGCTGCTTCCAGCGGTACCCAGGCCGCGGGGGTGCTCAAGGCGACCACGGGCGAGGAGTTTTCCTTTGTCTCCATCACCGTGGAAAACGGCGGGGGTGCCAACACCTATCGGCTCGTAGGCTACCTGAACGGCAGTGCCGTCTCGGGCGCCACGCAGAACTTCACGGCACCGGCATTCGGCAGCAACACCACCGTTTCGGTATCGGGCTCCCAGTGGCAGTACGTGGACGAAGTGCGAATCGTGCAGCAGAACGGCGCTGCCGATATCTCGATCTACATCGACGACATCGTGGTGGCGGCTGCAGTGCCACCCGCAACCATCACCAGCGCCACCTACGATGCCTCCACCGGCGTCCTGTCGGTCACCGCCGCCGGCATGACCACCGGCGACACCATCGACGTCACCAAGCTCAGCCTCACCGGCCAGGGCGGCAGCTACACCCTGACCACCGCCAACACCACGGCCACCAGCGCCACGGCGTTTTCCGTGACGTTGAACTCCGCAGACAAGCTGGCCATCAATGGCGTGCTGAACAACAACGGCACCTCGGCCGCCGGCGGCACCACTTTCAATCTGGCTGGCGCTGCCAACTGGGATACCACGGCGTCCGCCGCCGCCGACCTCACCGGCAACGGCATCACCGTCTCCAATGTCACCGCCCCCACCATCACTTCGGCAAGCTACGACGCTGCCACCGGAATACTGACCGTCACCGGCACCGGTCTGGTCAAGGTCGTTGGCGCGACCAATGACATCACCGTGAACAAGCTGCGGATCGTCGGCGAGGGCGGCACGGGCCGCACCCTGGTGATATCGAGCAATGTCGAAGTGACGGATGCCACCAGCTTTGCGGTGCAGCTGTCCGGCAACGACCGGATCATTGTTGACAGCCTGCTCAACAAGACTGGCGCGACTTCCTCCAGTGGCTCGACCTACAACGTCGTCGCCTTCGATGACTGGAACAGCACGATCACGAACGGCGACATCGCCGACGCCACCAACCCGCTGACTGTCTCGAATGTGCCTGCACCAACGATTGTGTCGGCCACGTACGACGCGTCGACCGGGACTCTCGATTTCGTTGGAACCGGCCTTCTGCAGCGTACGGGCGCCAACAACGACATCGTCGCCAACAAGTTCACCCTCACCGGCGAAGGCGGTGCCACCTACACCCTGACCGACACGGCCAATGTCGATATCAATTCAACATCGAACACGGCGTTCACACTGACCCTGAGCGCCACCGACCGAGCCGCCGTCAACCAGATCGCCAACAAGAACGGCACCAGCTCCACCGGCGCCACCACCTACAACCTGGCCGCCGCAGAAGACTGGGCTGCCGGGGCCGATGCCGCCGTGGTGGTCGCCGACCTCACGGGCAATGGTGTCACCGTCGCCAACGTGCCCGCGCCCACCATCACATCGGCTACCTACGACTCGGTCACCGGCACCCTGGTGGTCACAGGCACCGGCTTTCTCAAGCTCAATGGCGCCACCAACGACATCGACGTCAGCAAGCTGGCACTCGTCGGGCAGGGGGGCGCATCCCACGCACTGACCACGGCCAGCGTGGAGATCACGTCGGGCACCAGCTTCACCGTCGTCCTGTCTGGCGCGGACCAGTCGGCATTGCGCACCGTGATCAACGCCAACGGTACCCAGTCTTCTGGCGGCACTACCTACAACCTGGCTGCGGCAGAAGACTGGGCCGCTGGCGCCGATGCCGCTGTGGTCATTGCAGACACCACGGGCAACGGCATCACCGTCTCCAACGTGGTCTCGCCCACCCTCACCTCGGCCACTTACGATGCGGCCACCGGCACCCTGTCAGTGACCGCCACGGGCATGGTGACGGGTGATGCCATCGATGTATCCAAGCTGTCCCTCACCGGCCAGGCTGGCAGCTACAACCTGACC
>NZ_LMIH01000008.1:0-151 GCF_001428645.1 Acidovorax sp. Root217
GAAGCTGCCTGTGGACTTCACCAACCGCGTGATCTACTACGTGGGCCCGGTGGACCCGGTGCGCGACGAGGCCGTGGGCCCCGCCGGCCCGACCACCGCCACGCGCATGGACGGTTTTACCGAGATGATGCTGGCCGAGACCGGCCTGATC
>NZ_LMIH01000008.1:272-13744 GCF_001428645.1 Acidovorax sp. Root217
ACGCATTGCCACCGGCGAGTTCCGCGGTATCGAGGTAGCAGCGGCCTGACCGGCTGACGGCGCTGGTTGAAGAGCCCGGCCAAGACCCCGATCCCCCGGCAGTGCATCAGGCACGGCCGGGGGATTTTTCTTGGCACGCGACAGGTTTTCATACCGGTGCCCGTGCGCCGCAGGCGTGGTGGAGTTACATTGCTCGGCACGCTTTTCTTTTCCACCGCCCGCCCCGTCCCTTCCCGCAATGACCTTCCCGAATTCCCAGCCCATCGGCGTCTTTGACAGCGGCGTGGGCGGCCTCAGCGTGCTGCGGGCCTTGCGCGCCGAGTTGCCGCACGAGCGCTTCGTCTACCTGGCCGACAGCGCGCATGCCCCCTATGGCGAGCGCGGCGATGCCTATGTGGGCGCGCGCACGCATGCCATCACGCGCTACCTGCTGGAGCAGCATGGAATCAAGGCGCTGGTGGTGGCCTGCAACACGGCCACGGCTGCGGCCATCCACGAGGTGCGTAGCCGCTACCCGGCGCTGCCGCTGGTGGGGCTGGAGCCGGCCATCAAGCCCGCCCTGGCCGTGACGCAGACCGGGCGAGTGGGCGTGATCGGCACGCGCGGCACCTTGACCAGCGCCAAGTTCGGCAAGCTGCTGGCCAGCCTGCAGGGCCAGGCCGAGTTCGTGGTACAGCCCTGCGATGGCCTGGCCCACGCCATCGAACGCAGTGTGGACCGCCCCGTGCCCGCCAGCCCCCAGGGCACCGAGACCTGGGAACTGTGCGAACGCTACATCGACGCCATGGGCGCCTTCGGCACCGGCGCCGGTGCCATCGACACGCTGGTGCTGGGCTGCACGCACTACATCTTTGCCGAGCGCGACCTGCGCACGCTGGTGGGGCCCACGGTGCGCTTCATCGAGACCGGCGAGCCGGTGGCGCGCCAGACGCGGCGCCTGCTCGAAAGCGCCGGCCTGCTGGCAGCCGCCAGCACGGGGGCGCCGCAGGCACAGCTCTTCACCACCGGCGGCCTGCCCCAGTTGCAGGCAGCGGCACAGCGCTGGCTGGACCTGCCCGCCGACTGCTGCCAGACGGTGGCGATTGCATCTCACACCACCGAACACAGCGCAGCCTAGGCGCGCTGGCTTTTTTGGCGCTTCTTGACGACCGACCCGGCATGACCACCTCCCTGCGAGCCCTACGGCTCATGACCCTCGTGCCGCTGCTGGCTGTGGCCTGCGCCGTGGCGCAGACAGCCCCTCCTTCCGCACCCTCGCCACAGGACCTGGCACAGGAACAGATCGCGGAGCTTGAAAAAGCCCAGCGCGCCATGATCCAGGACCTCAAGCGCCAGTTGGCGGAGATGCCGGAGACCGTGCGCAAGCAGCGGCTGCGCGCCCGCATCGCGGAGATCGAAGGCCGCGCCAACCTTCCCCGGGATCTATACATATCACCGAGCGCGAAGATGAGCGCGCCCATGAAGACCTACTACGAGCGCATGAAGATGCGCATCGAAGATTGCGGCACGCGCTATTTCCCGACCCAGGACGGGCGCAAGCTGTACGGCCAGGGCGTGGTGGGCGTCACCCTGGGCAACGACGGCGCGGTGATACAGGCAGACGTGCTGCAGTCATCGCAGGACAAGGCGCTGGACGAGCACATGCTCAAGCTGGTGCACGCCTCGGCCCCGTTCGGCACGCCACCGGCCAGGCCCATGGCCAATGGTTCGCCGGTCTACCGCCGCCTGGTGGTGATCACCGGCTTCGATTTCAACCGCGACAGCGACAAACCCGCGCCCGAACCCGTGCCGGCCCAGGAGCGCTGCAAGTGGGGATGAACTGATACGGATTTGCCTTTAACCGTATAGCGTCGTTGGTTCGCCTTGCCGTGCTACAGCACTGTCTGCGGCTCCCGCCTAGCTATACGATCAAATGCAAATCCGTATGAGCCCCGCCAGCGCTCGGCAACCCACCCCCTCGGTTTCGCCCACATCGCTACGCAGGCTCCCCACCCCACAGCCGCTCGCCCGAGTGCTCGACATGCGTGAGGTACAGGCGCAGATCGAACTCGTACTGGTGGTACTGCGGCTCCATGTGCTGGCACAACTGGTAGAAGGCCTTGCCGTGGTCCTTCTCGCGCAGGTGCGCGAGTTCGTGCACGACGATCATGCGCAAGAACTCGTCCGGCCCCTGCTTGAACATCGCGGCGATGCGGATTTCATGTTTGGTGGCGAGGCGGTTGCCCTGCACCCGTGATACGGTGGTGTGCAGGCCCAGGGCATGCCGCACCACGTGGATCTTGTTGTCGAAGATGACCTTGTTGACGGTGCCCGCATTGCGCAGGTGGCGGCTTTTCAGCTCCTGCGCGTAGTCGTACAGCGCCTTGTCGCTGCGCACGGCATGGGCCTCGGGGTACTTGCGCAGCAGCGCCGCACCCAGCCGGCCCTGGGCGAGCAGGTCGCGAGCCTGCTGCTGCAAGGGGGCGGGGTAGGACTGCAGGTAGGGCAGCAGCGCCGGGGCGGTCGTCGTCATGCGTCACGCTCCCCACTTCCCTGAAGGGCCGTTGGGAGACTGATGCTGGGGAACCGAAGGATCAGTGCAGGTGGCGCGGACGGCGCCCGCCGCCACCATGGCCGCTGCCGCCCGAGCCGCCGCCACCGGGGCCGCGCGGGGGCTTGCCGATCTCCAGCGAGTTCACCAGGGCATCGAAGCGCTGGCTGAACAGCTTGTCGATCTCGGCCACCACACCACCCAGCTCGGCGCCGTCGAAATGGCGTTCCATCATGTTCACCACGTCCTGCACCAGCAGGTCGCGCTGCACCTGCATGATGGCGGCCGGCGTGGGGCCCACGAAGAGCATCAGGAAGTCGTCGCGCGACTCGGCGCCCTCTTCGCCGTCTTCGTCTTCATCGAAGTCGGCGTCGTAGAAGGTGACCTCGATGGCAGCGCCCAGTTCGGACAGCTCGTTGAGACTCATGCACATCTCATCCAGCGACTGGCGGAAGTCCTCATCGCCGCGCACGGTCCAGCACATCTGCAGCAAATGCTCCTGCGCGTCGAACTTGATGCCCGGCTCTTCTTCATAGGCACTGGCGGCGCCATCGGCCAGCGAACGCGCGCCAGCGTACTTCCACAAGGGCTTCAAGGCTTCCTGGATCTGGTCGAAGCTGGCATCGGCGCGCAGTTGGACCTGGCCGTGGACGTGGATTTCGAAGGGTGCGTTGTAACTTGACATGACTGGATCGTAATAGTGCCCGTAACCGGGGTCGGCAAGCCTCATGCCTGCTGGCTTGCCCTGGAATGGGGGAAAGATGGAGCCTTGTCGGCGCTGGTGCAGCCTTTCAGCCCCACGATAGCGCTATTTTCTCATGGCGCCAAGGCCATTTGGATGGCGTGGCGCAGAAGCCATTGCACATGGCCCCGCGCAGGGGGCACACGGCACAAGCTGCACGCCATCAATGGGGCAGGCCCATCCGATCGTAGTGTTGGCGCAAAGGTGCGACTACCGGCAAAAGCGTGCAGCCAGACGGCGCAATTGACTACAGAGAAGATGCAACCGCGCAAATACTCTATCGCCTCCAGAAGTGCAACCAGGTGTTTCCATGAGAAAGTCCATTCCCTCGGGGTTCTTGCGAACCGTCTTTGGCAGCCGCATGATGCGGCGCCAGCTCCGCGCCTTGTACGGGAATCAAGCTGTCATCGAATTCACTCCCGAGGGCGTGATCCTGGCCGCAAACGACAATTTCCTGCACGCGATGGGCTATGCATTGAAAGACATTGCCGGCCAGCCCCACCGGATTTTTGTGGATCCCCAGGAAGCGCAATCCGCCGAGTATTCGGACTTCTGGAAGAAGCTCAAGCGGGGCGAGGCTTTCATTGGCCGCTGCCGGCGCCTGCGCGGTGATGGCCGCAACATTTGGCTGCAAGCCAACTACAGCCCCGTGGTGCGCGAGGACGGTACGGTCCTCAAGGTCGTGAAGTACGCGATGGACATCACCGCACAGGCACTGGGAGATGCCGAAGCACAAAGCCAGTTGATGGCAATCAACCGTGCACAGGCCGTCATCGAGTTCGGACTGGACGGGACCATCATGCGAGCCAACCGCAACTTTCTCGACGCCATGGGGTATCGGGACGAGCGCGAGATCGTAGGGCAGCACCATCGCATATTCGTGCCCCCAGAACAGCGCAATACGTCCGACTACCTGGCCTTCTGGCACCGCCTTGGTTCTGGCAATGTCCATTCAGGCCAATTCCAGCGGGTGGGCAAGAACGGGCAATCGGTATGGATCGAAGCGAGCTACAACCCGGTCATGGACAGCACGGGCCGGCCATTCAAGGTCGTCAAGTACGCGACCGACATCACGGCGCGCTTCGAAGCCACCCATACCCTGCAGATCGCGTTCGAGCAGCTCAATGCACTGGTGTCCGAGAGCGCCAGCAAGGCCAATGAAGCGCACCAGCAAACCCAGAAAATGCTGCAGGTGGCCCACGCTGGAACCAGCGCCACCGCCGACGCAGTGGAGACGATGGGTGCCATACGCAGTGACTCGCAGCGCATTGCAGAGATCGTCGGCTTGATAGATGGCATTGCATTCCAGACCAACCTGCTGGCACTCAATGCGGCGGTGGAAGCCGCACGTGCCGGAGATCAGGGAAGAGGCTTCGCGGTGGTGGCCAACGAGGTCCGCGGCCTTGCCCAGAGAAGCGCTGGCGCTGCCCAGGAGATCAAGACCTTGATTGCGGCATCGTCCCAGCGGGTGCGCGATGGCGACGCCCATGTGCAGGCCACAGGCAGCATCATGGACGTCATTCAGGCATCGGCCACGCACGCTTCGAATGCCATGGGCGACATCGTGCAAGCAGCCCACGCCCAAAGCAAACGGATGGGTGCCGTGCACAAAGCGATGGGATTGCTGGAAACAGCTGTTTCTCGCCACTAATGCGGCTTTGCCTTCAAACGTATAAAGTCATTCGGTCGCCTTGCCGTGCGAAAGCACTGTCTGCGGCTCCCCGCCTGGCTATCCGATTGAATGCAAATCCGCATGAAAACTCGGAGCGCGAAGTGACCGAACGCCATCATCCACAAGACGCGAAAAGCAAGGGCTGGCCACATGGCGGCCAGCCCTTGCCTTCACCAAGCGCAGGTTGAAGCTCAGGTGACCGCTGGCTCTATAGCCAACGGCTTGGCATTGGCGCCGCGCTGACGGAAAAAAGCCACCGTCTGCCACAGGATGAAAGCAGCGATGAGGCCCAGCAGCGTGCCGCTGATCGGGCGACTCACGAACACATCGAAGCTGCCGCGCGACAGCAGCATGGAACGGCGGAAGTTCTCCTCCAGCATGGGGCCCAGGATGAAGCCCAGCATCAGCGGTGAAGGGTCCATCGCCAGCCGCATGAAGAGGTAGCCCAGGGCGCCGAAGGCCACGGTAATGAACACGTCATCCAGGTTGTTGTTGATGCTGTAGGTGCCGATGCAGCAAAAGAACAGGATGGCCGGGAACAGCACGTTGTACGGGATCTTGAACACCGACAGCCAGTAGCGCACCAGCGGCACGTTCAGGATCAGCAAAAAGCAGTTGCCGACCCACATGCTGGCCACCAGGCCCCAGAAGAGCTCGGGGTGGCCGGCGATCATGTTCGGGCCGGGCTGGATGCCCTTGATGATGAAGGCGGCCATCATCAGTGCCATCACGGCGTTCTCGGGGATGCCGATGCTCATCAGCGGGATGAAGCTGGTGCGCGCGGCGGCCTCGTCGGCAGCGGCCTGGCCGGCCACGCCCTCGATGCAGCCGGTACCGATCTCGTGGCGGTACTTGCTGACCTTCTTGTCCAGCGCATAGGCCGCAAACTGTGCAATCACCGGCCCGCCACCGGGCAGAATGCCCAGGATGGAGCCCACCACGCTGCCACGCAGGGCGCTGGGGATGATGCGCTTGAACTCGGGCCAGGTGGGCATCAGCTTGATCTTGCCGTTGAAGGGCGAACGCTCTTCGCGCGCATCCAGGTTTTTGGTGATCTCGGCGATGCCGAAGCAGCCGAGCGCAATGCTCACGATGCCCACGCCGTCTGCCAGGAAGGGCATGTCGAAGGTGAAGCGCGCCAGGCCGCTGTTGACGTCGGTGCCGATCGAGCCCAGCAGCACGCCCACCATGCACATGGCCAGGCCATTGAGCAGGCTGCCGGTGGTGACGAAGCTCACGCACACGAAGCCGACCAGCATCAGCGCACAGTAGTCCGCAGGGCCAAACAGAAAGGCCACTTCGCCCAGGCTGGGGGCCAGGAACGCCAGCACCACAATGGCTACCGTGCCGCCGATGAAGCTGGAGACCCCCGCAGTGAACAGCGCCAGGCCCGTCTTGCCCTTCAAGGTCATCTGGTACCCGTCGATGCACGCCACGATGGAGCTGGCGTGCGGGATCTTCATGGTGATGGCGCTCACGCTGTCGCCGTACTGCGCTCCGTAGTAGATGCCGGCCAGCATGATCAGCGCGCCGGTCGTGTCGATGGAATAGGTCAGCGGCAGCAGCAGGCTGATGGTGGCCAGCGGGCCCAGGCCTGGCAACAGGCCCACCAGGGTGCCCACGGTGCAGCCCAGGGCGCAGAACATCAGGTTCTGCAGTGTCAGTGCGTGGCTGAAGCCGAACGCGAGGTTGTGAAGAACGTCCATGGCGACCTCAGTACAGCGGCAGGTTGACGCCCAGAAGCTTCTGGAACATGAAGGCGATGCCGACCAGCACCGCGGCGATCTTGAGGTTGCGCACCACCGAGTACGACGTGCCGGCAAACCCCGAGCAGAACACCAGGAAGACGATGCCCGCAATCATGTTCACGAAGTGCGACAGGGCCGCAAAGCCGCACAGGCTGCCCAGGATGATGGCGATGTTGCGCACCTGGAAATCCATCGGCACCGGCGCCACCAGGCGCGCGCGCACCACGGTGATGACCCCGATGGCGAACAGCATGCAGCTGACGATGAACGGGAACAGCCCCGGGCCGGCACGGCTGAGCTGGCCCAGCGAGTAACCCATCGACGGCAGGCCGAAGCCCAGCGCCAGGGCCATGAGGGCAAAGCCCCGGACGAGATTGCGATTGACCATGTAGTGTTGTCTCCAGAAAGGCTGATGGGAATGCCCCTATGGCTGGGGTATGCTGACGTGAGGACTATCTCCATCGAACCTGATCGCAGGCTGATCCCGGCCATGCGTAATTCCACGTAGCCCCCTCCTCCCATGCGCCTCCTCCTGGTGGAAGACGACCCCGTGCTGAGCCGCACCATGGCCCGGGGCCTTGAGAACGCGGGCCACCGCGTCGAGCTGGCCCACACCGTGGAAGACGCCCAGCACTGGTGGGCCGTTCAGGCCTTCGATGCCGTGCTGCTGGACCTGAACCTGCCCCATGCGGCGCACGCCCGCAGTGGCCTGGGCAGCGGGCTCACCGCCCTGCGCAGCGCCCGCGCGCGCGGTGACCGCACCCCCGTGCTGGTGCTCAGCGCACGCGACAGCACCGAGGAACGCATCGCCGGGCTGGACGCCGGGGCCGACGACTACCTGGGCAAGCCCTACGAACTGAAAGAGGTCGAGGCCCGCCTGCGCGCCCTGCTGCGGCGCGCCAGCGGCACGGCCGACTTGGTCTCCGTGGGCCGGCTGGCGCTGGACCGGCAGGCGCGCCGCGTGAGCGTGGCCGGGCAGCCGCTGGAGCTGCCTGCGCGCGAGTTCGATCTGCTGTGGGAGCTGATGACGCCCCCTGGCCGCGTGCTGAGCAAGGGCGACCTTTCCGCGCGCCTGTCGGATGCGGGCGAGGTGGTGGGCGACAACGCACTGGAAGCCTCCTTCTCGCGCCTGCGGCGCAAGATTGCGGGCAGCGGCGCCGCCATACGCACCTTGCGCGGGCTGGGCTACGTGCTGGAGGACGATGCCACTGGCCCCGCATAGCCATCGCCCGCCCGCGCTGCGCCAGCGCATCGGGCGCCGCGTGCTGCTGTCGCTGCTGCTGATCTGGGGGCTGGGCAGCGCCGTGGTGCTGGGCGTGGGCAACCACTTCGTGGCGCAGGCCTTTGACCGCGCCCTGCTGGACGACGCCCATGCGCTGGCGGCGCTGGTGCACGGCGGCGGCCACAACGACCGCAGCGGCCAGGGCGCCGGCACGCTGCGGATCGACCTGACGCCCCGCGAGGTGGACCTGCTGCGCTTCGACCAGAGCGAGACGGTGTGGTTTGCGGTGTACGGGCCCGACGGCAGCTTCATCGCTGGCGACCATGGGCTGGCGGCAGGCACGGTGGCCCCGGGCAGCACCCATGCGTTTTCGCAGCTCGCGCGCGAGGGGCTGGAGCTGCGCCGCGTGACCTTGCTCACCCAGGGAACGCCCTCCTTCACGGTGGTCATGGCGCAGACCACGGCCGAGCGCACGCACCTGCTGCGCAGGCTGCTGGTCTATTCAGGCCTGGCCCAGCTGTGGCTGCTGGTGGTGCTGGGCTCCTGGCTGCTGCGCGGCATCGAACGCGACCTGCGGCCACTGACCGCCCTGCAGGATGCAGTGGACCAGCGCGACGCGGCCGACCTGCAGCCCTTGCCCCAGGCGCTGACGCAGCAGGCGGGCAGCAGCGATGTGCAACGCCTGGGCGTGGCCCTGGATGGCCTGCTGGCACGGGTACAGCACAGCCTGCACGCCCAGCGCGAGTTCGCCGGCAATGTGGCGCACGAGCTGCGCACACCGCTCGCAGGCATCCGCGCGCAGGCCTCCCACGCGCTGGCGCAGGACGACCCCGCCGTCTGGCGCAGCGAGCTCCAAGGCATCACCGAGGCCGAGCAGCGGGCCAGCCGCACGGTGGACCAGTTGCTGGCGCTGGCACGCGCGGCCGAAGGCGGCATTGCCCTGGCACTACAGACGATGGAGCTCAACACCCTGGTGCGCGATGTCTTGCTGCGCCTCCTGCCGCGCGCAGACTCCCTGGGCGTGGACCTGGGCGCAGAAGGCCTGGACCAGACCGTGCAGGTGCGCGCAGATGCCGCACTCATTGAGGGCATCCTGAACAACCTGCTGGACAACGCGCTGCGCTACGGGCACGGCAGCCCGCCGCGCATCACCGTGGCACTGCAGGTGCGCGGCGGGCATACGGTGCTGAGCGTGGCCGACAACGGCCCTGGTGTGGACGCCGCGCTGGCCCAGCGCCTGCTGCAGCGCTGGGCGCAGGGCGATCAAGGCGTGCGCCTGGGCCAGGGTGCGGGGCTGGGCCTGTCCATCGTGGCGCGCTATGCGCAGCTGATGGGTGGAGGGCTGGAATTGGCGCCTGCGCAGGACGGCCCGGGTCTGGTCGCCAGCGTATGGCTGCCGACCGCCGGGGAGTGATACGGCTGAGGACAACGGGCCGTGGCGCCTGCGGAAATGATTCGAGAATTGCGGAAAAGACAGCTATGCAATTGATAGCTTCAAACCGTTATCTGGTGCCCCGAGCCGGGGTCGAACCGGCACGCCCCTTTTCAGGAAAGCGGCGGATTTTAAGTCCGCAGTGTCTACCAATTTCACCATCGGGGCGCCGGCTGACCACGGCGGCCGTGCAAGGCACGGACCTGTGTTGCAGCGTAGCGTGGGCCGTGCAGGTGTGCAATGCCCTGTCGCATCCGGTCACACAATGGCCGCATCGGAAGCGGCCATTGCACGACGCCAAGAAAAAAGGGAAGCCTAAGCTTCCCTTTTTGAATCTGGAGCGGGAAAAGAGTCTCGAACTCTCGACCTCAACCTTGGCAAGGTTGCGCTCTACCAACTGAGCTATTCCCGCATTTCACTGTGCTGCTGTCGTTACCGTCAGTCTGCATCAGCAAGACTCAAATTATAGCACCATTTTTTGGGCTTGCAAACCTCAGCGCCAAAAAATTTGCGTCTGCCTTGCGCGGCACAGGGCGAGCGCACTGCAGATCGACCTGGAGCCGCCCATGCTCCACCCGGAAAAAAGCCCGTATGGAGGCGGGCTTGAACTCGTGATGGTCACGAGGGGAGGAAGCCGCTGGTGCTGCGGCGGTTCCATGCTACTACGGAACCGGCGTGCAGTGTGCAGGATCGAGGGCCTCGGTCGTGCGGGAGATGCTCACTGGCCTGCTGCGCAGCGCGGCCGCGTCGAAGGTCCGCCATCAGAACACCGACAGCCCCGTCCTGGTGGTGAACAGTTCCAGCGCGTGCATGCCCAGCAGCGAGTTCCCGGTTGCATCCAGCGCAGGCGACCACACGCACAGGCTCAGGCGGTCAGGAACCACCGCCACGATGCCACCACCCACGCCGCTCTTGCAGGGCAGGCCGATGCGGAACGCGAATTCTCCGGCCGCGTCGTAGGTGCCGCAGGTCAGCATCAGCGAATTGATGCGGCGCGTCTGCCGCTCGGTCAGCAGTTGCTCGCCACTGAACGGGTGGCGGCCATCGCGGCACAGGTAGCCGGTGGCGCGCGCCAGCTGCAGGCAGCTCATGCCCACAGCGCAGTGGTGAAAGTAGGCATCCAGCACGGCCGCGACATCGTTGTCGATCTTGCCAAAGCTCTTCATGAAGTTGCCCAGCGCCATGTTGCGAAAGCCGGTGGCAGCCTCTGAGGCGGCCACTTCCTCGTCGAAGTGCACCGGCTCATTGCACAGACTGGACAGCAGCTGCAGCAGGGCGGCCTTGGCATCACCCTGGCTGACCAGGCGATCGGTGACGGCAATCGCGCCGGCATTAATGAAGGGGTTGCGCGGCGTCCCCTGCTCGGCCTCGAGCTGCACCAGAGAATTGAACGGGTTGCCCGAAGGTTCGCGGCCGATGCGGTCCCACAGGGCATCGCCCAAGGCCCCCATCCCCAGGGTCAGGGCAAAGAGCTTGGAGATGCTCTGGATCGAGAAACGTGTACCGCTGTCGCCGGCCTGCGCCTCCTGGCCATCGCAGGTGCGCAGCGCGATGCCGAACTGGGCCGCTGGCACCCGCGCCAACGCCGGGATGTAGTTGGCCACGTGACCTTGTGCGCCGAGCAGAGGGCGCACTGTCTCGACGATTTCTTCAAGGATGGGCTGGAATTGCATGGCGTGATTGTCGATCAGCCATCCATCGGCCGCAGCAGCCCGACGGGCCTTTCACCTACAGCGCAGCGCGAAAGCCCCTGGGAAGATAGCTCGCTTGCATTTCCTAACCTCTTTTTCGCGCGACAGATGTACGCTTTCTGCGGATCGGGTCGTGTCCGCATCCAGGGCTCCAAACTGCAGGGGGCGCCATGGTCGCCTGGCCTGCTCACTGTCAGGCCATTTCTGCACCTTTGATCGGGATCGGAAGCTTTCGTGACAGCGTTCATGCCTTCGAGCTACAACCTCTTCCTGGTGGCGGTGTCGCTGGCCATGGCCATGTTCGCCTCCTACGTGAGCTTCGACATGGCCCGCAGGGTGCGCACCTCGCAACGCGACATCGGCCTGGCCTGGTGGGCTGCGGGTTCGCTGGTCATGGGAACCGGCATCTGGTCCATGCATTTCCTGGGCATGCAGGCGCTGGAGCTGCCCATTCCCATCGGCTACTCGCAGGGGCTGACCTTCGCGTCCTGGCTGGCGGCGATGGCGGCATCCGGCATAGCCCTGGAACTGGCCAGCCGAAAGCGGCTCGACAACCTGCGCATCCTGCTTGGCGCCATGGCGATGGGCGGCGGCATCACCGCCATGCACTACCTGGGCATGGCCGCCATGCGCATGTCGCCCGGCATCACCTGGGACATGCCGCTGGTGGCGCTGTCGGTGCTGGTGTCGTTCCTCGCGTCCACGCTGGCGCTGCTCATCTTCAAGTTGCTGCGCCGGGTGGAGCGGCCCCGGCGCATGGGCTACCAGTTGGCGGCGGCGTTCGTGTTCGCCATGGCGATCTGCGGCACGCACTACCTGGGCATGGCGGCCGCCAGCTTCGCGGCGGGCTCGGTCTGCCTGACGGCCGGTGAGCTGGGCGGGCCCGGCCTGCAGACGGCTGTGGCCATGATTGCGGGTGCACTGCTGGTGGTCACCTTGCTCACTTCCATCCTGGATTCCCGGCTGCAGCGCGCCGCGCGCGGCGCATCGCATTCCATGCACGAGAGCAACGCGCGCCTGCAGGCCGCCAACGAAGAGCTCCAGCAGCGCGCCTTTGCCGACCCGTTGACGGGGCTGCCCAACCGCCTGCTGTTCGAGGACCGCCTGGCCCAGGCCACCCGCCGGCTGGAGCGCAGCAACCACGACGGGGTGGTCGAACGCATGGCCGTGCTGTTCGTGGACCTGGACGGGTTCAAGCCCATCAACGACTCTTTCGGGCATGCAGTGGGCGATGTCGTGATCCGCAAGGCGGCATCGCGCCTGCGCGACGAGGCCCGTGACTGCGACACCGTGGCCCGCGTGGGTGGCGACGAGTTCCTGATCCTGCTCAACGACGTGGCCGACGAACAAGCCTGCATCTCCGTGGCCCAGAGGGTGCTGGCGTCGCTGTCGCAGCCCTTCGAGGCATCGGGGCGGCGCATCGAGATCTCCTGCTCCATCGGCATCGTGGTGCACCCGGGCCACAGCGAGAGCAACAAGATCGTGGCCAATGCCGACGCAGCGATGTACGCCGCCAAGCGCGCAGGCGGCAGCTGCTACGCATTGTTCGAGCCCCACATGGTGTCCGACGTGTCGGAGCAGCTGGCACTGCAGGGCGATCTGCGCCATGCGCTGGAGCGGGGACAACTGTCCCTGCACTACCAACCCAAGATCGACGGGCGGCGTGGCCAGATCAGCGGTGTCGAGGCCCTGCTGCGCTGGAACCACCCGCGCCACGGCATGGTCAGCCCGCTCGTGTTCATTCCCCTGGCGGAGCGGATAGGCCTCATCGGCCGTCTCGGCCAATGGGTCATCGACGAGGCCTGCCGCCAGACCGCCGAGTGGGGCCGCGACGGCCTGCGCATGCGCGTGGCGGTGAACCTGTCCGTGCACCAACTGCGCGACAAAGGCCTGGTCGAGCGCATCGGGCAGACCCTGCAGGACCATGGCCTGGACGCATCGCAGTTGCTGTGCGAGATCACGGAGACCGTGGCGATGGAGGACATCAAGGCTGTGCAGCGCACCTTCGAGGGGCTCGGCGACATCGGCGTGTACCTGTCCATCGACGACTTTGGCACCGGCTACTCCAGCCTGCGCTACCTGAGCCAGTTGCCCGCCCGGCAGCTCAAGATCGACCGCAGTTTCGTGGGAGACCTTGAACACAGCACCAACGCACGCGCCGTGGTGGCCGCCGTGGTGGGCCTGGCCCACGCCCTGGGCCTGCGTGTTGTGGCCGAGGGGGTGGAGACCGAGAGACAGCGCGACATCCTCCTGGCCATGGACTGCGACGAACTGCAGGGCTTTCTGTTCGCGCGCCCCATGCCACCCGCCGCCCTGCTGGCATGGGCCCATGGGGCCAAGCCCGAGGGCGGTGCGGACTTCACGCCCTCGCTGGTGGGTGCGCTCGCGCCCCTGTGAACGCGGGCACGGGCCTGCCATGCGACCCCCCCCCCCCC
>NZ_LMIH01000008.1:13794-53550 GCF_001428645.1 Acidovorax sp. Root217
ATAACAAAAAAGCCCGCTATCGATGCGATAGCGGGCTTTTCAATACTGGCTTCAAAAATCTTGGAGGCGCGAACCAGAGTCGAACTGGTCTAACCGGATTTGCAATCCGGGGCATAACCGATTTGCTATCGCGCCGCTAGCCTCAGATTCTAACCGAATTTGCAGGCACCGTTGCCAACCGCCAGCTACTGCAGCGCAAAATCTACCGCCGCCTTCGCGTGCAAGGCCGTGGTGTCCAGCAGTGGCAGCGGGCTGTGGCCTTGCTGCACCAGCAGCGATATCTCGGTGCAACCCAGCACGATGGCGTCGCAGCCCTGGGCCTGCAGTTGCGCAATGGCTTGCTGGTAGAAGAGGCGCGACGCATCGCGCACGATGCCCTGGCACAGCTCTTCGTAGATCACGCGGTGCACTTCGGCGCGGGTGGGCCCGTCAGGCGTGGCGATTTCAAGGCCGTAGTCCTGCACCAGCTTGTCCTTGAGAAATGCCTGCTCCATGGTGAACGCCGTGGCCAGCAGGCCCAGCTTGCGCAGCCCTTGCCCTCGCGCAGCCTGCCCCACGGGGTCGGCGATGTGCAGAAACGGCAGCGGCGTGGCGGCGGCAATGGTGCCGGCCAGCTTGTGCATGGTGTTCGTGCACAGCACGATGGCGTCGGCGCCCGCAGCGTGCAGCCTGCGCGCGCTATCGGCCAGCATGGCGCCGGCGTCGTTCCAGCGGCCTTCGTGCTGGGCCTGGGCGATGGGGCCGAAGTCCACGCTGTGGATGAGCAACTGCGCTGAGCGCAGCGGCCACAGGCGCTTGCGCACTTCCTGGTTCATCAGGCGGTAGTACTCGGCGGTCGACTCCCAGCTCATGCCGCCGATCAGGCCTATGGTCTTCACATGGATCTCCTGGTTGAAAGCTGCCATCATCCCCAGCGTGCATTCCATCGTCTATCACGGAATTTCAGCCGCTCCAGGAGCTGCCGCCTTCACGGTGGAACTGCTCGCGCGCGCGCCCTACAGTGCGCGGGACGATGCAGGTCAGGCCTCCTTCGGCATCGCACTGGAGCGCCAGCGCGGCGTGCACGCCATAGGCACCGACCGGCGCGAGGACTTCGACACCTGGGTGGGCACCATGTCGTTTACGCCGCCGGGCCTGGACGTGTTCTCTGAGTCCGCCACGGGCGGCGAGTACCTGGCGGCCCGCTGGGATGCATCCCGTGCGGATGCTGGGCAGCCCGCAACCCGCCCGCAGCGCACCGCACCCCCTGCCCTGCTGCAGCAGGCCCTGGCACTGCGCGGGCTGCTGGTGCAGCAGGCACCGCCCGGGCAGGTAGAGGCCTTGGTGCAGGCTTTGCTGGCCGGGCTCGATGCCGTCCATGCGGCACCGGCCAGGCCCCAGGCCCTGGCAGCGCTGCGACCGCTGTATGCGCGCGTGCTGGAGCGCATCGATGACGAGATCGGCCACCCCGATGAAGACCTGTCGCTTGCGGCGTTGAGCGCCCAGGTGCAGCACACGCCGCTGGCCTTTCTGCGCCACTTCAAACAGCTGACCGGCATGACGCCGCACGCCTACGTGAACGAGCGCCGCCTGCAGCGCGTGCGCCGCGCGCTCGAAGACCCGCGCAACGCGCTGGCAGATGCAGCAGCGTTGGCGGGCTATGCCAGCCAGTCGCACATGGGCACGGCGGTGCAGCGCGCGTTTCGCCTCACGCCTGTGGGCTATCAGGCGCGGGCCCACGCGGGCAGCTGCGCACCGGGATGATCGGCGGCATGCGCACAGCGCACGCAACGGTGCGGGCCATAACTGCCCGTTAATCCGGAGTTGCCCTGCAGGCCATGCCGCCATGGCGAAGCCGTGCCTAGACTTTGCCCACCGCAATGGCGGCACCCTCCCCCACCTGAAGGCACATCGATGAACCACCGCTTCCGTCTCCTTCGCACCCTGGCGCTTGCAAGCCTGATGGGCGCTGCACTGCCCGTGTTTGCACAAGCCGACCCCAGGTCAACGCCCGCGTCCGCAGACCACTATCCCACCCGCCCGATCCGCCTCTTCATTGGCCAGGCCCCCGGTGGCGCGGTGGACACCATCGCACGCCTGGCGGCCGAGAGGCTTGCCACCCGCCTGGGCCAGCCGGTGGTGGTGGACAACCGGCCCGGTGCAGGCGGCATGCTGGCCGCCGAGGCCATCGCACGCGCCGCGCCCGATGGCTACAGCATCGGCCTGCTGGACGTGGGGCCGCTCGCGGTCAACCCGGTGCTTCAGCCCAAGGTGTCCTACGAGGTCACCAAGGACTTCCGGTACATCGGCACGGTCGCGAAGATCCCGCTGGTGATGGTCGCCAAGCCCGATCTGTCGTCGTCACGGCCTGCCGACCTGGTCGCCCATGCCAAAGCCAATCCGGCGAAGCTGACGTACGGGTCCGCAGGGGTCGGCAGCCCGCCGCACCTGGCCTTCGAAACCTTCAAGGCTCGGTCGGGGGTGTTCATCACCCACATCCCCTACCGGGGCGGCGCACCGGCGCTGGCCGACGTGGTGGCCGGCCATGTGGACCTGACGTTCATCGATACCAACCTGGCAAGCCAGTACCAAAAGAGCGGCAAGGTGAAAGCGATTGCCGTGGCCATGCTGGAGCGCAGCCCGCTGATGCCGGAGGTTCCGACCTTCAACGAATCCGGGCTGAAAGGCTTCGAGTTTGCCCCCTGGGTCGGCGTTGTGGGCCCGGCCGCCATGCCCGCAGAAGCAGCCACGCGCCTGGCCGCCGCGCTGGACGCGGTGGTCGCAAGCCCTGAATTCATCTCCCGCTTGCAGTCGCTGGGGTTTGCTCCGTTCGCCAACAGCCCTGCCAGCTTCAGCGCACTGGTGCGCTCGGAGCTGCAGTCGTACCGCACGCTCATCAAGGAGCGCGGCATCACCCTGGAGAACTGACCCATGGAAAAAACACTCCACCTCGATCCGGTCGCAGGCAGCGGCGCGCGGGGCACCAGCCCCCGGCAGGTCTTTCTCGATGCCTGCCATATCCTCGCGCACCAGGGCCATGCCGCTGGTCTGGCCGGCCAGGTGACCGTGCGCGACGGCGATTCCTCACGCTTGCTCACGCTGGCACTGGGCACGGGCCTGGAAGAGGCCGACGATGCGTCGATGCTGCTGGTCGACGAGCACCTCACCACACTGCAGGGCACCGGCAAGGCCAACCCCGGGGTGCGATTTCACAGCTGGATCTACCGCCACCACCCCGGGGTGCGCGCCATCATCCATACCCATCCGCAGGCGCTGTCGGCGCTGTCGATGCTGGGCATCGGCATGCCCGTTGCCCACATGGATGCGGCGATGTTCCATGACGACTGCGGGTTTCTGGCGCACTGGCCCGGCGTGCCCACCGGGGATGACGAAGGCGCGTTGATCTCGGGCGCCCTGGCGGGCAAGCGCTCGGCATTTCTGGTCAACCATGGCATGGTCTGCACGGGGGCAACGCTGCAGGAGGCCGTCTACCTCAACGTGTTTGCCGAGCGCAATGCGCGCATGTGCCTGGACGCGCTGGCGATAGGCCCACTGCAGCCTGTGGAGCCTGCGGCCGCGAAGGAAGCCCATGACTTCCTGCTGCAGCCGGCCATCGTCAACGGCACCTTCGCCTACTGGGCGCGGCAGGCGGCGCGGGCCGCAAAGTCCTCGATCACCTGAAGCGTGGCGGCCAGCGCCTTGGGCGGCGTGGCCGCCAGCCGATGGATCGCAACCACCTGCCTGCCCAGGTCGGCATCGGCGATGCGCAGCCGGGCCAGGCCGCGCGGAACCACGGCCAGGTCGGGCAGCGCGCTGGGCAGCAGCACCAGGCCCACGCCTGCGGCCGCCAGGTCCAGCGATACGCTGACCGAGCTGCATTCGGCCGCAATCACCAGGGGCCCGGGCAGTTCACGCTCGATGACGCGCCGCAGTGCATAGGGGCGGGGTGGCACGATCAGCGGGCGCCGGGCCAGTTCGGCGACGGTCAGCGAGGAAGGCTCCGAATCCCCACCTTCTTCACCGCCGCGCAAGCCATATGCGCTGACCTCCTCGTGGTACAGGCGCAGCACCTGCACCGCGTCGGTGTTCACCGCGAGGTCGTACACCAGGCCAATGTCCGCATGGCCACGCACGACCTGGTCCACGACGTCGGGTGAGCTGGCGTTGTCCACCCGCACGACCAGCCCGGGGTGCGTCCGCTTGAGCTCGGCCACCACCGGGGGCAGCAGATAGGCCGCCAGGGTGTTGACGCAGGCGATGCGCACGTAGCGCGCGGCATCCGCCGCAGAGCGTGCCGTGTCCAGGGCCACATCGAGCATCGCGAAATGCTCGGCCGCGCTGCCAGCCAGGCGCTGGCCCACCGGGGTCAGCGCCATGCCACGCCCGTGGCGCGTGAACAGAACGCACTCCAGAAACGCTTCCAGCGCACTGATCTGCTTGCTCACCGCGGGCTGGCTGAGCCCGAGCCTGTCCGCTGCCTTCTGCAGCGACCCGCCCTGCGCCACCAGCAGGAAGGTTCTGAGCAGCCGATCTTTGTCATGCATGGGCTATTCTATGCACCGCCCTGCTCTGCGCACGCTCCTCGGGGCACGCGCGCTGGCGCGCAACCCCGCCCGCCGAGCGATGCCCACTGCCAGCCACTACCACCGAACATCCAATGAGGCCAGCACCGCCATGCGGCAGCCATCCACCAACACGCCACGACCACCATCCCGCACGGGCATTGCCGCACGCATCGCCCACCAGTTGCTCGCGCCATGCGTGCTGGCGCTCAGCCTGGGCACCAGCATGAGCAGCCATGGCGCAGGCCCCGCCGCAGCGCCCGAGCGCCCACCCGCAGGCACCGACGTGGACGAAACCCGCACCGTGGCCCAGCGCACGCGCGCGCCGGCGGACTGCCTGTCGGTGGTGCTGGAGGGCGTCACGGTGCTGCTGGACCGCAGCGAGCTCAGCCGCCAGGCCCACGCCAAACCCACGCAGTGGAAGACCGAGGCCGAGCGCATGGCCCTGATCGAAGGGCGGCGCGCGGCGGCGCTGCTGCAGGCCGCCGCCCCCGCCCAGGGCAGCAGCCCGGCCTGCCACCCGGTCACGCAGACGCTGGACGGCGACGACCAGTTCGTGGTGCTTGCCCACCTGGAGCGCGGCGCGGCGGCCGTACTGCCCGCAGGCGCCACGCAGCCCGTGCCTTCCGTGGCCATCCGCTACCTGGGCCAGCGCTGCGGCCCGCTGTGCGGGCGCGGGAGCATCATGGTGTCCATCCCCGGGCAGCCGCAGCCTTTCATGGTCACGCACTGGTGGGCGTCCTGAAGGCCTCCTGGAAAAAGCAGCTTGTGCTGGCCGTGGCGCTTGCCGCCGCGACCGGCGCGCCCATGCTCTGGTGGCTGCTGCACCAGCAGCACCTGCCCACAGAGGCCATCACCACCGCCCAGGCCTTTGTGCGCGATGTGGAGCGGCGCGACTATACGGCTGCATTCGGGCGCACGCTGGCGGGCCCCGCCACCGGCACGACGCCCGCCGAGCTGCAGGCCAACGCGCAACGCCAGCTGTGCCCGCCGGCCCGTGTGGAATACACCGCCCCGTTCCAATCGCATGGCAACCGGTTGCGCCGCTGGGCCGGAGGCCGCACGCTCGACGAGCCGCTGGTGCGCGTGGAATTCGCGGGCAGCCCATGCCTGTTCGGCATCACGCTGCGGCGCACCGCAAAGGGCCCATGGCGGGTGGTGGGTTTTGCCAGCCATGCTGGGTAAGAGCGCAGCTATGCTCGCCCACCAGCGGCCAGCCTGCGCTCATGGGCCCGGGGCACCGTCCATGAACGCCATACCGAGGAACCGTCTCCATGCTCCGTTTTCTGAAGATACTCGCCTGGTGCACTGCATTGCTTGCCGGCAGTGCCATGTCCCAACCCGCCGACCACTGCAGTGGCAAGGCAGCGCAGGCCAACGCATCCTGGCAACTGGTCCCGCGCCAGGGCATCAACTGCGGCACGTTGCGGGTCAACCTGGGCCAGAATCGCGAAGCGCTGCGCAAGGCGATGAGCGCAGCGGGCTTTGTGCCTCCCAAGCCCGGCCGCTACCCGGATGAGGACGACTTCCTCACCGCCGACAAATCCACCGTCATCCGCGTGCGCTACGACGGCAGCAAGGTGCAGGACATCGAATTCCTCGCCGGCTCATTGAAGTACCAAGGGGTGGACCTGCACCGCAACACCAGCTTCACCAAGCTCAAACGCCAGTTCAAGGCGATGAAGCTCAGTTTTCGACACACGAAATGGCTGGGAGACGGCCAGGACTGCCCCAAGCTCGCGATCAACATTGCCAGGCATGAAGACGTGGGCGGCGATGGCGATGGAATCGAGTGGGTGATTCTGAGCAGCACATTCAAGTAGCGTACTCCGCCATCCTGGCCAGCGAGCTTTTTCAAAGGTTGCCTGCCATGACCGCATGCGGGCGCTGGCAAGAGCGCCAACAGCGGGTGACTGACAGTGGACACTGCGCCCACCCGGCGGCTGCAGGCGGGGAGATAGAGAAGCACAGATGGGAGCGAAAAACAAAAAAGGATCCCGAAGGATCCTTTTTGTTTGCCTGCTGCATGAGCAGCCTGCGATGTGTGGAGCGGGAAAAGAGTCTCGAACTCTCGACCTCAACCTTGGCAAGGTTGCGCTCTACCAACTGAGCTATTCCCGCATTTTACCGAAGCCTTACATTGTACATCGTTTAGTACGTTGTGTGCTGCGATGGAGTGAATTGTAGCGCATTTTTTGGGGGTCTCTGAAAGTCCCCTCAAAAAATTTGCGATGCCTTCACTCCATCGACTTTTTACCCAGCGGCTTCGCTACCAGGTATCAGTGCTTGAGACCATCTGCCGCAGGCGCAGCAGCCTTGTCGGTCGATGGCGCAGGCGCCACGGCCACCTCTTCGTCCGTCAGGGGCACGGGCATGGTTTCAAGCGCTATCTCCAGCACCTTGTCGATCCAGCGCACGGGCACGATCTCCAGGCCGCTCTTGACGTTGTCCGGGATCTCGGCCAAGTCCTTCACGTTCTCTTCGGGGATCAGCACCGTCTTGATACCGCCGCGCAGGGCCGCCAGCAGCTTTTCCTTGAGGCCGCCGATGGCGGTGACTTCGCCGCGCAAGGTGATCTCGCCGGTCATGGCCACGTCGGCGCGCACGGGGATGCCCGTGAGCGCGGAGACGAAGGCCGTGGTCATGGCGGCACCGGCGCTCGGGCCGTCCTTGGGGGTGGCGCCGTCGGGCACGTGGATGTGGATGTCGCGCTTCTCGAAGGCTTCGTCCTTGATGCCCAGGATGCGCGAGCGGCTGCGCACCACCGTGCGCGCTGCCTCGACCGACTCCTTCATCACGTCGCCCAACGAGCCGGTGCGCGTGATCACGCCCTTGCCGGGCATGGCGGCGGCTTCGATGGTGAGCAGGTCGCCGCCCACCTCGGTCCACGCCAGGCCGACCACCTGGCCCACCTGGTTCTGCGCCTCGGCACGGCCGTAGGTGTACTTGCGCACACCCAGGAAGTCGGGCAGGTTGTCGGCGGTGACGACGACTTGCGGCTCGTACTTCTTGAGCTGCAGGCCCTTGACCACCTTGCGGCAAATCTTGGACAGCTCGCGCTCCAGCGAGCGCACGCCGGCTTCGCGGGTGTAGTAGCGCACCATGTCGCGCACGGCGGGCTCGGTGATCTCGAGCTCCTCGTCCTTCACGCCATTGTTCTTGAGCTGCTTGGGCAGCAGGTACTTCATGGCGATGCTGGTCTTCTCGTCCTCGGTGTAACCCGACAGGCGGATCACTTCCATGCGGTCGAGCAGGGCCGGCGGGATGTTCATCGAGTTCGAAGTGGCGACGAACATCACGTCGGAGAGGTCGAAGTCCACCTCGACGTAGTGGTCGCCGAAGGTGTGGTTCTGCTCGGGGTCCAGCACCTCCAGCAGCGCACTCGACGGGTCGCCACGGAAGTCGGTACCGAGCTTGTCGATCTCGTCGAGCAGGAACAGCGGATTGCGCGTGCCCACCTTCGAGAGGCTCTGCAGCACCTTGCCCGGCAGAGCGCCGATGTAGGTGCGGCGGTGCCCGCGGATCTCGGCCTCGTCGCGCATGCCGCCCAGGGCCATGCGAACATACTTGCGCCCGGTGGCCTTGGCGATCGACTGGCCCAGCGAGGTCTTGCCCACGCCAGGAGGGCCCACCAGGCACAGGATGGGCGCCTTCACCTTGTCCACGCGCTGCTGCACTGCAAGGTACTCAAGGATGCGGTCCTTGACCTTGTCCAGACCGAAGTGGTCTTCGTTGAGCACGCCCTCGGCATTCACCAGGTCGTGCTTGATCTTGGTCTTCTTGGCCCATGGCAGTGCCGTGAGCACGTCGATGTAGTTGCGCACCACGGTGGCCTCGGCCGACATGGGCGACATGAGCTTGAGCTTCTTGAACTCGGCATCGGCCTTCTTGCGCGCCTCGGCGGGCATCTTGGCGAGCTTGATCTTCTTTTCGATCTCCTCGATGTCCGCGCCCTCTTCGCCCTCGCCCAGTTCCTTCTGGATGGCCTTGACCTGCTCGTTGAGGTAGAAGTCGCGCTGGTTCTTCTCCATCTGGCGCTTTACGCGGCCACGGATCTTCTTGTCGACGTTGAGGATGTCGACCTCGCGGTCGAGCTGCTCGAACAGGTTTTCCAGGCGCGCCTTCACGTCCGACAGGTCGAGCACGATCTGCTTGTTCTCGAGCTTGAGCGGCAGGTGCGCGGCAATCGTGTCGGCCAGGCGACCCGGATCGTCGATGCTGGAGATGCTGGTCAGGATCTCGGGCGGGATCTTCTTGTTGAGCTTGACGTACTGGTCAAACTGCTGCATCACCGCGCGGCGCAGGGCCTCGATTTCGCTGGGCTTGGTGGCCTCGGCAGACTGCTCCACGGGCGTCACGGTGGCGTTGAAGTGCGTCTCGGCGTCTTCGATGGACGACACCAGTGCGCGCTGCTGGCCTTCGACCAGCACCTTCACGGTGCCGTCAGGCAGCTTGAGCATCTGCAGGATGGTGGAGACGCAGCCGACGTCGAACATGTCGGCCACCGAGGGCTCGTCCTTGGCGGCGGCCTTCTGGGCCACCAGCATGATGCGGCGGTCGGCCTCCATGGCCAGCTCCAGCGCCTTGATGCTCTTGGGGCGGCCCACGAAGAGCGGTATCACCATGTGGGGGAACACCACCACGTCGCGCAGGGGCAACAGCGGCAGGTCGATGGGGGTGGCTGGCAGGGGGGTATGTCCGGACATGGAAATCCTCAGTTAACTCTGTGGAATATGGTCCACATGTGGGGATTTTCAACCCCCGTGCCCAGCCGTGCTGGCACAAGGGTTGAATGGCGGCGTAGCCAGGCGCGGTGCATGCAAGAGGGGCTTGCATGGCACCGCGGGGACATGTCAGGCCTTCTTCGCTGCTTCTCGGTACACGAGGAGCGGCGGCTTGCTTTCGTCGATGGTGGATTCGTCCACCACGACCTTCTCGACATTGCTCTGGTTGGGCAGGTCGAACATGGTGCCGATCAGGGACTGCTCCAGGATCGAACGCAGGCCCCGGGCACCGGTCTTGCGCGCCAGTGCCTTGCGGGCGATGGCCTTGAGCGCGGCAGGACGGATCTCCAGGTCCACGCCTTCCATGGCCAGGAGCTTGCTGTACTGCTTGACCAGCGCATTCTTGGGCGCGGTCAGGATCTCGACCAGCGCGTCTTCGCTGAGCTCGGCCAGGGCGGTCACCACAGGCATGCGGCCGACCAACTCGGGGATCAGGCCGAACTTGATCAGGTCCTCGGGCTCGATCTCGGTGAACACCTCGGTCAGCGAGCGCTGCTTCTTGCTCTTGACCGATGCGCCGAAACCGATGCCCGACGCCTCGGTGCGGTTCTCGATGACCTTCTCCAGGCCCGCGAACGCACCGCCGCAGATGAACAGGATGTTGGTCGTGTCGATCTGCAGGAAGTCCTGGTTCGGGTGCTTGCGCCCGCCCTGGGGCGGCACGCTGGCCATGGTGCCTTCGATCAGCTTGAGCAGCGCCTGCTGCACGCCCTCGCCCGACACATCGCGGGTGATGGAGGGGTTGTCCGACTTGCGCGAGATCTTGTCGATCTCGTCGATGTAAACGATACCGCGCTGGGCCCGCTCGACCTCGTAGTTGCAGCTTTGCAGCAGCTTCTGGACGATGTTCTCCACGTCCTCGCCCACGTAGCCGGCTTCCGTCAGCGTGGTGGCGTCGGCCATCACGAAGGGCACGTCGAGCATGCGCGCCAGCGTCTGGGCCAGCAGCGTCTTGCCCGAACCCGTGGGCCCTATCAAGAGGATGTTGCTCTTGGACAGCTCGATGTCGTCCTTGTGCGCCTTGTCCTTGTGGCGCAGGCGCTTGTAGTGGTTGTACACCGCGACGGCCAGCGTGCGCTTGGCCACGTCTTGGCCGATGACGTAGTTGTCCAGGTTGGACTTGATCTCCAGGGGCGTGGGCAGGTCGCTCTTGGCGTCCTTGGCCAGGTCGCCGGAGGGCAGCTCGTCACGGATGATTTCGTTGCACAGGTCAATGCACTCGTCGCAGATAAAGACGGACGGTCCGGCGATCAGCTTCTTCACTTCGTGCTGGCTTTTGCCGCAGAAAGAGCAGTAGAGGGTTTTCTCGCTGGAGGAGCCTTTTTTCTCGGCCATGGGGGCAATGCCTTGTTTCGGAAAGTTGTCGGGAGATGATAACCAAATAAAAAGCGGCGTTCTTTCCCGGGAAAACTGCCCTGCCTGCCCGGGGGCAATGCCCCTGTGGCTGCAGGAAGCCCCGAACTCAACCCCAGCGTTACGCCAGGCCAAATGCTCGGAACAGGTTCCCGGAAAAACGAACGCCGCTGACCGCTAGAACCTGTTTACGATCTCTCATACGGATTTGCATTCAATCGTATAACTAGGCGGGAGGCCGCAGACAGTGCTGTAGCACGGCAAGGCGGACCAACGACGTTAGACGGTTGAAGGCAAATCCGTACCAGGGGTCCCCTGCGAGACCGTAAACAGGTTCTTGCTCCGCCCGTATCAGGGGCGCTTGGCGATCACCTGGTCCACCAGGCCGTAGTCCTTGGCCTCGTCGGCCGTGAGGAAGTAATCGCGCTCGGTGTCGTGCTTGACCTTTTCCAGCGGCTGGCCCGTGCGCTCGGCCAGGATGCGGTTCATCTGGTCCTTGGTGCGCAGGATGTCGCGCGCATGGATCTCGATGTCGGTGGCCTGGCCGCGTGCGCCGCCCAGCACCTGGTGGATCATGACCTTGGAGTTGGGCAGCGAAAAACGCTTGCCCTTGGCGCCGGCCGCCAGCAGGAAGGCGCCCATGCTGGCTGCAAAGCCCACGCACATGGTCGACACATCAGGCTTGATGAACTGCATGGTGTCGTAGATGGCCATGCCGGCCGTCACGCTGCCACCCGGCGAGTTGATGTAGAACGAAATGTCCTTGTCGGGGTTCTCGCTCTCCAAAAAGAGCAGCTGCGCCACCACCAGGTTGGCGGTCTGGTCGTTGACCTCGCCCACCAGGAAGATGATGCGCTCCTTGAGCAGGCGCGAATAGATGTCGTAGGAGCGCTCGCCGCGTCCCGACTGCTCGATGACCATGGGGACCATGCCCAAGGCTTGTGTATCCAGTGAACTCATGTTTTCTCCAGTGCAAGCAGGTACTGTACCCAGAAATGAATTGGGGCTTGTGCATGAAAGCACAAGCCCCTGCGGCAAGCTATCGCCGGGCCATCCACAAAGGATGGCCGGCGAACACCGGCTTTAGCCTTGCTGGCCCATGAGTTCGTCGAACGACACAGCCTTGTCAACGACCTTGGCCTTGCCCAGCACGAAGTCGGTCACGTTGTTCTCGATGACCACGGCTTCCACTTCGGCCAGGCGTTGGCGGTCGCCGAAGTACCAGCGCACCACGTCTTCAGGCTTCTCGTAGCTGGCAGCCAGCTCGTCGATGTGGGCCTTGAGCTGCTCGGGCTTGGCCTGCAGTTCGTTGGCACGCACCAGCTCGGCCACCACCAGGCCCAGGCGCACGCGGCGCTCGGCCTGGGGACGGAACACGTCTTCAGGGATCTCGGCCTTGTCGGCGTCCTTCAGGCCGCGTTGCTTGAGGTCAGCGCGGGCGCCTTCCAGCAGGCGGCCGATTTCGGCCTGCACGCTCGAATTGGGCAGGTCGAGTTCGGCCTTGGCCACCAGGGCGTCCATCACGGCTTGCTTGTTGCGGGCCAGCAGGCGGAACTTGACTTCGCGCTCCAGGTTCTTCTTGATGTCGGCGCGCAGGCCGTCCACCGAGCCGTCGGCGATGCCCAGCGACTTGGCCAGGGCGTCGTTCACTTCGGGCAGGTTGGCGGCTTCGATCTTCTTGACCGTGACCAGGAAGTCAGCCGTCTTGCCGGCCACGTCCTTGCCGTGGTAGTCGGCAGGGAAAGCCAGCGGGAAGGTCTTGCTTTCGCCGGTCTTCATGCCGCGCACGGCTTCTTCGAATTCCTTGAGCATCTGGCCTTCGCCGACCAGGAACTGGAAGTCCTCGGCCTTGCCGCCTTCGAACGGCTCGCCGTCGATCTTGCCTTCGAAGTCCACGGACACGCGGTCACCGTCTTCGGCAGGGGCGCCCTGGGCGCGCTGGGCGAAGGTGCGACGCTGCTTGCGCAGGATGTCGATGGTCTTGTCGATGGCCGAATCGGTCACATCGGCCGACAGCTTCTCGACTTCGGCGTCCGACAGGTCACCGATCTTGACTTCGGGGAACACTTCGAAGATGGCGTCGAAGGTCACCTGGCCTTCGGGGGCACCGTCTTTTTCGGTGATGCGGGGCTGGCCGGCCACGCGCAGCTTGGCTTCGTTGGCGGCCACGGCAAAGGCTTCACCGACCTTGTCGTTGAGCACTTCGTACTGCACGGAATAGCCGTAACGCTGGGCGACCACGTTCATGGGCACCTTGCCGGGACGGAAGCCGTCCATCTTCACGGTGCGCGCCAGGCGCTTCAGACGCGTGTCGACTTCGGTCTGGATCACGGTCAGGGGCACGCTCAGCGTGATCTTGCGCTCGAGCTTCTCAAGGGTTTCAACAGTAACGGACATGGCTATTCCTCTTATGGATGTGATCGTGCTGTCTGCAGCGCAGTGTTCCGCAAAGTCTCACATGGATGGTGCGCGGGGCGGGACTCGAACCCGCACAGTATTGCTACCGTCAGGACCTAAACCTGGTGCGTCTACCAATTTCGCCACCCGCGCGGTTCTACAACTAACAAACAAACAGGCGGCAAGCTATGCCCGCCGCCTGTGTGAAATCGGTCAACCTTAGATTTTAACCTGAGAAGCGGCGCACACTGATTTCCGCATGCACATTGCGTGCAAGGGTTCACCCTGCCCCGAGGCCACCCCTACTAGAGGCAGGGGTGGCCATCGGTGGGCACTCAGACCAGGGCGGCGCGCTCGTCCTCGGGCCGCTTCACGCGGAACCAGGCCGCGTACATCGCCGGCAGGGCCAGCAAGGTGAGCACCGTGGCCACGATCAGCCCGCCCATGATGGCCACGGCCATCGGACCCCAGAACACGCTGCGCGACAGCGGGATCATGGCCAGCACGGCAGCGGCCGCCGTGAGCACGATGGGGCGCAGCCGGCGCACGGCGGATTCGACGATGGCGTCCCACGCGGGGATGCCCTTGGCGCGGTCCTGCTCGATCTGGTCGATCAGGATCACCGAGTTGCGCTGGATCATGCCCATCAGCGCGATCACGCCCAGCAGCGCCACAAAGCCGAAGGGGCGGTTGAGCAGGATGAGAGCGCCTGCCACGCCGGCCAGTCCCAGCGGCCCGGTCAGGAACACCAGCATCGCGCGGCTGAAGCTGTGCAACTGCAGCATCAGCAGCGTGAAGGTGACGAACAGCATGATCGGGATGCCCGCCGCAATGGAGGCCGATCCCTTGGAGCTTTCCTCCACGGCGCCTGCCACCTCGATGCGGTAGCCGCCCTGCCCCGCCTCACGCCACTTGGCCTCGATGGCGCGCAGGCCCGGCAGCAGCTGCGCGGTGACGGTGGCGCCCTGCACGCCTTCGGTCACGTCGCCCTGCACCGTGATGGCGTAGTCGCGGTTCTCACGCCACATCACGCCCGGCTCCCAGGTGAACACGGGCTTGGCGATCTGCGTGAGCGGGATCGACTTGCCCGAGGCCGTGGGCAGGTAGGCGTTGGCGATGTCGGTGATGGCGTTGCGCTCATCGAGCGGCTGGCGCAGCATGATGTCGATGAGCTTGTCGCCCTCGCGGAACTGGCCCACCTGCGTGCCCGAGAGGATGGTCTTGCTGGCCTGGGCGATGGACTGGCTGGTCACGCCCAGGGCGCGCGCCTTGGCCTGGTCCACTTCCAGGCGCAGCACCTTCACGGACTCGTTCCAGTTGTCGTTCACGCCGCGCATCTGGGGGTTCTCGCGCAGGGCGGCCTTGACCTCGTCGGCGCGCTCGCGCAGCACCAGCGGGTCCAGCCCGACCACGCGGAACTGCACCGGGTACGGCACGGGTGGCCCGTTGGGCAGCAGCTTCACGCGGCCCCGCACTTCAGGGAACTCCTGCGCCAGCAGGCCGGGCAGCTTGATGCGCAGGCTCTCGCGCACCTTCAGGTCCTGCGGCACCACGATGAACTGCGACACGTTGCTCTGCGGGAACACCTGGTCCAGCGGCAGGTAGAAACGCGGCACACCCGAGCCCACCCAGGTGCTCACGGTGTTCACACCCGGCTCGGCCAGCAGGCGCGCTTCCACGCGCTTGGTGACCTCTTCGTTGCCCGCGAAGGAGGTGCCCTCGGGGAACCACACGTCGACGATGATCTCGGGGCGGCTCGAATCGGGGAAGAACTGCTGCTGCACCTGGCCCATGCCGAAGATGCCCAGGGCAAACGTACCCACGGTGAGGGCGATGGTGATCCAGCGGTGGCGCACGCACCAGGTCACCAGGCGGCGAAAGAAGTTGTAGAACGGGCTGTCGAACACCTCGTGCCCGCCCGCCTCCACGCCGTGGTGCTCCTGCGCATGGGCCACGTGGGCCGGCACCTTGAGCAGCAGGGTGCCCAGGTAGGGCACGAAGTAGACCGAGACGATCCAGCTCAGCACCAGCGCGAGCACCGTCACCGCGAAGATCGCGAAGGTGTACTCGCCGGTGGTCGACTTGGCGATGCCGATGGGCAGAAAGCCCACCGCCGTGATCAGCGTGCCCGTGAGCATGGGCATGGCCGTGAGCTCGTAGGCGAAGGTAGCGGCGCGCACCTTGTCGTAGCCCTCTTCGAGCTTGAGCACCATCATCTCCACGGCGATGATGGCGTCGTCCACCAGCAGGCCCAGGGCGATGATCAGCGAGCCCAGCGAGATCTTGTGCAGCCCGATGTTCCAGTACCACATGCCCAGAAAGGTCACGGCCAGCACCATGGGGATAGTGATGCCCACCACCAGGCCGGGGCGCGGGTCGATGTACCAGCGCTTCCACAGTGGCTGCTTGCCGGGGCGGCGGTGGAAACCCAGGGCGACGAAGCTCACGGCCAGCACGATGACCACGGCCTCGATCAGCACCTTCACGAATTCGTTGACCGAGGTGGCCACGGCCTTGGGCTGGTCCTGCACGTTCACCAGCTTCACGCCGGCGGGCAGCGCGGAGCCGATGCGGTCGGTGGCCACATGCAGCGCCTTGCCGAGGGCGATGATGTCGCCGCCCTTGGTCATGGAGACACCCAGGGCGATCACTTCCTTGCCCTGGTGGCGCACCTTCACGGCCGTGGGTTCCACGTAGCCGCGCTTGATCTCGGCGATGTCGCCCAGGCGCAGCTGCGCACCGGAAGGGCCGCGGATCGGCATGGCCGCGAGGTCTTCCACCGCATTGAACTGGCCGGCCACGCGCACTTGCACCTGGTCCAACGGGGTCTGCACGGCGCCCGCGCCTTCCACGGCGTTCTGCTGGCCCAGTTGGGCCAGCACCTGGTTCATGTCCAGGCCCAGCTGCGACAGGCGCTTTTGCGAGATTTCGATGAAGAGCTTCTCGTCCTGCACGCCGAAGAGTTCGACCTTGGCCACGTCGGGCACGCGCAGCAGCTGCTGGCGTGCATCGTCGGCAAAGTTCTTGAGTTCGGCGTAGCTGAAGCCTTCGGATTCGAGCGCGTAGATCACGCCATACACGTCGCCAAAGTCGTCGTTGAAGAACGGCCCCTGGATGCCCGTGGGCAGGGTGTAGCGCATGTCCCCGATCTTCTTGCGCACGGTGTACCAGACGTTGGCCACCTCGCTGCCCTTGGACGAGTCCTTGATCTGGAAGATGATCTGCGACTCGCCGGGCTTGGAATAGCTGCGGATCTTGTCGGCGTAGGGCACCTCCTGCAGGGTGCGCTCGAGCTTGTCGGTGACCTGCTCGGCCACCTGCTGCGCCGTGGCGCCGGGCCAGTAGGTGCGCACCACCATGGCGCGGAAGGTGAAGGGCGGGTCTTCGTCCTGCCCCAGCTGGAAGTAGGCGGCAAAGCCCAGCAGCATCAGCACCACCATCAGGTAGCGCGTGAGCGCCGGGTGGTCGAGCGCCCATTTGGAGAGGTTGAACCCCTCTTTTGGTTGGATCTGGCTCATGGCGGGCCCTTACCTGGAAGCAGGGGCCGCAGCCACGGGCGTCGCCGCTGGCGCGGGGGGCGCTGCAGGCAGCGCCACATTGCCGGCAGCCGTCTGCGCCTTGGCCGCAGGGGCACCGCTCGACTTGGGCTGGTAGATCATGACCTTCTGCCCAGGCGAGAGTACGTGCACGCCCGTGGCCACCACCTGCATGCCGGGGGTCAGGCCTGCGGCCACCACGGCATCGTTGCCGTCGGCCGTGGCGATCTGCACCACCTGTGATTTGACGGTGCTGGTGGCCGCGTCGTACACCCACACGGCCGTGGCCTGGCCCTCCTGGCGCAGCGCGCTGGTGGGCAGCTTGATGGCCACCACGCCGGCATGGCCCAGCGCCTTGGGCTGGGCGTACACCGTGGCGCCCAGCGCCGGTGCATCCTTGCCCTCGATGGCCACCTTGACCTGGAAGGTGCGCGTGGCCGCATCGGCACTGGCCGCCACCTCGCGCACCTTGCCCGCCAGCTCGGCACCGCCCGACCAGCCGCGCACGGCCACGTCGGAGCCCACGGCGATCTGGGCGACCTTGTCCTCGGGCACGGCAAACACCACGTCGCGCGGGCCGTCTTGCGCGATGCGCACCACCGGCGTGCCGGCAGAGACGACCTGGCCCGGCTCGGCCTCAATGCCCGTGACCACGCCCGACACGTCGGCCACCAGGCGCGTGTAGGTGGCCTGGTTGCCCTGCGACGACAGCTGCGCGCGCGCCTGGTCCAGCGTGGCCTGCGCGGCCTTCAAGGTCGCGTCGCGGCGCTCCAACTCGGCGCCGCTGATGAAGTTCTGGTCCTTGAGCGCCAGGTAGCGCTTGTAGTCGGCTGCCGCCAGGTCGCGCTGCGTGGTGGCCGAAGCCAGTTGCGCACGTGCCGAGTCGGCCGCCAGTTGGTAGTCACGCGGGTCCAGCTGGGCCAGCACGTCGCCAGCCTTCACGCGCTGGCCGAGTTCGGCCTGGCGCTGCACGATCTTGCCCGCCACGCGAAAGCCCAGGCGCGATTCCACGCGGGCACGCACCTCACCGGCGTATTCCACCTGCGACTGCAATGCTCCCACGCCGACCGTCATCAGCTTGACGGAGCGCACCGGCTCCTCGGGCGGGGCGGGCCGCGAGCAGGCGGCCAGCACCAGGGCCGAGGCCGCCAGCAACAAAAACCTGGAGGGCCGGTGAATGGGCCGCGAAGCGGAGGGTGTGCGCATGGAAAATCCGGTGAATGAAAAGGGCAACACGAAGGTCGGCCAGCGCCACCCCCACGACCGCCAGGTCGTTCAGGGTTAACACTGACAAAACAAGTTACTGACTGACTGGTTAGTAATCTATGAGAACGTCTCCGCCTTGTCAAGCGACAATCCATGCCGTGAACCCCACCCCAAGCACCTCGCCCGCTGCCGCCCCATCCACCGCCCCCGCAGTGGCCCCGCCGGTCACGCATTACGAAAATTTCCCCGTCGCATCGCTGCTGTGCCCGCCGCACCTGCGCCCCGTCATCGCCGCCATCTACGCTTTCGCACGCACGGCCGACGACATCGCCGACGAGGGCGATGCCCCACCCGCCGAGCGCCTGGCCGATCTGGCCGCGTTCAACGCAGACCTCTCGGCCATCGCCGAGGGCCATGCCCCCTCGCCCCGCTGGGCCGATGTGTTCGTGCCGCTGCAGGCCGTGCTGGTCAGCCACCACCTGCCCGTGCCGCTGCTCGCCGACCTGCTCAGCGCCTTTGCCCAGGACGTGGAAAAAACCCGCGATGCCGACGGCTACGCCGACCGCACCGAGCTGGTCGATTACTGCCGCCGCTCGGCCAACCCCGTGGGCCGGCTGCTGCTGCACCTGTACGGCGTGGACGGGGAAGAGGCCCTGTCGCAGAGCGACGACATCTGCACCGCGCTGCAATTGGCCAATTTCTGGCAGGACCTGAGCGTGGACATCCCGCGCGGACGCCACTACCTGCCGCGCGAGGACTGCGCTGCCCACGGCGCCTGCCAGGCCGAGCTGCTGGAGCTGCGCAGCACGCCAGAGAACGCCCGCCTGATCCTGGACTGCGCCGCCTGGGCCCGCGCCAGCATGCTGCGCGGCGCGCCGCTGGTGCACCGCCTGCCCGGCCGCGCAGGCTGGGAGCTGCGTCTGGTGGTACAAGGCGGCCTGCGCATCCTGGACAAGGTGCAGGCCCTCAGGGGCGCCAGCCTGCACACGCGCCCCAAGCTCAATCCCTGGGACTGGTGCGTGATGCTGGGGCGGGCGCTGGTGATGTAAGCGGTCAATGCCCGGCGGGCGGCTCAGGCCACCGCCAGCCAGTCGCAGAACGCCACCGACGCCGCATCCTGCGCGGCGCGTGGCGAGAGCATCCAGTAATACTTCTTGTCGCCCGAGAGCAGCTGCGGGAAAGGCATGGCCAGCAACCCGCTGGCCAGCGCCTCGCCCAGGAAACGCGGGTTGCCCAGCGCCACGCCCAGGCCCTGGATGGCGGCCTGCACGCTCAGGTGGGCATGGTCGAACACCAGGTCGCCGGCGGGCTGGATGTCCTGCGTGCCCGCCTCCTGCAGCCACTGCTGCCACACCAGCGGGGTCGAGCGGCTGTGCAGCAGCGTGTGCCGCGCCAGATCGCGTGGCGCCTGGATGGCCTTGGCGCCCGCCAGCAGCGCGGGGCTGCACACGGGGGTGAGCACATCGGGAAGAAACGCACCCGCACGGATGCCGCGCCAGGGTGTGCGCTGCTGCAGCAGCGCCAGTTCGCCATCGGCAAAGCAGCGGATCGAGACGTCATAGTCCGCCGGCTCGAAGTCCAGATGCCCCACCGTCGTGACGAGCTGCACATCCAGCCCCGGCATCTGCGCGCAGAACGCCGCCAGGCGCGGGATCAGCCACTGCGTGGCGAAGGTGGAGGTGGCATTCACCGCCAGCGTGTTGCGTCGCGTGGGCCGCTTGATGCCGGCGGTGGACCGGGCCATCAGGTCCAGCGCGCTGGTCAGCCCCGGCAGGTAGGCAGCGCCCGGCGGCGTGAGCGCCAGGCCCCGCCCCTCGCGCTGCACCAGGGCCACGCCCAGCCATTCCTCCAGCGCCTTGATTTGGTGGCTGACGGCGCTTTGCGTCACCGACAGTTCGTGCGCGGCCTGCGTCACGCTGAGCAGCCGGCCTGCCGCCTCGAAGGCGCGCAGCATGTTCAGCGGCGGCAGGCGGCGGGGCGAGCCCGGGACGGCGTGACCATTTTTGGCATGAGCTGGTTTCATGAGTTTGCGAATTATTGTCGATAGTCTTCCGTAGCGCCACTGCGTAGCATCGGCCCCATGCAAGGACACAACTGGTTAGATTTGCTCATCATGTGCCGGGCCTGCGACATGCCTGCGCAACGGCCCGCCCGGCCACCACCGGTGCAAAGCCCTCCCGCCAGCCCAGGGCATGGTCGCAGCGTCATCGCCCCGCCATCCAACGGCGCCACACTGGCTATCCCCCTGCCCACCATGACGGCTTCCAGCGCAAGCACAACCGCACCGATCTCTGCCACGGCCCCGGCACGCCCTTTGGCCGCCAGCCGGGCAGCGGCGCACGCCACGCGCGTGGCCTTCTTCATCAGCGGCTTTGCCATGGCGGCCTGGGCGCCGCTGGTGCCCTTCACCAAGGCACAGCTGTCCCTCCACGAGGCCACACTCGGCCTGCTGTTGCTGTGCATGGGCGCAGGCTCCATCGTCTCCATGCCGCTGGCCGGTGCGCTCAGCGCGCGCTGGGGCTGCCGGCGGGTGCTGGTGGCGTCCGCGCTGCTGGTCTGCGCCAGCCTGCCGCTGCTGGCCCTGGCGCCCACGGCGCCCTGGCTGGGCGTGGCGCTGTTCCTGTTCGGCGCGGGCATCGGCGGGCTGGGCTGCGCGGGCAACATCCAGGCCATCCTCGTCGAGCGGGCCAGTGGCCGGCCCATGATGTCGGGCTTTCACGGGCTGTTCAGCCTGGGCGGTGTGGCAGGGGCCGGCGGCATGATCGTGCTGCTGGGTGTGCTGGGTACCTCGCTGGGTCAGGCCACCGCCGCCGTGGCGGCCGTGGTGCTGGCACTGCTGGCGCTGGCGGCACCACATTTCCTGGCCGGCGGCGGCGCGCAGAGCGGCCCGGCCTTCGCCCGCCCCACGGGCGTGGTCTTGTTCATCGGCACGCTGTGCTTCATCCTCTTCCTGGCCGAGGGCGCCATGCTGGACTGGAGCGCCGTGTTCCTCACCCAGGTGCAGGGCATGCCCGCCGAGCGCGCGGGCCTGGGCTATGCCGCCTTCGCCACGGCCATGACGGTGGGCCGCCTCACCGGGGACCGCTGGGTCCGCCGCATAGGCCCGCAGCGCACGGTGCTCACAGGCGCCCTGCTGGCCGCTGCCGGCCTGGGGCTGGCCACGCTGGCGCCCACCTGGCCTCTGGCCCTGCCCGGTTTTGCGCTGGTGGGCCTGGGCTGCTCGAACATCGTGCCGGTGCTGTTTTCACTCGCTGGCAGGCAGCACGCCATGCCGGAGAGCCTGGCGGTTCCCGCGATTGCCACCATGGGTTATGCCGGCGTGCTCATGGGCCCGGCGCTGATCGGCTTCGTGGCGCACGGCACCAGCCTGGTGGCCGCCTTGCTGCTGCTGGCGGGTCTGCTGGGGGCCGTGGCCGCCAGCGCCCGCCGTCTGGGCACGCTGGACTGACGGAACGAACACAACGCGACCCGAATCACAGCACCATGGCCATCGATTGCAGCACCGCCCCGCCCGCCGCCAGCCCGACCGCGACAGCACCGCGCGTGGTGGCCCGGTTGCGTGTGGGCGTGCGCCACGCGCCCACCTCGCTGTGCCTGCGCATCACCTGCCTGAACACCGCTGCAACACCCTCGCCCGCACAGGATCTGGAGCACAGCCTGGCCCAGGTGCTGGCCGCCGCCGACCGCCTGCTGCGCGAGGCCGGCAGCCACAGGCACCGCACCCTCTCGTGCGAGCTGTTCGTGCGCGACCCCGCCCGCATAGCGGACGCCAGGCGCATGGTGTGCAGCTGGATGGCCGGCGGCCTGGCCCGCCAGCAGGTGGCACCACCGGCGGTGCACGCCCATTCGCTGGCACGGCCACAGCCCCCTGCGGCCGGCGCGGCAGGCCAGGCGGCTGCGGCACCCCTGGTTGAAATTGCACTGGTGGTGGCGCACAGGGCAGACAGCAGCGCTGTGTAAGAAACATTCATGGGCGGCAAGCCAGGCCAGCGACGCCTTGTCAAGACGCACCGTGATGGCCTGAGACCGTTGTGGAGCATCAACAAGTTGCTATCCAAGGCATAGCAATCGACGGCAGCCACCGGCCTTGCCCCCGTGCCCGGTCGAACCGCTCAGGGATAACGCGTGTGCTGCCACGGTGCCGTGCGGTTAGCCTCGCCCCCACTCCAGCGCCAAGAGTGCTGGGTGTGCGAAGACGCATGTTGTCTTGTTCATGATCGACCGGCCAGCGATGGCGCCACCCGCGCCATCGCTGTCTTCTCTGTGTATGGGCCGGCGGCATGCGGCCGTCGCTGTTGTTCACGGAACCCACCGGTATCCCATTGAAGGCACAGCACCCCATGTCCGTCAGCGTTTTCGACCTCTTCAAGATCGGCATCGGCCCCTCCAGCTCGCACACCGTGGGGCCCATGATCGCGGCGCGGCAGTTTGCCTGCCACCTGCAGGCCACGGTGGGCCTGGCGGCGGTGCACAGCGTGGTGGTGGAGCTGTTCGGCTCGCTCTCGGCCACCGGCGTAGGCCATGGCACCGACACCGCCGTGCTGCTGGGCCTGGCCGGGCACGAGCCCGACCGCATCGACCCCGACCAGATAGCCCCCACCATTGCCCAGATCCGCGCCAGCCGCAGCCTGGCCCTGCTGGGCGAGCACGCCGTGCCCTTCGTCGAAAAGGAGCACCTGCTGTTTCGCCGCCGCAGCCTGCCCTTGCACCCCAACGGCATGGCCTTCCACGCGCTGGATGCCAACGGCGTGAAGATCGCCGAGCGCGAGTACTACTCGGTGGGCGGCGGCTTCGTGACGGATGCGGCGGGCGAGCGCGTGCTGAACTCGGCAGCGGCATCGGGGCCCGGCGCCGCCGGGCACGGCAACGGCCTGCCCTACCCCTTCAGCACCGGGGCCGACTTGCTGGCCCAGTGCCAGGCCACCGGCATGGCGGTGGGTCAGATCATGGTAGCCAACGAACTGCACTGGCGCAGCGCCGCCGAGTTGCGCCGCCAGTTGCTGGCCATCTGGCACACCATGGCCCGTGCCGTGCAGCGCGGCTGTGCGGCCACCGGCACCCTGCCCGGCCCCATGCACGTGCGCCGCCGCGCGGCCGAGCTGCACAAGAGCCTGAACACCCAGTCCGAAGCCGCCCGGCGCGACCCCTTGTCGATGATGGACTGGGTGAACCTCTACGCCATGGCCGTCAACGAGGAAAACGCCGCCGGTGGCCGCGTGGTGACCGCGCCCACCAACGGCGCGGCCGGCGTGATCCCGGCCGTGCTGCAGTACTACGTGAACTTTCTGCCCGGCGCGGATGAGGACGGCATCGCCACCTTCCTCCTCACCGCCGGTGCCATCGGCATCATCTACAAGAAGAACGCGTCGCTGTCGGGCGCCGAGGTGGGCTGCCAGGGCGAGGTGGGCGTGGCCTGCTCCATGGCCGCCGGCGCCCTGGCCGCCGTGATGGGCGGCAGCCCCGAGCAGGTGGAAAACGCCGCCGAGATCGGCATGGAGCACAACCTCGGAATGACCTGCGACCCCGTGGGCGGGCTGGTGCAGATACCCTGCATCGAGCGCAACGCCATGGGCGCCATCAAGGCCATCACCGCCGCGCGCATGGCCTTGCGCGGCGACGGCCAGCACGTGGTCTCGCTCGACAAGGTGATCAAGACCATGATGCAGACCGGCGCGGACATGAAGGTCAAGTACAAGGAGACCTCGCGCGGCGGGCTGGCGGTGAACGTCGTCGAGTGCTGAAGCCCGGTAGCCGCCCCCTACTCCGGTAGGGTTCTCAGGGATCGGACGGGCCCACAGAATCGGGCTTTTTGCCATGACCTCACTGTTCCCTGCCACTTCACCCACCGCCTTTGCAACCTGCCTCTCGCTGATCGCCATCACCGCCGCACTGGCCGGCTGCGGAGGCGGGAGCGATGACGCCCCGCAGCTGGACGTGGCCCTGCTCGCGGGCGACTGGCAGCACCAGGGCTGCCATGTGGTCAGCAGCAACCTGAGCCAGCGCAGCGTTATGCGCATGGTGCGCCAGGAGACCACGCTGTTCACCCAAACCTATGGTGCGTTGACCTACACCAACGGCGACTGCACGGGCAGCGGCACGGTGGGGGACTTCTCGCCGGACACTGCCAACCAGCTTGCGGCACGCCGCACGGCGTCCACCGGCTCCCTGGCCATCTTCTGGGGGTACTGGACCCGTGATCCGGCCGACAGCCCTCCCTACGGCCGGTGGGTGCTCTCGGGCGATTTCATGTGCCCTGCGTTCTACGGCACCTTGACCATTTTCCCCTCGCCGCCGCCCCCGGAGCCGCACACCTACTACGACCTGGAAATCGCCACACGCCAGACCGACGAGATGCTGCAGCGCAGGGCCTGCTTCACGCGCATGCCCGCGTGAAGGCGTCTTTCGTGCGCCACCAATGCACCGGGTCCAGATGAGCCCATACCCGTGCAGTGGGGAGGGCAAGGGAGCCCAACCCTTCCCGCCGAGCCCCCGGGCAGATGTGGCGGGCCCCTACTCCAGCCGGATCCCCCGGGCCGTGATGATGCCGCCCATGATCGCGGCCTCGTCCTTGACGCGGCTGACCAGGCCGTCCGGTGCCGTGCCCACGGCCTGCCAGCCCTGGTTGAGCAGCTTCTCGCGGGTTTCAGCGCTGCGCATGATGCGGGGGACCTCGGTATTCAGCCGGTCCTGCGCCGCCCTGGAGAGCCTGGACGGGCCCACCAGGGCGGTCCACACTTCCAGGTGGAAGTCGCGCACGCCCGCATCGGCCAGCGAAGGCACTTCGGGCGCCACGGTGCTGCGCCCACCCGCAAGACCGATGGCCCGGAGCTTGCCGGCCCGCACCTGCGGCATGGCGATGCCCGGGGGCACCAGCGCCATCTGGATCTCGCCCCCCAGCAAGCCGGTGATCACCTCGGGGTTGCCCTTGAACGGTACGTGCATGGGTGCCAGACCCTTGGACCTGGTCTTGAGCACCTCCATGCCCAAGTGCCCCACCGAGCCGTTGCCGACCGATCCGTAGTTCCACCGGTCCCCATTGCGTGCCGCTGCGGCGAAGAAGGCAGCCCCATCGGGCTCCTTCGCGGGCGCCACCAGCACCAGCGGTGCCGTGGCCAGCAGGGAGAGATAGCTGAAATCCTTCGCGGGGTCATAGGGGAGTTTCGGGTACAGCATCCTGGCCGAGGTCAGATTGCCATTGATGACGATGCCCAGCGTGTGGTCGTCCGTGGCCTTGGCCACCTGGTCCGCAGCGATGTTGCCCGACGCCCCGGCCTTGTTTTCGACGATGACGGCCTGCCCCAGCACCCTGGACAGCGGCTCGGCCAGGCTGCGCGCCACGATGTCCGGGCTCGACCCGCCCGGGAATCCGACGAGGATGCGCACCGTCTTTGTGGGCCAGGCAGAAGTCGCCTGGGCCTGCGCCAGAGGAGGTACAAGAGCGTTGCATGCAGCGGCCAGTGCCGCCATGTTCAGGCTGCGTCTTTTCATGGATTGTCTCCAGGGGGTTCTTGTTGGAATAGGGAGGGATGTCAGGCCGCGTCGCGGCCCAGGTAGGCGCCGTCGGCTTCCAGCCGCTGCTGCAGGGTCTTGACCGGCAGGTCGCGCGGACGGACGCCACCCCGGACTGCCAGCGCGGCGGCAGTACCCGCCGCCTGGCCCATCACGAAGCAAGCCCCCGATACGCGCGCAGCTGATTGGCCCATGTGGGTCATCGATGCACACCGGCCCGCGACCAGCAGGTTGTCGACCTGCAGCGGCAGCAGCATGCGGTAGGGCAGATGGTTGAAGCCGCGGCTGTTCGGGATGTCCTGCCACTTGAAGGCAATGTTGCCGGCGACGTGCTCCTCGATCATCCAGCCGTTGACGCCGATGCTGTCGTCAAAGCTCGCGCACTGCAGCACGTCTTCCTCGGTCAACTGGTACTCGCCCAGCACGCGGCGGGTTTCGCGCACGCCGACCTGCGGTGCGATCTCCAGCAGGTAGGCGTTCTGAAAGCCCGGCGCGCACTCGCGCAGGAACTGGAAGAAGTCGACGATCTGGCGCCGTCCCTGCACCTCCGCATCGCTGAGCTGCGCGGCATTCGTGCCGTCCACCGGGCTGCCATCGGCATTGGCCAGTTGGGTCACGTTGGCACGCCACTCCGCAGGGTTCTTCTGCGGGCGGATGATGGGCGTCTTGCGCGGGAACCTGCGCCCGCGCTTTTCGGCCTCGTCCATCAGTTGGCCGAAGTGGTTGTAGGCATCGCCCGCCTGCGCCGCATCCACGCCGTTGACCCGGAACATGGTCGAGGGGTACATCATGCCGTGCCCGTCGGTGCCTTTCTCGAAGGGCGCGTCGGCAAACGCCGCCAGGTCCCCATCGCCCGTGCAGTCGATGAAAACCCGGGCCAGCACGGCGTAGCGCCCGGACTTGGTTTCGATCAGTGCCGCACGGATCTCCTGCGGCCCGTTCATCAGCACCCCGACCAGGGTGGCGTGGAACAGCAGCTGCGCGCCGCTGGCGAGCACCAGATCGTCCGCAGCCACCTTGAACGCGGCGTTGTCATAGGCCTGGGCCGCGATCTTGTTGCCAAAGAGCACATGCGGCTCGTTGAGGCCTCCGAGGGCGCCGATGCGTGCCAGCAGGTCATCGGCAACGCCATGCACCACCCGCTCGATGGTGCCGTGCACATTGGCATGCAGGCCGCAGAAGTTCGTCACGCCTGCGGCCGTGCCCATGCCCCCCAGGAAGCCGTAGCTTTCGACCAGCAACGTGGACTGGCCGGTCCGCGCCGCAGCGGTGGCCGCTGCAATGCCCGCAGGCCCCCCTCCGAGCACAACGACATCGTATGCACCCCAGACGGGCGTGTTGCGGCTGGGTTCGGTCAGGGTGGCGGGCTGGGCGTCTTGCATGGGTCTGTCTTTCGTGGATTGCAGGGTTGCCCGAATGCTAGGTTGCAGGCACTATTGCGCCAATACCATGGCGTCAATACCTCCAAACGCAAATCCAAATAATGGACCTGAAACTGCTGACCGTTTTTGACGAGGTCTACAAGACACGCAGCGTGTCGCGTGCGGGGGAGAACCTGGGCATTGCGCAGTCCTCCATCAGCATCGCGCTGGCGCGGCTGCGGCGGCATTTTGGCGACCCGCTGTTCGTGCGCACGTCGGAGGGCATGCTGCCGACGCCCCACGCCACCTCGCTGGTGGAGCCGGTTCGCCAGGCACTGGAGCTGCTGCGCGGGATCACCCGGCAGCGGGCCGTCTTCGATCCGTCCAGGGCGCAGCGCACCTTTCGCATCTGCATGACCGACATCACCCACCTGGCACTGCTCCCGTCACTCATCAACCGCCTGGGAGACATCGCCCCCGGGATCAACGTGCAGATCACGCACATCTCGGGGCAGACGCCCAAGATGCTCGAGTCCGGCGAGGCCGACCTGGCGGTGGGTTTCATGCCACAACTGGAAGCCGGCTTCTACCAGCAAAAGCTCTTTGACCAGGACTTTGCCTGCGTGGTGCGCAGCCAGCACCCGCGCATCCGCTCGCGCCTGTCGCCGGCGATGTTCAAGCGCGAGAGGCACGTGGTGGTCACCGGGGCGGGCACGGGCCAGAGCCTGGTGGAGGAAGAACTCGAACGGCTCGGCATAGAGCGCAACGTGGCCTTGCAACTGCCCAACTACCTGGGCATCGGCGCGCTGGTCGCCAACACGGACCTGGTGGTGACCGTGCCCCAGCGCGTGGCGGAAACCCTGGTGCGCATCGCCGACGTCAAGGCCCTGGCACCGCCGTTCGCGCTGCCGGTCTTTGCCATCAAGCAGCACTGGCACGACCGCTACCAGCAGGACCCTGCCAACCGGTGGCTGCGGTCCGTAATTTCCGATCTGTTTCTGGAGTAGCGGTGGGAAGCCGTGGTACCGGGAGACGATGGCACCCACCCAGTCCGGCCCCAGGCACACGTGCCAGGACAGGCCGGATAATCAACCAACCAAGGAAGCCCCATGTCCAACAGCCAGTTCGCTTTCATCCAACGCCAGTCCGTTCCCGACCGCGCCACGCTGCAGGCCTCGCTGGACCGGCTCGGGTTCGACCTGCAACTGCACCCGGACTTCACGCGCTTCGATGACTCGGGCTTTCTACCCTTCACGCTCAATGGCACAGAAGGCCCGGGGTTCGAGATCCACTACAGCGAGGCGCAGGATGTGGTGGGGGACGACGAGGACTTCGCCGCCATTGCCGGTGGCCGCGACTACTGCATCACCATGACCTGGGGTGGCCGCATGAAGGACCTGGCCTGCGTGATGATGGTCAGCTGCGCACTGGCCCAGGACTTCGGCGCGGCGGTGTCGTACGAGGGGGAGGAACCCTCGCCACTGGAGGAGATGCTGCACACCGTGCAGGTGGCGCTCAAAGAGGCGGCAAAAGAGAAATAAGCGAACAAGCAGGCAGGCTGCCGCCCTCACTACGCGAACGGCCTCTTGGGCACCTGCCGGGCCAGCTCCGCAAAATGGCCCACGCTGCCCCAGGCGGTGCGCGAGCCCACCACATACAGCCGCGATTTCGCGCGCGAGGCCATGACGTTGAGGATATTGGGCACGCCGCCGGCCCACTGCCGGGCGCCTTTTTCGCCCGCCATGGGGGCACCCAGCACGGCGATCACGGCCTCGGCTTCCTTGCCCTGGAAGGTGTGGATGGTGCCCACGCGCTCGTCGAGCCATTTGCGCGCGTCGACCCCGAAGAGCTCGAACAGCTGGGGCTCGGCGCGCAGCAGCAGGCGCATTTCCTGCGCCACCACGCGGAACGGGCAGATCACGTAGATATCCGGGTGCTGCACGCCGGCGCGGGCCAGCTTGCGCAGCATGCGCATGACCACCTGGCCTTCTTCGGCGCTCCACTTGGGGGCGCTGGCGGTGGAGCTGGTGTCGGGGTCGAACCACGCGGAGGGGCCCAGCACATCGGCGACATCACCCGCGCTGTCCGGCCCCATGGCCGGCACCATGCGGTTGTCGTAGGCAATCGCGTTGGACACGCCGAACATGGGCTCCTGGAAGCGGCGGCGCACCAGCAGCGGCAGGCCCACCACGCGGGTGCCGTCGGGCGTGCTGAAGCGCGCCTGGATGGCGCTGGCGCTGTCGGCCAGGGTCTGCACGGATGCCTGGGGGGCGCACCACAGGCTGCGGTCCACGCGCTGCTGCAGGGCGATCTGGTTCACCAGGTTCTCGGGGATGGTGACCACGGGCGGTATCTGCAGCGTATCGCCCACGATGACGGCGCGCCGGGCGCGCATGAGCGCGCCCACCGCCGCCTGGGGCGTGGCCTGCCCGGCTTCGTCCACCAACAGCCAGCCGAACGATGCGGGAGCCAGGTCGCCCAGCATGCGGTGCACGGACGCGAAGGTGGTGGCCACCACGGGCACCACCAGGAACAGGCTGGACCACAGGTCCGGCAGCAACTGGCGCCGGGCCGCGTCCTGGAAGGTGCCGGACTGCAGGGCGGCCATCAGCACACCCAGGTTGTGCTCCATCTTGTGGGCGGCCACGGTGACGAAGGCCTTGTGCACCTCCAGCGCGGCGATGAACAGTTTCTCGCGCTCCTTGTGGATCTGGTCGTTGAGCCAGGGCATGGCCAGGTTCCAGGCCTCGTGGCCGCGATCAAAGAAGGATTCGTCGACGAAGCGGTCACCGATGCGGGCGTACGCCTCCTTGAGCATGGCGCCCAGATTCTCTTCCTCGCGCTGCGCGGTTTCGAGCTGGGCGTTGACCATGCCCAGTTCTTCGGCAAACCCCTTTTGCCGCTGCGCTGCCGTTTCCAGCGTGGCCTGCACCTGGGCTTCGGCGCGCACGGCCTCGCGGTGGACGCCTTCGCGCGCAGACGCTTCGGACATCCAGCGCCGAAACGCCTCCGAGACGAACACCCGCGCCGAGACACCAGGGCGGGCCGCCTGCAGGGCCTGCAGCTCGCGCTCGGCCGCCACGACGGCGGCGCGGGCCTTGCTGGAGCCCTCGATGGCCAGGGCGTAAGCGGCTGCCGCCGTGCTCAGCGACTGGGCGGTGGCCTTGTGCCTGACGTGCAGCTGGCTGATGTCATCGTGCAGTCGGGTCAGCCGGGGGGCCAGTGTCCGCGCCTCTTCCAGCCGGGCAAGAATGGCCTCGACCGAATGCTTGAGCTCGATGAACGACTTGCGCGCCCGCTTCCACTGCTGCTGTGCCGCATCGCCGCTGAGCGGCCGCTCGGCCGCGACGATGCGGGGCGCCACCATGCGGGGCGCCTGGCCCTCTGCGGCGGGCTCCGGCCGCGACACGTCCAGCCCGCGCGCCGCCTTGAGGTAGGTGGCAAAGCCGAAGTCCTCGTGCAGCCAGAACCGCTGGCGGAAATCCCGGCGGTTGCGGCTGTTGCCGAGCGCGGCGGCCATCAGTCCCCACGGCTGGTCGGCGGGGTCGGCTGGGAAGTTCTTTTCCTCGCCATACAGCAAGGCCCTGGCGGTGGAGGAAAAGTACCGGGGGCCGGGCTCGATGCTGCGGCCGGCGGGCAGCTCACGGCTGACGTTTTCCACCGCCTTGTTGTTGCTCGATGCGACGAGCACCTCGAAGCCCTTGATCCGCGGGTCCAGCCCATGCAGGTGGAGAAACTCCCCATCGCCCACCTGGAACCGCTGGCCGGTCGGGATGAAGGCCTTGTTCGGATCGTCGAACTCCACCAGGCGGGCCGCACGGCTCTCCACGCAATGGGCCACCAGGTCGCGCAGCAGGGTCATCTTGCCGGTGCCCGGGGGGCCGTTCACCGCCAGGATGCCCTGCCTGTCACCGGCAAATTCGCTGCGCGCAGCGTTCACGGCGGCCTGCTGCAGCGTCACCACCGGGTGGCTGCCCCGGCTGGGCCAGCGCGCTGGCGGAAAGCGCGCGGGGGCAATCAGCGCGGCAATGCCTGTGGTGTCCTTGAGCAAATCGACTGCCGGCGCGGGCTTGAGCACGGACAGGTAGCGCAGCAGGGTTTCGGGCGCGGTCCCGGCATCCACCATGGCGCGCGCCGTGGCCAGATCGTCGAGGTAGAACGAGTTGATGGGCGGCAAATCCGGCGCGCCCTCCAGCTTGGGGTGGCGGTACAGCCGCGCCACGAAGCTCGGTGGCAGCACATGGTCGGCGCGCAGGCCCAGGGTGCTGCACAGCCAGGCATGGATGTCGTGGATCGCCCTCAGGTCCAGCGGCAGGGGCCGCCCCCCGCCATCCACCCGCACGAGGCGCTGGTGCAGTTGCTCGCGCAGCAGCCGTTCGGCATCGGGCCAGCGTGCGAGCGTGCCGGCCTTGCCGCGCAGCACCGCAGGCACGCCCCACGCAAAGCTGGAGATGGAAACGGTGTCGGGGCCAGCGGGCAGGCCGTCCTGGTCCACGATGGCCATGGCGATCGGCGCCCGGTGCCTTTGAAAGGTGCGCGTCTCCTCGTCCTTGCCGAACGAGGCCAGCAGGTCGGTCATGCACATTTCCATGCTGACCTCGCCCAGCACCACCAGGTAGAACAGCCTGAACGGCGGCTTGTAGGACTGCTCGCCCCGCTGCCACGGCAAGGGTTCGCCATCGACCTTGGCGATGGCCGCACGGTCGCCGCCGACGAGCGTTGCCGGGTCGGTGTAGGCCAGTGGGGCCAGCACCTCCAGCGACAGCCAGGACGACAGGATGGCGTGGGCCGAGTCTTGCACGGCGTGCGCTGGGGCGGCGGGCGCCAACTCCAGTACAGCCAGGGCGGCCCCGGCCTCGGCATCGCCGGACCGCGCCGCGCCAGGGGTGGCTGCGGCCGCCGGGGTATCGGCGGCCCCCCCCGCCGGCCGGACCGATGCGCCAGGCAAGGAAAGGGAGAACGGTGCCCGGTCCACAGCGCCTGCCTGTCCGTCGGTTAGCGGGGCGCTGCCAGGCAGCGCAGCAGGGGCCGGCTGGCGAAAGGCAGCGCCTGCGCGGCGATGGGGCTTTTTGGCGGGAATGGCATTGGCAACCTCTTTCGTACCCTGTGTGGCTTCGTGCGGCGCTGGCAGATCGGCGAGGCCCTCCCCGGCGTCGGGGTGGTTGGCGTGGGGGGAGGACATGGCTATCAAAAAATGCGCGCAGCCAAGCATGTTACATGCGGTAGCCCGGCGCTCCCAGTGCTTTGCCGATGCAGTGGCTGGTTCAGGTGCCAGGCCGCCACAAAAACCCGGCGCGCAGAGGCATCCCGGCTAGAACCGACAAGCCCAGGGTGGCCCCCTGAGCAGCAGGGGTTGCGCCCGGCAAGACCGGTGGTCCGCAGCCAGGCGTTCTGCCGATGAACTACCCCGGAACGATCAATGCGTCGTGTCCGCTCACTGGTATCACAGCAATCAAGCGCAGCCAGCCCGCCATGTGGCGCAATGCCGACGCCTGGGCAGCGAGAAAGTGGTAAACCTGCTTGAGCCCCATCACAATCCGCGCACTGCTGGGCTAGCCCATGCAATGCCCACAAGGCATGTTTTGGGGTGCGCGTCTTCGGGCGCCTTTTTTCATCGGGCATCCACCCGACTCCTTTTCTTCTCTTCCTTCCATGAAATCTGTTTCGATGCTGCGCCACGTGGCGCTGATGGCGGCCCTGTTGCTGGCCAACGCCCCTGCCTGGGCTGAGGACACGCTGGCGCGCATTGCCAGCTCGGGCGAGCTGCGCCTGGGCCACCGCGAAAAGTCGCTGCCTTTTTCGTACAAGGACGCCGCGAGCGGCAAGGTGCAGGGCTACACCGTGGACATCTGCCTGCAGATCTATGAGGAGATCAAGAAGGAGTTGAAGCGCCCGGACCTGAAGCTCAAGTACTTGCTGGTGGACGGCAAGAACCGCATCAGCGACGTGAAGGACAAGGTGGTGGACCTGGAGTGCGGCGGCACGGCCAACACGGCGGCGCGGCAAAAGGAGATTTCCTTCAGCCACCACATCTTCGTGGCATCGTCGGCCTTCCTGGTGCGCAAGAACTCGGGCATCAAGACGCTGGACGATCTGCAGAACAAGAAGATTGCCGTGCAGGGCAAGACCACCAACGAGAACCTGCTCAAGGCCAATGAGCGCACCTTCAACCGCAAGTTCAACTACGTGGCGGTGGACAGCACACTGGACGCCGTGAACGCGCTGGCCAAGGGCGAGGCCGACGCGGCCTTTGCCGACGATGCGGGCATCTGGATACCGCTGACGCGCCTGGGCAAGTCCATGGACGACTACCAGTTCCTGGACAAGCGCCTCTCGGTGGAGCCCTACAGCATCGGCCTGCGCCGCGAAGACCCCAAGTTCAAGGAACTGGTGGACCGCGTCACGCGCCGCATGATCCAGGGCGGCGAAATGCTGACGCTGTACAAGCGCTGGTTCAGCTCGGACCAGGGTACGCTGCCGATGAGCATCTTCATGAAGGAAGCGCTGCGCAGGCCCAGCGATATTGGCGTCGAACAGATCGCGTTTTGATTCAATCAAAATGACGGGAGGCTTGATCCGCGTCAAGCCCACTCTCACTTCCTGACATCTGGCCAAATTCAGGCGGGCGATGGACTCTGGTCGTTTTATAGTCGATAGTAATAATTTGTAGCTATTGCATGACGACGACAGATCCCCTTTTGACCACCGATGTGGACACGGGCGACAGCCCCCACTACCTGCGCGCGCTGACCGACATGGCCGACGAGCGCACGGTGGTGGCCGGCGCCGCCATCTACACCGACAACGGGATCAAGCTGGTGGAAAAGGGCGCGCGCATCGACAGCCGCCTGTACGACCGCCTGGTGCAGCACAAGCTGCGCGAGCCCATCGACAAGCACCTGACCATCGACAACCCCGTGACGGTGGAGGCCCTGATTGCCACCGGCCAGGAGCTGTCGGCGCAGGATGTCCTGGTCAATCTGCTGGCCGAGGCCATCGGCTCCGCCGTGCGCCTGCTGGCGCCGCTGCGCACCCTGGCGCTGCCCGGGCCGGTTGCCTGCAAGCTCACGGTGATGCGCGACAAACGGCCCGAGCTGTACCAGCATGGCCTGCGCATGATGATGGTGGCGGTGTTCCTGGGCCTCAAAACCGGCATGCCCGAGCGCGATTGCGCGACGCTGGCCGCTGCCGCCCTGCTGCACGACCTGGGCGTGCTGCACATGGACCCGGCCTGGAACGACCCCGATTTCAAGGCGGTGGGCGTGCAGCGCAAGCACCTGGTAGCGCACCCGATCACCAGCATGCTCATGGTGCGCGACACCAACGCCTACCCCAAGGCGGCCGAGACGGCCGTGCTGGAGCACCACGAGCGCATGGACGGCAGCGGCTACCCGCGCGGCCTGGCGGGGGCCGACATCTCGCCCATGGGCCGCATCCTGCTGCTGGCCGAGGTGGTGGCCGGCTTCTACGAAAAATACGAGGACATGCCGGCGCAGCGCCTGTCGCTGGTGCTGCGGCTCAACCACCGCAAGTTCCCGGCCGCCCTGGTGGTGCACATATTGCCACTGCTGCAGGAGGAGGTGGCCCGCGAGTCGACCCTGATGCCACTGGGCGACGATGCGCCCCGCCAGGCCGAGCTGCTGGCAGATGCCTTCATCAAATGGGACGAGCTCAAGACCGCCCTGCCCCCGCCCGTGCTGAAGGCCATGGCCCCCAGCAGCGCGTTCGCGTTTGCCGACGCACGGCTGATGGCACTGCAGAAAGCCTTGGTGGAAGCCGGCTCGCACCCGCAGCACCAGGCGGACCTGATGGCCCAGTTGCAGGGCGATGCCATCGGCCTGGCCGAGGTGGCCCTGGTGGGCCGCGAGGCGCTGTTTCAGCTGCAGAGCGTGCTCAACGCCTGCCACCGCCGCTGGCCCGAACTGGACAAGCGCGCCACACCAGGCGATGCGGCCGTGGCCAACTGGTGTGATTGGGCGGTGGAGCGGCTGTAACTTCAGCTGCGACCGCATCTCCGTCAAAAAACATAGCTGCCCGTCCTTTGTGACAGACGGGCTACCGCCACTGCAACAACCCCCTCCGTGCCGGCACCCCGCCACGGCATGGGACAATCGGCCCCCATGACACCGCAGCAGTACGTACAACAAAAAGCCGTCGCTTCAGGAAGCAGCTTCTACTACGCCTTCCTGTTCCTGCCGGCGCCCCGGCGCGCGGCCATCACGGCGTTCTATGCGTTCTGCCGTGAAGTGGACGACGTGGTGGACGAAGTGAGCGACCCTGGCGTGGCCCGCACCAAGCTGGCCTGGTGGCAGGCCGAGGTGGCCAAGGCCTACGCCGGCCAGCCCACCCACCCCGTGATGCAGGCACTGATGCCGCTGGTGGCGGACTACGGCATCGAGCAGCGCCACCTGCAGGCCGTGATCGATGGCTGCCAGATGGACCTGGAGCAGACCCGCTACCTGGACTTTGCCGGCCTCACCCAGTACTGCCACCTGGTGGCGGGCATCGTGGGCGAGGTCACGGCACGCATCTTCGGCCAGACGGACGAGCGCACCACCCAGTACGCCCACACCCTGGGCCGCGCCTTCCAGCTGACCAACATCATCCGCGACGTGGGCGAGGACGCGATGATGGGGCGCATCTACCTGCCCGTGTCGGAGCTGCAGCAGTTCGACGTGAAGGCGCACGAGATCTTGAAGCGCCAGTATTCCGACCGCTTCACGGCGCTGATGAAGTTCCAGGCCGAGCGCGCGCACCGCACCTACGACGAAGCCCTCGCCCTGCTGCCCGACGCCGACCGCCGCGCACAGAAGCCAGGGCTGATGATGGCCAGCATCTACCGCACGCTGCTGCGCGAGATCGAGCGCGACAACTTCCAGGTGCTGCACCAGCGCATCCGCCTCACACCACTGCGCAAGTTCTGGCTGGCGTGGAAGGTGCAGGCGCTGGGGCGCATGTAGTCCATCGCCACGGGAAACCCGCCATGAACCGGTCTGCGCCTCCCTCGTTCAGCACGCGCCTGGTCGCTGCCGCCTTGCTGGCACTCGCCATGGGCGCCACCGCCCTGCCCCAGCCCGCACACGCCTTCTGGGGCCTGCTGGGCAAGGCCGCCAGCGGTGCCGGCAAGGCGGCTGGCGGTACGGCAGGCAAGGCCGCCGGGGCAGCAGGTGCAGCCGGGGCCGCTGGCGAGGCTGCCGGTACGGCCGGCAAGGCGGCGGCTGCCGGTGCAGGCGCCGCCACGCTGGCCGACGATGCCGCACGGGCGGGAGGCAAGGCAGCAGGCAATGCCGACGCTGCAGGTGGCGCTGCCCATGGGTTCAGCGCCGTCAATGCGGCGCTGCCGCCCGAAGTGGCCATGTACCTGGCCAAGCCCGCCGCCAGCCTGACGGGGACCGACACGGCGGCCATGATGAACCTGTATCAGCGCATGGTGGCGCAGGCGGGCAAGACCGGCGATTTCAGCGTGATCGAGCGCATGCCCCAGGTGCATGGCGCCAGGACACTGCCGCAGTCTGCCAACCCCGTGCCGGTCAAGGCCGGTGCCACGGCGCAACAGCCATCGCCGGTGGCTGCCGCGCCCTCGCCATCGGCGGCCGCCGAGATGAGCCTGGCCGGGCTGCGCCTGCTCGCGCATGCCGGATCGGCCGGCCACCGCGCGGCCCAGAACGAGCTGCGTGATCGCTGCGCAGACCCGGCCGTGCTGCGCACCGCACCGGCCGATGTGCAGGCGCAGTGCAAGGCAGCGCTGGCGACCAGGCCTGCCGCCGCAGCCAAGCCCCGGCCTTCCGCTTCATGAAGATCGCCGTCGTCGGCGCGGGCTGGGCCGGCATGGCCGCGGCCATCGCACACGCGCAGGCCGGCCACGCCGTCACCGTGCTCGAGGCCGCACGCACCGTGGGTGGCCGCGCCCGCGCCGTGCAGGCCACCCTGCCCGACGGCACGCCCGCCACGCTGGACAACGGCCAGCACATCCTCATCGGTGCCTACACCGAAAGCCTGCGCCTGATGCGCCTGGTGGGCGTGGATGCGGGTGCTGCCCTGCTGCGCCTGCCGCTCACGCTGCAGTTCCCCGACGGCACGGGCCTGGCCCTGCCCGACCTGGCCCCACCCCTGGACGCCTTGCTGGGCATCGCGCGTGCGCGCGGCTGGCGATGGCGCGACAGGCTGGCACTGCTGCGCGCGGCCAGCGGCTGGCAACTGGGTGGCTTTCGCTGCGCGCCACACACCTCGGTGGCGCAGCTGTGCGCCGGCCTGCCCCAGCGGCTGATCGCCGAGTTCATCGAACCGCTGTGCGTTTCGGCCCTCAACACCCCCGCCCACGAAGCCAGCGGCCAGGTGTTTCTGCGCGTGCTGCAGGACAGCCTGTTCAGCGGCCGCGGCGGATCGAACCTGCTGCTGCCGCGCGTGAACCTGGGCGCACTGTTCCCCGAAGCCGCAGCACACTGGCTGGCAGCGCAGCACGGCGGTGCGGTGCATGCCGGGCAGCGCGTGCAGGGCATCGCGCAGCAGGCCGATGGCCGCTGGGAAGTGCACGGCACGGACTTCGCCGGCCCCTACGACCACATCACGCTGGCCTGCCCGCCCTGGGAGGCCAGCCGCCTCATCGCCGGCGCCACGGGCCTGCCAGCGGCGCGCGATGCAGCGCGCCAGCAGTGGTGCGCTGCGGCCGATGCGCTGCGCTTCGAAGCCATCACCACCGTTTATGCGCATGGCGCAGGGGCGCGCCTGGCGCAGCCCATGCTGGCGCTGCGCAACACGGCAGAACACCCCGCGCAGTTCGTGTTCGACCGCGGGCAGCTCGACGGCCTGCACGGTGTGCTGGCCTTCGTGGTGAGCGCCAGCACCGGCGAGCGCGCGGTGGTCACCGAACAGGTGCTGCGCCAGGCCGCCGAGCAGTTGGGACTGCCATCGCTGCAGCCCCTGCAGACGGTGGTGGAAAAGCGCGCCACCTTTGCCTGCACGCCCGGCCTAGCACGCCCTGGCCTGCAGGTGGCGCCGGGCCTGGTGGCCTGCGGCGACTATGTGGGCGGACCCTACCCCGCCACGCTGGAAGGCGCGGTGCTGTGCGGCACGGCGGCTGGCGCACTGGCCTCGGCGCATTGATGACCACCTCGGGAAAACCCCGAGACGATATGCACCCTGCAGGCCCAGGATGGGCCCCGACTGACAGCATTCCGAAAGCCGCCGGGCGCCACCATCGGCGCAGGCCATTTTTCTTTCGGGCCGCTTTGCTTTTGACGGAGACAACCCCCATGCATGCACACGACCACCACGATCCATCCTCCCTGGACGCACGGCGCCGCCAGTTCCTGGCCGCCGGGGGCGCACTGGGCCTGTCCGGCCTGCTGCCCGGCCTGGCGCAGGCGCAGGCCGCCTGGCCCGCCAAGTCCATCCGCTTCGTGGTGCCCTTCGCACCCGGCGGCAGCTCGGAGATCGTGGCCCGCTCCACGGCGGCCGAGCTCTCCAAGACCCTGGGCCAGAGCGTGTTCGTGGACAACAAGCCCGGTGCGGCGGGCAACATCGCCATGTCCGAAGTGGCGCGTGCGGAAGACCAGCACACCCTGATCCTGGGCCACATCGGCACGCTGGCGGTGAACCCGTACATCTTCGACAAGCTGCCCTACGACCCCAACAAGGACTTCAAGCCCGTGAGCCTGCTGGCCAAGGTGCCCAGCCTGTACGTGGTGCACCCCGACGTGCCTGCCAAGAACCTGCGCGAGTTCATCGCCTACGTCAAATCCAAGCCCGGCAAGCTGAGCTACGGCTCCGCCGGCAATGGCAGCGCCGGCCACCTGGCGTTCGAATACCTCAAGATGACGGCCGACGTGTTCATGCTGCACGTGCCCTACCGGGGCACCGGCCCGATGCTGACCGACCTGCTCTCGGGCCGTGTGGATGCCTCGGCCGTGGGTGCGGCGGCCATCCTGCCGTTCATCAAGTCGGGCAAGGTGCGCTGCATCGCCACTGGCTCGGCCAAGCGCCTGCCGCAGCTGCCCGACGTGGGCACGGTGGCCGAGCAGGGCTTCCCCGGCTTCGAGATGACGCAGTGGTACGGCATGCTGGCCCCGGCCAACCTGGCGCCCGCCAACCTCGAGAAGCTGGCGGCCGAAACCGCCAAGGCCGTCAAATCGCAGGGCTCGCTGGATCGCCTGAACGCCGACGCGGCCGAAGCCATTGGCGATACGCCAGCGCAGTTCGCGCAGTTCATTGCGGCCGAGCAGGCGCGGTGGAAGAAGGTGCTCTTGCGCGCCAAGGTGAAGCCAGACTGAGAACCCCGCCGCACTGCCGGCGCACGGGTAGCATCCCACCACCATGCGCATCCTTCTGGCCGAAGACGAACACACCCTGGGCACCTGGCTGAGCCGGGCGCTGGAGCACGCGGGCATCCAGGTGGAATGGGTGACCGACGGCCGCCTGGCCGACCGCGCGCTGCAGCAGCGCGACCACGATGCCCTGGTGCTGGACCTGGGCCTGCCCGGCCTGGACGGCCACGCCGTGCTGCAGCGCCTGCGCGCGCGCGACCAGCGCCTGCCCGCGCTGATCCTGACCGCCCGCGACTCACTCGACGAGCGCGTGCGCTCGCTCAACGCCGGGGCCGACGACTTCCTGGCCAAGCCCTTCGAGCTGGCCGAGCTGGAGGCCCGCCTGCACGCCCTGGTGCGCCGCGCGCGCGGCACCGAGCACCCGCGCCTGGCCTGCGGGCCGCTGGTGTTCGATGGTGCGCGCAAGCAGTTCGTGCTGCATGGCGAGCCGCTGGCCTTGTCACCGCGGGAGCAGGCGGTGCTCAGGGTGCTGGTGCAGCGCAGTGGGGAGCCGTTTTCCAAGCAGCAGATTCTGGAGCGGGTGTTTTCGGATGATGAGGATGTGCATCCCGAAGCCGTCGAGGTGTTTGTGCATCGGTTGAGGAAGCGGTTGGATGGGAGTGGGGTGAGGATCACTACGCTGCGTGGGTTGGGGTATGCGTTGGAGCAGGAGTGATGGCTTCTGCTCATTGGCTATGGTTGCTGCATGCCTTGCTTGAGGGCGGAGGCCGGGTCTCGGCCCGGCGGCCGAGGTACTTGTTCTTTGC
>NZ_LMIH01000008.1:53635-53728 GCF_001428645.1 Acidovorax sp. Root217
AGAGGCGAGGGGGCAGCCTGCGATGCTCGCGCCTGGGGTGTGCCGCAGAACTCGCTGCGTTCTTCGAACTCCGCTCAAACAGCTGCGGCAAGC
>NZ_LMIH01000008.1:53829-54002 GCF_001428645.1 Acidovorax sp. Root217
AGGTGTGCCGTCGCTGCGCTCGGCCTGGGCAGGGTCTTCATGCCCAACCGTCGGCAGCGCACAGCGCGAACCGACACCAGGCGCGGCTGCGAAGCAGCAGCCTTCTTTGACCCCGCTCCCCACCCCTTCTGGCTGCGCCGAGAAGCGCAGGGCCTGGGGTGGGTGCGTGTGCC
>NZ_LMIH01000008.1:54083-54186 GCF_001428645.1 Acidovorax sp. Root217
CCTCTAGCTTGCCGCAGCTGTTTGAACGGAGTTCGCCCGAAGGGAGAACGCAGTGAGTTCTGCGGCACCACCCCAGGCCCGAGCATCGCAGGTTGCCCCCGTT
>NZ_LMIH01000008.1:54299-116243 GCF_001428645.1 Acidovorax sp. Root217
AAAAAGAAGCACAGAGCGACCACTCGCAGAGCCATCCTTCCATCCGTCAGCAGACAACTGAGATGGCTCAAACAACACCGTCCAGCACAGCCCCCAGCAGTCCCTGGGCCAGGCTGCGCCGCACCAGCCTCTGGCGCCTCCTGGCCCTCCTCCTCCTCCCCGTCCTGACCCTCGTCACCTGCGTGGAACTGTGGATGACAAGGCACGACGCCCTCGAAGCCGCCAACGCCGCCTACGACCGCTCCCTGCTAGGCGCGCTCAAATCAATAGACGCCAACATCTCCACCGCCTCCGGCGGCCTGTCCGCCGAACTCCCCTACACCATGCTCGAATTCTTCGAGCTCACCGCCAGCGGCCACGTGTACTTCCGCGTCGCCTCGTCCGACGGCCTGGTGGAACTGGGCAACGCCGACCTGCCCCTGCCCCCCGGCACGCTGGAGCCCGGCGTGCCACGCTTCTACGACGCCACCTACTTCGGCGAATCCGTGCGCCTGGCGGCCTACCGGCGCATGGTGGATGCCACGGATGGCGCCATCCCAGCCACGGCAGACGGCCCGGGCAGCGTGCTCGTGCAGGTGGCCGAGAGCACGCAGTCGCGCCAGGAATTCACGCGCCGCTTCGTGCAGCGCGCGGCCCTGCGCGATGGCCTGGTACTGGCCCTCATGCTGCTGGGCGCCGCAGCCACGCTGGCGGTTGCGCTGCGCCCGCTGTCGCGCCTGGCGCGTGGCGTGCAGGAGCGCAGCCCCGACGACATGACCCCGATTGCCGACACCGACCTGCCCGCCGACATACGCCCCCTGGTCGCGGCGGTGAACGAACAGATGGCGCGCACCCAGGCGCTGGTGGCGCAGCAGCGGCAGTTCCTCGACGATGCCTCGCACCAGTTGCGCACGCACCTGACCACGCTGCAGATGCAGATCGACTACGCGCGCCGCGAGCCCGACCCCGCGCAGGTGCAGGACGCGCTGGCCGCCATCGGCGGCGAGATCGCGCGCGCCACGCGCAGCACGCAGCAGCTGCTGGCCCTGGGCCGCAGCGACACAGCGGCAGTCGAGTTTGCGCCCTTCGACCTGGCCGCACTGCTGCGAACCGTGGCGCTGGAGCTGCTGCCCCAGGCGCGCGCCAAGCAAATCGACTTCGGCATCCACACACCCACCCCGGAGTTCATGGCCGTGGCCGACAGCGGCCTGCTGCGCGAGGCCCTCACCAACCTGGCCGCGAATGCCATCGCCTACACGCCCGCGCACGGCACCATCACCCTGTCGGCCGCAGGCGACGCGCTGGGCTGGAGCGTGAACGTGGAGGACAACGGCCCCGGCATGGCGCCCGAGGAGCGCGCTGCGCTGGGCCAGCGCTACCGGCGCGGGTCGCAGGCTGCGGCCGGGGGCTCGGGCCTGGGCCTGGCGATTGCGCGCTCCATCGCCGAGCGGCACCGGGGGACGCTGCGGCTGGAGGCACGGGTGGACAGCCCCGGCCTGCTGGCCATACTCTGGTGGCCCAAGCCATGAACAACACGCCCCACCACAACGCCCTCGCTGCACGCCGCCGGATGCTGCGCACACTGGCCACGCTGCTGGGTGGCGGCCTCGCAGCCTCTGCTGCATGCGCAGCACCACCGGCCGATGCCAGCACCGAGCCCGGCGAATGCGTGGCCCCCTCCAAGCCCGGTGGTGGCTTCGGGCTGACCTGCGGGCTGGCGGCCGATGCGATCCAGGCCGTGCGGCCGGGCCGCACACCGCTGCCGACGCGCTTCCTGCCGGGCGGCATCGGCGCCGTGGCCTTCGACCAGGTGGCCACGGGGCGCCTGGGCGGGCCGGGCACGCTGGTGGCCTTCTCCAGCGGTTCGCTGCTCAACATCGCGCAGGGCCGCTTCGGCCCACACCCCGTCAGCGCGCTGCGCTTCATCGCCACGCTGGGCACCGACTACGGCGTGATCGCCGTGCACCGCGATGCGCCCTACCAGGGCCTGGCGCAGGTGGTGGCGGCCTTGAAGCGCGACTCGGCCCGCGTGGTCTTCGGCGCAGGCGGCACCATCGGCAGCCAGGACTGGATCAAGGCCGCGCAGCTGGTGCGCGCTGCGGGGCAGGACCACAAGAAGATGCGCTTCGTCGCGTTCGAGGGCGGTGGCGAGGCGCTCAAGGCCCTGCGCGGCGGGCACCTCGACATCTTCACCGGCGACGCGGCCGAAGCCATGCAGGCCGCTGCCCAAGGCCTGCCGCTGCGCTTTCTGGCCGTGCTGGCACCCGAGCGACTGCAAGGCACCCTGGCCGGCCTGCCCACCGCACGCGAGCAGGGCGTGGACCTGGTCTGGCCCACCGTGCGCGGCCTGTACATGGCCGCCACCGCCCCCGAGGCCGCCGTGCGCGCCTGGACCAGCGCCTTCGAGGCCGCCATGGCCGCCCCCGGCTACGCCGCACTGTGCAGCCGCTACGGCCTGTACCCCTTTGCCCTCACCGGCGCAGCGCTCGACGGCTTCGTGCAGCGCAGCTTGCAGGACTACCGGCGCATGGCCCAGGACCTGGGGCTGCGCACCTGGCCCCGTTGATCCGTTGTTCCGTTGACAGCGCTGGCGGCGTCTTGCCGCACTACCCGTACTGCCTGCGACGCCGCCTGGCCAGAACCGCTTCGCTGAATTCTTTCCCCGCTCCTATTCGTCTTCCGCCTGACCGTCATCACGCAGCCGGCGATCCAGCTTGCCACGCAGCGACTCGGTGTCTTTCAGAAACTGGTCTACGGGCACGGCCGGCGCCACGCGCAGGCCTGGGGGGAACAGGCTGCTCATGTACAGCCGATTCGACAGGCGCATGTTGTTCAGCCACTGCGCACCCAGCCACGACGGCAATCCCAATGCCACCAGCGCAGCCAGCGTCCAGGCCAAACCGACGCGGCGGCGCGGCAGCACTGTGGACAGGTGGGCATACAACGCCCCCGCCACCACCAGCGCCACCAGCACATTGGCAAACCGCGAAAAGGATTCCAACGAGAAAGTGAACGCCACAAAGTTCGCCACCAGGTGCACCGCATCCACCGCCAAGGCGGCAGTGCAGGCGATGCGCACATGGCGCCAGAACCGAAGCTGGCCGCCGAACACTTTGCTGGCCACCGCCCATGCGCCCGACCAGACGCCCAGGCTGGCCAGCAGGCCAAGCACCATGCCAGGAACAGACTTCAGATACTGCGACGCGTCGCGGGCCTCCAGCCACGCGGACCCCAATGCCGCCGCCAGCACCAGCACCATGAGCGCTGCCGTGGTGGCCACCGTGCTCCACGGAAACTGGGGCAGCGCCTGTTCGTCGGCGATGGGTGCATCGGCCAGGCGCAAAGCCACATGGGTGTGGCCCAGGTCGATGGGCGTGCCGCCCGGCCAGTCGAAGCGCTCGCCCTGGGCGTAGTGCTTGCGCTGCAGGCGCGCGCCATTGCGGGTGTGCAGGACCTCCACCTGTATCGCGCACGAGGCATCTTCCAGGCGGTCGATGCGCAGGTGCGCGGGCGCGACGAACGGATCGTCCAGCACCAGGTCACAGTCCAGGCCCCTGCCCACCGTCACGGGCCAGCGGGTGATGGGGGCGCGTGCCAGCAGCGCGCCGTGGCGGTCAAAGGCTTCGATGAGGCCAAGGGTGGGCGTCATGGTGCGGCCTCCCAGCGAAACGCCTTGAGGTAGTGGCTGGCCAGCTTCATGCCGTTGTCAAAAGCGATGCCTTGCACATCCAGGCGGCCCAGGATGCCTTGCGTGGGCTGGTTGACCGAGGCTGTCAGCACGGTCATGTTGTACAGGCCGGGCAGCTTGCGGTAGGCCGACATGCAGACCACCGCCCGCAGCGGCAGGCTGCCGGAGTCCACAAAACGTTCGCTGCATTCAACGGCGGTCTGGTGGCGGTTGCCACGCGTCTGGAACCGCTCGTTGGCAAAGCTTTGCGAGAACACCCGGGCAAACCGCGCCGCGCTCAAGGTGGGGGCGTTATAGGCCTCATAGGCCAGGCGCACGGTGCCGGTGCTGTAGTCGCCGGCCACGACATCGCTGTCAGCCTGGCACTGCGTCCGCTCCAGGTTCAAGCCCGGAAAGTTGGGGTCGCGCCCCGATCCCCAGCACCGTGCCAGCGCGTCATCGGGCACCGGCACCCGGTAGTTGCCGTGGCGTTGCTCACGAAATGGCGCTTTCAGAAACCGCTCGGTCAGCACCTGCTGGTGCACTGTCAGTTGCCTTGTCATCTCCGCGTACGCGGGCTGCGTGATGGGCACTGCTCCGGCCGCGCGCTGCACCAGCACCTGCGCAAACTCGGCGGGGATCAAGAAGCTGACCTGCTCGCCATCGAGCCGCTTGGCCACGTTGACGCCCAGCACCCGCCCCGAATCGTCCACCGAGGGGCCGCCGCTCATGCCGGGGTTGAGCGTGCCGCCAAAGAAAATCCGCGGATAGAAGCTGCGCCGCACCAGCCCGTTGTAGGTGCCCTCCGTGACTGCAAAGCCGATATCCAGCGGGTTGCCCAGCGAGTAGATGCGCTCGCCCTGTGCCAGGGCCTCTGCGGCGGGCCGAAAGCTCAGCACCGGCGCCGCTGCGGTGCGGGCCTTGGCGCGCAGCACCGCCAGGTCGCGCTGCACGTCGAACACCAGCAGCTCGACCTCGCCCTCCTGCCCCTCCATCGTGACGTACACGCCGCGGTAGCGCTCGGGCTCCAGCGCCAACTGGCTGGCCACATGGAAGTTGGTGACGATCAAGCCGTCCGCAGAGACAAAGAACCCTGAGCCGATCGACGCCTGGGTGTCGGCATTGCGCAGCAGCGTGCGGATCTGCACCAGTTTGTCGCGCGACAGCTCATAGATGCGCCGGGCATCCCGAGACAGGGGTGCAGCGGGCACAGCTGCGACACCGGCAGCCGCCGCTGCCCCCGATGCACCCACGCTGCTGTCCACCGGCTCGACGCCCGCTGCAGCGGGCGGCATCGCTTTGGATGCCGGCGGGGCAGGCAATGCCGCGCCTGTGGCGCGAAGAGCAGGCGCGCCGGCGGTCGCAGCCACGGCCGTGGGGGCAGTCGCGGGGTGGGGTGCATTTTGGGCGTGGGCCACAACAGCACAGGCCAGCACAAGAACGGTTGCTGCGGCACGCCGCAGCGAGCAGGTCAAAAGGAAAGGCATCGTGGCATTCTATTGACGCTCTGCACCGCACCCACGCTGTACGGGCAGTTCAGGGTTGCGGCCCATCCAGGCGGACATCGCTGGGGCTTTTACCGACCTTACAAGGTGCTCCCCAGCGCGCCCAGCAACCTGGCGCTCACCTCGGCGGCATCGGGCGCGTCGAACTGCATGTTGTGCTGGTCCGTCATCGGGCCGTGGCCCGGCTCCATGCGTCCGTCAGCGTCGTAGCCCATGGCCTTGAACTTCCAGGTCCCACCCACCTTTTTGAGCGAGCCCACATGTGCGCCAGTGGCCGTGTGCACGGCCACCACGGCGGCGTTGAGGGGCAACAACTGCAAGGGGCCCGCCACGGGGCCGGGCGGCACGTGCAAGAAGGTGGGTTTGAAGGCAGGCGGCTGGGGTGGATTCAGGGGCATGGGGGTGTTTGTAACTCAAAGACCTGGGGCTGCACCTGGCCGCGATGATCGATGGCCTGTTGGTTGACAAAGCGCGCCGCTGCAATCACCCATTTGTGTGAACTACTGCGCACTTACCAAATAGTAAAAGTCTGCAACCGCGCGCCAAAGCGCCGATGCGTGTGGATACTGGCGTCTCCACAAAAACCGGCTCAACGACGAAGGGAGGCCAGGGCCCACAACAGGCCCCGGCTGGATCGCTCGTGATGTGCCCGACCACCATGACATCCTGGATCGCCACCCTGTGCCTGGCTGCGGCCTCGGCACTCACCGCCACGGCCGCCAGCGCAGCCACGTTCACCATTCCCGATGCGGGCGTGTCGTTCAACGCGCCCGAAGGCTTCACCCAGCTCAGCGCGGAAGAGATCGGCAGCAAATACCCGTCCAACCGCGCGCCCAACTTCGTGGTGGGCAACGCCCGGCGCACGACCACCATCGCCTTCGACCTCAAGCCCCAGGGCCTGCCCAAGGACAAGCTGCCCCAGGCCAAGGCCTCGTTCGAAACTCTGTTCGACCGCATCATCCCGGGCATCGAGTGGAAGGAAAAGAAGCTGCTGGACATGCAGGGCCAGCAGTGGATCTACTTCGAGATGACCTCGCGCGCCATCGACACCGACATCTACAACATCATGATGGTCACCCCCCACCGGGGCAAGATGCTGGTCTTCAATTTCAACTCCACCAAGAGCGAGTTTCCGTCGGTGGAGAAGGAGCTGAGGAAGAGTGTGCAGACGATTGCGGTGGCGGGGGAATGACACACCGCCAGTCGGCGAGTATCACCAAGCTCGGGCTGCGCTGCTGATTAACATGGATAAAGCCTCATGCCAGCCAAACGTTTGGCGTCCTTTCTCACAGGCGCACTGTTACTTGTCGCAAACGTCCCGACTTGGGGCGGCCTGCCTCCGTGCTCGTACACGTATGGCTCACCATTTCTCGATTCGGTCGGGGATGGTGATTTGTCTCAAGTACAGGCTCAGGTCGAGCAAGCAGGTGCAATAGAGCCGACCCTCGGTGCGAGAGCGCTAGCAATCTCGACAAGACCCGTTTCTACCAAATGCCACAGGCGAGATGCAGACCACGCCATGTTCGCATTGCTCGTCAAGCTAGGCGCTGATGTGAACCTGGTGTCCGAACGTGTGCGGGACCAGGGGACGGCACTCATGTATGCCGCTGATTCAGGTGATTCGGGAATTGTCACGTTGGCTCTGAAGGCGGGAGCACGAACCAATGTGGAAGTCCAAGAACGCTCACCATTGATCGTTGCAATCCGGGCACGCAATGCGTCAGCCGTACAGTTGCTCTTGGAGCATGGGGCCGATCCGAATTTCGCAGCGGGCCGATTCACAGCCCTTGCAGCAGCTGCGCGACATCCCGGGCACAAGAACGAAGTACTCAAACTGCTGATGAAGCACGGTGCCAAGATCCCGCCACCGCGCGACGCACGGTACATACGCGGCATTTATCCGTTGGAAGAATTGGTTTTCTACGCCGGACTGCCAGAGGATGCAGATGAAACTGTGACTCTGCTGCTGAAAGCAGGGGGGAAGATCGATGGCGAAGGTCGCGACCCCTATTCAACGCCACTTGCTGTAGCCATGGACTCAGCACACACGAAGCTGGCTATCGTTGAAGCCTTGCTAAAAAATGGAGCTAACCCCAATGGAGGTGCACTCTACAGGCTTGCATCCCGTCAGAACCATGGTGTTGATTTCACGCGAGAACAATTGCTCCATTTACTGTACCGGTACGGCGCCCGCGCGGAGAGGGCGAAAATGCCTGACAGGCGCCCATTGAAAGAGTATGTACTGGTGAATAACCACAATGGCGTGGGCCAAGCATATCTGCGCGAGCTTGAGGAAATTTCGCTTGAATACCAACCTCTTGAACCCGTGCGCAAAGACCTTGAGAGTCCGTGAAGCCCCCACGGCCCTTGAACAGTTTCTTTCGGGCCCAATGCGTAAGCGTTTCTCCTACCCACGGCCCGTGGGTATGGCGGCATAGTCGGTCATCCATCGGTCCATGGCGGCCCGGGAGAGCGACCATGACGACGAATGCCAAAACCGTGTTGAAGCCAGCCACGCAGCTGGCGGAACAAGCCAAGACCCCCTTCCCCGGCGCCACCGCCGAGTACGAGTCGGCGCGTAAGGCCCTGCTGGCCGAGGAGATCGAGTTCCGCCGCCACATGACGCGCCTGGTCGCCCAGCGCCAGGCACTGCCGCCAGGGCCGGTCATCACCAAGGACTACCGCTTCAAGGACGAGCAGGGCTTCGATGCCGGGCTCATCGACCTGTTCGGCGACAAGGACACGCTGGTGACGTATTTCTGGATGTACGGCCCGCAGCGCCAGCGCCCCTGCCCCATGTGTACCAACTGGCTCGGCTCGGTGGAGGGCAATGCAGCCGACATCAAGCAGCGCGTGGCCCTCAAGATCCTGGGCCGCTCGCCCGTGGAACGCCAGTACGCCTTTGCCCAGGAGCGCGGCTGGCGAGACCTGAACTTCGTGCAGACCGTGGGCGACGACTACGCGAAGGACCTGGGCATCCTGATGGACGATGGCAGCGAGTACCCGGCACTGGTTGTATTTCAACGCGACGGGGACCAGGTGCGCCTGTTCTGGGCCAGCGAGATGACAAAGGAGATGGCCGACCCGGGCCAGGACCCGCGCGACGCGCCGGACATTGCGGCACTGTGGTCGGTGCTGGACTTGACGCCTGGGGGGCGGCCCAAGGACTGGTATCCGAAGCTGAAGTATTGAGCAGGGGGCTCTGCCCGGGCGCTCAGTTCTTCGCGATCCCGTGAGGCGACGCAGTCAGCGCCCTGCGCTCGCGCCACGCCTGCTGCACAAACGGGTCCGTCACCGCATAGGTGCCATGCCCCTTGCGCACGATGAGGTTGGCGTCGCGCAGTTCTTCCGACACGCGCTGCACCTGGTCGGCCGTGACCTCGCGGCCCACGGTGGCCGCATAGTCGGCCAGCGCGTCGGCAGTGAAGAGACCGGTCGCGTCGCCCTCCACGCGCGCCACGCGGTCGAAAATCGCGCCGGCCAGCACACCCAGGTCTTCGAGCTTGCGCAGCTCCACGTCGGCCGCCGCGCCCTTGAGGGTGGAGGCGATCACCGGCAGCAGGCGGTCGGCCTCGGCAGGGTCTTCGCGCTGCAATTGGCGCAGGGCGCGGATCAGTTCTTCGGGCCGGCGGCCCAGCAGGTTGAAGGCTGCCGTGGCCACGGGCAGGCTGGGCAGCACGGGGGCGCCCTCCTCGGCAATGCCCTGCAGCACATAAGCCACGTAGTCGCCATCGAGCGTGGGGTATTCCACCGAGGTGGCACCGGCAAAGGCGTGCTTGCCCTGCAGCGTCATGCCCACCACCTGGGCGCGGTGCGAGCCCGTGCCGATGAAGAGGAAATGCCCGGGTGTATCAGGCCGTGGGTTGATCGCATCGCGTGCGGCCTTGATGGCCAGCAGCATCTGCGCGCCATCGTCGCCGGCCAGCGCCTGCTGCACTTCGTCGACGATCAGGACCAGGTCGGTGCGGGCCAGCTCGATCACCTCCGTGAGCGCCTGCGCCAGCGTGACCCCGCCCTTGGCCCCCACCTCGTTGAGCTGAAAGCCGAACTTGAAGCCCGCCGCCCCCACGTCCACCCCCTTGAGGCGCGCCAGGCGGCCCAGCACGCCCGAAGCCGGTGTCTGCAGGTCGGCCAGCCCACGCCTTATGGCCGCGTGCACCAGGGTGGCCGGGTCGGCCTTGGTGTCGGCCCATAGGTCGACATAGATCACGATGGCACCCTTGGCCTCCAGCGCAGGGATCAGGTCCTGGCGCAGGAAGGTGGTCTTGCCGGTGCGGCGCAGGCCCGACAGGAACAGGCCCGAGCGCAGCCCCTGATCGAGCAGACCGGGCTCCAGCAGCTGTTTGGCCATCTGCTCGGCCAGTGCGGGGCGGTGGAAAAGGTCCATTTAGCGGATTTTAGTCAAAACCAATAATTAGTACAAATCGCTAAAATAAACAAAATCGGGCGATTGCCCCTTTGCAGTGCACTTCAGGCCGCCGTGAGCACCCGCCACACGGCCAACTCTTCGCCCGCCACCGGCTCGGCCACGATGCCATTGGCCACCACGCCGTCATCGCTCTCGGCCTCGCATGCCACCACCGCAATCGCGCCGTAGCGCTGGCTGGTGGTCACCACACGCCAGCCTTCGGGCAGGGCCCGCTGGGTGCGCTGGTGGGTGGCCGTCCAGTGGGTGCTGGCCTGGGCTTCGAGGATGGCCGGGCCCGGCTCGGCCACGGGCTGCTGCATCACAGGCACTTCTACCTCCAGCACGGTGCCGGCCGCCACGGGCGTGGTCTGCAGGCCATGGCCCTGCAGCCAGCCGGCCACGGCCTGCGGCATGGCGTAGGCCCAGGGGCGCTGCACGGTGGCGGTGGGCACGAAGTGGGCGTAGTGCGGCACCTGCACGCTGACGGGGTCGCCCGTCAGTGTGTAGGGCTCGCGCGTGAGCACTTCCACCGTGGTGCCGGGGATCGCCTCCAGCGCGTAGCGGATGGCGATTTGCTGCGGCGGCTCGGCGCAGGCGGCAAGCAGGTCGACGATCTCCGGGCCGTTGGCGGCGGCATAGACCAGGGCTTCGCGCAGCACGGCGTAGGTCACCTCCACGCGCTCCTGGTAGCTGATGTACGAATACGCCTCCAGCAGCACGTCGAGCCGGTTGGTCAGGCCCCGGTAGTTGCAGCCAAAGCGCGGGTGGTGGGTGTAGGTAATCCAGCCCTGGCCCTGGCCGCCCTCGTCGCGCACGAAGTTGCCGTACCAGAAGGTGTCCAGGCCCTCGGTGCGCTTCACCGCGGCCTGCACGGCGGGCATCATGCGCTCACGCATATAGGCCACGGGCTCGGCGCGGCCTGTGTGCTCGGTGTGGGGGATGTCGTAGGTCAGCGCAAAGCGGTGGATGGAGCCATTGGTGGCATGGCAGTCCAGCGTGAGGTGCGGGTTCCAGGGCTGGCACACGCGCTGCTGCAGCAGGCGCATCTCGGGGGCCTGCTGGCGCATGTAGTCGCGGTTGAGGTTCACGCCTGCGGCGTTGGTGCGCGTGCCCACCAGGGCCGGGCCGTCCTGCCCGCGCAGGTGGGCGATGTCGAGCGGGCGGTGGTCGGCGCTCATGCGGTCGTTGCCGTCGGGGTTGAACAGCGGCACCACCACCAGCACGGTGCGCGCGAGCAGTTCTTCGCCATGGTCGCCGCGCAGCAGGTTGCGCACCAGCATGAGCACGCCCTCCTTGCCCTCCACCTCGCCGGCATGGATGCCGCAGATGATCAGCACCACGGGCAGGCCGCTGGCCTGCGCGGCCTCGGGCGTGTGGTGGCCCTGGGCCGACAGCACCAGCAGCGGCAGTTGCCGCCCCTCGGGCGAGCTGCCGAAGTCGCTGATGTGCAGGCGCTTGTCGCCCAGGGCCGCGAGGCCCTGCACATAGGCCATCACATCGGCGTGGGTGGAGGTCTCGGTGTAGCCGCTGGTTTCGGCGCGGGTGAGCAGGGGGGTGGTCGCGGATGAAAACATGGCCCGGATGTTAGAGCCAGTTGTGCCAGGCGCGCCATCACCACTTTGTCGCAAACGGTCTCACCGCTCCAGCCACCACTGGATCAAGACCTTGGCGATGAAACCGATGAAGCCCACGCCCAGCCCCAGGAACAGCACGAAGGTGCCGAAGCGCCCCGCCTTGGACTCCCATGCCAGCTGACCGATGATGAACAGCATGTAGGCGATGAAGGCGCCTATGCCATAGGTGAGGAAGAAGCCCGAGATCTGCGCCTCGGTGAAGCCGAAGATCATGGCCGCTCCATCGTGTCGGCAGCATCGCGCTCCGGCAGGCCCGAGGCATCGACCAGGTCGCGGTAGGCATGCCAGCTCGCATGGCCCAGCATGGGCATCACCGCGATCAGCCCGAGCAACAGCGATGCCAGGCCCAGCAGGGTGAAGCCCAGGATCAGCGCCGCCCACAGGGCCATGGGCAAGGGGTTGGCCAGCACCGCCTGCCAACTGGTCAGCACGGCCTGGCGCAGCGTGGCGCGCCTGTCCAGCAGCAGCGGCATGGCCACCACGCTGGAGGCAAAGATGGGCGCGGCCAGCAGGCTGCCCAGCGCCAGCCACAGCGCGAACAGACGGCTGTCGGGCGCCAGCACCACATGGTGCATGAAGTCGAGCGGCGTGAGGATGGGCACCGGTGCCAGCAGCGTGATCAGCGCCGCCGAGGTGACGACCCAGCCGGTGGCCGCCAGCGCCAGCAGCAGGCCGAACTGCACCAGGCACCAGTAGCCGTGGCCACCCCACCTGGCAGAGTGGCTGCGCTGCCAGTCGAGCCAGGTGCGGCGCACCAGGGCCAGGTTGGCGGGCTCGCCACGCTCCAGCGCCCGGCTCAGCGCATACAGGCTGGTGGCCAGCACCGGCGCCACCACCAGAAAGCCCGACAGCGCCCCGGCCAGCAGCCAGAAGCGGTGGTGCGCCACGGCCAGCAGAGCGCCACCGAACAGCGCCACCGCCAGGCCGTGTGCAAAGCTGAGCCAGCCGGTGCGTACCATGTCGCGCCAGGCCAGTGCCAGCCAGGCCAGCGGCTGCATCAGGCCGATGGTGCGTACGGGCGGCAGGAACAGAGGAGGCTTTGGGCGCATGGTGGCCCGAGTCTTGCGCGCTGGCGTGGGGCGCGCCTTGATCTGCGACAAGGAAATGCCGCAGCGGCGCCAGCGTTCAGCGTGAGGGCTGGGCCACGGCCACCGGAATAGCCTTCAGCAGCTCACTGATGGCGGTGAGATTGCCCACCGTGGCATGCGGCGGCTCGCCATGCTTGTCATGGGCCCAGGGGTTATTCGGCGTGTTGAGCCAGATGGCCTGCATGCCGGCGGCCAGCGCCCCCTGCACATCCAGCGCGGCATCGTCGCCCACGTGCAGCACCTCGTGCGGCTGCACGTTGGCAGCACTGGCGGCGGCGTGGAAGATGCGCGCATCGGGCTTGGCGATGCCGAAGGCGGTGGCGCTGATGCTGGCCTTGAAATAGTGGCCTATGCCGATGCGGTGCACGTCGGCATTGCCATTGGACAAAGCCACCACCGGGTAGCGCGCGGCCAGAAAGGCCAGCGTGTCGTGCGCGTCGGCGAACAGCTCCACGCGCTGGCGCTCGGCAAAGAACAGGTCAAACGCGGGCTCGGCCAGGGTGGGCTCATCGCCCGCCTGGGTGAGTGCCAGGCGGATGGACTCGCGGCGCAGCGCGCTCAGGTCGTGCAGCAGGTCGGGCCGGAGGCTCACCATCTGGTTGCGGATGCCGCGCAGCGCCTGCGTGTCGGAAAACAGCGCGGCCGTGGCGGGTGCGTGGTCGGCGAGCCACTGCAGCAGCACGGCTTCTGCGCGCTCGATGGTGGGCCAGATGGGCCACAGCGTGTCGTCCAGATCGATGCTGATGGCGCGGATGCGGGAAATATCCAAGGAGAGAGCAGGCATGGCAAACCACCCAAAAGATTCACGGCCCGGAAGCCCGGGCTGCGGCCAATCGGCCGCCGCGAAGGATAACGCAGCATCCGGCAGGCGGCGCCGCGCAGCACGCCAAACCCTTACCGATCGCCAGCCCCGCGCACTGCGGCCATGGACGACCCCCGCACCACCAGCTTGCCGGGCAGAAGGCGCTCCCGCGCAGGCGCCTGCAGGCCCTGCATGCGTTCGATGAGGCATTGCGCCGCACACCTGCCGATGGCATGGGTGGGCTGCGCCACCGTGGTCAACCCCGGCCCGATCAAGGGTGCCCATTCGGGGTCGTCGAAGCCGGCAAAGCCGATATCGCGGCCAAAGGCCCAGCCCAGCCGCACCATGGCGGCCGCCACCCGCAACGTGACCACGGAATTGCCCGCCACGACAGCGCCGCGCGCCCTGCCCCAGGCTCTTTGCCGAAGCGCCCGCAGGGCGGCATCCAGCACCTCGTCCGAGGCATCGACCAGTTCCAGCACCGCGCCCTGCACGCCGCCCCCGCGCTCGCGGATGCACTGCGAAAACGCGGCCGCCCGCTCCAGGCGCGAACTCACGCCCGCCAGGGGCTGGGTGACGTACAGCAGCTCGCTCCAGCCCCCATCGATCAGGTGCGTGCAGGCGGCGCGCATGGCGCCGGGGTTGTCCAGCGATACGAAGTCGGCCTCCAGGCCCGCATGCCTGCGGTCCACCAGCACCGCCGGCCGGCCGTGCAAAGAGCTCAGCTCGGCATGGCCCTCATCCTGCCCCTGGGTGTTGAGGATGAAGCCATCCACCTGGTAGCTCGCCAGGGCGTCGATGGCCCTGCGCTCGCGCTGGCGGTCATTGCCCAGGTTGAACAGCATCACCAGGTAGCCGGCCTCCTGGCACGCCTCTTCGGCCCCGCGCAGCACCGCCACGGAGAAGGGATTCGTGATGTCGGCCACCACCAGGCCAATCAGGCGCGAGCGCCCGTGGCTGAGCGCCTGGGCCATGGGGCTGGGCACATAGCCGAGCTGGGCGATGGCGGCCTCGACGCGGGCTGCGATATCGGGGCTGAGCAGACGCTCGCGGTGGTTGAAGAAACGCGACACGGTGGCCTTGGACACGCCGGCCGCAGCCGCCACGTCGGCAATGGTGGGCCGGTCACGGCCAGCCGTATCGACAGGGGCGGCGGCAGGCGCCTTGGCGGTAGGTGCGCGCGGCTTGCTGCTCATGCGCCGATTGTCCCGTACACCGCAGTGGGCTTTTCGCCGGCCAGCGCCTGCAGCAGGTTCGTCGTCGCCAACCGGGCCATCGCATGGCGCGTGCCATGCGTGGCCGACCCGATGTGCGGCAGCGGCGTCACGCGCGGGTGGGTGCGCAGCGGCGAGGCCAGCGGCAAGGGTTCGGTGGCAAACACATCGAGCCCCGCTGCACGCAGCGTGCCGTGGTCCAGCGCCGCCAGCAGGTCGTCCTCGACCACCGTGGCGCCGCGCCCCCCGTTGATGAAGATGGCGCCGGGCTTCATCGCCGCGAAGGCCTTGGCATCAACCAGCCCGCGCGTGCTGTCCGACAGCGGCAGCAGGGCCACCACGATGTCCGCACGCGCCAGCAGGTTGGCCAGGGGCACATGCTCGGCCCGGCCCAGCAGCGTGGGTGCCTGCCCCGCCAGGTCCACAGCGCGGCGCGCGTGGTACAGCACCGGCATGCCAAACCCCAGTGCGGCCCGGCGCGCCACGGCCTGGCCGATGCGGCCAAAGCCCAGCAGGCCCAGCGTCTTGCCATGCACGTCGTCGCCGAACAGGTCTTCGCCGATGTTGCGGTCCCAGCGGCCCTCGCGCACCATCTGCGACAGCTCCACCACCCGGCGGCAGGTGGCCATGAGCAGCGCAAACACCGCATCGGCCACGGTCTCGTCGAGCACGCCCGGCGTGTGGCACAGCACGATGCCGCGCGATTGCAGGGCCTGCAGCGGGTAGTTGTCCACCCCTACCGAGATGCTGGAGATGGCCTGCAGCTGCGGCGCACGCGCCAGCAGCTCGGCGCTGATGGGAAAGCTGGCGCCGATGAGGCCATGGGCCTCGGCCAGCGCGGCATCGAACGCGGCGCGCTGCTCCGGCTGGCGCGGGTCGGCCACGGTCACCTCATGCACCGCCTGCAGGCGGGCCAGTTGGTCCGGCGGCAGGTCACGAAACACCAGCACCTGTTTGCGGCTCATAGGCCGGCCTGCTCCAGCTGCGCCCGCGTGGGCAGCCCCTCGGTATCGCCCAGCACCTGTACGGCCCGGGCGCCAATCCAGGCACCGCGGCGCACCGCATCGGGCACGCTGCGGCCTTGCAGCAGCGCGCTGATGACGCCCACGGCAAAGCCGTCGCCCGCACCCACGGTGTCCACCACCTCGGCCACGGGGAAGCCCGCGACATGTCCAATGCCAGCCACATCGCTATCGAAATAGGCACCCTGCGCGCCCAGCTTGACGACCACCAGCCTGGCGCCCCGCGCGCGGTAAAAGCGCGCCACGCCCTCGAGGGTGGTCTCGCCCGTGAGGAACACGCCCTCCTCCATGCCCGGCAGCACCCAGTCGGCAAAGCGCGAGAGCTCGTTGATCTGGTGCCGCATCACCTCGGGCGATGACCACAGCGTCGGGCGCAGGTTGGGGTCGAACGAGATGGTGCGGCCCGCGGCGCGCATCACCTGCAGCGTGCGCTGTGCCGCCTGCAGGCTGGTCTCCGAGATCGCCGCGAACACGCCCGTGGCATGCAGGTGGCGCGCACTGCGCAGCCAGGGTTCGTCCACGTCGGCCGGGCCCATCTGGCTCGCTGCCGAGCCCTTGCGGTGGTATTCGACCTTCGGGTCGCGGCCATCGGTCACACGCTCCTTGAACTGAAAACCCGTGCGCTGCGTGGCGTCGGAGGTCACGTGCGAGCAGTCGATGCCCTCGGCCTGCATGGTGGACAGCAGCGAGCGGCCCATGGAATCGGTGCCCAGGCGGCTCGCCCAGCCCACCTTCAAGCCCAGGCGCGCCAGGCCGATGGCCACATTCGTCTCGGCACCCGCCGTGCGCTTGTGGAAGCCCGTGGCATGTTCCAGCGGCCCCGGCTCGTTGGCCACCAGCAGCAGCATGGCTTCGCCGAACAGCGCCACGTCGAAGGTGGTGTCTATTGCTGCGCTCATGCCTGCCTCCGTGCATCGCGGATCACGGCCAGTTGCTCGCGCGTCACCGCCACCAGGTCGTCGCCGACCAGCGGGTACTCGATGGCGTGCGGCACGTCCGCAGGCAGCGCCCGCAAGATGGCACGCCAGGGCGCGATGGAATCGGCCAGGGGCACCGCCACCCATTTGCCGGGCAGGCGCTGCACGCCCTTGCAGTGCACGTAGCGCACGCGGTGGGCCAGGGCCTGTGCAGCCTGCAGCGGGCACTCGCCCTGCCAGTGCCAGTTGCCCATGTCGAAGGTCATGCCCAGGTCCAGCCCCGCGCGCTCCTGCGCCACGAAGAAGGCCTCCATCGCTGCCAGCGTGCCGGCCGTGGCGGTCTGGTCGTTCTCGATCACGAGTTCGGCCGGCGCCTGTGCGAGCAGGTCCTTGAGGCGCACCAGCGAGCCGTGCGAGCCCGTGCCAAAGCCGCCGATGGCCATCTTCAGGCGCGGCGCGCCCAGGGTGCGCGCGGCCGCCATGCCACGGGCCAGCGCGGCTTCGTCGAGTGCGCCGTCCACCGTCCACAGCCCCTCGGGACTGGAAAACACCGCCGCCTTGCCCGCAAGTGCCGGCAACTCGGTGGCGGCATCGCGCAGCATCTCACCGCGCACCTCGACGCCATCGGCGCCGGCCTCGCGGGCGAGGTCGGTGCACCACAGCTGGCCATGGCGCCCCACTTCGGCCGCGCCGAAGGAAGAGAGGGAAATAAGTACCTTCATTGGCTGCATTTCTTTGGTCATGCCCGCACGCCAGGGGCGCTGCGGCGCAGGTCGTTCACCCACCGCTGCTCAGTGCGCGTGGTGGGAAGAGAGTATCTGGCCCAGGAACTGGCGGGTCTTCTCGTGCCGGGGCTGGCCAAAGAACTCGGCGGGCGGCGCCTGCTCAAGAATCTTGCCGTCGGCCATGAAGATCACGCGGTCGGCCACGCTGCGGGCAAAGCCCATCTCGTGGGTCACGCACAGCATGGTCATGCCGTCCTCGGCCAGGCCGATCATGGTGTCCAGCACTTCCTTGACCATTTCGGGGTCCAGGGCAGACGTGGGCTCGTCGAACAGCATCACCTTGGGGGCCATGCACAGCGCGCGCGCAATCGCCACACGCTGCTGCTGCCCGCCCGACAACTGGCTAGGGTGCTTGTGCGCCTGCTCGGGGATACGCACGCGCGTGAGGTACTTCATAGCCACCTCCTCGGCCTCGGCCCGGCCCATGCCGCGCGAGCGCATCGGTGCCAGGGTGCAGTTTTCCAAGATGGTCAGGTGCGGGAACAGGTTGAACTGCTGGAACACCATGCCCACCTCGGCACGCACGGCATCCACGTTCTTGCCGCCGGCCGTCAGATCGATGCCGTCCACCTCGATGCGGCCCTTCTGCACGGCCTCCAGCCGGTTGATGCAGCGGATCAGGGTGGACTTTCCCGAACCCGACGGGCCGCAGATCACGATGCGCTCGCCGGCGCGCACCGACAGGTCGATGTCGGTGAGCACCTGAAAGCTGTCGAACCATTTGTTGACCCCCTCCATGCGGATGATCGGCTGCGTGCCGGGGGTGGTCGTGACTGCGTCCGTCATGGCGAAAATCTCCCTGTCCTTGTTTTTATTGCAATTTGGGCAGGTCGGTTTCGAGCCACTTGCGATACAGCTTGTTGAGCTCGCCATTGGCCGTGTTGCGCGCCACGAACTCGTCCATGGCCTTGTGCAGCTCGTCCTGGCCGGGGCGCATGGCGATGCCCATGGCCTGCTGCAGCAGGTTGAACTTGTTCTCGAAGGTGTTGGCGGGCACGCGCTTGGCGATCTGCGCGGCCACGGTGACCGAGCAGCCGATGGCGTCCACCTGGCCCGAGATCAGCGCCTGCATGGCCGATGCGTCGTCGTCGAAGCGGCGGATCTCGGTGCCCTCGGGTGCAGCCTTGGTCACGGCCACGTCCTGCGTGCTGGCGCGGGCCACTCCCACGCGCACGCCCTTGAGGTCGGCCGCGCTCTTGATGGTGCTGCCCGTCTTGCCGTACAGCACGATGGTGGCGGCCGCATAGGGCTGCGAGAACTGCACCTGCTTGGCGCGCTCGGGCGTGATGGCCAGCGAGGCCACCAGCACATCGACCTTGTTGGTCAGCAAGAAGGGAATGCGGTTGGGGCCGGTGACGGGCACGAGGTTGACCTTGACGCCCAGGTCCTTGGCCAGCAGCTTGGCCACGTCGGCATCGTAGCCATCGGGTTGGTTCTGCGCGTTGGTCGTGCCATAGGGCGGAAAGTCCACCAGCATGCCGATGGTGATCTCGCCCTTCTTCTTGATGTCGGCCGTACTCTGCGCGGATGCCAGCGGCGCGAAGGCGGTGAGCGCGGCGCCCAGGCCCAGGGCGGCCAGGGCAGCAGTGGTGGTGCGGCGATAGTGCGAAAAGGTCATCTCATGTCTCCTGTGTGGTTGGTATGGAATGCACGCTTGGGAAAAGAAGAATTCACCGCGCCAGCACCCGGGCGCGCTTGCGCTCCATGCGGGCGGCCAGCAGCGACAGCGGCCAACAGATAACGAAGTACAGCGCCGCCACGGTGGTGAACACGTGCAGCGGCTGGAAGGTGGCGTTGTTGATGATCTGGCCCGCCCGCGTGATCTCGGTGAAGCCGATGATGGCGGCCAGCGACGTGCCCTTGATGATCTGCACCACATAACCCACGGTGGGTGGCAGCGCGATCTTGAAGGCCTGGGGCAGCACCACGAAGCGCATGCGCGAGAGGTAGTTGAGGTTCAGCGCCTGCGCTGCCTCCCACTGCCCGCGCGGAATGGCCTCGATGCAGCCGCGCCAGATCTCGCCCAGAAAGGCCGCGCTGTTGAGCACCAGCGCAATGCCTGCGGCCAGCCAGGGGTTGATATCGAGCCCCAGCACCGGGGCGCCGAAGAAGATCAGGAACAGCTGCAACAACAGCGGCGTGCCCTGGAACACCTGGATGAACAGGGTGGCGGCCCAGCGCGCGGCGGTGTTCTCGGACGTGCGCGCCAGCGCCACCACCAGCCCCAGCAGCGAGCCGCCCACGAAGGCCATGGCCGACAGCGCCAGCGTCCACTGGGCGGCCTGCACGATGAACCAGAACTCGGAAACTCCAAAAGTGCGCATGGCCGGTCCTCAGCGACGGTCGGGGTAGTTGAGCGTGCGCTGATAGATCAGCTTGAACAGCCCGGAGAACGACACGGCCAGCAGCAGGTAGATGGCTGCCACGACGATGTAGATCTCGAAACTGCGGAAGGTCTGCGACTGCAGGTTGGCCGCCACCGAGGTCAGGTCGTCGGCCGAGATCACCGACACCACGGCAGAACTCAGCATCAGCAGGATGAACTGGCTGGTAAGCGCCGGGTAGATGGCCTTGAGCGCCGGCTTGAGCACCACGAACCTGAAGATCTCCCAGGGCTTGAGGTTCAGCGCCCGCCCGGCCTCGATCTGCCCCTTGGGGATGGACTCGATGCCCGCCCGCACGATCTCTGCCGCGTAGGCCCCCAGGTTCACCACCATCGCGGTCAATGCCGCCGTATAGGGCGACCAGCGCAGGCCGATGGACGGCAGGGCAAAGAAAAAGAAGAACAGCTGCACGATGAAAGGCGTGTTGCGGATCAGCTCGATATAGGCATTCACCACGAATCGCACCCAGGCAGGCCCGGATGTCTTGCCCCAGGCACAGGCGATGGCCACCACCAGCCCCAGCACCGTCGCGGTAAGCGACAGCTGCACGGTGATCCATGTGCCCTTGAGCAGCAGGGGCCAGGCGGCAAAAACGGATTCGAACTGGAATTGGTAGTTCACGGCAAAAGCCTGTCTGGTGGCATGGCAAGAGTCTATGAAACCGGTTTCATTCGCGCATGAGGGGTTTCCCGGAGCCGCCTTCCCCCTCCAGGAGATGGTTGGTGAATGCCTGGGCCACAATGCCGCATGCGTTTTCAACCCGAACCCCCTTTCACCCACGGCCAGCCCGAACGCACCGCCATCCTGCTGTGCAACCTGGGCACGCCCGACGAGGCCACGGCCCCGGCCGTGCGCCGCTACCTGGCGCAATTCCTGGCGGACCACCGCGTGGTGGAGATCCCCAAGCTGGCATGGCTGCCCATCCTGCACGGCATCATCCTGCGCACCCGCCCCGCAAAGTCCGCAGCCAAGTACGCCAGTGTGTGGACGCCCGAGGGCTCGCCCCTGGCGGTGTGGACAGCGAAGCAGGCCACGCTGCTGCGCGGCTGGCTGGGCGAGGCCGGCCACCAGGTGCTGGTGCGCCATGCCATGCGCTACGGCAACCCGTCCATCGCCAGTCAGCTCGATGCCCTCAAGGCCGAGGGCGCCACGCGCATCCTCATCCTGCCGCTGTACCCGCAGTATTCGGGCACCACCACGGCCAGCGTGTTCGACGCGGTGTACGCCTGGGCCGCGCGCACACGCCATGTGCCCGAGCTGCGCTTCGTGAACCGCTACCACGACCACCCCGGCTACATCGACGCACTGGCCCGCAGCATCGAGGCGCACTGGAAGGTGAACGGCCAGCCCGACAAGCTGGTGATGAGTTTCCACGGCGTGCCCGAGCGCACCCTTACGCTGGGCGACCCCTACCACTGCGAGAGCCTGAAAACCGGCCGCATGCTGGCCGAGCGCCTGGGCCTGCGCCGCGAACGCTACGTGCTCACCTTCCAGTCGCGCTTTGGCAAGGCCAAGTGGCTCGAGCCCTACACCCAGCCCACCATCGAGGCCCTGGGCAAGGCCGGTACGCGCCGCGTGGACGTGGTCTGCCCCGGCTTCACCAGCGACTGCCTGGAGACGCTGGAAGAGATCAACATGGAGGTGCGCGAGGCCTTCCTGCACGCCGGTGGGCAGGAGTTCCACTACATCCCCTGCCTGAACGACAGCAGCCACTGGATCACCGCGCTGAGCCGCGTGGCCCAGCAGCACCTGGCGGGCTGGCCCACCCAGGTGGAGGATGCCGCCACGCAGGCCGATGCGCGCGAGCGCGCGCTGGCGGGTGGAGCGCCCAAAGGCCCCACCCCCGCAGGTCGCTGACCGGCACGGGCCCCGCCCGCCCCCCCATCGCCCCCATTCACCCCGCACTGCTCCCCTGAATTGTTTTCCATGCCCGCATCCGCCCGCGCCCTGTCTGCACACCAACTGCGGCTGACCATCGACCCCGCCACGCTCGGCTTTGCCAGCACGGCCGAACTCACGGGCCTGCCCCTGCCCTGGATCGGCCAGGAGCGCGCCGAGGCCGCCGCCCGCTTCGGCCTGGCCATGCAGCAGCCCGACTACCACCTCTTCGTGCTGGGCGACGTGGGCAGCGGCCGCGCATCGCTGCTGCACCACGCCATGCTGGCCGAGGCCGCGCGGCGCCCCGTGCCGCCCGACCTGTGCTACCTGCACGACTTCGATGCACCGGAGCGCCCGCGCGCACTGCGCCTGCCTGCGGGCCAGGGCCGCCTGCTGCGCCAGGCCCTGGCCGACATGGGCACGCGGCTGGAGGCCGAAGTGCCCCAGCACCTGGCAGGCCCCGCCTTCCTGGCCGATGCGGCGCGCATCGAGCAGCGCTGGCAGGTGCAGGAGCGCGAGGCGCTGGCCGCGCTCGACGCGTTTGCGCTCGCGCGCCAGTTGCGCCTGGTGCGCGACAACGGGCAGATGCTGGTCACCCCCCTGGGCCCGAGGGGCCAGCCCCTGTCCGACGCGGAGGCGCGCGTGCAGCCGCCCGAGCGCCGCGCCGCCATCGAACGCGACGAGGACGCGCTGCGCAGCGAGATCGAGCGCTTTGCCCAGGCCATGCGCCCGCTGGAGCGCGAACGCGACGCAGCCCTGGACGCCCTGCGCCGCACAGTGATCACGCCGCTGGTGCAGCAGGCGCTGCAGGCCGCACGCGGCATCGCCGGCCAGCAGGCGCCGCACGCCGGGCGCCTTGCGCAATGGCTGGACCAGGTGGAGCGCGCCTTGCTCGGCAGCATCGACCTGCTGGAGCCCTACTACGGCGACAACGAGGCCGACGCCGAAGCCGACCGCCGCGACGACCTGGACGCGCTGCTCGCAAAGTGCCGCGTGAACCTGGCGGTGGACAACGGCGGGCGCAGCGGCGCCCCCGTGATCGTCGAGGACAACCCGCAGATGCGCAGCCTGATGGGCAGCATCGACCACGGAGCCAATGCCGACGACGCCGACCCCGGGCAGGCCGACGTATCGGCCATCCACGCCGGCAGCCTGCTGCGCGCGCATGGCGGCTTCATCCTGCTGCACCTGCACGATCTCGCCGCCGAAGAGGGCCTGTGGCCACGCGTGCGCCGCTTTTTGCGCAGCCGCCGGCTGCAGATCACTGGCGAGGCGAGTGCCGACGGCCCAGGCCCCGGCGGTGGCGCAGGCTTGCAGCCCGAGCCGGTGGATGTGGACGTGAAAATCGTCCTCATCGGCTCGGTGGACGAGTTCTACGCCCTGCAGGACAGCGACCCCGAAGCCGCACGGCGCTTTCGCGTGAAGGTGGACTTTGCCGACCGCTTCATCGCCACTGCGGCGTCGCACCGCGCCACCGCCATCTTCGTGGCGCACTGCTGCGTGCAGCGCGGCCTGCCGCACTTCGGCCCCGAGGCCGTGGCCCTGCTGATCGAGCAGAGCCACCGCGAGGCCGACGACCAGGGCCGGCAGAGCGCCCGCTTCGCCCAGGCCGAGGCGCTGGTGATCGAGAGCGCTGCCCAGTGCCGCATGCGCAGCCCTGCCGATGCCACGGCCCTGGTGCAGGCCGCCGACGTACAGGCAGCTCTCGCCGCCCAGCGCCTGCGCCACAACCAGACCGAGGAAGAACTGCACCAGACCCTGGTCGAGGGCGAGTGCCTCATCACCCTGCACGGTGCGGCCGTGGGCCAGGTCAACGCCCTGTCGCAGATCGACCTGGGCGACTACCGTTTCGGCTTTCCCGTGCGTATCACGGCGCGCAGCTTCGCCGGGCAGGAGGGGCTACTCAACATCGACCGCGAGGTCCACATGTCCGGCCCCATCCACGACAAGGGCGTGCTCATCCTGCACGGCTACCTCACGGCCCTGTTCAGCCATGTGGCGCCGCTCGCGCTCAATGCCTCCATCGTGTTCGAGCAGGAGTACAGCGGCGTGGAGGGTGACTCCGCCTCCTGCGCCGAGCTGTACGCGCTGCTGTCCAGCCTGTCGGGCCTGCCGCTGCGCCAGGGCATTGCGGTGACGGGTGCGCTGAACCAGCACGGCGAGGTGCTGCCCGTGGGCGGCATCAATGAAAAGATCGAAGGCTGGTTCCAGGCCTGCGCCGCGGCAGGGCTCGACGGCACCCAGGGCGTGCTCATCCCCGCGCGCAACCAGCGCCACCTGATGCTGTCGCGCCCCATCCTCGACGCAGTGGAGCGCGGCCTGTTCCACGTCCATACGGTGCAGCATGTGAGCGAGGGCATTGCCCTGCTGACGGGTGAGGCATCGGGCATGGCGCCAGGTGCCGTGCTGGCGGCCGATGCCGCCGGTGATGTGACCCAGACCGTGCTCAGCCGCGCTGAGCAGACCCTGCGCGCCTACCGGCGTGCGTGCCAGAGTGCGGGGCATACGCGGGTGGGGCGCGCGGGGCGCAGGCCGCGGCGCGACTGAAGCCAGACCTGCCAGGCGCATCCGTGTGCGCCGCGTGACAAAGGGCAGAACGGAGTCACCAACGTGACGCTCCAGCCGCCTCCTGCAGTGTTTTCCCCGACCCATTGTGGTGCATGCGCGCTCGATACTGGCTGCGCCGCCGGTCCATTGCGCGCACCCTGCGTGCAGCGATGGAAGGGCGCAGCACTACAACAGGAGACACGCCGATGCACCCCTTCTCCACGCCCCTCGCGCCTCCCCTCACGCGCCGCCGGGTGCTGTCGTCAGCAGCGGCCACCGCTGTCGCCCTGCCCGGCTGGGCACTGGCACAGCAGACCGAGCCCTGGCGCATAGGCCAGACGGCCGCGCTCACGGGTCCGCTGGCCTTCCCGTTCGTGGAGATGAACAAGGGCATTGCCGCGGCCTTCCAGGAGGTCAACGATCGCGGGGGCATCGACGGGCGGCGCCTGCAGTTCACCAGCACCGACGATGGCGGCGACCCGGCCAGGGCGGGTGCCAACGCGAAGAAGCTGCTGGAGGAGGACAAGGTCTTTGCCCTGCTGTCCTGCGGCGGCACCACCAGCGTGATGGGCGCACTGCCCGTGGCCATGGCAGCCAAGCTGCCGGTGATCGCGCCGGCCACGGGGTCGGACGCGCTGCGGCCGTTCAACCCCCTGGTGTTCCATGCGCGCGCCAGCTATTCGCAGGAGCTGCACAAGATCGTGCAGCAACTGGGCTCCACGGGCTTCACCAAGTGTGCGGTGGCCTACATCGACAACCCCTTTGGCAAGGCCACGCTGGCGGCCTTCGATGCGGCGGCCAAGGCGCACAACAACAAGGACTGGAAGGCCTTTCTGTTGCCCGAGACCGAGGAAGGGGTGGCACGCACGGTGGACGAGATCACCGCCTGGCAACCCACAGCCCTGATCTCGCTGGCCGTGGGCGCCGTGGGCATACCGTTCTACAAGGCGCTGCGCCTGCGCGTGAAGGCGCCTGCGTTCTCGATCTCGTTCCTGGGTTCGCGGCCGCTGCTGGCGGCACTGGGCGAGTCGGCGCGCGGCATTACCGTGGCCCAGGTGGCACCCAACCCCGACAACGTGGCCAAGCCCATCGTCAAGGCCTACCGCGACGCGCTCAAGGCCAGCGCGGCCAGTGCCGAGCCGGGCTATTCGTCGCTGGAGGGCTACCTGAGCGCACGCCTGATGATCGAGGCCCTGCGCCGCGCGGGCCGCACTGCATCGCGCGAAAAGCTCATCGAGGCCCTGCACTCCATGCGCCCCTACGACCTGGGCGGCTTCGAGCTGCGCTATGGGCCCCAGGACCACAGCGGCACGGACTTCGTGGAGCTGTCTTACTTCAACGGCGAGCGGTTTCGCCGGTAACCAGGGCAGTGATGAATCAGCCGGCGGATTGGCTGGCGGTGAACACAGCCAGCTGGTCCGCAAATGCGCGCTGGTAGGCCGGCCGCGCCTCACCGCGGGCGATGTAGGCCAATAGACTGGGCTGTTCCTGCAGCAGTGGCGACGCATCGCCCAGACGGCGCAGCACGGTCACCATCAGCAGGTCGCCGGCACTGAATGCATTGCCGTCGAGCCAGTCGGCCTCGCCCAGCCTCTGCGCAAGCTCGGCCAGCCGGGTACGCACGCGGTCTTCGAGCATGGGCTGGCGCTGCGCATACCAGGGCTTGTCGTGCTCAAGGATCCGCGCGGCGCCCCACTCGACGATGGGCGGCTCCAGCGTATTGAGCGCCGCGAACATCCACATGATGGCGCGCGAGCGCGCGTGGGCTTCGGCCGGCAGCATGCCCGCATGGGTCTCGGCGATGTGCAGCACGATGGCGCCGGTCTCGAACAGCGCCAGGCCGTCTTGCTCATAGGTGGGTATCTGCCCGAACGGATGGAGCGCCCGGTGCGCGGGCGCCTTCATCGCTGCAAAGGACACGAGGCGCACACCGTAGGGTTGCCCCACTTCCTCCAGCGCCCAGCGCACGCGCATGTCGCGCGCCAGACCCCGGCCGCGGTCGGGCGAACGTTCGAAGGCGGTGATGGTGGGTTGCATCGGAGCGCTCCTGCAGAGGGACCAGGACCATTGTTCCACCCACGCGCTGGCCCAGCCGTGTTGTCCACGTAGGACATCCGCTCGTGTTGCGCCGGGAACCGCTGGATTGGGTGTTGGCGTGGGTAGGATGGGGCATCGTTCAATCAGTTACACCCCATCACCACCATGCCTGCGATCGGTCTCCCCTGGCCACCCAACCTCCAAATCGACGGATCGACCTACCTGGTCCGGCCGCTGGCGCTGGCTGCGCCCTCGAATGTGCCGGAGCGGGTTTTCATCTTCGAGGAGGACGGCTCACCCGTGCTCACCGTGCGCCGTGCCTGGGCCAGCTACCCCGAAGCGCTCTACACCGCAGAACAGAAGCTCAGGGAGCATTTGGCGCCAACGCCGATCAATGTGTTTGGCGGCTGATGGGCGCGCCCTGTGCGAAGACAGCGGGGAGGCCTTGAGGCACTGACCCTGCTGCCGTGCAGCGCCTTTCAGCGCTGCAATGCAAGGGCTAATCCTCTACCGATTCGCGCGTGATCCCACGGGCCACACAGCACTGGTGCAATTCGCTGGTGGCCAGCATGCCCTGCTGCAGCGGGTAGGTGACGCGGGCCACCAGGCACTCGTCGCCCGGCAGCGAGAGTATTTCCCCCGACCGTCCTGCGCCCAGCGCCGTCCAGAACTGCAGTACCCCGATGGCATCCGTGTTGGCATGGGCGAATCTTCCGTGGGCCACCTTGCGAGCGCGGGTGAATTTGAAGGTTTCGGATTGGGTACGCATCGGCTTTGCAGAACAGAGAAACAGCGAGGACAAAAAGCCTTCGCATGGTGTACTGCCTGTACCGAACTCTGTGTAGGCGAACACCGCAAATATCCCCTGCGGGGTGGCCTTACCAGGGCAATGGCTGCCCGCTGTAGGCGTAAAAGCCCCCGGTGCATTCGGGCGTGAGCCCATCGATCACACGCAGCATGTCGGCCGCAGCGTCCGCCGCCGGGCGGCCGATCTCGGCGCCGCGAAACGGGGCCGACAGGGCCGAGTCCACGGTGCCCGGGTGCAGTGCCACCAGCACGGCCTGTGGGTTGCCGCGCTGCACTTCGATGGCCGCGGTCTTGAGGAACATGTTCAGCGCTGCCTTCGAGGCCCGGTAGCTGTACCAACCGCCCAGCCGGTTGTCGCCAATGCTGCCCACCTTGGCCGACAACACCGCCAGCACGCTGCGGTCCTTGGCCAGCAACGGCGCAAAGTGCGCCATGACCAGCGCCGGGCCCATGGCGTTGGTGCGCAGGCAGGCCTGCATCTGCGCATAGTGGAGCTGGCCCAGGCGCTTTTCGGGCATGCCCTCGGGGCCGTGCAGCACGCCGGTGGCGACGATGATGAGATGAAACGGGCCCTGCGGCGCCAGCGCTGCCGCCGCCTCGGACACCGTGGCTTCGTGCTCGAAATCGATGGGTGGCACCGTGCTTCTTCCCAGCCCGACCACCAGCGCACAGCGCGGGTCGGCCTGCAGGTGCTGGACGAAGGCACTGCCGATACCACCTGAGGCACCAAGGACGAGGGCGCGAAAGCCCTGCGGGAACGAACGAAGGTGGTCTGTCAGCATGTCAAAGGGAGGCCCATACCCCCATCATGCACCAGGGCCACGCCATCGTTCTCAGGGCCATTGCAGCCGGGTGGGTGCCCGGTACTGCGAGCGCGGCAGCGCGCTGGCCGCAGGCCCACCCGCCGTGCGCACCAGCGCAGCCTCTGCAGCCCCGGGCTCCTGCACACCATGCACGAAGAACCGTTCCACCAGCGCATAGTGCTCGGGCACATTCAGGGCCGGGGCATGGCCGCAACCGGGCACCTCGATCACGCGGGCCTGGCCGCGCGCGCCGGGGCCGCGGGTGAGCATCTCGATGGTGGTCTCGCGCAGCACCAGGTCGGAGTCTTCGCCGCGCAGGCACAGCACGGGGATGTCCAGCGCGTCGTAGTGGTCCCAGATCAGGTAGTCGTTGGCATGGTGGGTGAACTGCTGCACCATGGCCGGGTCGTAGTGTGGGGTCACCCGGCCGTCGGGCAGGCGGCGGGTGCTGGTCTCGGTCAGGCGGCGCCACTGCGCATCGCTGAGCCAGCCATAGGGCTGGTAGACCTGGCGGAAGAAGGCCTCGAGCTCGGCCACCGTATCGAACGCGGGCGGCTGGCCCGCATAGGCCTTGATGCGCCCGAGCGCATCGTCGGCCAGGCGCGGTGCGTTGTCGTTGAGCAGCAGGCTGCGGATGCGGCCCTTGAGCCCCGGCTCGAACAGGCCCGACGCGCACACCGTGCCGATGGCGCCGCCCATGGAGGTGCCCACCCAGTGCGCCTGTTCTATGCCCAGCGCATCGAACAGCCCAGCGGCGATGCGCGCATAAAAGCGCAGCTGGTATTCCTCTGCTGGCTCGCGCGCCCACTGGCTCAGGCCCCGGCCGATGGTGTCGGGGCAGATCACGCGAAAGCGTGGCGCCAGATGGGCGGCCAGCTCGTCCATGTCGCGGCCGGTGCGGGCCAGGCCGTGCCAGGCCACCACCACCGGGGCATCGGGCGCGCCCCATTCGGTGTAGTGGATTTCATAGCCGGCGCAGGTGGCATAGCGCGATAACGGAGTCATGGTGGACAACCTTGTGAGTCAGTGGATGGATTGCGGGTTGCAGGAGGGCGAGCTGCGGTGTTCAAGCGGCTCACAAAGCTCAGCGAAGCGGTCCTGGCCAGGCGTTGCGTCGCAGACAGTACTGAAAGTACGGCAAGACGCAACAACGACGCCAGGAGAGTTTTGTGAGTCGCGCTCATTTCATGAGGCGCCCGTTGGCGCCGATGACGGTGACCTCGACATACCGCGAGCCGATGCGGTTGGTGGGCGAGTAGCCCAGGCTGATGCCGCCCAGGTCGTAGTTCTGCAGCGATTCGAGCGCTTTGACCACCTTGGCGCGTGTGGGCGCGGGGCCGGCGCGGCGCAGCGCCTCGACCAGCACCTTGGCACCCAGGAACTGCTCAAAGCTGGTGTAGTTGACCTCGGCCTCGGGCGCATACTTCTTGAGCAGGGTCTGGTACTCGCGCACCACGGGCAGTTGTGGGCGAAACGGGTACGGCACCACCTGGCTGATGCCCAGGCCGTGCGCGTTCTTCAGGCCGGCGAGCTTCACGAGTTCGGTCGGGTCCACCACCGAGATGTTGTACAGCTGCGCGCCACCGCCCTGCTCGCGGTAGCGCTGGATGAAGGCGGCCGCGGGCTTGTTGATGGCGATCATGATCACGGCATGCACGTCGGCCGCCTTGATGGCCTTCACGGCATCGTCCACCTTGTCGGTGTTGCGCTCGTAGCCGGCCGAAACGACGAGCTTCAGGTTGCGCCGCGCCAGCGCCGCCTCCACCCCCGCCAGGCCTGCCTTGCCGAAGCCATCGTCCTGGTACATCACTGCCACGCGGTTCATGCCCAGCGTGGTGAGCTGCTGCACCATGTGCTCGGCCTCGTCGCCATAGCCCGCACGCACGTGAAAGATCCAGGGGTTGAACGGGCTGCGCAGCGACTCGCCGCCCGTATAGGGCGCCACCAGCGCGGCACCGCCCTGCTCCAGCACGCCGTCGGTCAACAGCTGCGTGACGTTGGCCGTGCCGGCAAAGCCGTAGAGCGCCACCACCTCGGGCCGGGCCAGCATCTCGCGCGTCAGGCGCACGGTGTCGGGCACCTTGTAGCCGTCGTCCACCACCCACTGGCGGATGGTGGCGCCATGCACGCCACCCTGGGCGTTGATGGCGTCGAAGTAGATCTTGCCGCCCAGCACCATCTGCGTGCCCGTGCTGGCCAGCACGCCCGACAGCGGCGCCACCTGGCCGACCACCAGTTCGGCGCCGCGCAGCTGCGCCGCCGCCGGCAGCGCCAACAGCCCCATCACCCCCAGCATCGTGAGTACCGCGCCCATGCGGCGGCCCCATGTGATCCATGTGTTCATGTCCGTCCTTTGTGCCACCGGGTGCGGCAATGCGCCCGGCAGCTTTTTTGTTGTGGTGGGTCGTCGTTCTTATTCGGGGATGGCGATGGCTCCGGCCGTCACGGCGATGGCGTTGCCCGCGCTGGGCACCTCGGCAAGCGGCGGCACGTTGGCGGCGGTGATGGCCGGGGCGCTGCCTGGTGCGCCACCGCGCGGCACGGTGCGCACCACCTGGCTGGCCGGCAGCGCCTTGCCAGTGGCCAGATGGTCGTACACGGCGTCGAGCGCGCGGTTCAGGTACACATGCAGCGGCACATAGCGCGTGTCGTAGCCGGGCAGCACCGTGGGCAGGCCGATGAAACTGTCGAAGTGCTGGGCGTTGGCCACCTCCATGTAGCTGAGCTTGCTGGCCGCCCCTTCCACGCGCTTGTTGAGCGCGGTGTAGGGGCGCGAGGTGTGGCTCACGGGCAGCAGCGCATCGGCGCGGCCATGCACGATGATGGCCGGCTTGCCGCGCAGGTTGCCATTGCGGCGCGTTTCATCGACACCGGCCTGCAGCTTGCGCGCCGCGGCATCGCTGCCGGTGACCAGGTTGCGCAGGCACACGGCACCCTCGGTGTTCCAGTCGAAAGCGCCGCTGTCGGCCACCGACAGGAAGTCGCGCGCCGGGCCCTGCTTGGCGCGGTTGTTGATGAGCTGCACGCCGCCCGCCGGGGGCACGCCGTTGCCGGTGGCGAACATGCCGGCCAGCGCAGCCGGTGGCGCCAGCGGGGTGACCGCACCGGCCGCCGTGGCCCCCGCGTAGCTGAAGCCGCACAGGTGGTCCTGCACGCTGGCGCGCGAGAGCGAGTTGGCAAAGGTCACGGCCACGGCGGGCGCCACCTCGAAGGCTGCGAGTGAGGCATGCAGGTCATTCGACTCGGGCTCCCAGCCGTAGGCGCGCAGCTTCTGCAGCGATTCCTCGGCCTGGGCCGCCGTGGCGTCGGCCGTGAGCAGGCCGCGTGCGCGCAGGGCCGCGCAGCGACCCGGTGCGATGGGCAGGGCCGCACCGGCAAAGCCTGCGGCGAAGGCCGCCGCATACGGGCTGGTGCTGACCGAGGGCGCCAGCGAGGCACAGGCCTGGTACAGGTTGGCCTGGGTGGTGTAGTCGATCAGCGGGCGGCCCGTGACGGCGATGACGGTGCCGCCGCGCTGCACCGTGACACCCGGGTTGGCAGGCAGCTCCACCGCAGGCTCAGACACGGCCACGCCGCTGATCAGGCCCTGGGTGTCGAGCTCGGCCGCCGCAATCGCTGCCCCGCCGCCATTGGAAATGCTCGACGCGATGACGATGGTGTTGCCCGGTGTGAGCGACTTGATGCGCTGGCCCGACACGGTGAGCGCGCCGTAGCGCTCATTGAGCACGTAATAGCCGAATTCCACCGCCTGCAAGGTGGTCGTGCCCCAGTCCTTCTCGGCGTTCTGGCCCGAGTGGGCGTGCTTGAAGGCAAAGCGGTTGGGCGTGGCGGTGTTGAAGGTGGCCAGTTGCGCGGGCGTCAGGTTGGCGTTGAAGGCGGCGCTCCTGCCGGCCGCAGCGGCCGTGGTGCGCGTGCCGTCGATCAGCGGCACCGTGTCGTTCTGCAGGTCGTGCGGGGCCGCGCCCGTGCCCTTGTCGGAATAGGCCACGGCGCAGCCGCGCTTGAGGCCCCACTCCCCCGTGGAGATGCCGCCGTACACGCCACGCGAGCCCGATGCGGTGGCCGTGATCATGCAGGGCCGTGCAGGGTTGAAGCTGTCGGGCACCTGCACCATCAGGGTTACGTTCTGGCGCCCGCTGCCGTCGTCGGCATAGGCGATGTATTCGGTGCCGGGCACCTTGCCCTCGCCGGTGGTCACGCGGCCCTGGGCATCGACGTTGGGACCATACAGCGTGCCGTAGCCGCCGGCGGCCGTCATGTCCAGCATGGCGCGGTAGTTGTTGTAGATGGCGGCGCGGCGCAGTTCGGCGCCCGTGGGCTTGAGCGCATCGGCGTAGGCGGGTGGCGTGGCGGACGCGAGGCCGCTGGCGCCCAGGCCGGCGGTGAGCAGGTCGTTGCTGCTGCCGTCGTAGCGGGCCTCGGTGATGGTGCCCAGGTAGGCGGGTCGCACGTTCGAGCCGCCACCTGAGCCACTGTCACCGCCCCCACCGCCACAGGCGGCAAGCACTGCGGCAGCCACCGCAGCCAAGGCCAGGGGCCTGGCTGCGCCCCCATGCTTCATCGTCGTCATGCTTTTCATGCGCTTGTCTCCTGGTCGTTTTGGTGACCTATGGTTTTATGGAACGCAGCACTTCACCCCTGTCCGGTCGATCAACCGGCCTTCACGCTGCGCGCTGCTGCCGCGCGCAGGCGCCCCACCACACCGGTGGGGAAGTAATACACCGACAAGACAAAGAGCACGCCCAGCCACAGCAGCCAGCGGTCGGGCGAGAGCAGCGCCGACAGCCAGGGCAGGCCCGAGGCGGCCTCGCTTGCGAGGCGCAGCAGGTCCTGCAGATAGCTTTGCGCAATGAGGAAGAGCACGGCGCCGATGGCCGAGCCGTAGATGGTGCCCATGCCGCCGATGACGACGATGAGCAGGCAGTCCATCATGATTTCGAAGCTGAGCGATGTGTCCGGCCCGTTGTAGCGCAGCCAGAGCGCGAGCATGGCGCCCGCGCAGCAGGCGAACAGGGCCGACAGCACGCTGGACGTGGTGCGGTACACCACCACGCGGTAGCCGATGGCTTCGGCGCGGAACTCGTTCTCGCGGATCGCCTGCAGCACGCGGCCGAACGGCGAGTTGACGATGCGCAGCAACGCCAGCACCAGTACCACAGCAATCACAAACAGCAGGTAGTAGCACAGCAGGCGCCCATCGAGCGTGACGCCCAGGAAGGGCTCGTCGAAGGGCTCGAAGCTCGGCGACAGGATTTCGGGCACCTTGAAGGTCAGGCCGTCCTCACCGCCGGTGATGTCCGACAGCTGCGAGGCCAGCGTCTGGAACGCTGCCGCCACGGCCAGCGTGATCATGGCGAAGAAGATGGCGCGCACGCGCAGCGAGAACAGCCCCACCGCGAGCGACAGCAGCAGCGAGAGCACCAAGGCCCCACCCAGGCCCACGGCCAGCGCCGACCAGGTGGGCCCCATGCGCGTGGTGGCCACCGCGATGCCATAGGCCCCGATGCCGAAGAACATGGTGTGCGCAAAGCTCACGATGCCGGTGTAGCCCAGCAGCAGGTCGAAGCTGGCGACCAGCACCACGAAGATCAGCACCTTGGCCGCGACAGAGAGCGCCTTGACGCCAGGGAACAGGAAGGGCGCGAACGCCAGCCCGAGGAAGATGGCGACGAGGATCACCGCCAGCACCTTGCTGCGCGGGTAGTCGCCGGAGAGAAGTCGGTTCAGCATGTCTTGGGGCTCCTCTTCAGCGGTTCGCGACCGGATAGACGCCCTGTGGACGCCACAGCAGGATGGCCACCATCAACGCGATGTTGGAGAACAGCGCCACCTTGGGCACCAAAAAGCCGGTGTAGTTGGCCATGAGCCCCACCAGCAGCGCGCCGATGAGCGCACCGCCCGTGGACCCGAGGCCGCCGATGATGATCACGATGAAGATCAGCACGTTGACCTGGGCGCCCATCTGCGGCACCACGTTCTGCTGGTACAGGCCCCACATCACCCCGCCCAGGCCGGCCAGGGCCGAGCCCACGACGAACACGCCGATGAACAGGCGCCGGATGCGGTAACCCAGCGACTCGACCATCTCGCGGTCCTGTACGCCGGCACGGATGAGCAGGCCGACCTTGGTGCGCGACAGCGTCCAGGCCAGCACGGCAAAGACCAAGAGGCCCACGGCCACCGCCACCAGGCGGTATTTTTCGATGGCCGCATCGCCGATGAGCAGCGCGCCGCGCATGCCCTGGGGCAGCGGCAGCGGGATCTGCTGCGGGCCCCAGATGACCTTGATCAGCTCTTCGCCGATGATCATGCCGCCCATGGTGATGAGGATCTGCTTCAAATGCTGGCCATACACGGGCCGCACGATGAAACGCTCGAATGCCAGGCCCACGGCCCCCGCCACGGCCATGGCCACCAGCATGGCGGGCAGCACCGCCACCATGTTGCGCCACAGCTGGTCGGAGCCGGTCCAGTCGCCCATGGCACCCAGCACGCTGGTGGCCACGAAGGCACCGAGCGCGATGAACACGCCGTGGCCGAAGTTGAGCACGTCCATCAGGCCGAACACCAGCGTCAGGCCCGAGGCAATGATGAAGATGATCATGCCCATGGCCAGCCCCGCCACGGTGAGCGTTAGCCAGGTGCTGGGCGAGCCGATGAAGGGCAGCACCAGCAGCGCCAGCGCGGGCACCAGGGCCAGTGGCTTCCAGTCGAAGTCGCGCAGCATGGCCTTGCCAGCCGCGGTGGAAGTGGGTGTCGTTGTCGTCGCGGTGCTCATAGTGCCAACCCCAGCAGCGATCGCTGCAATGCCTCGTCTGCGGCCAGTGCGGCCATGCTGCCCGCATGCACCACCTGGCCGTTGTCCATCACGGCCACGGTGTCACCCAGCCGCTTGGCGAAATTGATGTTCTGCTCGACGAGCAAAATCGTCACGCCGCTCTTCTTGAGCTGGTCGAACGCCTCGATCATGTTGTTGATGATCGCGGGCGCCAGGCCCTTGCTGGGCTCGTCCACGATGAGCAGGTCGCGCGGCTCGACGATGGCGCGGCTCACGGCCACCATCTGCTTTTGCCCGCCCGAGAGCTTGCCCGCAGGCTGGTTCCAGAACTTCTCCACCGCAGGGAAGAGCTTGAAGATCCATTCCAGTCGGGAGCTGTCCATCTGCGCGGCGTTCTTGGCATTGCGCGCGGCCAGCAGCATGTTCTCCTTGACCGTGAGGTCGGCGAAGATGCCCATGTTCTCGGGCACATAGGCGATGTTCATGCCCGCGATCTGCGGGGTGTTCAGCGCCGTGATGTCGCGGCCACCGAAGTGGATGCTGCCCTGCGACGCATGCCACAGGCCCATGATGGTGCGCAGCGTGGTGGTCTTGCCGGCGCCGTTGCGGCCCAGCAGCATGGTGAGCTGCCCCTTGGGTACGGCCAGATCCACGCCGTGCAGGATGTGGTATGCCCCGATGTGGGTGTGCACGCCCTTGAGTTCGAGCAGGTTGTTGGTGGTGGTCATGCAGTGGCCTCCTTGGTGACGCCCAGGTAGGCTTCCTGCACCACGGGCGAGGCGATCACCTCGGCCGGTGCGCCGTCGGCCACCAGGGTGCCGTTGGTCAGCACGATGATGCGGTCGGCCAGCTCGCGCACCACGTCCATCTTGTGCTCCACCAGCAGGATGATCTTGGTCTTGTCCTTCTTGAGTTCGCGGATCAGGTTCAGGATCACGGGGGCCTCGTCATGGCTCATGCCAGCCGTGGGTTCATCGAACATGTAGACCTGCGGCTCCAGCGCCATCAGCAGCGCCACTTCGAGCTTGCGCTGGTCGCCGTGCGGCAGGCTGGCCACGGGGGTGTCCTGCCGGTCCAGCATGGCCACGGCCTGCAGGATGGCGCGGGCGCGGTCCGTCAGGTCGCGGTGGTCGCTCCAGATGCTCCACAGGTTCAGCCCCCGGCGGTGCTTGCCCTCTTGCGTAGCCTGCACGGCCAGGCGCACGTTCTCCAGCACGCTGAGGTTGGGGAACAGGTTGGTGAGCTGAAAGGCCCGCCCCAGGCCCGCATGCGTGCGCGCCGAGACCGACTGGCCCGTGAGGTCTTGCCCGCCCAGGGTCACGCTGCCCGCGCTGGCGCGCAGCTGCCCCGAGATGAGGTTGAAGTACGTGGTCTTGCCCGCACCGTTGGGGCCCACGATGGCGGTCAGCGTGCCAGGCTCGAAGGAGCAGGTCACGGCGTTGACCGCCACATGGCCGCCGAAGCGGATGGTCAAGTCCTTGGTGGACAAGGTGCTCATGGGAGGAAGGTCGCTTTCACAGGTCGTCGTCTTTCAGGGGTGCCGGGCGCCCTGCCCTTTGTGGTGCCAGGGCGCGCGGCGTTCAGCGCATTGTCAAGGGCAGGTGCCGATGACGTAGTAGTTGGGGCTGGTCTGTTTCAAGGTCTTGGTCACGAACACGTTCCACAGCCCCATCGCCTGGTTGGATCCCAGCGCAAAGGTGTAGCCGCCGGCCACGTACGCGCGGCCCGCCATGGTGTGGGCGTAGTTGCTGGCCGTGGTGCAGGTGGCGCCGCCGCCAGGCGCTGCCAGGGTGGTGCCGCTGGCTGCGGCCGATGTGGCGCCTTCGGCGCCATTGCCATCGGCGGCGCGCACCGTCCAGCTGTAGCTCGTGGATGCGGCCAGGCCGGTGTCGGTGTAGCTGGTGGCGTTCACCGGCAGGGCGTTGACCTTGTTGGCATTGCGGTACACGTTGTAGCTGGCAGCGCCCGAAACGGCGCCCCAACCCACCACCATGGAGCTGGCCGTGGCGCCCGAGGTGTTCACGCCCGTGGGGGCGGGCAGCGCGGGGTTCGTGGGCGGGTTGGTCGTGCCGCCGCCGCTTGAGACCTGGTCCACCATGGCCTTGATGGCCACCATCTGTGGGCCGGACTTCTTGGCGTAGTTGGCGTTGTCATAGCCCCACCAGTCAAAGCAGCTGTTGGTCGCCGCCAGGCTGGTCTGCGGGTAGAGCATCACGATGTTGTTGGTGTCGGCCCAGCGGTTGTAGCCGGTGTTGCGCACGTACTGCTGCTGCACGTCGCTCACGTTCTGCTTGCAGCCGTGCAGCACCACATGCAGCCGGCAGGTCGCCGTGCCGCCGGCCTGGCAGGCCTGCGGGATGTAGGCCCAGCCCGTGGTGGCCATGCCGTGATTGGTGATGAACTGGTTCTGGTTGAACTCGACGTAGTTGCCTGCCGGCAGCGTGGCGTTGTTGCGCGCGTTGAGCGTGCCGTACAGGTGCTGCAGCATGGCGCCGGCCAGGTCGAAGTTGCAGTCGCTGATGTAGGGCGCGCCCTTGGTCGAGCAGCCGTTGCCATAGTCGTCGGTGACCATCGCGTGCTCGGCCGCGATGTCCTTCTTGTAGACCACGTTGGCGGCCGGCACGAAGCTGTTGTAGTAGGTGCGCAGCGCGTCCATGGATCCGGTCTTGACCACGCTGTCGAGCGTGCCCGAGAACAGGTAGACCTTGGACGCCTGCAGGTTGGCCACGGGGTCGATCAGGCCCTGGCTGGCCCAGGTGTTGGTGGTGTTCACCAGCGTGCTGGTGGGGATGCTGGCCGGGGTGACCATGCAGCGCCCGGTGGCGTTGACGATGGAGCCCTCGGCACAATAGAACGGCCCGCCCGCGACCACACCGGCACCCTTGGCAAAGGTGGCCGAGTAGGCCACGTGCAACTGCACGGCCATGAAGCCGCCAGCCGACAGGCCCGACACCGTGGTCTGCGTCTTGTCGATCTTGAGCTGCGGCAGGTTGACGGCAGCGGATGCGCTGCCGGCAGCGCACAGCGCGATGGCAGCACCTGCTGCGGCCGCCCGGATGAAGTTGAAAGCCATGTTGTCTTGTCTCCAAATAATTTTGAGAAAGTCTGACCCAGCCCCCGTGTAAATCCGGGGGTTCATGCATCAATTCACTGGAAAAAAAGGGGCGGCCGCCCCCGCGGGATGGATCCCCGCTGGGCTGAACGGACGTCAGCCAGCGGGGCCACGCAAACCGTTTATCGCTTGTTGCGAATCGGCACTTGCATCTCTTCAGGCTTGATCTCGCGCACCAGCTCGGGCACGCCCCAGGCAAAAGCCGGGTCCACCTTGATCTTGAAGTGGTACATGCTCTGCATGGCCTGGTGGTCTTCCTTGCGGAAGGTCATCTTGCCCTTGGGGGTCTCGAAGCTCATGCCCTCCATGGTCTTGATGAGCTTGTTGGTGTTGGTGTCGCCGTTCGTCGCCTTGAGGGCCGTGACCAGGGCCATGGCCGAGCTGAAGCCGCCGGCGGTGAAGAAGTCCGGCGGGGTCTTGAACTCCTTGTAGTGCGCGGCCACCAGGGCCTCGTTCACCGGGTTCTTGGGGATGCCGAAGTAGTAGTAGGTGGCGCCTTCCATGCCCGGGAAGTTCTTGTACGCAGCCATGGCCGGCAGAATGTTGCCGCCCGTGGCGATCTCGATGCCATAGCGCTTGAGGTCCATGTCTGCGATCTTGAAGGGGTTGCCCGCGCCGGCCCAGATGATGAAGATGACCTTGCGGCCGGGCACGTCCTTGAGCTTGTCGATCAGGCGCTGGGCACCGGCGGTGAAGTCGGTGGTGGTCGTGGGCAGGTACTCCTCGTGGGCCAGCTTGGCGTTCTTGAGCGCGTCCTTGAAGGCCTTCACGCCATCGCGGCCAAAGGCATAGTCCTGTGCCAGCGTGGCCACGGTCACGCCGGCCTTGTCGATGGCCACGGCGTTGGAGATGGCGTCCTGGCTGCTGTTGCGGCCGGTGCGAAAGATGTACTTGTTCCACTTGTCGCCGGTGATGGCGTCCGCCACGGCGGGCTCCACCAGCAGGATCTTCTTGTACTCTTCGGCCACGGGCAGCAGGGCCAGAGCGACGCCCGAGGACGTGGGGCCCACGGCGATGTCGGCCTTGTCGTCCGAGTAGGCCGAGGCCAGCAGGCTCTTGCCCAGGTCGGGCTTGCCCTGGTCGTCCTTCTCGATCACGACGAGCTTCTTGCCATTGACGGTCATGCTGCCGCCGGTGGCGTAGTTCAGGCCCATCAGCAGGCCGGTCTGGGTCTGCTTGCCATAGGCTTCGAGCGGGCCGGTCTTGCTGTAGATGTGGGCGATGCGGATCTCGCCGGACTGGGCGAACGCGGGTGCGGAAAGCGTGGCGGCTGCGGTAACGGCGGCGGTGGCGAGTGCGACCAGGGTGCGACGGTGCATGGCGATGTCTCCTTTGTAGTGATGCCTGAACATTGCACAGTTCATGCCAGCGCACAAGCTGTTGATTTGCAAGAAACTTTTGCTGACACCTGCACGGCAATGTCTAAATTTTATACAGTTAATTTGTCTGAATTTCAGGCATTTGCCTGAAATTTATTCAGGGTTTTCCAGACGTCCATAGAGCGTGGCGCGCGAGATGCCGAGCTGCCGCGCCGTGGCCAGCTTGTTGCCGCCGTGGGCTTTCATGGCGGCGGCGATGGCGCGCTGCTCCAGCTCGGCCACCTGCTCGGCCAGGGGGCGAAGATAGCGCGATGCGTCCTCGGCCTCGGCCACCACCACGGTGGTGGTGTCCTGCACCGGGGCGGCGGGCTCCACGCCGGCCTCGCGCAGGATGCGCTCGAGCTGCGCGGCGTCGATGGACTGGCCTTCGCTGCGCATCACGGCCTGCTCGATCACGTTGCGCAGCTCGCGGATGTTGCCGCGCCAGGGCTGGCCGGCCAGCAGGGCCATGGCATCGGGCAGCAGCTCGGGCGGCGGCGTGCCATTGCGCAGCGCCAGGTCGTCGCCCAGCGACTCGACCAGCGCCGGGATGTCGCTGCGCCGCGCACGCAGCGGCGGCACGCGCACGGGCAGCACATGCAGGCGGTAGAACAGGTCTTCGCGAAAGCGCCCTTCGCGCACCTGGGCCGCCAGGTCACGCGAGGTGGCCGCCAGGATGCGCACGTTGAAGGGCACCAACTTGTTGGAGCCCAGGGGCTCGATCTCGCCTTCCTGCAGCGCGCGCAGCAGCTTGGCCTGCAGGCTTTGCGGCATGTCGCCGATTTCATCGAGGAACAGCGTGCCGCCATCGGCCAGCTTGAACTTGCCGTCGCGCCCCTTGGCCGACGCGCCGGTGTAGGCCCCGGGCGCCACGCCGAAGAACTCGGCCTCCAGCAGCGTGTCGGGCACGGCGGCGATGTTCACGCTCACAAAGGGACCGCTGGCGCGGCTCGACGCCGCATGGATGGCGTGGGCCAGCAGTTCCTTGCCGGTGCCCGTCTCGCCCAGCAGCAGCACCGGGCTGCTCGACTGCGCCGCGCGCCGCGCCTGGCGCTTGACCTCGGCGGCGGCGGGGCTAGAGCCGATGAAGCTGGCAAAGGTGTACTTGGCGCGCCGCTCACCATCGCCCGCCACCGCCAGGGTGCGCCGGCGCTGGCTAGCCAGCTCGCGCCGTGCATCGTCCAGGTCGCGCTGCAGCAGCGCGAACTTGCTGATCAGCGGCTGCAACGTGGTCTCGGGGTGGTCGAACAGCACGATGCCGATGGCACCGATGACGGCGCCCGCATCGTCGCGCAGCGGGATGCGGCTGACCACGAAGGTGCCGGCCTTGTTGGTGAGCAGGTCGATCAGCACCGGGTTGCCCGTCTCCAGCACGCGGCGCATGCCGGTGTTGGGGATCACCTCCTCCACCATGCGGCCCACAAACTGGTCCACGGACGAAAAACCCAGGTCGGGCAGGAAGCGCTGGTAGCCCTCGTTGACCCAGACGATGCGCCCGCTCAGGTCCACCAGGAACATGCCCTGGCTGACGCTGGAGAACAGGTGGAACATGGACCGCGCCGCGAGTTCAAGGATGCCCTGGGCATCCAGCGGCAGTGCGGGGGCGTCGTCGATGAGCAGGGGCATATGCGGATGGTAGCGCGGCGCCACCACCCGCCATCGGCAGCCTCACCCCTGCGCGCACGGTCATTCGGGCGTGGTAGCGGTCTCCACGGCCTGCACGCCACTCACCGCCCGCAGGCCGCGCGCCATGCGCAGCACCACCACGGGCTGTGCCTTGTCGACCGCACCGGCGCCCAGCGGCTGGTCCATCAGGATGCAGGGCTTGCCGGTGCGCCGGCAGTGGTCCTGCACGCGCCAGTATTCGTCGTGGCTGATGCAGCCCGTCTGGCAGATCACGAGGTCGGCCGCAGCCAGGCTGGAGGCCAGTGCCGGATTGTCGGTGCCGTCCACGGCCGCAGCCGGGGCCGGCGCAATGCCTTGCTCTTGGGGGGCCGCCGCCACCGCCTGCAGGCGCCAGCGCAGGCACTCGCGCGAGAGGCTGGCAATGCGCTCGGCCAGCGCTGCAATGTGCCGCGCCATGTCACGGCGGCGCCTGAGCCCCGGTTGCGCGGCCTGCAGCTGCGCCAGGTCGTCCTGCGCCAGGGCCAGCCGCGTCTCGCGCACCACCACCGCCGCCCGCAGCCGCACCACCTCGGCCCGCAACTGCTCCAATTCACCGGCCTGTTCGGCCAGGGCGGCACTGCAGCGCGTCTGCGCCTCACCCAGCTGGCGACACAGCACCAGGAACTCCTCGGACAGGGAATGCATGCACCATCCTTCTTAATAAGAATGATTCGCATTTTATGGTATGATTCAGCCGTCTGAGCAAGCCACCTGGTGGGGGATACCGGGGTAGCAGACCCCGGTATCTGGCTTGCGAAGTTTGCTGGGCGGGCCAGGCCAAGGTGTACCCAGGACCATCCAGGTACACCAAGGTCTGCCCGCCGCCCCTGCAAGCCAGGGGCGTGCGCTGCAGCAGCGGCTTCTGCGCAATGCCCCAGGGGCAATGCTCCATGCAGAGCTGGCTGGGACGTGGCTGTGATCCTTGACCAGACTCACGGCAACGCTGCGTCGAAGAAGCAAAAAGCATGTGCGCGCATGCCAGGCCCCCGACCTTATCGCCCACGCACGGCCATGCTGCGATGGACAATGGCGCCCAGCGAATTGCCCCCTCCTCTCCCGCTTTTGGGGGATATCGCAGCCCATCGTCTTGCGCTTCAATCCTGTCGATGCCTCGGTTCATGCAATGCCATGGACCGATCCGCTCCCTGGCTACCCCAAGCCCCTGGCGATTGGGTTGGCATCCGGGATGCACACCTCCTTCGACGCAGCAGCTGTTACGCCCGAACCGTGATCACCGCCTTGTTTGAATTCACACGCGCCAGCGCGCGGGCAGCCCCCACGGGCGTGACGGCATCGACCGACGCACACGCCGTGCTCCTCAATTGGTCGATGGCACCCGAGCGTTCATTCCATCCGGTTCTGGACCTTCCCGACCTGTTGGTGGCCTCTCTCACCTGGGACGAGCGCAACGATGCCGCATCCAGAAACGACCTCGACTCGTGGTGCCACAGGTTGGGCATCTCGGTGTCCTCCGCACTGCGTATGGCACTCAATGACGAGCAAGATCCCGTGGACCTTCTGTCTCCCAATTAGGCGCTGAACAGAACACCATCAACAGGACCCAGGGGCAGACGGGCGGGCGAGACCCTGCTGCCGCCAGCGGGGCGCTGCTCACCCCCTTGGCACTTGCATGGGGTTCACGGGTTGCTGCGGTTGATGAAGTTGTCGGGGCTGCGGTCGCCGAGCTTGGGCAACAGCCTGCTCGGAGCGTAGGGAAACTCGGGCGGCTTGCGGGCCACGATGAAAAGCCGGATGTCCTTGCCCCGGGTGCCGTGCCGTTCGGCGGCAACGATGTCCATGCCCTGCCGGGCAATGGCCGAGTGCAGCCCTGGCCCCTCGAAACTCAGCACGTGGGGCGCCTTGCCGATGGCGCGCATCAGCGGCAGCGCAAGCCAGGGGATGAGCGGGTTCATCTCGGCGATGCAGGGCGTCTTGGAGATCAGCAGGCCGCCGGGCCGCAGCGCCTGCATCGCCAGTTGTAGCGTGTGGTCGAGATCGCTCACCAGCTGCAGCACGCTGAAGGCCAGCACCACGTCGTAGTTGCCCTGCCCGAGCCCTGGCGCATCTGCGTCGGCCACCGCGAAGCTCAGCTGCGGCACCGGCTGGGCCGCCAGCTTGCCCTGGGCGATGGCGATCATGCCGGTCGAGACGTCGGTCGCCAGCAGGCGCCGGGTGAAGGGCGCCAGACGCAGCGCGGTGGAGCCTGTTCCACAGCCGATCTCCAACACATCCTGCTCGGCCGACAGCAGGGCCTGCACGCGCTGCAGCGTGGTCTCATAGCCTGGCATGTCGGCAATCGGATCGGCCGCGTACTTGGGGGCGATGCGGTCCCAGAAACGGGCCTTGCGGGCAGTCGACGCGTTCGCTTGCGGGGGTGGCGGTGCGCCGGCAGGCTCAGCGGTGGTGGTGATGGGCATAAAGTGCGGCAACGGTCTTGCAATGGACAGCACTGGATGCTATCCATGCACTTCACCCTGGGGAATTGCCGCAAATTGCAGTGAACATATACATTTATGCATGGATAAATTGGACTGGAACCAGCTAAGGGCGTTTCTGGAGACAGCCGAAACCGGCTCGCTGTCGGCCGCCGCCCGCAAGCTCGGCCTGACCCAGCCTACCCTGAGCCGCCAGGTTGCCGCCATCGAGCAACGCATGGGCGTGACCCTGTTCGAGCGCGTGGGCAAGGCCATGGCGCTGACCCCCACGGGGCTGGACCTGCTGGAGCACGCCCGTGCCATGGGCGCGGCGGCCCAGGCCCTGGGCGTGGCGGCCAGCGGGCGCTCGCAGGCGGTGGGCGGCGTTGTGTCGGTGTCGGCCAGCGATGCCGTGGCCTCGTACCTGCTGCCTCCGCTGGTGCGGCGCCTGCGCGAACAGGAGCCAGGCATCAGCATCGAGGTGATTGCGTCCAATGCGTTCAGCGATCTGCTGCGCCGCGAGGCCGACATCGCCATCCGCCATGCCAAGCCCGAGCAGCCGGAGCTGATCGCCCGCCTGATCCGCGATGCATCGGCCTGCTTCTATGCGTCCGAAGACTGGGTCAGGACCCACGGCCACCCGCGCAGCGCTGAAGAGGCAGCCGCTCTGCCCTTCGTGGGCTCGGACCGCTCAGGCCAGTACCTGGGCTACCTGCGCCAGCACGGCTTGCCCCTGACCGAGGCCAACTTCAGCTGCTACGCCGACCACACGGTGGCCCACTGGGCACTGGTGCGCCAGGGCATGGGCATCGGTGCCATGATGGACGAGATCGCCCAGGCCACGCCGGGCATCGTGCGCGTGCTCAATGACGTGCCGCCCGTGATCTTCCCGATCTGGCTGGTCACCCACCGCGAGCTGCGCACGGCACGGCGCATCCGGGTGGTTTTCGAGGCGCTGGCGCAGGGGCTGCAAGAGGGATGCACGCCCTGAGCCGTTCCACGCCCTCGCACGCCGATGAAAAAAGGGCGGCACCGCAGAAAATGCCGTGCCGCCCCAACTACCCAAAACAGGTTAGCCCTCAGCCCGCAGCTGTGCCCCCCTCGGCCGCCGCCTTGCGCGCTGCCCAGCGGCGCGCCACGCGCGGCAGGATCAGCACGGCCAGCACGATGACCATCAGGGTCAGCGAGCCTGGGCGCTCCAGGAAGATGGTCCATTTGCCTTCGCCGATGGCGACCGCATTGCGCATCTGCGCTTCGGCCAGAGGGCCCAGAATCATGCCCACCACCACAGGGGCGGCCGGGAAGTCGAAACGGCGCATGACCACACCCAGCAGGCCGATGGCGTACAGCAGCACCAGGTCGAACGCACTCTGGCGCATACCGTACACGCCCAGCGTGGCAAACACCAGGATGCCTGCGTACAGGTACGACTTGGGGATCTTGAGCAGCTTGACCCACAGGCCCACCAGCGGCAGGTTCAGGATCAGCAGCATGACGTTGCCGATGTACATCGACGCGATCAGTGCCCAGACCAGTGCACCGTTGCTGCTGAACAGCTGCGGGCCGGGCTGGATGCCGTAGTTCTGGAACGCGCCCAGCAGGATGGCCGTGGTGTTGGACGTGGGGATGCCCAGCGTCAGCAGCGGGATCAGCGTGGCCGTGATGGCCGCATTGTTCGCAGCCTCGGGGCCGGCCACACCTTCGATGGCGCCGATGGTGCCAAACTCTTCCTTGTGCTTGCTCAGCTTCTTCTCGGCCGCATAGCTCAGGAAGGTCGGTATCTCGCTGCCGCCCGCCGGCACGGTGCCGAACGGGAAGCCGATGGCCGTGGCACGCAGCCAGGCCGGCCACGAGCGGCGCCACTCTTCCTTGGTCATGTGGGTGCTGGTCAGCGTGTTCTGCGTCTCGGCGGTCTTGCCCTCGTACATCACGTTGTACAAGGCCTCGCCCACGGCGAACAGGCCCACGGCGATCAGCACCACCTCGATGCCGTCCATCAGCTCGGGCACACCTGCGGTGTAGCGCGCCTGTGCGGTCAACTGGTCGATGCCGATCAGGCCCAGGGCCAGGCCGACGAACAGCGCCACCATGCCGCGCAGCGTGCTCTTGCCCAGCACCGCACTCACCGTGGTGAAGGCCAGCACCATGAGCATGAAGTACTCGGGTGGGCCCAGGCGCACGGCGTACTCGGCCACCACCGGCGCAAAGAAGGTCACCAGCACCGTGGCAATGGTGCCCGCCACAAACGAGCCGATGGCCGCCGTGGCCAGCGCCGCACCGGCGCGGCCGTTCTTGGCCATCTTGTTGCCCTCCATGGCCGTGACCATGGACCCGGCCTCACCGGGCGTGTTGAGCAGGATGGAGGTGGTCGAGCCACCGTACATGGCACCGTAGTAGATGCCGGCAAAGAAGATCATCGACGCGGTGGCTTCCACCTTGACGGTGATGGGCAGCAGCATGGCCACAGCCACGGCCGGCCCAATGCCAGGCAGCACGCCCACGGCCGTGCCGATGATGCAGCCGACGAAGGCCCACATCAGGTTGATGGGGGTGGCCGCAGTGGCGAAGCCCTGCAGCAGAAGGTTCCAGGTATCCATGGTGTGCAGGCTTTACAGCCACCCCGTGTTCGTGAGGCCGGGCAGATTGATCGCCAGCAGTTGGGTAAACATCCAGAACACCGGCGCGGCCACGGCCACACCGATGAGCAGGTCCTTGATCCAGGCCTTGGGGCTCAGGTCGAGCTTGTCTTCAGCGCTCTTGAAGCCGCGCACCGCCAGCACGAAGCACAGCGCACAGCTCAGGATGAAGCCCAGCGTGGTGATCAGCATGGCATTGAGCAGCAGCCCCGCAGACACCCAGATGAAGCCCTTCCAGTGGGCGCTTTCGTCGCCCGAGCCTTCCTCCAGGTCGCGAAAGCCCCCGGTGCGCGCATGCACCACGCACAGAACGCCGCAAATCACCAGCACCACGGCCACGACCCAGGGAAAGAAGTTGGGGCCCACGCCGCCATAGCCCGCCTCGGAGCTGATGGAGGTGGCACCATAGGCCAGCAGACAGCCCAGCAGCAGCGTGCCGGCGCCGATAACGGTCTGAAGGACTGCCGAGCGAGAGGAATGTTGTGTCATGTTTTTATCCCGCAAAAAGGGCGGCGCGCCCAGCACTGTTGCCAGCACCACATGCGCGCCGCCCAGAGGGTGCGAAGAGGATGGAAGGAGCCCCGGCCGCCAGGCCCGGGCAAAACCTCAATCCCCGGTCAGATCATCCCGGACTTGGCCATCGTGGCGCGCAGGCTGGCGAACTCGGCGTCCACGAAGTTGGAGAAGTCGTCGCCGGCCAGCCATGCGGGCGTCCAGCCGTTCTTCTCCATCGCATCCTGCCAGGACTTGTGCTTGTAGGTCTTGGACAGCGCGTCCACCAGCTCCTTGCGCTGCTCGGCGGTGATGCCAGCCGCGCCGTAAACGCCGCGCCAGTTGCCGATTTCCACATTGATGCCCTGCTCCTTGAGCGTGGGCACGTTCACGCCCTTCAGGCGCGTCGCCGACGTCACGCCCACGGCGCGCATCTTGCCGGCGGTGATGTACTCGGCAAACTCGCTGTAGCCGCTTCCGCCCACAGTGACGTTGCCGCCCAGGATGGCGGCGGTGGCCTCACCGCCCCCACGGAAAGCCACGTAGTTGATCTTGGATGGATCCACACCCACTTCGCGGGCGATCATGGCAGCCGCGATGTGCTCGGTGGACCCACGCGAACCACCGCCCCACTTCACGCTGCCGGGGTCCTTCTTGAGCTGGTCGACCACATCCTTCATGGTCTTGAAGGGCGAGCTGGCGGGCAGCACGAACACGTTGTACTCGCTGCTCAGGCGCGCCAGCGGCGTCACCTTGTCCAGGCCCACCGGCGGCTTGCCGGTGATGATGCCGCCCAGCATCACCGCGCCCATGGTCATCAGGGCATTCGGGTCGCCCTTGCTGGCGTTGGCGAACTGCGCCAGGCCAATGGCACCGGCGGCGCCGCCCTTGTTGTCATAGTTGACCGAGCTGGCCACACCTGCGTCCTGCATGGCCTTGCCCAGGGCACGGCCTGTGGTGTCCCAGCCACCGCCGGGGTTGGCGGGGATCATCATCTTGATGGCTGCAGCGGCCTGGGCGGTCAGCGGCAAGGCGCCGGCTGCCGCCATGGCGGCCAGGGACTTGAGGAAGGTATCGCGACGCATTGGTGTCTCCTTGTGTGATGGGCGAACCTGTCGATGATGCGCGCCCTGCCTGTCAAACGGCTGTCCACAATCCTAGGGAAAACACTAGGTAACCAGAGGTTGCATGCTACCGGCGCTTGAGAGGAAAAACTGAAAGCCGGGACCCGTGCACAGCCGTTGCCACAGTGATATGGTCCCGCGCATGAAACTGCTTCTTGTCGAAGACGACCCCACCATGCAGGCCACGCTGCACCGCGCCCTGAGCCGCCGCGGCATGGAGGTGACGCCCGTGGGCGATGGCCGCGCCGCTCTGGCGCAGTGGGCCGCGCAGCCGCCCGATGCGGTGGTGCTGGACCTGACCCTGCCCGGCCTGGACGGCCTGCAGGTGCTGCAGCAGGCGCGCACGCGCGGGCTGCGCACGCCGGTGATCATCCTCACGGCGCGCGGCACGGTGGGCGACCGCATCATGGGCCTGAACTCGGGCGCCGACGACTACCTGCCCAAACCTTTCGATCTCGACGAGCTCGAAGCCCGCCTGCGCGCCCTGGTGCGCCGCAGCGCCGACCCGGTGGCCAGCAATGCCCTGCCGCCCAGCGTGCAGCAGATCGGCGCCATCCGCTACGACACCAACAGCGGCGCCATCTACCTGGGCGGCGAGGTGATGGAGTTCACCCCGCGCGAACTGGCGCTGATGCACGCGCTGCTGGCCCAGCCCGGCCACGCGGTGACCAAGGAGCGGCTCTACGAGCTGGTCTTCCCGGGCCAGCTCGACGTGCAGTACGAGGCCATCGAGGTGGTGGTCTACCGGCTGCGCAAGAAGCTCACCGGCACGGGCCTGACGCTGATGACCCTGCGCGGCCTGGGCTACCTGCTGCGCACGGATGCATGACATGACGAAGCCCCCCGGCGAGCCCCGCACGCCACCGACGCCGCGGCCCCACTCGCTGCGCCGCCGGCTGCTGCTGGGCATTCTGCTGCCGGTGGTGGTGTTCATCACCTACAACACCATCAGCGGCTACCAGCAGACCCTGGCCTCGCTGACCACCGCCTACGACCGCACGCTGCTGGCGTCGGCCAAAAGCATCAGCGAGCAGCTGGACGTGACCGGCTACGACGAGGCCGCGCACCTGCGTGCCATCGTGCCCTACTCCGCGCTGGAGGCCTTTGAGGCGGACAACAAGAGCCGCATGTACTACCGTGTCTCCAACCTGCAGGGCGGCCTGATCTCGGGCTTTGACGAACTGCCGCTGTGGAAGGGGACCATCCCCGCGCGCCCGCCCTATGCGGCGCTGGTGGACTTCTACGACGACACCTTCCGTGGCATGCCGGTGCGCGTGGCTGTGCTGCTGCAGCCGGTGGCCAGCTCCAGCGGGCGCGCCATGGCCGTGATCCAGGTGGCCGAGACGCTGGAGGTGCGCGAGACCCTGGCCCTGCAGAACCTGCGCAACACCCTGTTGCGCCAGGCCCTGCTGATCGCCGTGATCGGCATCACGGTGGTGCTGGTGGTGCAGCGCGCCACCCAACCCGTGCGCCAGCTCAGCCGGGAGCTGCAGGCCCGCCACGAAGGCGACCTGAGCCCCATCACCGCGCCCGCCGCGCCGCGCGAGCTGCAGCCCCTGATCGAGGGCACCAACGAATTCCTGCAGCGCCTGCGCCACCTGTTGCGCCACCAGAAGCGCTTTGTGCGCGATGCCTCGCACCAGCTGCGCACGCCGCTGGCCGTGCTCAAGACGCAGGTGCAGTCGGCCCTGCGCGGCGACATGCCGGCCGAGCAGGCGCTGCACGAGATCCGCGACACCGTGGACCGCGCCACCCAGTTGGCCAACCAGATGCTCGCGCTGGCCAAGGTGGAGCAGTTGCGCCAGCAGAGCGCGCCACCCGTCACGCGCTTCGACGAGATCCTGCGCGGCGTGGCGCTCGACATCTCGCCCCTGATCGCCCAGCGCGACCTGGACTTCGGCATCCACACCGATGCCGCGCCCATCCAGGCGCACGAGTGGATGCTGCGCGAGCTGACCCGCAACCTGCTGCACAACGCCGTGCGCCACGCACCGCCGGGCAGCGAGCTGTCGGTGGAGCTGCGCACCGATGGGCGCCATGCAGCGCTGACGGTGAGCGACCAGGGCCCGGGCATCGACGATGAGCTGGCGCTGCGCCTGTTTCAGCCATTCTCGGCCGGCGACGTGCGCACCGGCAGCGGCCTGGGCCTGGCCATCTGCCAGGAGATCGTGCTTGCGCTCTCGGGCACCATCTCCTTGACCAACCGCACCCAGGCCGGCCGCGTGCTGGGGCTGGACGCGGTGGTAAGGCTACCCCTGGCCCACAACATGGGCATGCCGGACGCGGCACAATCTCCCGCATGACCCCCACTGAGACGATGCGCCTGGACAAGTGGCTCTGGTGCGCCCGCTTTTACAAGACCCGCGGCCTGGCCACCGAAGAGATCGGCAAGGGCCGCGTCACCGTCAACGGCCAGGCCGCCAAGCCGGCACGCGATGTGCGCCCCGGCGATACCGTGGCCCTGCGCCAGGGCCCCGTGGCCCGCACCGTGACCGTGCGCGCCCTGAGCGGCGCGCGCGGCCCCGCGCCCGTGGCCCAGCTGCTGTACGAGGAAACCGCCGAGAGCATCGCCGCGCGCGAGGCCGCGGCCGAGCAGCGCCGCCTGGCCCCCGAACCCGCCGCCGCGCAGCAGGAAGGCCGCCCCACCAAGCGCGACCGGCGCAATATCGAGCGCGTGAGCGCACCCGACTGGGGCAGCCGCTGGAGCGCGTCGATCGACGAGTGAGCCCCGAACGAAGGCCCCGCCTACAGATACTTGCTGCGGACCATTTCGATGGTCTGCGAACACAGCGAGGGGTCGCCGTCGGACAGGGAAGGCAGTTCCACGCAGGTGGACAGCGGCATGCGGAAGGGGTCGCTCCGGTTCTGGTCCACCGCGACCATGCTGCCGTCTTCCGTGCGCACGTGGTAGCGCGTGCGAAACGATGGGGTGGGCGGCCGGTCCATCGCCGAGCCCGCCACCGCACCCAGCACGCCCGCGAGCACCTGCATGCCGGCCGAGTAGTTGTTGCCCGGGCGAAACGCCCGGTCGACATACGCGGCCTGGCCCAAGACACCGCCGAGCACCGCCCCGCCCGTGGTGCCGGGCGTGGACTCATCCACTGTCTGGGCGTCCGCAATCCAGCCGTACCGGCCCGCGTGCAGCAGCTCCACCCTCCACTTCGACGAAATGGCCAGGCGCTCATCGTCCGCCAGGCCTGCCCAGATGGCGGGCTTGATGCGGGCGATCCGCCGCATGGATTCTGGTACGGGCCCACGGTAGACGGGATCGAAGGGCTCGGCCGACACGGGAAGGGTGGGCGCATAGCTGAGCGCCCGCTCCGCCTGCCGCACGGATTGGTTGAGTGCCAGGATCTCGTAGCCCAGCAGGTCCGCGTCGGCGGCGGTGGGGTCGGCCGTCAGGCGGGCCCGCAGCAGGGCACGGCGGACGCTGGCATCTTCCAGTTGCCTTTCCAGCACCTCCCATTGAATCGTGGGCGGCGCAGCCCAGGCCGCCGGGAACATCCCCAGCAGCGCCACGCACCCGCACAAGCCCACCCGCCCGAATCGCCGCATTTCTGCCTCGCTTTGCCCCACGCCAACCGCAGCGCGGTACTGCGCATCATACAAATCCTGCGCACTGCGGACGCTCAGTGTCGTGGCCCCTAGAATTGATCGTCCAGACAGCCCCGCCACCTTGCCGCCCATGCCCCACAACGTCCCTTGGCGCAGCGCCGTACCACTTGCCCTGGCAGTTGCCACGACCCTGGTGACCGCACAGCCGTCGGACCTGCTACTGGAGGCCTGCAACCGCCTGCCCGATGCAAAGAAGCGGTTGGCGTGCTTCAAGGAAGCCACCAGGAGGCCTGCGGATGCATTGACTACGGCCACGCCCACACCTTCGCCCGCATCCACGCCTGCCGCGGCACCCAACCCGGCGCCCGCACCCACCACAGCGCAGCTCCCGCCTCTGCCCCTGGCCGAAGCAGTGCGCCTGTGCACGCGGCTGATCACCGTGGCCCAGGGACGCGAGGCCGAGGCCACCGAAAGCGCCGAAGCCTCGTCGGCCAGCGAAATGTCCGTGACCTGGCCCGCGCTGTCCGGCAAGAAGCCGGTGTACTGCAACCTGGGTCGTGCAGATCACCGGATCACGTCCATCACCAGCAACGGCAAGGTGGCCAGTGGCGCCCTGCTCGACAGCATGCACGCGCGCACCACGCAGCGCGAGGAAATCCAGGCAGGCAACTACGCCCGGTTCCTCGCTGGTGCCACGAAGGCCCTCACCTCCCGGATGCAAGACCCCGACGCCGCCCAGTTCCGCAACCTGTTCGTCAGCGATGGCCCACTGCACATGCTGTGCGGCGAGATCGATGCACGCAATGCGTTCGGCGCGTACGAGGGGTTCCGGCGCTTCTACGCATCGGGCGATCCGGAATTCCACGCCATCGAAAGCCGCAAGACGACCCGGGTGTTCGAAGCCACCTGGGCATCGGTGTGCGCGCGCAAGATGGCGGATATTGCCGCGTTCTGAGCCGGCAACTACCCGGCAGCCAATACCAGCCCGATGCGCGTGACGCCCCCGGCCGAGCTGGCCACCGCGCACCCGCCATGCATGCGGGCAATCGCATCCGTGATCGCCAGGCCCAGGCCGTGGTTCTTCTGGCCATGGCTGCGCGCAGTGTCACCCCGAAAGAAACGGTCGAACAGCCGCTCCAGCACCTGGGGATGCACATCGGGGCCGGTGTTTTCCACCACCAATTGCACGGCCCCTGCAGGCTGCTGGGCAATGCGCACCCGCACCGCACTGCCCGGTGCGGCGTAGCGCGTGGCATTGCCGATCAGGTTGGACAGGGCGCGGTGCAGCAGCGGCACGTCGAAGTCGCCTGCGGCATCGCCCACGACCTGCAGGGTGAGCCCCGCATCCTGCAGCGCAGCCTCGTGGTAGTCGGCCACCTGCGCGGCCACGGCGGCCAGGCTGTCCACCGGCGCGCGGCGCGCTCGGGCGCCCCGATCGGCTTGCGAGAGGAACAGCATGTCGCTCACGATGCCGGTGAGGCGGTGCAGCTCTTCGAGGTTGGACGACAGCACCTCGGCCACTTCGGCCACTTCACCCCCGCCTTGCGGGCCATGGTCCCTGCCCTGCCTGCGCAGGGGCAGCTCGTTGCTGGCCAGCAGGGTGGCCAGCGGCGTGCACAGCTCATGCGCCACGTCGGCGTTGAAGCCCTCCATCTGCGCATAGGCCTTTTCCAGCCGGCCCAGGAGCGCGTTGAACTGCTCGACCAGCGGCTGCAGTTCGGCCGGTTGCCCTGTGCCGTCGAGCCGCTGGTGCAGCGTGGAGGCAGACAGCTGGCGCGTCTGCGTAGCCATCTGCCGCACGGGCGCCAGGCCCAGGTGCACCAGCGTGAAGCCACCCAGCGAGACGACCACGGTGCCGGCCAGGGCCGCCAGCACCAGTGTGACCGCCAGGCGGCCGAGCAGTAGATCGTCGGGCTGCACATCCATGCGCAGCTGCACCTGGAGCGTGGCTGCGGGCTGCGATGGCGCGGCGGCCGCACGGGCCACTTCGAAGCGCAGCTCGCGCCAGGCCGCAAGGGGCCTGGCATCGGGCGCCGGTGGGTACACCTGCTGCCCATCGGGCCCGGTGACCTGCAGGCGGAAGTTCTCATGCCCGGCGAGGAAGTCATCGAGCGCATGCCGGCCCTGGGGCATGGAGGCGGCATGCCCCTCTTCGCTGCCCAGCAGGTGCCGCAGGATGCCCTCTTTCTGCCGCAGTGCATCGTCCTGCCGCGCCCCGAAACCTGCAGCCGTGACCAGGTAGACCACCAGGCAGACAGCGCCCAGCCCGGCAAAGCTCTGCACCGCCAGCCACCACGAGAGCCGGCTGCGCAGCGAGCGAAGCGGCGCCTGCGCTGGCGCGCCCACCCTCATGGCGCGCGCTCCTCCAGCACATAGCCCATGCCGCGGATGGTGTGCAACAGGGGCGCAGGGAAGGGTACGTCCATCTTGCTGCGCAGCCTGCGCACCGCCACCTCGACCACGTTGGTCTCGCTGTCGAAATTCATGTCCCAGACCTGCGAGGCGATCTCGGTGCGCGAAATCACTTCGCCCGGGCGGCGCAGAAACAGCGTGAGCAGCAGGAACTCCTGCGCCGTCAAGGCCAGTGCCTGGCCAGCGCGCGTGGCCTTGCGGCGCAGCAGATCAAGCTCCAGGTCAGCCAGCCGCAGCAGCGCCGCAGGCTGCCCCGCCGGCACGCCGGCCTGGCCACGGCGCACGATGGCCTCGATGCGGGCCACGAGCTCCGAGAACGCAAAGGGCTTGACCAGGTAATCGTCCGCCCCGGTCTGCAGGCCACGCACGCGGTCGTCCACGCCGACACGGGCAGTGAGCATGAGCACAGGGGTCTGGCGCGTCTTGCGCAGTGCGGCCAGCAGGCTCAGGCCGTCGATGCCGGGCAGCATCACGTCGAGCACCAGCGCGGCGTAGTCGCCCTGCAGCGCCAGGTGCAGGCCATCGACGCCGTCGTGCGCCACGTCGACCACGTGGCCCGCCTCGGTGAGCCCCTTGCACAGGTACTGCGCGAGCTTGACCTCGTCCTCGATAAGCAGGATTTTCATGCCCGGATTGTCGAAGAACCGGGTCTGCACGCGGATTACAAATTCGTCATCTGCGCGTGGGGGTTTGGACGGTGGTGGCTTTCTACAGTGAGGTCCATTCACCCAACCAACCGAAAGGATACAGACCATGACCACCGCACGCAAAGCCCTCCTCCTGTCGCTGGCCGCCCTGACCATCGCGGCCCCCGTTCAAGCCTCGGCGGTGTACCACCCGGCCGGCGGAGAGATCGGCTACACCCGGCACCCCGACCACCAGCCGGCCAGCAACCGCCAGCGCAGCGAAGTGCTCGGCGAGATCAAGGCCGCCCGCAAGGACGGCACCCTGGCCCTGCTTTCGCGCGGCATGGCACTGCCAACGCCAAAGACGGCCCCTGCCAAGACCCGGGAGCAGGTGCAGGATGAATACCTCGGCATGACCGACGCCGAGAAGCGGCGCCTGCAGGAGATGCATGGCGCGGGCGGTTGAGCCACCGCAGCGCGCGGTTGATGAGACGTCACGTCCCCGCAATGATGTGCGCCACGTGCGTGAAGATCTGGATACTGTAGGCTTGGCTGGGGTGCACGATGTCGCCGGTGACGCCGTCCCAGTCGCTGATGGTCACGCCGTTACGGACGTCCACATAGGGGTAGTCCTGGTAGGCACAAGTCTGGCGCAGCAGCTCGGCCACGGCGGCGATGCCGGACACCCTGGCCAGGTAGCCCGAATCCCAGAAGCTCGTGCCCAGGGGCTCGTAGGCATATGAAGAGGCCACGTTCACGTCGATCACGCCCACGAAGCCGAAGGCCTTGCCGGCCAGCGTGCAGATGGATGCCACGCGCTTCACGTTGGCGGGCAGGACTTCGGGGTCCGCACTGTCGTTGCCGCCCAGGTTGATCAGCACGGCCCCCGCATCGGTTGCCGCCAGCAGGTCGGCCAGGGCGATGCCGCCCGGTAGCCCGGCCAACGCACGCTCGGCAGGGTCATCCGAGAGCAGCAGCGCGAAACTGGCGCCCGGCATGGAATGGTCGTAGCAGAAGTCATAGACCGCCTGGGCGGTGTTCAGGGTTTGGCGCGGCGGGACGGCCAGGCGCCCCGCGCCCTGAGCGCCGTAGAGGACCGAGTCTCCGATGAGCATGGCTTTGATCATTCAGGTTCCTGCAAAAACGCCGCGATGGGACAAGGGAGGCGTACAGGACCTGATTGAACTGCAAGGCGCGCAGAAAAGTTGTGAGAACCTGTTTTTTTGGGTGCCGGACTCCGGTGCCGGCCCGGCCGCAAAAGCCGGGCGAGCCGGTCAGTGCAGCCCACCGCAGGCGCTCGCCTGACGGGCTCAGTGCAACAGCAGTTGCGGTTGCCCGCTGCCGTCGATCTTGAAGACCGAGACCGACTTCACCAGGTCGTCGGCCTGCGTGCGCAGGCTGGATGCAGCGGCGGCCATCTCTTCCACCAGGGCCGCATTCTGCTGCGTGGCCTGGTCCATCAGCGTCACGGCCTCGCCCACCTGCGATACGCCCGAGCTTTGCTCCGAGCTGGCGGCGCTGATCTCTCCCATCAGGCGGGTCACGCTGCCAATGCTGGCCACCACCTCGCCCATGGTGGCGCCGGCCTTGTCCACCAGGGCCGTGCCATGCTCCACGCGGCCCACGCTCTCGGTGATGAGCTGCTTGATCTCCTTGGCCGCCTGGGCGCTGCGCTGGGCCAGGGTGCGCACCTCGCCGGCCACCACCGCAAAGCCGCGGCCCTGGTCACCCGCGCGGGCAGCCTCCACGGCGGCATTCAAGGCCAGGATGTTGGTCTGGAAGGCGATGCCATCGATCACGCTGATGATGTCGTTGATCTTGCGGCTGGAGTCGTTGATACCCTTCATGGTCTCGACCACCTGCGCCACCACCTCCCCGCCCTGCTGGGCGATGGTGGAGGCGGAATGGGCCAGCCGGTTGGCGTTGACCGCATTGTCCGCGTTCTGCTTGACGGTGGAGCCGAGCTGCTCCATCGAGGCGGCCGTCTGCTGCAGGGCGCTGGCCTGCTGCTCCGTGCGGGTGGACAGGTTCTGGTTGCCCTGGGCGATCTCGGAGCTGGCGGTGGACACGCTCATCGACCCCTCGCGCACACCGGCCACCAGGCCCGAGAGGCTCTGGCGCATGGCCTCCATGGCGGACACGAGCGCAGCGATCTCGTCGTTGCCACGGGTCACCATCGGGCGTGCCAGATTGCCGTTGGCAAACTCCTCGGTCGCAGCACTCGCCTCGCCCAGCGGCCCAACGATGGAGCGCGTGGTCAGGTAGCCAATCACCACGGCAAAAATGACCACGGCGACACTCAGCACAATGAGCTGCATGCGCAGGGATTCGAACTGGCGCATCGATTGGTCGATGGCCCGCTGACTGACCTTGTCGCTTTCTGCCAGAAAGGCGTCGATGTTGCCGACCAGCCGGGTCAGCAGCGGCCGGCATTCGGCGTTGATCTTCTGGATGGCTGCATCCTTCTCGCCCGCGCTCGCCAGGCGCGTGATCTCCAGGGCAATGGGGCCGTAGGCCGCCTCCGTCTCCTTGACCTGGGCCAGCAGCTTTTGCAGCGGCACGGCCGCATCGGGCGGCGCGGCCTTCAGGGCCTCTTCCACGTTTTTGAGCCCCTTGCCCACGGCTTCATGGGCCGTGCCGATCAGCTTGAGTTCGGCGTCCGCATCGGGCTTGGAACTGGCGATCACCAGGTTGCGCGCCGACACGGCCCTGGCATTGGCGGCATCGAGAACACTGTTGCCCAGACCCTTGATCACGTCCAGGTGGTTGACCTGAACCTCCAGATTCTGCTGGGTGAGGGACTGCCCCCGTACACCCATGATCGCCACCAGGATGAGGGCGAATGCAAGGACGGCGTAGCCGATGGCAAGGCGCGTCTTGATGCTCAGGCTTTGCAGGAAATTCATCGCGAAGTTCTCCCTCTGGTGGGTGCGCATGCGCGGAAAACACCGGCCGAGGCCGGTCTACAGCGTGATTGCCCTGACCCCCTCCTCCTTGCCAGCCCTCGCTGGCCCTCTGCGCCGCTCTTCTTGTATGGATTTTTGGCCCCGCGCAGACTTGGGGGAGATCCTCAATACCAATACATTGCGCCTCCTGCCTCCAACTGGCAAGCGTTTTCTTGCCACCCCCGGTGCATGGCGAAAGGAACGCCGGCGGCACGCAAACCGCGCCATACAGGGCGTGCGGCGAGCGAGGGCCCTAAACCCTGCGCGACGCGCCGGAGGCTGCAATCCGGGGGTAGGCCACCGCCAGCGCGCCCACAAGCATCGCTGTTCCATTCGCGTAGACCCACATCTCCCCCTCTAACAGGAGCGCGGTGAACACGGTGATCCCGAAGACGATGGCCACGATGGTGAACAACGCCATCGCCACCTGCCGGCGGTGCGAAGGCGCCATGGCCACGCCGGTCAGCACGAACAACGCCCCCAGCATGGCGCAGGAGCCGAGTTCGATGAGCAACGTGCCCAGCACGCCATGGCCCATCTGCCAGGCGCTGATGAATTTGGTCAGGCGCTGCGCCAGAAAGGCGACCGCGAATGCGGCTGGCAGCAACAGGAGCCAGCGCATGAACTTGCTTTTCAACATTCCCTCTTTTCCCCCTGCGTGCGCCATCTGATCGCGGCCGGCCCCATCGATGGGCTCAAGAACCGGTCCAAAGCCACGGCGAAATGTACCAACTTGATTCGGGCGTGCGAGCGCTCTGCCCTCCCTCCCCCAAATCGGTGATGGCCCAAAACCCGCCCGCACCGCACAATGAACCGCCATCCACAAGGGGGAAACCATGCGTTGGATCGTGGTTGCCATCTGTTGTTGTCTTGTCCCGCCCATTGCCTTTGCAGCAATGAGCACGCCACCGGGCACAGTGGGCCTTGCCGGCGCGCTGAACCTGGCCTACCTGCTTGCATTGAGCAGCGGTGTGGGCTGGCTGGTTCAGCAAGTCGCGCAGACATCGGGGCGCTTCAGCCCCAAAGCCGAAGCCGTCCTCAGCGCAGCGAGCGCCCTGATCGTGGGGCCGCTGCTCTGGTTTGCGCTGTTTCGGTAGGGAGACCCGGCCACCGCATCCGCGCCTGGCAGATCGGCAGCGGGCCGACAACCATCAAACCGCCTCACCATGTCGGGCCAACTCTGGCCCGCCGAACGCGTTGTTCGGGCCTTGTTACGCATTCCTGGCGCGCGCCCCCCAAGTAGATCAACTCTGCTCAGGGGTTTCAGTTTTGGCGGGAAAGGAGGATTCGAACCCAGGACAGGCGATATTGAAGCGTATGGCACGCGTAGTCCGCCCTATGGAGACCCACGCCGGGGCACGCTGGAAAGCACTGATTCAGTTTTCTGTTTAGGTTCAACCCTTAAACTGCTCGTGCTGCGCCATGTGACGGGCGCCGACGCCCAGCAGGTGCCCGTGCTGTCCCGCGAGCTGACGAGGACGAGAAGGAGATACTGATCTCCTGATGGGCCGCCTCATCTACCGGCGTACGGCGGCGTCGGCTGGGTTGAACTGAGGCAGCCGGCCGGACGCAAAAAGCCGCCTCTCGGGCGGTTCTCGTTTGGTTGCTGACTTGAACTATTGGGTTGCGACGATCAAGCGCCAGCGGATGGCGCCTTGGGCTGTTTGATGCTGGTGGTGGTTTTGGGGCGGAAAGGGATCGCCCTGGTTGGCGGCAATCTCACCAGCGCATCCTTCGCAGCGATAAATGCCAGAGAACGGCACGGCAGTCCCTGGTCCGTGCGCTTGATCAAACGCCGCATGGTCCCCTTTGATCACAAACTGGTTGTACTTAAAAATTGCCATAGATGCTCCGAAGTTGATTTGTGGAACTTGATCCTAGGCATCAGCGGGCATGGCACCAAGTTCAAAATGGCGCGCGCGACCTCACGACCACGACCGGCGCCGGGCCTTGGTAGATCATCTCGTTGGTCTCCAGCACGTAGACCGTGGCCAGCGTGCCATGCTCCTGTGCCTCATAGTGGTCGGGTGGCAGCGGTAGGACCCGCTCGCCACGGGACTTGGTGCGCAGCAAGGTCGGGTTGCGCGGTGTCGGGGGACCAGGGTCGAAGGGCACAAGCGCCACAATTTCCACCGGGCCAGCGCCGTCGTACATCAGCGTGCCCGTGCTCGCTAGCGTGACGATCCACCGCGCGCCCTCCTGGCGGATCAGGTGCTCACTGACCCTGCGGAGCAGTTTGGTTTCCTGCCGCGCGCCGTAGCCTGGCAATGGCGGGGTGAGCATCAAAGCCCGGAACTCCTCGCGCCCTCCGAGGTGCCCTCGGTGCAACTCGAACTCGCAGGGCTGGTCCAGCACCAGACGCTCCTGGCGCGAGCCTTCAACGGCGACTGCGTCCGGGTGCTCCTTGCGGATGAACTCCTCCGTGGCCGAGAAGCGCGTGGTGCTCCAGCTATCCCGCCCTGTCGCGGTCTTGCGCCTCGTTCGCCACAGAAACTTGACCTCGATCTTCACAGCTCGCCCTTAAAACACTGTATGAATTTACAGTGTTTTGGAGCATTCGGAGTACCATTGGCGGCTTCGGTGGTGTCCTACTGGCGCCCGCTGAGCCCGGGCCTACGATGGGCGCTCACCAATCAGGAGCGCGGAGAATCCCGCAGAATTGGTCAACTTCTGGAGCCTAGCCATGTGCAACAGGTACGTGTCTGCAGAGGAGCGCGACATCGAGCGCGAATGGAACATCGGCGCCCGCAACCAGCCGGCTCTGTTCGACAAGGTGCTGTTCCCGCGTGGCAAGGGCGCCTTCATCCGCAGGGCGCGGGACGATGCAGGGTACAGCCGCGAACTGGTGGTTGGCCAGTGGGGCCTGATCCCCTGGTTCGCCAAGGAGCCCAAGCTGAAGTACCCGACCAACAACGCCCGCAGCGAGGAGCTGGCGGACAAGGCCAGCTACAAGCTGCCGTGGGCTCGCGGGCAGCGCTGCATCATCCCGGCGGCCAACTTCGATGAACCGAACTGGGAGAGCGGCAAGAACGTGTGGTGGCGCTTCGCCCGGGCCGATGGCCCCCCCTGGGGCCTGGCCGGCCTGTGGAACAACTGGACCGACAAGGCCACGGGCGAGGTGCACGAGAGCTACACCATGTTGACAATCAACGCGGATGCACACCCGCTCATGAGCCGCATGCACAAGCCCGACCCCAAGGTAGGCCCCACCGAGCAGGACAAGCGCAGCGTGATCCCCATTGAGGCCGGCGACGTGGACGCCTGGCTGGCCGGCACGATGAATCAGGCACAGGCCCTACTGCGCTTGGCGCCCGTGGAAATGTTCGCGGCGGCCCCCCCCCCCGAGCAGTGAGGAGCGCGCCATGGCGGAACACACCCTGGCAATCGTTGACCTCGCTGGCCTGCTGCCTGAGGACATGCGCCGGCGCGCCCTTGCGGCAGCCGAGGCAATGCTGGAGCACAAAGGGGTGACGGTCGAGCAGTGCGCCGCCATTGGTACCAGGCCGACCAAGCCGGTCAGCCCAGGCACCATCCTCAGCTTCTTCGGCGGCATGGGGGAGGTTGCTGCTTCGTGGCTAGAGGCATGCGCGGTCGTGCAGGACCTATGCGGCCCGTACGCGAAGCTGCGCATAGTGGACAAGCAGGCGCCGCTGCAGCACTGACGCGGGAGTACGGCCCGAACGTGGCGGGGATTTGGTAATGGCGAACGCGAACTCACCCCTGACAGACGAGCAAGCTAATCTAGGAGCTTCTCCATTCTTGTCTCTTCAAAACAACTCCTGAGCATCAGTTCCGAACGCGTCCCAGTACGATCAGCAATCATCTTTTTGCAGGCAGCTACAAAGTTATCTAACGCATTTCCAAAATGCTTGTCATAGGTTTCACGATGTGCCAGCATATCCAAAGATTTCAGCATAAAAACTTTAAGATTTTCCCCGCGCGCTTCAGAAATTGTCGCGTAAAAATCCTCCATAGTAGCCGCCTGCAAAACCGCCTCATCATCTGGATTCCAGCCATTACTGGAAGCCAAAAAATTGATTACACTAAATAATGATTTTTTTGGCTTGAGATTTTCCCTTATTTCTTCGACGGCTAAAGCGAGTCTGGGGTGCAATGCTTTCCCTCTCATCGACCAATAAGCGCCGCTCACTGCATCCATTCTAGAGACATTGTTATTAATTTTTTCCAAACTGCGGCTAATAAATTCATCCCCGAGCGCACCCATGTTCAAAGCCACCAAAACGCCATGCAACTCAGACACGGAAAAAACATCTAGGAAATCCACATGCGACCTTAAGCAAGTTGCCTCTTCAAGCAATTCATCAGCAGTTTTATGTAGGTCCCAGCGGGCCGAATCGAAAAAGACTTGAACAGCATCTCTAGCCGCAGCACCCTTAAAATCCTTTATGTGCAAATCAATTATTGCATCCAACCGTTCTTGGTCTATTAGGCCGGATGACAAATAGGTCTGCACTTCCTTTTCGTAATCTCCAACTGAGTCAATTCCGAGCCTATCAAAGAGCAATGCCCACTCTGCGCGAAGCTTTTCTTCGTCGCCCAACTCAACCTTTTTATTCTTGTTCAGAGCATCAAAAACAAGATTTTGGGAATAGGACAGAACAAATTCCGCCGATGGACCCTTTTCAAGCCCTTTATAGTGAATCGCTGATAACAAGACCGTCGATGGAATAAGGCGGTGCTGCACCGACTCAGTCAACTGGTTCTTGGATTTCAACAATTTACCGATAATCTGGATTATTTTCCGAATAACACGAATGTTAGTTAAATTGCAAGCAACAACTGCTTTCTTGACCCGATCCAAACAAACCCCCGGCCGGCCCAAAACCGCCACATCAAACGCTTCCTCTGGGGTCGTATTAAGACGAACCTCTTCATCGATCACCTTCTCTCGGAATTTCTCCCACAACTCAATACCATCAAGCTTATCGCTATTAAGAATCAAAAGAACTCTACACTCATACACCTTTGTAAAATCATCAATAAAACCAAGCACTTCGTCGATACTTAGCTTTTCATGCTTCCGCTCTACATCGTCAATAACGATAAATTTTCCTCTGACAAGCGCCGGAACAGCTAAGGCAACGATTTCGTCGATTGCCGAGGTGTACGGAGCAACTGCTTTTAGCACACCCTTACCTAGCGTGTAAATTCCAGTCGCCGCGTCACGAACAACTCCTTTTTTACTTATCAAAGGCGCCGCTGCCTGTGCAAGCTTAATTTTCAAATCAGATATCGTGGCGACCCCAAAAAGCGATAAGTAAAGAGCTGGCGGATTCAAAACTGAAGTGCAACACCTGCCACCCTGTAAGGTCCGCAGATGCACAACCCC
>NZ_LMIH01000009.1:0-238 GCF_001428645.1 Acidovorax sp. Root217
GGCTGCGCCGAGAAGCGCAGGAGCTGGGGTGGGTGCGTGTGCCGAAGGACACACGCACTTCGTGATCTGACTTGCCGCAGCTGTTTGAGCGGAGTTCGCAGAACGCAGCGAGTTCTGCGGCACCACCCCAGGTCCGAGCATCGCAGGTTGCCCCCTTTCGCCCGACAGGGCGACAGGGGGACGCAGACTGGGGGTCGCCTTCTCTTTGGTGACTTTCTCTTGGCGACGCAAGAGAAAG
>NZ_LMIH01000009.1:272-6440 GCF_001428645.1 Acidovorax sp. Root217
CTCCACAAATGCACACAGCAACCAGCACCGAAAAGCCGTAAAACACCCAACGCACCACAGGAACAAAAAAAAGCCCGCACGAAGGCGGGCAAATTGCTTGCACAAGGGGGAGGAGCCGACCACAGCGGGTCGACGAATAAATCATAGCCCTGGCCCCAAAGAATGCATGTGATCTATTTCACACTTCACGCCTTTGTTGATTGATGAACAAACCATCCGCCATTGGTGAAAAAACAGCATCAATGACACCGCCGATCTGGCGCCCAATCGCACGCAGGCCCTCCAGACAAAGCCTGCGCAACAAGCGACCCCCATGACCACAACAACGACCCCGGCCCCGCAACAGGCAAACAACAACAGCAACAACACCAAGGCCTGGGTGATCGACCTCGTGCTGCTGGCGGCGCTGTGGGGTGCATCCTTCCTGTTCATGCGCATGGGCGCCGCCGAGTTCGGGGCGCTGCCCACCGCTGCGGCCCGGGTCAGCATCGGCGCCCTGTTCCTATTTCCCCTGATGATGCTGCGCGGCCAAGGGGCTGCGCTGGTGCAGCACTGGCGCGCCACCATGGGCATCGGTGTCTTCAACTCGGGCCTGCCGTTTGCGCTGTTCAGCTTTGCGCTGCTCACCATCAACAGCAGCCTGGCGGCGGTGCTCAATGCCACGGCCCCAATGTTCGGGGCCCTGGTGGCCTGGGTGTGGTTCCGCGAACGGCCGGACAATTGGCGGCTGGCGGGTCTGGCCATCGGCTTCACGGGCGTGGTCATGCTGGCCAGTGGCAATGCCGGGCTGCGCCATGGCGATGGCGCGGGCAATAACAACAACGCCGCGCTGTGGGCCATCGGCGCGTGCCTGCTGGCCTGCCTGTGCTACGGCATCGCCGCCAGCGCCACACGCCGCTACCTGACCGGCGTGCCACCCCTGGCCACGGCCACCGGCAGCCAGATCGGCGCATCGCTGCTGCTCGTCGTGCCGGCCATCGTGTACTGGCCCCAGCACATGCCCTCGCTGCGGGCCTGGCTGGCCATCCTGGCGCTGGGCGTGCTGTGCACGGGCGTGGCGTACTTCCTGTTCTTTCGCCTGATCGAGCGCGCGGGCCCTGCGCGCGCGCTCACGGTCACGTTTTTGCTGCCGGTGTTCGCCACCTTCTACGGGGTGGTCTTTCTCGATGAAAGCATCACGCAGTGGATGCTGGTCTGCGCGGGCGTCATCGTCTGCGGCGTGGGGCTGTCCACCGGGTTCATCGCGCCGAAGTCAAAGCGCGCCGCCAGCGACAGCACCGCGAAGACCTGAGCGCGTTCCATCAACCTGCCTTCTTCTGCCGAAGATAGGCCTGCGGCGTCATGCCCAACTGCTTGTGGAACATGGCGATGAAGGCCGAGGGCGCGCTGTAGCCCAGCTCCAGCGCCACGTCCTTGACCGCACGGCCGGCCTCCAGCAGCGCGATGCCGCGCACCACCTTCAGGCGCTGGCGCCATTCGCCAAAGGGCATGTGCAGGTCACGCTCGCAGCGCCGCGCGAGGGTGCGCTCAGTGGTGTGCACCGTGGCCGCCCAGTCGGCCAGCGAGCGGCCGTCCCAGGGGCTGGCCTGCAGCGCGTCGAGCACGCGGCCGAGCAGAGGGTCCTGCGACGTGGGCAGGTAGCTGTCATGGCCGGGCACCACGCGCAATTCGTCCAGCAGCACCTCGAACAGGCGCTGGTCGGGGGCGCTGCGCGGCACATCGATGCCACGGCTGTGCAAGGTATCGAGCACGGCGTGAATCAGCGGGCTGATGACCATGGTGCAGGGCTGGCGCGGCAGTGCGGCGCACAGCGCCTCAGCCACATAGACTGTGGCGTAGCTGGCTTGATGGCGGTTGCTCGACACATGCTCCAGGTGCGGCGGTATCCACACGCCGTACTGCGGCGGCGCGAGGAACACCTGCCCGCCCATGCCCACCTCGATCACGCCAGACAGCGCATGCACGAACTGCCCTGCCGCATGGCTATCGGCCGGGTCGGCGCCGCCGGGCTGCAGATGAACCACCTTGAACAGCATCGTCGGCATGGCTGTCGCCTGCGCGGCGGGCTGGCGAGCGGCCTTGGGGAGGTTCATCTTGTCTGGCTTCACTGATTGCTTGTCCGAACAGGCGTATTTGATTGAATCTGACCAATTTAGACTGATTCTGCCCGCACCAGCCCAGGAAACGAACACCATGCCCACCAACCACCCCAGCGAATTCAACGCACAGTCCCCCGCCAGCGCCATGGCCGAGAAGTTTGCTCGCGATGGCGTGGTCTGCCTGCGCGGGGTGCTGCGCCCCGCCGAGGTCGAGCGGCTGCGCGAGGGCATCGACACCAACCTGGCCGCACCCAGCCCGCGCGCCAAGGTGGCCAGCCGCGCCGACGACCCGGGCTTCTTCATCGAGGACTTCTGCAACTGGCAGGAGATACCCGCGTACTGGGACGTGATCTCGCAATCCGCCCTGCCCGAGATCGCAGCCAAGCTCACCGGCAGCAGCAAGATCCGTCTGTACCACGACCACATGCTGACCAAGGAGTCGGGCACGCGCCAGCGCACGCCCTGGCACCAGGACCAGCCCTACTACAACATCGAGGGCAGCCAGAACGTGAGCTTCTGGATCCCCGTCGACCCTGTCTCCCGCGCCTCCACGCTGGAGCTGGTGGCCGGCTCGCACCGGGGCCCCTGGCTGATGCCGCGCACCTTCATGAGCAACGAGGCGAAATGGTTCCCCGAGGGCGCCCTGGCCGACCTGCCCGACATCGAGGCCGACCGCGCGGCCTACGACATCCGAGGCTGGGCCGTGGAGCCTGGCGACGCGATTGCCTTCAACATGCTCACGCTGCACGCCTCGGCCGGCCTGGAACCCGGGCGCCGGCGCCGCGTGTTCTCGGTGCGCATGATTGGCGACGACATCACCCATGCACCACGGCGGTGGAGGACCTCGCCGGATTTTCCGGGGCTGGTGGACAAGTTGCCAGCAGGGGCGGCCATGGTGCATGCGTTGTTCCCGGTGCTTTGGGCTGCGGGCACGTGAGCGCGCGGATTTGCGGCCATGCGCCAGTTGCGAATTACAGAGGATGAAGCTCGCCTTGCGCCAAATCCTCAATCGCGGCCAGCCAGTTGTTGAAGTGAGGACACGCGGTGCGAATGGCATCCAAGCCTATGTCACACGCAATCAAAGGCCCATGGACGGTTTTTTGGTACGCAGGCATCGCAGCCAGGATGCGCTTGGAGGGAGCAGTATTTGGACCGTCATTGATATCTTCCGGCGCGCAGCTCCTTCGCGCTGCACGCAGCGGGTCCAATGACCGATCATCATCCGTCCACACCTCGAAAGCACCGATATCCGTGAACAGCAGCGCCTCGAACTCATGCGCCAGCAAGTTGGGAATGAAGTTGTGCTGGGCAACATCCTTGGCCAACTGCTCTTCCAGGAACTCCGCCTTGCGCCGCCCGCTTCCAGTGGCCGGGTAGGCCGGACTGCTCTTGCCAGGGAAGTCCGCCGGCAACGCGTAGAGGTCGAACAACGTGGAGACGCGTGCCGCCGGATCCTGCTTGCAAAGTCTTTCGATCTGCGGCCTGATTTTGGCGTACCGGACCACGCCGCCTTTATGACCTGGACTGGTGCTGACAATGATGGGCGTCAAATAGAGGCCCATACTCGCGTAGTAAGGCACCAGCAACTCATTGACGAAGGCTTCTTCCGTCTGCCCTTCTACCAGCAGATAGACACGGCTCATCGCCCAGGTCTCCCACCAAGAAGATTCTTTTTCCACAAATCGCCGAGGCTGTAATCAATCAGCCACTCTGCCAGCGCGTCTGTATCAGGCCGCTTGAAAGTGGAGGCCCCCCCTCGCTTATCGACAACGATCAGGTCTTCCGCCTCAAACTCGTTGACGAGTTCCACCGACTGAGTCGAGATGATCAACTGGTGCTCCTGCGAGGCAGACTTCATCAATCCAGCAAGTACGTTGATGGCAAATGGGTGCAAGCCCAGTTCCGGCTCGTCAATCAGAACCGTCTTGGGCATGAATTCTTCGGGCTGCAGCAGCACGGTGGCTAAGCAGATGAAGCGCAGGGTGCCATCGGACAAAGCGCTGGCAGAGAAAGGTTCATCCTGCCCCTGCTCTGTCCACTCTAACTGGATTTTCTCCTTGTTATCCACCGTCGCCCGCAAGTGGAAATCTCCGAAGAACGGCGCCACCAAGCGAATGGTCTTGACGATGCGCAGGTATTGTTCCTCGTGATGATTCTTCAGCCGTAGCAGGAAGGCCCCGAGGTTGCGCGCATCCTCGCGAAGATACTCGTTGTCCTTGATGTTGTGGATCTGCTTGACCACAGCGCTGCCGCTCGTGTCATGGAAGTGATACAGGCGCCAGCTACGCATTGCAGGCACCACGAAGCCGTAGATGCGAGTGTGCTTCTTCTGGTTTTCTACATAGGTCTCAAAATGACCCGAGCTCGCCCGCCATTCGCCATGCTGGTTCCACCACAAAGCTTCGTGGGAAAACATCATCCGATTGTCGTGGGTCGGCTGAAGGGTAAAGCGGTAACCGTTATTGCCAAAGTACAGTTCGGCGTGCAAATCCTCCGTTTTCTTGCGGCCAAAGTGCAACAGCGCGTCTGGCCCACCGGCAACGCCGACGGCTGCTTGCAACTGCTGATCCAGAATACGGTTGATGAGGCGGAAAAAACCGATGAAGTTGGATTTGCCTGCACCGTTGGCACCAATCAGCACGTTGAGCCGCCCGAGGTCCAGGTCACACTCGGCAATGGACTTGTAACCGCGCAGCACAAGCCGCGAGATCTGGTCCGAATCGTTCACTTGCTTGATCATTTGGGGGAGATGTTAACAAGCGCGTGCCACTGCAGAGATGAACTTTGCATGGGCACCGGATTTCTTGTCATGAACATCGCTGCCCCCCGGAATCGGCTGATGTGATCCACCTGCATGCACTCACCGCCCCCTCAGCGGCCTCAGCAGATCCGCCAACCCGTTATGGTCGATCTCATACATCAGCGCCAGCAACTGCCCCAGCTCCCCTTTCGGGAATCCCTCGCGCGCAAACCAGCCGAGGTAGTTGGCAGGCAGGTCGGCGAGCAAGGTGCCCTTGTGCTTGCCGTAGGGCATCTCGGTGGTGACCAGGCGTTGCAGCTTCTCGGCGTCCATCGCATGCACTCCCTCAGCCGCCCGCGCGCTTGACCTTGTGGCCGAGCTTTTGCAGCGCGGCGATCACGCGGTCCACGTGGTCGCCCTGGATTTCGATCACGCCGTCCTTCACCGTGCCGCCGCTGCCGCAGGCGGCCTTGAGCTGCTTGCCCAGTTGGTCGAGCGCGGCGGCATCCACTGGCACGCCCTTGACCAGGGTGACGGCCTTGCCGCCACGGCCCTTGGTCTCGCGCGACACGCGCACGATGCCGTCACCGGCAGGCACCGCGGCCGCCTTGGCCAGCTCCTTGCAAACGCACTGGGCGATGAGCTGGCGGCAGTCGGGGCACATGCGGCCGGTGTCGGTGGAATAGACCAGGCCGCCCAGGCTGCCGAGGTCGGCCAGGGACTTCTTGGGGGCGGGGGCCATCACTTCGGCTCCCGCACGATCAGAGGGGTATCGGCGGGGTTGGCGCCAATTTCCTTTTGCAGCATGTGGAAGTTGAGCAAGCGCGTGGCCATCACCGTCTCGGCCAGAAAGCACACCAGCGCCAACAGGAACGAGGCCACGCCGGCCAGGAAGCCCGCGATGGCCAGGCGGTTGGCCTGGTAGTCGAAGGTTTCGCCCAGGAACAGCAGGATGATGGTGATGCCGATGAGAAAGGCGCAGAAGGTCAGCAGCGCAATGCAGCCGTTGGCCAGGCGGCCGCGCAGGCGCAGGTCACCCAGCTCGGCATAGGCGCGGGCGGTGTACTCGGGGTCGTTGTTGGCGCGGGCGCGGTCTTCCACCACGCGGGCGCGGTCGATGATGCGCGCCAGCCGGCCGGCCACGGCGCCGATCATGCCGGAGACGGCGGTGAGCAAGAACACGGGCGCCACCGCGAGCTGGATGCCGTGGGTGATGACGGAGGGATCGGTGGGGATGGCCATAAGCAATTATGAAGCACCCCCTGTGTCGCTTCGCGCCTTCACCCCTCTCTCGCATTGCTGCGCAATGCGGGAGGGGGACGCCCCCAG
>NZ_LMIH01000009.1:6492-22502 GCF_001428645.1 Acidovorax sp. Root217
GGGCCACGCCCGTTTCAACGGTCGTGCGCTTGCGCCGCATGCATTGAAAGGCGAATGCAGGACAATCAGGGGATTCAGACAGCCCGCACGCGGGCTGCGCCCACCCCATTTATCGTTCTCTTTCGTGGCCGTGCCCCGTGCACAGGCCGCCTTGCCCATGCCCTTTGCTGCCCTCGGTCTCTCCCCTGCCCTCGCCCATGCCGCCCAAGCCGTGGGCTTCACGGCGCCCACGCCCATCCAGACCGAGGCGATCCCTGCCATCCTGAACGGGCAGGACCTGCTGGGCATTGCACAGACCGGCTCGGGCAAGACGGCGGCGTTCGGGCTGCCGCTGCTGCAGGCGGTGCAACTGGGCGCCACCGGCCAGGCGTCACGCCACGCCACCGCCCTGGTGCTGGTGCCCACGCGCGAGCTGGCGGCCCAGGTGGGCGAGGTGCTGCGCGACCTGGCAGGCCATTTGCAGCAGCCGCCCAAGGTGGCGGTGGTGTTCGGCGGCGTGTCCATCAACCCGCAGATGATGGGCCTGCGCGGCGGGGCCGACATCGTCGTGGCCACGCCGGGCCGGCTGCTCGACCTGGTGGAGCACAACGCCATCCAGCTGGGCAAGGTGGCCCACCTGGTGCTGGACGAGGCCGACCGCCTGCTGGACCTGGGCTTTGCCGAGGAGCTGCAGCGCGTGCTGGCCCTGCTGCCGGCCAAGCGACAGAACCTGTTCTTCTCGGCCACCTTCCCGGAGGCAGTGCAGGCCCTGGCCGACGGCCTGCTGCGCCAGCCGCGGCGGGTGGAGATTGCGCCCACGCCAGACCACACCCCCGATATCGCGCAGCGCGCCATCGCCGTGGACGACAAGCGCCGCACGCAACTGCTGCGCCACCTGCTCAAGGAGCACGGCTGGACGCGCGTGCTGGTCTTTGTGGCCACGCAGTACGCGGCCGAGCATGTGGCCGAAAAGCTGTACAAGGCCGGCATCTTCGCCAGCCCCTTCCACGGCGGCCTGAGCCAGGGCGCGCGCAAGCAGGTGCTGCAGGAGTTCAAGGACGAGCGCTGGCAGGTGGTGGTGACCACCGACCTGGCTGCGCGCGGCATCGACATTGCCCAGCTGCCTGCGGTGGTGAACTACGACCTGCCGCGCTCGGCCGACGACTACGTGCACCGCATCGGCCGCACCGGCCGCGCGGGCGAGAGCGGCGTGGCCGTGAGCTTTGTGACGCCCGACGCCGTGGCGCATTTCCGACTGATCGAAAAGCGCCAGGGCCTGGCGCTGCCGCTGGAGGTGATTGCCGGCTTCGAGCCCACCGAGGTGGCCCCGCCCCCCGCCCCGGCAGCCCCTGGGGAGCCCGGCACCGGCGGCATCAAGGGCCGCCGCCCGAGCAAGAAGGACAAGCTGCGCGCCGCAGCGGCAGAAGCCGAGGCCGAGGCGGCTGCCGAAGCCGCACGCCCTGTGGGCAAAAAGCCCCCCAAGCCGGAATAAGGGCAGACCCGGCCGGTCAACAAAAAACCGGCGTGCCCCGTGAAAGGCAAGCCGGTGGGTCGGTGGGTCGGGCACAAGCCCGAATCCGCCAGATTGTCAGTCTTCGCTGTCGTCGTCTTCGGCACCCATGCCGTCGTTGGCAGCGTCCTCGTCACGCGAACCTGCAGGCCGCGCCGTGCGCTTGCCGGGCTTGGCCAGGATCTCGACGTAGAACTGCTTGCCGCCCTCGGCCACCACGCCGTTGATCAGGCCGGTGAGGGCCGACAGGTGCACCACCGTGGCGGCTTCCTTGGTGGCGCCGAACTGGCAATCGAAGTCCCAGAAGTCCGCGCCTTCGGGGATGTCACGGCGGCGTTCGCGCTTGATGTACTTGCGGATATCGTGCTTGACGGACTCCAGAACCCGGTCCGGATTCTTGCCTTCGACATGTAGTTGGAAAATTTTTCTCATGGGCGATGGTACCGCTTGCGGACCCAGGGCCGTACCAAGGGGTCATGAACCGGGGCTTGCAGGCCCCGGAAAACACGCTCAGGGCCTGCGCGCAATCTCCAGGAAGGCGCGGTTCAGTTTGGCATCCGCCTCGGTCAGCCTGGTGCGGCGGCCGGCCAGCCAGGCGTCGTCTTTGGCCAGGGACTCGCGGGCGCTGGCGAGCATGCGGCGCACCTCGGCTGGCTGGGGTCCGCCCACGCCGACGCGGGTTTTGACCATGTTCTCGGGCGAGAGCGTCTTGCGGAAGCTGGCCTCGTCCAGCGGCAGGCGCAGGTCGGTCAGGCTGTATTTCTTGCCGGCCTCGGCATAGATGCGCACGGCCTCCTGGTAGGGGAACTCGCTGGGGCGCAGGTTCTTGCTGCGCGCGTAGACCACCACCTCGGAGGCAAAGTGGTGCCCCACGCGAAACGGCACGCGGCTGGTGCGCTGCAGGGTTTCGGCCAGCTCCATGGAGGTGGTCCATTCCGACTCCAGTTCCTCGAGCGAGCGCACGGGGTCCACCTGCAGCGCATCAAGCACTTCCTTGAACTGCTGGACCATCTCCACGCCCAGCACAAAGGTCCGGGCGCCGCCCTGCGCGCTCCAGGCGTTCTTGTAGTCGATCATGCCGGGCGTGACGTTGTGGGCGCGCAGCGTGACAGCCTGGGCCGAGGCCACCACGTCCGATGCCTTCAGGCGCGTGTTCTGGATGATGCCGGGGTTGGCCTTTTGCGGCATGGCGCTGCTGGTGTAGGTCTTGCCGGCAGACAGCAGCAGCCAGGGGCGCGTCTGGTGGTACTGCACGTGCACGTCCTGCATGAAGGCACCCACGCGGATGGCGGTGGAGCTGGCGATGCCGACGGCCTCGATGGGGATGTCGTAGGTGCTGACCTGCCCGGCGTCCAGCGAGTTGACGATGAGCCCGTCGAACCCGAGCAGGTCGGCCAGCCGCTCGCGCTTGAGCGGCCAGCTGGAGTTGGCCAGCACAGCAGTACCCAGCGCGCTGCGGTTGATGCGGGCATAGGCCTCGCGGATGCGCGTGGCGTCGCGCTCGAACGAGTCGGCAAACGCCAGCAGGTAGTGCGCGTAGCTCACGGGCATGGCCTGCACGCCGTTGGTGTAGGCGGGCACCAGCGTGTCCACGTTCTGGGCGGCCAGCTCCAGCAGGCGGGCGCGGGCGCTGCTCAGGGCGGTGGCAAAGTCCAGCACCTCGGTGCGCAGCTGGGCAGCGTTCAGGGTGGAGTGGATGTCCTGGCGGCTGCGGCCCGAATGGATCAGCGTGGCGTCGGGGCCGGCGGCGTCGGTGATGATCTTTTCGACCTGCAGCACGTCGGTGGGCCGGCGGCCGCCGGGCTGCGTGGCCTGGTCGATGGAATGGGCCACGCCCCGTGCGATGGGGCCCGCCAGCGGGGCGGGGATGATGCCTTCTTCCACGTTCATCACGGTCGATGCCATGTTGATGCGGCCAAACCAGTAGAAGACATCCTGCGCCTTGGCCTGCGCGCTGGTGGCATCGCCGCTGAAGGTGCCCTGGATCTTGGCAACCTGGGCGCGGCATTCTTCGGTGGTGCGGCAGGCGGTGTCGAGCGTGTCCGCTGCGTGCGCAGCAGCGGTGGCGGCCAGCAAGGCGGCAACGCACAAGGCGATTTTGGTTTTATGGCGGTTCATGGGCATCTCAAAGAGGAAAAAGAGAAAAAGGCATGCGGCGTCCCCTGGTTGTCTCCAGGCGCTGGTGCAGGGGACTGGGCGCGGGTATGCGGGCCGGCAGGCGTGCGTACAGGCGCGTACAAACAGGTGCGTTGGGTGGGTGTGGTGTCTCAGTCAGATTCTTGTTCTGTAAGGCTCTTGCCCCCAGCATCCAAAAATTGAATGGATTGCTGGAGCGGCTCAGCGACCATTCTGGCGATGCAGACCTCTCCGTCAAATTCAAAGGCGCTCTAAGATATTCAAACAATGAATACAAAGCTGCCATGACACCCACCACCCCAGACCTGTTGTTCGCACGGCTGCTGGGCCGTGCGCGCCTGAAGCACCTGCAACTGGCCGTGCACATTGCCGAGTTGCAAAGCCTGCAGAAGGCCGCCTCGGCCATAGGCCTGAGCCAGCCTGCGGCCACGCACGCGCTGGCCGAGTTCGAGGCCCTGCTGGGCACCCCGCTGTTCGAGCGGCACGCGCGGGGCATGCGGCCCTCGCCCGCCGGGCTGGCCCTGTTGCCCCTGGTGCGCAATGCGCTCAAGCTGCTGCACGCCTGCGCGGAAACGGCAGCCTCCATGCAGCATGGCGCCACCGGTCTGGTGCGCATCGGCGCCATCCACGCAGCCGTGGCGGGGTGGCTGACGCAGGCACTGCCGGTGTTCAGCCGCACCCACCCGGACGTGGCGGTGGAGGTGCATGAGGTGCCGGCCGACCAGTTGCTGCAGATGATCGAGGCCAACCGGGTGGACATCGTGCTGTGCCGCGAGCCCCAGCCCTTGCCCGAAGGCCACCTGTTCACCCCCGTGCGGGCCGACCACTACGTGGTGCTGTGCCGCAACGGCCACCCGCTGGCAGGGCAAGCCCATGTGTCCGACGACGACCTGCGCGCACACACCTGGCTGGTGCCGCCGCTCACCGGGATTGCGCCGGCGGAGTTCAACGCGCTGTGCGTGCGCCTGGGCGGTGCGCCGCGCACCTGCCAGGTCTCCAGCCGCTCGGCCCTGCTCACGCAGGCCATGCTGGACAGCGGCGACCTGCTGGCGCTCAGCCCCCACCACTTTGCCCGCCCGCTGCTCGAAGCACGTCTGCTGACCCACCTGGCCGTGCCGCACATGGCCATGCCGCCACTGGGCATGCTGCGCCGTGCAGCAGCGGCCGCCGATGCCCCGTCAGCCGTGGCCCGGCTGGCCGAGAGCCTGCTGGCCTGGCACGACATTGCGGCCCGATGACCCGCCTCTGACCAGCGGCCACAGTGGCCCTGCGATCCAAATCCCCACCAAGTTTCAGCTTTCCCCCTCCCCGGAAAAACCGTTCTGTACTATTGACCTCAATCAAAATTTACAACAGAGGAGGTGGACTATGTCGACAGCAGGATGGATTTTCTCCGGCGTGGTGGTGGTGTTGCTGGTATGGGCCGTGGTGGTCTACAACCGCCTGGTGCAGCTGCGCAACCGCATTGCCAATGCCTTTGCCCAGATCGACGTGCAGCTCAAGCGGCGCTACGACCTGATCCCCAACCTGATCGAGGTGGCGCGCGGCTACATGGCGCATGAGGCGTCCACGCTCGAAGCCGTGATCAAGGCGCGCGGCAATGCGCAGACCGCCGCTACCGCAGCCCGTGCAGCGCCGGCCAGCGCCAGCGCGCTGGGCGCCCTGGCCACGGCGGAGGGCGTGCTCGGCGGCAGCCTGGGCCGGCTGATGGCGCTGGCCGAGGCGTATCCCGACCTCAAGGCCGATGCCTCCATGAAGTCGCTGAGCGAGGAGCTCACCAGCACCGAGAACCGCCTGGGCTTTGCACGCCAGGCCTACAACGACCAGGTGCTGGAGTTCAACGACAAGGCCCAGCAGTTTCCTGACCTGATCGTGGCGCGGCTCTTGGGCTTCGTCAGCTCGCCGATGCTCGAATCCACGCAAAGCGCAGAAGAACGCACCGCACCCAAAGTGCAATTCTGAGCAGTCCGCGTAGCCGCGAGGGACTGACTCGATGAAATTCTGGAACCATCAAGAAAACGCGCGCAGCGAAACGCGCCGCCTGCTGCTGGGCTTTGCCATTGCCGTGGCGCTGCTGGTGGCTGCCGTGCACGGGGCGCTCGTGGTGGCCTGGCTGCTGATGGCGGCCGTGCTGCCCGGCAACCTGCCCTACCCCGCCGGCTTTCTGGCCGTCAACGTGGGCGTGTCGCTCATGCTGGTGCTGGGCGGCTGGTGGGTGGAAACGTCGAACCTGCGCGCAGGCGGCGTGAAGCTGGCCACGCGCGCCGGTGCGCGCGAGCTGCGGCCCTCGATCTCGCATGCCGAGCAGCGCCTGGCCAACATCGTCGACGAGCTGTGCATTGCCGCCAACATGCGCCGCCCGCAGGTGATGGTGGTGCCGCGCGTTGATGCCATCAACGCCTTTGCCGCCGGCTGGGACGACAAGGATGCGGTGGTGGCCGTGACGCAGGGCGCGCTCGACTACCTCAACCGCGAGGAGATGCAGGGCCTGGTCGCCCATGAGCTGAGCCACCTGCACGAGGGCGACACACGCCTGAAGATGCAGCTTGCCGGAATGGTCTACGGGCTGGAGCTGGTCTACAACTTTGGCGACACGCTGCGCGAGCGGCGCGGCCTGGCCTGGTGGTTCGGCTCGGCCATCATGCTGGCGGGCTTTGCTGGCTGGCTCACGGGGCGCATGCTCAAGGCCGCCGTCTCGCGCCAGCGCGAGTACCTGGCCGACGCCCGCGCCGTGCAGTGGACGCGCAGCAAGGACGGCCTGGGCGGCGTGCTGCGCAAGGTGATGGGCCAGCGCCGCGACACACCGGCGGGCTATGCCCAGGACCACCGCCACACGGGCCTGGCCCTGCCCTCGGTGCAGCACATGCTGCTGGTGGACGTGGAGGGCGGCGGCCGGCTGGAGCGCCGGCTCGACACCCACCCCACGCTCGAAGACCGCGTGCGGCGCGTGTACGGGCGGCCCATGCAGCCCCTGGCCGCCTCCCCCGTGACTGTGGAGCCCGAGTCTGCGCGGCGCGGCAGCGCAGCCAGCGTGGTGCCGGGCACGCCCACCATTGCATCCCTGGTCGACCCGTTCGCACGGTTCACCTGAAGTGACTGGCAGGGCGCGCGCTGTGTCTCGACATGGTGGCCCGCCTGCACTCATCGATGATTTCGATACTCAGCACGCAGAACTATCGTTTTTCATGGAGGAAGAGTTTGCCTAAAGTTTGACGGTCATCAACCCGCAAGCAGACATTCCCCATGACCTCCACGATCCTCTCCACCACATCCCACCTCACCTCCCCCATCCCCTTTCACCTCGCGTTCCCGGTGCGCGACATTGCCGAGGCCCGCGCCTTCTATGGCGAGCTGCTGGGGTGCCCCGAGGGGCGCAGCGCCGACGCCTGGGTGGACTTCAACTTCTTCGGCCACCAGATCGTGGCCCACCTGGCGCCCGAAGAATGCGGGCATGGCAGCCACAGTGCGGTGGATGGCCACGCCGTGCCGGTGCGCCACTTTGGCGCCGTGGTGCCCATGGACCTGTGGCAGGCCATGGCGGACAAGCTCACGGCGCGCGGCACGGCCTTCGTCATCGAGCCCTACATCCGGTTCAAGGGCGAGCCGGGCGAGCAGGCCACCATGTTCTTCCTGGACCCCTCGGGCAACGCGGTGGAGATGAAGTCGTTCGCGGACCTCGGCTCGCTGTTCGCCAAATAAGGGGCTGCCATGCAACTCCCACGCATTCACGTGCTGGCGTGCGCCGCCGCACTGTCGCTCACCCTGGGCAGCGCCTGGGCTCAGGTCGATACCCTCAAGGCAATCAGGGACAGCGGCAAACTTGTCATGGGCGTGCGCGATGCCTCGGGCGCCATGTCGTTCACCCTCGGGCCCGGCCAGTACACGGGCTTCCATGTGGAGGTCTGCAATCGCATCGTGCCCGACATCAAGGCCGCAGCCCGTCTGGACAAGCTGGAGGTGGTGTACCAGTTGGTGACCCCGCAGAACAGGATTTCGCTGGTGCGCAATGGCACCGTGCACCTGGAGTGCGGCACCACCACCAACAATGCCGCGCGCCAGCAGGAGGTGGCGTTTGCCCCCACGCTGTTCGTCGAAGGCGTGCGCATCGCCGTGAAGGCATCGTCCCCGGTGGCAGGCGTTGCCCAGTTGAGCGGCAAGACCGTGGCGGCCACGGCCGGCAGTACCGCCGTGCAGGCCGTGCGCAAGATGGGGCGCGAGGCCTCCGGCCAGATGACGGAGGTGCTGGGCAAGGACAACAGCGAGGGCTTTCTGCTGCTGGAGACGGGGCGTGCCGACGCCTTCGTGGCGGACGGCCAGATTCTGGCCACCCTGATCTCGCGCAGCAGGGAGCCCGCGCAGTACAAAATCCTGGAGCCGGTGCTCAGCGTGGAGCCCCTGGCCATCATGATCCCCAAGGACCCCGCCTTCAAGGCAGTGGTGGACCAGAGCGTGGCAGCGCTCGCCAAAAGCGGCGAGGTCGCGCGCCTTTACGACAAGTGGTTCATGCAGCCGATACCGCCCCAGGGCATCAGGGTGGGGCTGCCCGCCAATGCCCAGACCCGGGCCGCCTGGGCCAACCCCAGCGACAAGCCCATGGAAGACTACGGGCCGCGCTGACGCGAAGAAGAAGCCACAGCAGGCGCTGGCGCCGCCACCTCGGCGGCCCGCCTCAGGCATTGCGCGAAGAGCGCCACGGCGGGCGGGCTGGCGCGCGGCCTGCGCTGCAGCAGACCGATCTCGCGGTAAAAGGTGTTCTCGCCCAGGGTCAGCACGCGCACGCCGGGCGGCAGCGGCAGGTGCGCCTGCACCAGCGGCACCAGCGCCACGCCCACGCCCAGCGCCACCAGGTGGATGAGCGCGGGTATCTCGTCCGCCTCCACCGCATCGCGCACGGCCAGGCCTTCGCGGCGCACAAAGCGCTCCACCATGCGCCCGCCGAACGACGTGCGCTCGTAGCGCAGAAACGGGTGCTCCTGCACCAGGGCGCGCCAGTCGCGGCCCTTCAGGCCGGCCGGCACCAGCAGTACGAAGGCCTCGTGCGCCAGCGGCTGCCAAGCCAGCTCGGGCAGCATGCCGAAGGGCGGGCGGATGATGACGGCCGCATCGATCTTGCCCGCGTCGAGTTCGTCCATCAGGCCCATGGACACGCCCGGCGTGACGTGCACGCGCAGCTGCGGATGGGCCTGGCGCAGAATCGCCAGCGCCCGCGCCACCAGGGTCGGCTGCGCCGAGGCGATGGAACCGATGCGCAGCAGGCCTGCCGTTGAGGCCTCGCTGGGCAGGTCGGCCAGCCGGGCGTAGAGCGCCTGGATCTCTTCAGCGCGCGCCAGCGTGGCCTGGCCTGCCGCGTTGAGCGTGGCCGAGCGCCCCGTGCGGTCGAACAGTGCAAAGCCCAGCGACTCCTCCAGCCGCTTGATCTGGCTGCTGACGGCAGACTGCGTGAGGCCGATGCGTTCGCCCGCAGCGGCAAACGTGCCATGGCGGCAGACGGCGATGAAGGTCTTGAGTTCGCTGAGCACGGCGGGGCATCATTCCGAAAATCGATACATGGCCTGCAGCATATATCGCGGCCATCCATGCCAGGAGCTTGCGCGGGCGATCGCCAAGGCAATGCCCCTGTGGACCACACCGATGGTGGACACGCCTCAGGGCAACATCTCCCAACCGTCCCCCTGTGTAAAACACTTGGTGGCGTTTTGCGCGCGCGGTGCCACAATGGTGCACTACGTATTGTTACAAACGCATGCACCACGATCAGGAACTGTTGCAACTGCTGCCTGCAGCGGCGCTGGTGGTGACGCCCGCCGGCGCCATCTTGCGTGCCAATGCGGCCGGCGTGGCCCTGCTGGAGGCCGACAGCGAGCAGGCCCTGCTGGGCCGGATCCTCGGCCATTTCGTGCACCCCATGGACAAGGCGCGCTCCAGCCAGCGCATCGAGCGCGTGAAGGAGCCCGACCACGTGGGGCGGCCCAACAAGTCCTCCGAGTTCCGCGTGCGCACCGACAAGGGCCAGCTGCGCATGGTGCTGGTGGCCAGCGTGGCGATTGAATGGCAGGGCGCGCCGGCTGTGTTGATGTGCGGCATGGACATGACGCACCAAATCGAAATCCAGGACCAACTGCGCGAGAGCGAGCACAACTTCCGCCGCCTGTTCGACAACATGCAGGACGTGTACTACCGCACCGACGCGCAGGGCGTGGTGCAGCATGTGGGGCCTGGGGTGCGCCGGGTGCTGGGCTACGAGCCGCACGAGATCGAGGGCCGCACCGCCGAGTCGTATTACCCGCAGAGCAAGGACCGCGATGCCTTCAAGGTGGCCATCCAGGAAAAGGGCGAGGTGGCCGACTTTCCGGGGCAGATGGTGCGGCGCGATGGCGCGGTGATCGACATCTCCATCAGCAGCCACGCGCTGTACGACCACCTGGGCCAGTTTGCCGGGGTGGAGGGTATCTACCGCGACGTGACGCAGCGCAAGAACCTGGAGCGCGAGCTGCACCGACTGGCCACCACCGACATGCTGACCGGCATGGCCAACCGCCGCTCCTTTCTGGAAACCGCCGAGGCGGCCTTCCACGCCGCACGCGAGCATGGCACGCCGCTCACGCTGCTGATGCTGGACGTGGACCATTTCAAGTCCATCAACGACCGCTTCGGCCACCTCGAAGGCGACCGCGCCCTGGTGGCCTTTTCACGCGCGGTGATGGAAGGGCTCAGACCCGGCGACACGGTGGGCCGCCTGGGCGGCGAGGAGTTCGGCGTGCTGCTGCAGGGCACCACCCTGCCCCAGGGCCACGAGGTGGCCATGCGGCTGCTCGGCTGCGTGCGCACGCTGGAGCTGGCGGGTGCAGATGCGGCGGGCAGCCACCGCTACCGCATCACCGCCAGCATGGGCCTGGGCACGCTCCGGGGCAGCGACCGCAGCCTGCGCGACCTGCTGGACCGGGCCGACCAGGCCCTGTACCAGGCCAAGCGCGAGGGCCGCGACCGGATTGCCCTGGCCGATGCCGACCTGGACGGTCAGGGCTACTGACCTGGCCGGCACACTCCGCGAGGCGGATGCCGTGATCAGAAATCGAACACTGCCAGCCCCATGCCGTAGCGCCCTTGCAGCGTCGTGGCCATGGCACCCAGGCAGAACATGGCATACAGCAGAACAAACACCCGGTGGCTGGCTGGCCTGGGCGTGTGCGCCGGTGCCAGCCGCACGGGCCCCAGGGCCGCCGCCAGCAGCATGGAGGGGATGATGAAGTAGCGCCCCTGCAAGCCTTCGATGACGCGCACGGGGTAGTCGTTCCAGGTCACGGCGAGCGCAAAGAAGGCCAGCAGCGCGCTGCCCACCGCCGCAACCAGCAGCGTGGCGCGGATGCCAAGATCGGCCTTCTGGTAGCTTGTCGCCGCGACGGTCAGGCCGGCCGCCAGCAACAGGCCGCAGCCTATGGTGACCAGGGCCAGGTCCGCAATCGGCGCATCGGCCCAACCCAGGTTGCCCACGAAGGATGAAGCGATCAGGTGGCCCTGGAACGGGTCGGCGATGGTTCGCCCCACCAGGCGCAGGAAATCAAGCGGGTCGCGCAGGTATGTGCCGATGATCTGCCCCGTGGAAAGCGCGCGCACCACGCGGTGGTCCTGGGTGTGGACCAAGCCGTACAGAGTCCACCCGCTACTGGCCGCGAACAGTGTGGCCGTGGCCGCGACGCGCTGCCACGACCAGTGCCTGAGCAGCAGCACCAGCGGCAGCAACACCATGGGAATGAGGTTGGTGCGCGACGTTACCAGCAGAAAGATGGAAAAGTAAAACGCGAACGCCTGCCAGCGCGTGGCCCGGCCCTCCTGCCACTGCAGCAGAAACAGCGACAGCACCAGCAATGCCAGCGCAAAGCACAGCCCGTCGATGGTGGGCGAGATGATCTGGAACAGCGCCATGGGCATCAGCAGCAGGGCCTGCAACAGCACGGAGGGCGGCCCTGTCTGCCAGGCCCAGAAGACCACGCCCAACACCAGCAGCGTGACAAGCATGCGGGTGAGCTGGTAACTGTGGCCCAGGGACAGGTCGAGCGCACGCGAGAGCTTGAGGCCCAGCGCATGCGGCAGGTAGATGAAAGGGGCGTAGTACCCGGTGGCCGACGCATCGACAAAGACCTCATCGTCCAGCCAGTCGAACCGTTTGGCCTCGCTCGTGAGCCACGCGGGCGAAAGGCTCCTGTCGCGGTGCGGCCCCACGATCTTCTGCATCCACTGCGAGAACAGGAAGAAATGGATGTCCACCCAACCACCGGTCTTGCCGCGCACGTCGGGCTCCAGGCCCTTGAGCAAAGGCTGGCCATGGGCCACCATGTCGGCGCGCAGCAGGTGCACGATCTCATCGGGCGACTGGAAGGCCGGAATCAATTGCATCATGCCGCAGGCAATCGCAAAAGCCAGTGCCAACCAGGCCATTCGCATCTGCCGCAGACCAGCAAGGCCCCGCCCCCGCCAGAGGGATGTCAAACGAGGCCAGCCAGAAAGGTCAGGGCGCAAAAACAATGCAGACAGTCTTCAAGGAAACAATAGACAGCGACCATCCCAGCTGGCAAAACGATCTTATCCACCGGAGTTTTGACTGAGACGGCCACAAACGCGCAATTGCGTGTCAGGCGTGACCTACGTCACCAAAGAGGGAGGTTTCTGAAGGGTGCAGGGACGCGAAGCCTGAACGCCCCCCGCTCCCGGGTGCTGCGGGATCATGGCAGTCCAAGCCGGCCCTCGCAACATCGCTTGCATTTTGAATCAGTTGCCTCCCAATCCCCCACAATAGCTACCCCATGAGCCCCCCACACACCCAACGCGCCACGCCCGGCAAGGAAGAGATCGCACTGCTGCCCCCCTTCGAGCGCCTGGGGCCCGATCGCATCACCCTGGTGGCCACCGCCGCCCAGGCCGAAAAGGCCTGCGATGAGCTGGCGGCCAGCACGGTGTGGGGCTTCGACACCGAATCCAAGCCCACCTTCGTGCAGGGCGAGGCGTCCGACGGGCCGCACGTGGTGCAGCTGTCCACCCTCGACAAGGCCTGGGTGTTCCAGCTGCACGACCAGGGCTGCCGCGCTCTGGTGGCGCAACTGCTGGCCCGGCCCGGCACCACCAAGGCCGGCTTTGGCCTGGGCGACGACAAGAAACGCATCGAGGCCAAGCTGGGTGTGGTGCCCGCGGACGTGCTTGAACTCAACCATGTGTTCCGCCAGCAGGGCTACCGCAAGGACATGGGCGTGAAGGGCGCGGTGGCGGTGCTGTTCAACCAGCGCTTCATGAAGTCCAAGAAGGCCGCCACCTCCAACTGGGCCAACGCCCACCTCACCGAATCGCAGCTGGTGTATGCCGCCAACGATGCCTATGCGGCGGCGCGCGTGTACCACGCGCTGGGGCTGCCGGCCGGGGCCTGAGGCAATCGGACCAACGAAGTTAGACGGTTGAAGGCAAATCGGTATCAGAGCAATGCTGCCAGCCGTGCCGCCTGGTCGATAGCCCGCTTGGCGTCGAGTTCGCCCGCCTCCAGCGCGCCTCCCACCACATGCGGCTTCTTGCCCAGGCCCAGCAACTCGTCGGCCAGCGTGCGCAGCGGCAACTGACCGGCGCACAGCACCACGGTGTCGCACGGGATCCAGGTCGGGTCTTCGCGCTGCTCGCCGTACGAGACGAGCAGGCCCTCGTCGGCAATGCGCTCGTAGTTCACGCCGCCCACCATCTGCACCTGCTTCATCTTCAGCGTGGTGCGGTGGATCCAGCCCGTGGTCTTGCCCAGGCCCTCGCCGAGCTTGCCCTTCTTGCGCTGCAGCAGCGTGACCTGGCGGGCCGGCGGTGTGACCTGCGGGCCCTTGGGCGCCAGGCCGCCGCGCGCCTCGGCCGGGTCGGTGATGCCCCATTCGGCCTGCCAGGCGGGCAGGTCGAGCGTGGTCGAATGGCCATGGCCGTGCACCAGGAACTCGGCCACGTCGAAGCCGATGCCCCCGGCACCGATGACGGCCACGCGCTCGCCCACGGGCTTGCCGTGGCGCAGCACGTCGATGTAGCTCAGCACCTTGGGGTGCTCCTGCCCGGGGATCTTCGGGTCGCGCGGGCTCACGCCCGTGGCCACCACCACCTCGTCGTAGCCCGCAAGGTCTGCGGCCTGCACGCGGGTGGAAAGGTGCAGCACCACGCCCGTGTCCTGCACGCGCGTGGCCAGGTAGCGCAGCATCTCGTGGAACTCTTCCTTGCCCGGCACCTGCTTGGCAATGTTGAGCTGGCCACCGATGGCCTCGGCCGCGTCGAACAGGTGCACTTCGTGCCCGCGCTCGGCGGCCACGGTGGCAGCCGTCAGGCCCGCCGGCCCGGCGCCCACCACGGCGATGCGCTTGGGCTTTTGCTGCGGCGCAAGCGGCGTGTAGACCAGCAGCGTCTCGTGGCAGGCGCGCGGGTTCACCAGGCAACTGCTGGTCTTGTTCTTGAACACATGGTCCAGGCAAGCCTGGTTGCAGGCGATGCAGGTGTTGATGCGGTCGGCCCGGCCTGCGATGGCCTTGTTCACGAAGGCCGCATCGGCCAGCAGGGGCCGGGCCATGGAGACCATGTCGGCGCAACCTTCGGCCAGCACCTGCTCGGCCACCTCGGGCGTGTTGATGCGGTTGGAGGTGATGAGCTGCGTGGCAATGCCGGCTGCTGCGAACTCGGCCTTCATCTTCTGCGTGACCCAGGCGAAGGCCGCGCGCGGCACGCTGGTGGCAATGGTCGGTATGCGCGCCTCGTGCCAGCCGATGCCGGTGTTGACCAGGCTGGCGCCGCCCGTGGCCACGGCCTTGCCAAGGGTGACGATCTCGTCCCAGGCGCTGCCGCCGGGCACCAGGTCGATCATGGACAGGCGGTAGATGATGATGAAGTCCGGCCCCACGGCCTCGCGCATGCGCGCCAAAATTTCCACCGGCAGGCGCATGCGCTGGCTGTAGTCGCCGCCCCAGGCGTCGGTGCGCCGGTTGGTGGTGGCCGAGAGGAACTGGTTGATCAAATAGCCCTCGGAGCCCATCACCTCCACCCCGTCATACCCGGCCTCGCGGGCGCGCTGGGCGCAGTTGACGAAGGCGCGGATTTGCCGCTCCACCCCGCTGGCCGACAGCGCGAACGGCGTGAACGGCGAGATCGGCGACTGCAGCCGCGAGGGCGCCACCGCCAGCGGGTGGTAGGCATAGCGGCCCGTGTGCAGGATCTGCAGCGCGATCTTGCCGCCCGCCCCGTGCACGGCCTCGGTCACCACCTTGTGGCGGCGCGCGGCACCCGCAGTGGACAGCGTGCCCGCAAACGGCTTGGTCCAGCCCGCGATGTTGGGCGCAAAGCCCCCCGTCACGATCAACCCCACCCCGCCCTCGGCCCGCTCGCGGAAGTAGGCCGCCATGCGCGTGAGGTCGCGCGCGTCTTCAAGCCCGGTGTGCATGGAGCCCATGAGCACGCGGTTCTTGATCTGCGTGAACCCGAGGTCCAGCGGGGCGAGCAGGTGGGGGTACAGGGCGTGGCCGGGCGGCAGCTCGCTGGCGATGGATTGCATGGTGGGGCGCAGAAAGGGTGGGATGGCGTCCAGAACGCCGGACACAACATCTAGAATTATTTTCTAGAACTTTATTCTAGAATGCACTTCCATGGCAAGCCGTACCAACCCCCTCCCCACCGCCGAGCCCACCGACCGCCGCCAGGAGATCCTGAACGCCGCGCTCGCCTGCGCCGCGCAGGCGGGGGTGGAGGCGGTCTCCATCGATGGCGTGCGCGCGCGCTGCGGCGCCAGCGTGGGCAGCATTTATCACCACTTCGGCAGCAGGGAGGGCATCGTCGCGGCGCTGTTCTTCGACATCTTCGCGGCCCAGTCGCGCAGCGTGCAGGCCCAGCTCGATGCCGCCGTGGGCGTGGAGGCGGGCGTGCAGGCCCTGGTCACCGGGTATCTGGATTGGGTGGTGGCCCAGCCCGTGCAGGCGCGCTTTCTGTTCCAGGCGCGCGGCTCGGTCGCTGCCGGTCCGCGCAGCGCCGAACTGGCTGGTGCCGCGCGCGGCCGCAACCAGGCCCTGGTGGCATGGTTCGAGCCGCATCGGCAAGGCGGAGCATTGCGCGACCTGCCGTGCGAGCTGATGCCATCGCTGGTGATGGGGCCGGTGCAGAGCTATTGCCGGGCGTGGCTGTCGGATCGTGCGGGCCAGGGGGGTCTGCCCTCGCCGGAGGTGTATCGCAGTGAGTTGGCGGCTGCGGCTTGGAGGGCGGTGCGGGCGTGACGGGCGTGATGGGTGCGGGCCCCAGTGCTGTTCTGTTTCTGTGGTTGCTGCATGCTTTTGCCGAGGGCGGAGGCCGGGGTGTGCGCCCGGCGGCGCACCCACCTTCTTTTGCGTCGCCAAAAGAA
>NZ_LMIH01000009.1:22614-22776 GCF_001428645.1 Acidovorax sp. Root217
ACAAACACGGCTGCTGCTACGCAGCTGCGCCTGGGGTCGGTTCGCGCTGCGCGCTGCCGACGTCTGGAGTGCTGTCGCTCTGACGAGCCGAGCGCAGCGAAGGACCACAGGCCGAGCGAAGCAATGGCCCGTGTGGAGCCCGTTCCCACCCCCTTCTGACCG
>NZ_LMIH01000009.1:22862-39493 GCF_001428645.1 Acidovorax sp. Root217
AGGGCGAGTGGGGACACGGGCAGCGGGGTCGCCTTTCTTTGGGGTACCTTTCTTTGGCGACTCAAAGAAAGGTACCTCGGCCGCCGGGCCGAGACCCGGCCTCCGCCCTCCACCAAGGCAAGCAGCAACCATCACCACCACCGCACCACAACCTTCCGCAAGAGAGGTAAAGAAGCGGGCAGCGGGCGGTGACGGATGCGGCCACAGCGTTGTGGCAGCACGCCCAAGGAACCGCGCGGCTTTCAAAAAATGTCCCGGACGGGTGCCGAACACGTTTACGATTTGCGGTAATCGCCTGCCAAAAAATGGCGCACCTGAGGGACTTCCTTTCATGCTGGGCAAAGACTTTGACCGCATCGCAGACGCGTATCTGCTCAACCAATCCACCGTCCCGGCCTGGACGAGCGTAGCCCCCGGTACCTTTGTACGCCACGACGCCGGCGGCTTCGACAAGCTGGCCCTCGACCCCGGCCGTGGCTTCGAGAACTTCGCCGTACTGATTTCCTATCAGCCCTCGGACCTCACGGATTTCATGGAAGCGCTGCTGGGCCAACCCTACGACCCTGTCGCCAGCGGATTCATCTGCGGCCCCTACCTCAGCCTGGGCAAGGTGGGCCGGCGCAGGCACACCTGGCCCTGCCGTACCCAGGAACAACTGCTCTCGTCCCTGGAGCGCGTCGTGACCGCGCTCGCCCAGATGGGTGAACCCTGGCTCGCGTCGCTGCGCGACCCCCAGGTGCTGGCGCAGCAGGTCGACCCCAATGCGGCGGCCATCGCCGGGTACGCCTGGGAGCGGGCCGGCCACCTGCAGAACGCGCATGCGTGCTACCTTGATTGGCTGCAGCGCCTGGAGGGCGGGCAGGAGCTGCTCCAGCGCCAACGCAAGAACCTTCCGCCCCAGAGGATGCAGGAATACCTCTTTCTGGCACAGAAGATGGGCCTGAACAACGAACTGACGGCCAGGTTCCAGGCGGCAATGGCCCACGCCGAACATTGAACGGCAGACCACCATGCACCTGTCGATCGGCATCGCCTCGGAGACCCGCGCCTTTGGCAAGGCGATGCGGCGCATCAGGCCTGGGTTCGATGCCCTGGTGGCCTCGTTTGCAGCACAACCCCTGGCCCACCCCATCCACGAATTTCTTCTCGTGGGCCTGACCAACAGCCAGCCACTGGGTTTTCTTGAAGAGGCACCCAACCGCGACGGCGCCTTCCAGGTCCTGTGCGGGCTGGGCCCCTGGGAACATGGCCCCGAGCGCGACGCCGAGTTGCGGCGCATGGCCTGGGATGCCGTGCGGCGTTCCATCGAGGCCTGCCCTTTCTCCGCACCGGACCGGGCGGCCGTTGCCCACCTTCTCGTCGACGAGGAGCGGCGCGCCTTCGCAGGAACATAGCCAGCATGGCAAACACCTACCGATTCATCGCAGATCCAGCAGCCCCATCACCGGTCCTGGCATGGTTCCGGGCCCTCGACCCGGCCCCCACAGAGGTGCCGACCGCGCGCGCCACGGTGCTGCATTTTGAGCACCTGGGGGCGCTGGTGTATCGGGCCGATGGCCAGATCGACGCGACCCGCTCGCCCGTGGTGACGGTGTTTTCGCCCCAGGTGAAACGGGGTGTGCTCTGGACGGTGGGCGAGGTCCATTTTCTCGCCAGCCCCCTGCGCAGCCTGTTCCCCGAGCTGCACCGCGTGGGCAAGGACTTTGCCCGCTGGCTCGCAGGGCACGACTGCGTGTTCTCCCGCAAATCCGGCCCCCACGAATTCGACTACTACCTGGAGGGATCCGTACGCAACTACGACCCGCCGGTGCACGCGTTCCCCGCAGCCCAGGCCGCCCTCGCCCAGGGGCAGTACTTCGTTGCCGAAGAAGACAACGATGTGCGCCTTGACCTGTTGTGCCGGGCGCTTCGCCTGCGCGGCGTCGCTTGCAGTCCTTGAACGCTGCACCACCGCCAATCGACCGCTACCCCGCCAAGACCGACCATGCTCAAGCAGGACAAGGAAGACTTCATTGCGTTCGCCAGCGGTGGCCGCGAACATACGGCCCAAGTGGTGCAGCGCCTGAACGCCCGCGGGTTGGGCCACTTCGAGGACCACCCCTTGTCCGCCAAACTGGTGCGGCAACATCTGGGCGGGCTGATCTCCCTGTGGAATGACAACCCGGTCCCCGGCGCGCGCGACTGGGTGCTGCAGTTCATCGCCGATGCCCAGATCGCCGACGCGCAGGTCCGCCCCATGATCCGCGAGGCGCTGGCCGATAAGGACTGCCCCTTTCTACCAACGGTGCTCTACACCATGGGCACCGCCCCTGCCCTGTTCGAGGACTGCGGAGACCTGCTGTTCGCGCTGGCCAGCCACCCGGACCACGAGGTGCGCTGGCGGGTTGCGTACTTCATTTCCAAGGTCCGCAACCGCAGCGAGTCCATGGTCCGCGCCATCCATCTGCTGAAGCTCGATCGCTACGACACGACGCAGGTGTATGTCAGGGCTTGCGGCGTCAGCTGACCTCCACAGCACGTTACCTCAGTAGTGCGGCGGCAACTCGTCACGCAGATTGCGCGGCGCCCCGCCCGCCCCGCCATCTGGCGCCTGCTGCCGCAGCTGGATAACCTCCTGCGTAAGCCGGTCGATCAGCTCCTGCTGGCGGTAGATGGTCAGGTTGAGCTGGTCCAGCAGGTCCTCGGTGAAGCTGGCCTTGATCTCCAGGCTCTCCAGCCGCTCGATGATGCGCTGATGGTCAGCGCCCGGGCCCGAGGCCGACTCCATCAGAGGGCCTGACCCAGGCGCGCCACACCTTCGCGGATCTTCTCCACGTCGGCCGTGGCGAACGACAGGCGCAGGGTGGCGTTGTCAGGATTGGCACAGTAGAACGGCGTGCCGGGCACGAAGGCCACGCCCTTTTCGATCGCGCGCTTGGCCAGCACGTTGCCGTCCGCCACCTTGCCGCCCGCACCCGTGAGGCGGGCCCACACGAACAGGCCACCCTGGGGCTGCACGAATTCGATGGCGTCGCCCAGCTCCTTGCGCAGCGCATCGCCCATGGCTTGGGCGCGTTCGGCATACACCTTGCGCACCTTGGCCAGGGTGGCAGGCATGCGGCCGGCCTTGAGGTACTGGGCAGCGGTGGCCTGGGCGAAGGTACTGGTGTGCGCATCGCTGAACTGTTTGCACATGGTGGCCTTGGCCAGCAGCTCAGCGGGGGCGATCATCCAGCCCACGCGCAGGCCGGGTGAGAGCACCTTGCTCATGGAGCCGCAGTGCGCCAGCAGCTCGCGGCTTCCGGGCACCGTGGCCGACAGGTTGAGCAGGCTCGGTGGCGGCGCTTCGCCGAAGTACAGGTCGCCGTAGGGGTCGTCCTCGACGATCAGGGTCTGGTGCTTCACGGCCATCTCCAGCACCTGTTTGCGGCGCTCCAGGCTCAGCATCACGCCGCTGGGGTTGCCGAAGGTGGGGATCAGGTAAACGAATTTCGGCTTGTGCTCGGCGATGAGCTTTTCCAGCTCGTCGGTCTTTACGCCGTTTTCATCGATGGGGGCGCTGATGAGTTCGGCGCCGTACAGGCGAAAGCACTGGATGGTGGCCAGGAAGGTGGGGCCTTCGACGATGACCTTGTCGCCGGGGCTGATGAGGGTCTTGCCCAGGAGGTCCAGCGCCTGCTGGCTGCCGGTGGTGACGATGAGGTTCTCGGGGACGAGGTCCGTGGCGCCCTTGCTGGCCATGAAGGCGGCGAGCTGCTCGCGCAGGGGCTGGTAGCCTTCGGTGGCGCCGTACTGCAGCGCCGCACCGGGCTCGTCCGTCAGCGCCTGGTTGCTGGCCGCGCGGATGCCTTCCACGTCGAACATGGCGCTGTCGGGGAAACCACCGGCAAAGCTGATGATGCCGGGCTTGCCCAGGAGCTTGAAGAGCTCGCGGATGGCAGAGGTTTCTACATTGTTCAGGCGGTCGGCGAATTGCATGGAGTGGGATCCCGGTGACAGTGGCGAATCCCCCCATTGTCGCCAATTGGCGTGCAGGTTTCCTGCGGCTTGGCCGGCATGGCGGCAAATCCGGGCAGCCTCGGCAGGCCAACATGCCGCCACAACGACGCCGGCGCAGCGACCAAGACTTCGGTCCCCGATGTTCTTGCCGCGGTGAAATCACCGCCTTGGCCTTGAACGGTGGAGCGTGCCTTCGGGCCACTGATCCTGGCCTTGATGACATCAACGACCTGCGCGAAAAGGCGCCGAATTCGCCCCGAGGTCGAGAATCAAAGCCGTTTGCTCGACAGCCTCTGCTTTGATCAGGCCGGGCCGGTCAGGCGCGCTGGCCGCCGGAGGCGGTGATCCGCTCGCCGGTCACCCAGGCCGAATCATCGGAGGCCAGGAACAGCGCCACGCGGGCGATGTCTTGCGGCTTGCCCGGACGACCGAACGGGATCGTTGCGACAATGGCCTTGACCGTCTCCTCCGACCAGCCCAGCGCTGCGATGCCTTCGGTGATGGTGCCACCCGGCGCCAGGGTGTTGACGCGGATATTCTTCGGCGCGAGCTCCATCGCGGTCACGCGCGTGATGGCGTCGACCGCGCTCTTGCTCGCAGCGTAGATCACCGAGTTGGGCATGAAGCCGACACTGGCGATGGAGCTGATGTTGATGATGCTGCCGCCATTCGGCCCGAAGTACCTGGCCGCTTCTTGCGTCGCGGTGATGACGCCGAGCACGTTGGTGGTGAACTCGCGATGGAATTCCTGCTCCGTTGCGGTTTCGAGAGGGCCGAACGCGTAGACGCCAGCATTGTTCACGAGGATGTCGAGCGTGCCGAAGGCGCGCTTCGATTCTTCGAAAAGCCGCTTGATGTCAGCGGTCTTCGAGAAGTCGGCCTGGATGGCGACGGCCTTGCCGCCGGCACCCTTGATCTCGGCGACCAGAGCATCCGCTGCGTCCTTGCTGGTCGAGTAGTTCACGACGACCGAAGCGCCGGATTGGGCGAAAAGCCTGGCGATTCCGGCGCCGATGCCTTTGGAGGCACCGGTGACGATGGCGACCTTGCCGTTGAGAGTGGTCATGGATTTCTGTCCTTTGGGTTGACGGCGCCACCTTGGCGCCTGGACGAACTGTCGATGATCGAGGCACGCGTGAATAGGTGCGCAGGCAACTAAGACTTATTCGCCAGACGGATCGCTCACCCCACGAATCGGGACGAAGATCTCAGGACGCTGGGCAAGGAATCGCCCCCGGCCAAGCAAGCCAGGTCACCCCGCGTTTGCCTCCCTTTGACCTTCAGCGATGGGGCGCGTTCGGCCCCATTCAGGCACGCGTGCGCAACTCCCGGACGCCGCGGCCCAGCTTGCGCCGCAACAAGACGCGCAAGCTGACACCATCGGCGTAACCGATCTGCGCAGCGATCTGGTCGATGCTCTCGCTGCCCGTGCGCAACAGATGCACCGCACGTTCGACACGCAGGTCCTGGAAGTACGACAGCGGCGTCTTTCCCAGGACGCTGTGCAGGCGCCGCGACAATGTGCGCTTGCTGGCGCCAACTGCGATGGCCGCCTCGTCGAGTGAGAAACCCCGTGCCAGTTGCTGCCTGGCCCAGCCCTCGAAACGCTCGACGACGGGGTCTGCGTGGGACAGGTGGTCCGGGATGACGAACTCGGCTTGCGAGCCGCGCGCCTCGATCAGCAGGTAGCGCGCCGCCAGCGTCGCCAGCGCAGGGCTGCGACTGCGGACGATGCTCAGCGCAAGGTCGAGATGAGCGAGGGCTGCGCCGGCCGTGATGAATCCGGAGGACTTCACGAACATGCTGGATTCGTCGAGCGCGACCTGCGCATAACGCTGCCGAAACATCGGCGCCAGCCACCACGACGTCGTGGCGCGGTGGCCATTGAGCAATGCGCTCTCGGCCAGTACAAATGTGCCGGTGCATGCCGCACCCGCCATAGCACCGGCGTTCGACCACCGCTGCAAGGCAAGGATGGCGTCGGCAACGTCTGCTTGCGCGAGGCGCGCCGCAAGCACGTCCGGCATCTTGGCGCCGAGCGCGGGCACGAGCACCACATCAGGCGCCATCACCTGGCTCACAGGCACGACCGGCACCGTGAGCCCCTGCGCGGTGCGCACGCGTCGCCGAACGCCCACCAGCGTCACTTCAACAGGCCCAGGCACCTGCGCGAGCGACCCCGCCAACTGGTTGGCCGTGCCGAACGTGTCGGCAAGCGCCGCCAGGCCCAGGTCGAACACACCATCAAGAACGAGAATGTGGAGGCGCATGGCAATAATGATAATGATGTTGGCGTTCTTGCCACTCGCTGACTACAGCGATGACGGGGAAACTCACGGCTCGCAACCTCATTCACCTGTTCGACCAGAGGATCACCCCATGTCCAAATTTGCCCTGTTCGTCCGCCTCGAGGCCAAGCCAGGCCAGGAGGCAGCCGTTGCCGCTTTCCTTGCCGGCGCCCTGCCACTTGCCAACGCCGAGTTGCAGACCACCACCTGGTTCGCGTTGCGGTTCGGCCCCTCCACGTTTGGCGTCTTTGACACTTTTGCCGATGAGGAGGGCCGCCAGGCCCACCTGAGCGGCCCCATTGCCGCTGCGTTGATGGCCAACGCCGAGGCCCTGCTCAGCACGCCACCGAGCATCGAGAAGATCGACCTGCTGGCGGCGAAGCTGCCCGGCTGACAAGCGGGGCACCGCGCACGTTCCTACCGACGAAGTTCCGCGATCAGGTATTCGACCAGCGCGCGTGCCGAGGGCTTGGGCGGTCGTCCTGGCGTGAACATGCCGTGGACTTCGACATCGCCCATGCGCCAATCCGACAGCACCTGAATCAGCGAACCGTTGGCCAGTTCGGCACGACAGCCCCACAGGGCTGTCGTCACTACACCGATGCCTGCCACAGCGGCGGCGACCGCCGCTTCGTTGGCGGACACGTTCAGACGACTGTGGATGCGCACGGATACGCTCTGGCCCTCCCTCTCAAAGGACCACGTGCCGGCGCTCGTTCCTGCAGGCCCTACGATCACCGCATGCGCAGCCAAGTCTGCTGGTGCCTTGGGCGTGCCGTTCGCCTTCAGGTAGGTGGGCGATGCCGCAACGATCCGTTGCGTTCGGCCCATCAGGCGGGCGGTTGCGCTCGAGTCTGCCAACGCGCCGAGGCGCAGGGCGACATCGACACCTTCCTTGATGGTGTCTTGCCGTTGGTCGCTCATCAACAAGCTGACGTTCAGTGCAGGATGGCGCGCGAGAAATCCCGGCATCACCGGAACGATTTCGCGCACGCCAAAGCTCGAGGGCATGGCGACACGCAGCGACCCACGCAATTCAAGCGATCCCCGCGCCACATGGTCGGCCTCTTCAAGCGCCGCCAGGATCGTTTCCACACGTGCCAGATAGTCGCTGCCGACGTCGGTGAGCGTGACGGCCCGCGTCGTTCGGGTGACCAAAGCTCCGCCCACGTCCTTTTCCAGTGCCGCGATGATGCGTGAGACCGACGGCTGCGACAGATCGAGCTCCCGCGCTGCGGCGGAGAAGCTTCCCGTGCGTGCAACGCGCGCGAAAAGTCGAAGGGCCAGCAGTTTGTCGTTCATGCGAGGGGTCCGGGGCTTGACTTGACGATACCAGCTGTCGCGCTTCGCCGTTGAATCCGCCCCCTCACACTCTGTGCCGCGCCGCCTTCTCACACGAGCCGGGGCTCGGCGGGGCCGCGCGCGCCGATGCCACGTGCACGCGCCAAAAGGAATCCAGCGGGCGTCTGTGGGCAAAATAGGTCCGGAGCCAACAGCGCATGCCGCATACCGCCAACCCAGACAACGGAGACACTGACCATGCCCCTCGAAATCCGCCAACTACCCAAAATGCGCCTGGCCTACATGCGCCACACCGGCCCCTACGGCCCCGCCCTAGGCCAGCTATGGGAGCGCTTTGGCCAGTGGTGCGCCGAGCACCGCCTGAGCGAGCCACGCCCCAAGTTTTACGGCATCAGCCTGGACAACCCCGCCTGCACGCCGCCCGGGCAATGCCGCTACGACGCCTGCGTGCAGGTGGGCGTGGGTCTGCGCACGGGGACGGATGCGCAGGTACAGGATTTTCCGGGCGGCGACTATGCGTGCAAGCGCTTCGAAGGCACGAGCGCCGAGATCGGTGCGGCCTGGGCCAGCATGGGCGCCCCGGGGCAGATCCCCGAGGGCTGGGTGCTGGATGCGCGGCCGGCCATCGAGGTCTATGACGAGGACTTTGCGATGGACCCAGAGAACGGCGTCTTCGCATGCTGGCTGTATGTGGCAGTGAGGCGCGCAACCTGATCCACCCCTACCGCCTGTGGCTTCGGAACAGATCAGCCAGCGCGAACCCATCGATATGCCAGGACGCGCCAGCCATCACAGCGCAAGGCTTGCGCTTGCGTCCAGCGCCCAGATCCTGGCCAGCAGCGACTGGGACCGTGCCTGCCCGATGACAGGTTCTGCCAACTCCAGAAACTTGCCTTCCAGCTCGGCGTCCGTGAGGGCCTGCTCCGGGTCGCCTTTGCGGTTGGGCTGAAAGTGCGAGAGCCGGCGCCCATCCACGGTCTCGATGTCGATACGCGCAGCCCGCTGGCCAGGAAAGGCGGCATCGAGCACCGGATCCACCTCGACCGTCGTGCGCTCCATCAGCGCGCGTGTGGCCGGGTCGTCCAGGCGGTCCGGCTCGTAGGCTGCCAGGCGAACGCTGCCGTGCGACAGCGCAGTGGCCACCACGTAGCTCAGGCTGAAGCGTGCTTCGTTGGCTGTGGTCGGATGGGTGTAGCAGGCGATGTCGAGGGCGGGACGGTAGGTCGCCACCCGCACGCTCTTGATCTGGTCAGCCTGGAGGTGGTGACGCTGCCGCAGTTCCAGCGCGCCATCGATGGCTGCAAACGTGTGGCCGCACCCGATATGGTTCTTGAACGTCAGGCGGGTGATGTGAAAGTCCTGTCCCAGCGTTGCGCCGACCTGGGACCAATCGGGGCCATTGCTCATGGCCTGGCCCAGACCGGTTTCCCCGTCCAGCACGTCGAGCGATCCGGTCAGGCCGCGCGAGGCCAGTTGAGCGGCAAGCAAGCCGGCCTCGGCCGCCCGCCCTGCATGCAGGGGCTTGGACATCGAGTCCATGCGGAAGGCCTGCTGAAGCCCTGCGGCAAAGGTAGCGGCAGTTGCCAGCGCATGGGCAAACGCAGGCCCATCCAGCCGCATGAGCCCGCCCACCGCAGCCGCGGCACCAAAGCTGCCGACGGTGCCGGTGCTGTGCCAGAACTGGTAGTGGGGCCGGCCCATCACCACGCCGATACGGGTAGACACCTCGTAGCCGAGCACCACCCCGCGCAGAAAATCGAGACCCGAGACGCCAAGGTCCTGCCCCGCAGCCAATGCGGCCGCAATGGTGGCGGCGCCTGGGTGGTACATCGCATCGCGAAAACTGTCGTCCACCTCGGCCGCATGCGCCGCAGCGCCGTTGATGAGTGCGGCGGTGCGCGCGGTGCTTGCACGCCCGCCCCCCAGAAAAGCGCGCCCCCGGTCGAGGTCGTCCACCAGGGTCTGCTCCAGGATCGCGACGGGCGGTGTGTTCAGCCCCGGGAACAGGGAGGCGTACCAATCGATCACGGCACGCTTGGCGTGGTGAATCACCTCGCCGGGCAGCGGTTGCCGCTGGAATTCGGTGGCGTACCGGGCAAAGATTTCTGTAGCGTGCATTTCAGGTTTCCAGACAGGGGGACAAATTCTCAAGCACTTCGTGCCCGCTTCGCAGCCATCAGGCCAGCACCACCACGCCGTCGGCCGCGCGAACGCCCTGGCCCTGGGGCAGCACGAACACCGGGTTGATCTCGGCTTCGAGCAGGCGCTCGCCGAGCTGGGCCGCCATCTGCGAGAAAGCCACGATGGCGCTGACCAGTGCATCGACGTCGGCCAGCGGCCGGCCACGGAAGCCATCCAGCAGCGGCCAGGTCTTGAGCTCCTGCGCCATGGCCAGCGCATCAGCGCGCGACAGCCAGCCGTTGGGTGGCAGCAGGCGCATGCTCGTGTCCTTGAACAGCTCGGCCGTGACACCCCCCATGCCCAGCAAGATGGCCGTACCCAGCGCGTCACGGTGCATGCCCAGGATCAGCTCGGTGCCGCCACCGACCATCTCCTGGACGAGGAAGCGCTTGGGCAGCACGCCGGCCTTGGTCTCGACTTCCGACGCCATGGCGCCGAGGCGCGCACCGATGGTCTCGGCCGTCAGGTTCACCGCCACACCGCCCACGTCGCTCTTGTGCGTGATCTCGGCCGAGAGAATCTTCAGCACCACGCGGCCACCCAGTTCACGCGCTGCAGCTTCGGCCTCGGCGGGCGAGGCGACGATGCGTTCGCCCGCACAGGGCACGCCGAAGCGTGTGAACAGCTGCTTGGCCTGGTATTCGTCCAGGGCACCTGTGGGCAAACCGTCCACCGCCACCAGCGCGGCCGGCTCGCTGGCCTCGACCTGCGGCTGCAACTGCGCCACCTGGAACATGGCGCGCAGGGCCGCCGTGCAGCTCTCCGCAGCGGCGAATGCGGGTACGCCACGCTGCGTGAGCAGCGCACCCACTTCAGGTGCATGCGGGCTGACGTAGGCGATTACCGGCTTGTCAGAGTTGGGCAGGCAGTCCTCTATGGCACCGGCCAGCAGCTCGGGCATGGCCAGGCTGGAGGAGCCCACGATGATGGTCAGCGCGTCGTAGCTCGGGCTCTGCAGCAGCACATTGATGGCCCCGCGCAGCAGGTCGGGTTGGAGGCCCGCCAGCGTCACGTCGATGGGGTTGCGGTCCAGCACGGCATGGTCGCCGGTCTGCAGCGCGCGCAGGGCCTCGGCGGTGGCGGCGTCGGGCGCGGGGGTGTCGAAACCGGCCATGCCCAGATCGTCAGACACCAGCGTGCCCGCGCCGCCGGTGGAGGTCAGGATGGCGACGCGCTTGCCATGCAGCTTGCGGCCGGTGGCCAGCGCGGCCGGAATGTCCAGCAGGTCGCTGAAGGTGTGCGCGCGGATCACGCCGACCTGCTTGAACAGCGCGTCGTACATGCGGTCGGCGCCAGCCAGCGCACCGGTGTGCGAGACGGCGGCCTTCGCTCCGGCTTCGGAGCGGCCGATCTTGAACGCCACCACCGGCTTGCCGGCGCGCGCGGCCTTGAGGCAGGCGCTGCGGAATTTGGCGGGGTCGCGCACGGTCTCCACATACAGGGCGATGACCTTGGTGGCCTCATCATCGGCCAGGTGGTCGATGAAGTCGGCCAGTTCCAGGTCCACCTCGTTGCTGGTGGAGATCAATTTGGACAAGCCCACGCCACGCGCCGCTGCGCGCGACAGCAGTGCACCCAGGATGCCGCCGCTTTGCGACACGACGCCAATGCCGCCCACCGGGAAATGCGCCATCTCCAGCGCACCGGTGGCCGACAGCACGATGGAGTCGGTCAAATTGACGAGACCGATGGTGTTGGGGCCCAGGATACGCATGTGGCCCGCGGCCTCGATCAGCTGCTGCTGCCGACGGGCACCGTCTTCGCCAGTTTCGGTGTAGCCGCTGGCCAGGACGATGGCCGCGGCAGTGCCCCGGGCTGCGAGGTCCCGCACGGCCAGGTGCGCCCGCTCCGCGCCCAGCAGGACGATACCGACGTCAGGCACCGCAGGCAGCGAAGCGATGTCCGGGTAGCAGACCAGGTCGCCGATCCGGTCCACCTTGGGGTTGACCGGGTAGATTTCGCCGGCAAAGCCGTGCTTGAGCAGATAGGACACGGGGCGGCCTGCGGTCTTGGCGGCATCGGCGGATGCGCCAATGATGGCCACGCTGCGGGGCTGGAGGAGGCGGGAAATGGCGTTCATGGGTGTTACTCCTTGCTGGCAGTTGCCGAAGCCTTTGCCAAAAAGGCCATCACCGCATCGCGGTGCTCGGTGCTCGTGTAGCAGATGCCTTGTGCCTGGCTGCCTTGTGCGAACACCTGCTGTGCCGACATCTCGAAGGTTTGGTCCAGGATCGCCTTGCCCAGCGCCAGTGCGGTGGCCGAGCCCTTGCTGAGCTCGGCTGCCCAGGCCTGCGCATCGACCACCAGCGTCTGCGCCGAGGTCTTTCGGTCCACGATGCCCATGGCCAGCGCCTCGTCCACATCGACCTTGCGGCCCGTGAAGATCAGCTCCTTGGCCTTGGGCAGCCCGACGCGGCGGGGCAGGAAGTACATGCCTCCGCCATCGGGAATGATGCCGCGGTGGATGTAGGACCAGGAGAAATTGGCCCATTCACTGGCGATGATGAAGTCGCATGCAAGCGCCGTGTCGGCACCCAGGCCGGACGCTGCGCCATTGACGGCTGCGATGGTGGGCTTGGGCATGGTGTGCAGCAGGGTCTGCGTGTGGTGCACGCGCTGCTGGCGGTGCCAGCCGTTGAAGGCGATTTCCCCGGTGGGGGCGTTCATGCGGCGCTCCATGCCGGAGATGTCACCGCCCGCACAGAATCCCTTGCCGTTGCCGGTGAGCACCAGCGCCCGTATCGATTTTTCGGCGCTGACATGCTCCAGCGCCGCGATGAACTCGGTGCGCATATCGTCGCTCATCGCATTGCGCTTGTCAGGGCGGTTCAGCGTGAGCGTGGCGATGCCATGGGTAACGTTGAGTTCAATGAGCTCTGTGGTCATTTTCTGCTTTCGAAAGGCTAGTCATTGGTGATCTTGTTGTCCTTGACGACCTTGCGCCAGCGGGCCTCTTCGCCCTTGGCGTAGGTGTCGAATTCCTGGGGTGAGCTGCCCTTGACGATGAGCCCTTCGGCTTCCATCTTCTTGCGGAAGGCATCGGTGAAGACCGCCTTCCTGGCTGCGGCGTTGAGCTTTTCGATCACATCGGGAGGTGTTCCTGCAGGGGCGAAAAGGCCGTACCAGCTGTCGGCCACGTACCCCGGAACGCCGCTCTCCGCGACGGTCGGCACCTTCAACAGGACATGTGAGTTGGAGCGTGCCGCCGTCGTCACCGCCAAGGCTCGCAGTTGCCCCTTGTCAACCATGGTTCCCACGGCTGCCGCTGTGGCAAACATCACATCCACCTGGCCGCCCAGCAAGTCGGTAAGGGCGGGTCCCGCTCCGCGATAGGGCACATGGATCAGGTTCGTTGCAGTGAGGTTCTTGAACAATTCACCGGCCAGATGGGCCGATGTGCCCGCCCCCTGCGACGCAAAGGAAAGCTTGCCTGGGGCCGCCTTGGCGGCGGCGATGACGTCCTTCACGGATTTGTACGGACTGCTGGCCCGCACGACCAGCACATTGGGTGATACACCCACCAGCATCACGGGCGCGAAGTCCTTGTCGGGGTTGTAGGGCAGCTTGGGCTGAATGCTGGGATTGACCACATGCGCGACGGTCGCCATCACCAGGGTGTAGCCGTCCGGCGCGCTCTTGGCAGCCGCATCGGTTCCGATGAGGGTTCCAGCACCCGGCTTGTTGTCGATGATCACCGGCTGGCCCAGCTCCTGGCCCATGACCACGGTCATGGAGCGGGCCACCAGGTCCGTACCGCCACCCGGCGCAAATGGCACGATGATGCGAACCGGTTTGTCGGGGAACGCCGCGTTGGCAGGAGCGGCGTGCAGGCCGCTCAAGACCGCTGCAGCCGTGATGACCGATGTGATGCGCAAACGCGCAGAACGCAGGGATTGGTGCATTTTTTGTCTCCATTAATAGGGATTTGACCCACGGCAAGTGGCCTCAAGGAGCGGCATCGTCGGCCGCCTCACTCACAGGGTTAGCGTAAGAGAACGCCTTCTCCAGTGCATCCCCTTCATTCCACTGGTTGGAAATGAAATGCATCCACAATAGTCACCATGACCACACCCGCCAGCAATGCCGCAAGACGCAAGAACCATGAAAAACCCACACTGAACCGGTCGCTGGAGCGCGGGGTGGAGCTCCTGAGGGCGTTTCGGCCCGGCGCTGATCTGCTGGGAAACGGCGAGCTGGCGGAGCGCACGGGGCTGTCGCGGGCCACCGTCAGCAGACTGGCGCAGACCCTGGTGCAGTGCGGTCTGCTGGAGCACGACGGCGCACGTCGCGCCTATCGGCTTGCGGCCCCGGTGCTGAGCTTTGCGCACGCCATGCGATCAGGCTCGCCGGTGCTGCAGATCGCGGCGCCATTGATGCGCACGGCAGCAGAGAAGCTGCGCGTCAACGTCGGGCTGGCGGTGGCGGACCGCGAGGAGATGGTGTACCTGGAGTCCATCCGCTACAACAGGAAGGTATCGCTGCGAAGCGTGGTGGCGGGCCAGCGCGTGCCTATCGAACTCACATCCCTGGGGCGCGCGTATCTGTGCGCCCTCTCCGAAACGCAGCGACGGGAGCTGATGGCCAGGCTGGGTCAGCAGCGTCTGTCCGGCTGGAAGGCGTTGCGCGAAGAGATACTCGCGGCGGTGCAGCAGTTCGGCGAAAAGGGCTACTGCACCGCCTCCTGGCAGCCCGAGGTGGTCGCCCTCGCGATCCCCATCGTCGCGCCCAGCGGCACCATCTACGTGCTCAACATGAGTGTCACCACCCAGCAAAGCGCGCTGGAGACGGAGGCCGAACTCAGCGCGCCCCTCAAAGCACTGGCCGGGAAGATAGAGGATGCCGTTCGGCAGCTGGAGTGAAGCTGAGGGCTTGAGCGCTCACACCAACCGGGCAACGGTCTTCATCAGGCCGCAGTGCGCTTTGCCCTAGCAAGCGATGTACAGACACTGCTGGACGGCAGCGGCATGGACGGTTGCGCCATGAAGGCGAAGTGCCCAGCCCCCGCCACCGTGCTGCTGTCCTGGGTCCTGGGCAGATGGGGCGGCCACATGGCCGCCAGGCTCTCGGCGGTCAGCACCACGGCCATGGGGGCCAGAGGGAACACGGCGCGGATGCGGCGGTCAGGCACCAAGACGCGCTGGGCATCGGTCGAGGGGCAATCCGGGCCTTGGTGTCCAGCCCGCTCCATCCCAGTCCGGCGCTTGGTGGTCGAGGCTCAGTGTTTGGAGGTGATGCTACCCCCTGGTGGCCAACAGGCAGCGGCAGGATAGCCAATATCCCGTATGACCATGTATCCCCGCCACGCTGGCGCGTCAGGCGAACTCAATCCCCTTGGCCGCCAGCCCCACCAGATCAATCCGCACCGCGTTCAGCTCCAGATTCGCCGCCATCACCGTCAGCTCGGAGGCTGATACCCCACCCGCCATGATGTCGGTCAGCAGCTTGAGTTCCCCATCCGTACCCGCACGGCCCACCACATTGGTCCACAGCGTCTGCGCAATCTGCGTAGGCGTGCTCGCTCCCAAGAGCTGCAGCCCCAGCCCCGCAATGGTCTGGCTGCTGGCCCCGGCATCCAGCAGCCGGATCACCTCGCCCACCACGCCCTTGTTGGTCAGCAAAGCCGGCCCGCCCAGGGCACCCAGCAGCTTGGCTGCTTCGCCCGCATGGCCGTTCAGGTCCAGCGCCAGCTTGGTGTCATTGAACGTGACCCGCTCCACCCGCGTCACATCCAGCATCGCCCCATCCGTCAGGCGTTGCAAGGTGAAGCTGCCATTGTTCTGGGATTGCACATAGGTCTGTGAGAGGGTTGCCGGGATGACGACTGTGTCGATGCCTGCACCCCCATCCACATACCGGGCCAGGCCCAGCGTGGGGGTGATGGTGTTGTTGCCCGCATCGCCGGTCACGGTGATATCGCGCACGGCATCCACGCGGATGGCGCCTGCGGCACCCATGCCTTCCAGCAATTGGGCGGGCGTCTTGCCAGCACTCTGCTCGGGGAACACTTGGGCGAACAGCGTGGCCACTTCCAGCGCCGTCTTGCCCGTCAGGCTCTGGATGATGGCCCCTTCGCCCTGGTTCAGATCGCGGCCAATCCACTTCTGGAACAGGTAGGCGCCTGCTTCTTCTGCGGCGCTGTGCGCCACCGTGAGGCTCGGGCCCGTTGCAAAGCGCACCTGCTCGACATCCACCAGCCAGTCGGAGACGCCACTGGCGGTATGGGTCAGCTTGATGCCTGCGCCTTCGAGAGTCACGGTGTAGTCGGCGCGTGTGCCCTCCTGGATCGCCACGTCAAACCCGGTGCCCCCGTTCAGGCGGTCACTGCCCGTACCTCCCGAGAGCAGGTCATTGCCTGCGCCGCCAAACACGATGTCGTCGCCGGCATCACCAAAGACCTGGTCATCGCCGGCCTCGCTGCCGACCACATCGTTGCCGCCACCGCCGTGGATGATGTCGTCATCGGGGCCGAGCACGATCCACTGGGCCGATCCATCGCCGCTGGCCATGTTCTGGCCGGCGCCGCCGATGACGCGCACATTGCCCACCACGGCGATGAACTCGATGTTGTCCACCTGGATCACCGAACCTGCAGGCAGGCCGCGCGCGTCGATGATCACCGCCTGCTTGCCATCGGCAGGGTTGGCGCTGCCGTTGATGACGAGCGGCACGCTGGGGTTGAAGCCCACCCCTGCCGTAGGCTTCAAGATCTGCACCGACAGCGGCTCATTGGGCCCCAGGGTGGCATAGAACACCTGGCCGGCATTGGTCAGCTCGGGGTTGTTGCCGGTGACCCGCTCGATGCGGAACCCCAGTTCTGCCAGGGCCGCAGCCCCTGTGGACGTGCCGGAGAGGCCTTCAGCCGACAGCCCCACACCGGTGGGC
>NZ_LMIH01000009.1:39572-39663 GCF_001428645.1 Acidovorax sp. Root217
AGGGATGTCGGCCAGCGGAGTGGGGGTGCCTGCGGTATCGGGCCGGGTGGGCAGCACCACCGGCACGGTGATGATGGTGGAGCCTGCAGGG
>NZ_LMIH01000009.1:39793-54933 GCF_001428645.1 Acidovorax sp. Root217
ACGACCCACTGCCGGTTTGAACACCAGGGCGCGAAGCGCTGCCTGGATGTCGGCGGGAGTGCCTGCCGCATGGGTGTACGTGAGCCCGCCATCGGCGGTGGAGAAGCCCGAGGCCGTGAGCGAGGCCGCAGTGAACGCGCCCTTGGCCGCAGTGTCCAGCGTGATGATCACCGTCTCGGAGGCCCCCACGTCCGGGTCGCTGATGACGATGCCCGCGAACGGCGAAACCGTTGCGTTGTCGTTGACGGCTTGCGCCGCCACCGCCCCGCCCACCGTGGGCGCCACATTGCTGCCTGCCACCGTGATCGGGTTGCCGCTCAGATCTGCAATCAGCACGGCAGTGGCTGCCCCCGCATTCCAGTCCTCCAGCATGCCCAGGTTGTAGGTGGTGGTGTCGGTGGAGCTCAGACCATCCTTGTTCATCCGCAGAGCCAGTGCCGCCTTGTCGGTGGCGCTCAGGGTCAGGGTAAAACTGGTGGCGCTGGTGATGTCCACGTCGACGGTATCGGTCAGCATGTAGGTGGCGCCGCCCTGGCCCGTGAAAGTCAGCCTGTTGGCCGCGATGTCGTTGGCCGTGCCGCTGAGACCCAGCAGATTGGCACCCGTGACCGCCAGCACGCCGGTGCCCACGTTGTAGGTGGAGGAGGTGACGATGGGCACGGCCACGTTGGCCACGGCGACGCCATTGCCCGTGATGTCCGCCAGCACTACGCCAGCATCCGCCCCAGCGGCCCAGTCCTCGGCTGCGGCCAGGTTGTAGGTGGTGCCGCCGGTGGAACTGGTGCCGTTCTGGTTGGCCAGGGCGTTCACGGCGCTCCGGTCTGCGGCGCCCAGGATCAGGGTGAATGACGTCGCGCTGGTGATCTCCACATTGCTGATACTGCTCAGCGTATGGGTGGAGCCACCCTCGCCGGTCAGGGTGAACTTATTGGCCACGATGTCGTTGGCCGCACCGGCCAGGGAGCTGAAACCGGTGCCGGTTACGACCAGCGCCCCGGTGGCGGCGTTGTAGGTGGCGCTGGTGATGACCGGCACGGGCACGTTCGATACTGTAATGGCCGAAGTGGGGCCGGCGATGTTGCCGCCGGTAATCACGCTGTTCCAGTCATCGGCCGCAGCGAGGTTGTAGGCGGTGCCGCCTGTGGAGGTGGTGCCGCTCTTGTTGAACAGGGCCTCGACGGCGGCGACATCGGCGCCGGCCAGGGTCACGGTGAAGCTGGTGGCCGACAGCGCTTCGACATTCCCCGTGGTGGACAAGGTGCGTGTGGTGCCTGCCTCGCCGGTGATGGTCAGGGCCGAGACCGTGACGTCATTGGATGCCCCGATGGTCCTGACCAGGTTGGTGCCGGTGACCGTGAGGAGATGGTTGGCGATGTCGTAGGCAGCGCTGGTGATGGTGGGAGCGACCACATTGGAGACCGTGACGGTGTTGCCCGAATTGTCGACACCACTGGCGCGCGTGGAGTCCCAGTTGGCGCCGGCCAGCAACTGGAAGGTGGTTGCGCTCACGGCGCTGGTGCCGTTCTGGTTCAGGAGGCCATTCATGACCAGCTTGTCCCCAGCATTGAGCGTGACGCTGAACTCGGTGGCACTGCTGGCCAGCACGTTGGGGCCGGACAGGGCTACATTGCCACCGCCCTCCCCGGTAAGGGACAGCCGGGTCAGATCGATGCTGTCGCCGGCCACGATGTTCACGGCCGAGACCGTGAGGATGCCGGTGGCGGCATCGTAAGTGGCGCCCACGATGCTGGGCGCCGCGTTGCTGACGGTGATACCGTTGCTCGCATCCGCGATGTTGCCGCCCGTAACCACGCTGTTCCAGTCATCGGCGGCAGCGATGTTGTAGGTGGTGGCGCCGCTGGCCGAGGCGGTGCCGTTCTTGTTGAGCAGCGATGCGACGCCAGCGATGTCCGCGCCGGTGAGGGTGACTGTGAAGCTGGTGGCCGAGCTCACTTCCACATTGCCCGATGTGGACAAGGCATAGGTGGCACCGCTCTCGCCGGTGATGGTCAGCTTATTGACGGTGATGTCATTCGCGGCACCGACGGTCTTGACCAAGCCGGTGCCGGTGACCGTGAGGACGTGGGCGGCGCCGTCGTAAGTGGCGCTGGTGATGGTCGGGGCGGTGACGTTGGAGACGGTAACCGCATTGCTTGTCAGGTCGGACGGCGCAGACGCCGTAGCATTCCAGTTGGAAGCCGCCGCCAGGTTGAAGGTGGTCGCATCCACGGCCGTGGTGCCGTCCTTGTTCAGCAGGCCATTGACCGCGAGCTGGTCGGCAGCATTGAGCGTGAGCGAAAACGCCGTGGAACTGCTGGCAGTGGCGTTGCCACTGGTCAGGGTGTGGCGACCGCCGCCTTGGCCGCTGAGTGTGAGCTTCGATGCAATGATGCTGTCGCCAGCCACCAGATTGGTTCCGGTCACCGAAAGAACCCCGGTGCTGGCATCGTACTGGGCGCTGGTGATACGGGCGTCCCGCAGGTCATTCTGATAGGGGCCCGATACGGCATCGATAGATGCCCCGGCCGCACCGGCAGCGTTGCCCGAGCCGCTCACGCCTCCCCCCGAACCTCCGGCGCCTTTGTTGCCGTTTGCCATGCTGGCTTGCGTAGAGGCATCGATTCGCAACGTGCCACCACTGTTCCACACCGCACCGATGCCCGCGCCACCCGCGCCACCGTTGCCACGGCCGGCATAGCTGGCAGCTGCACCGCCACCGCCGCCGCCGCCGGCACCGATGTTGTTGCTGACCACGCTGCCTACTATCGACAGGGTGCCGGTGTTGTAGATGCCACCTGCAGCACTTCCCCCTGCCCCGCCGTCATAGATACCGCCACCGCCGCCGCCACCGCCGCCGATGGAAATACTCCCGTTGCTTGCCGTGGCGCCCGCGCCCCCCACGCTGTAAGCTTGGCCGACAAACTGGATGTTGGCCCCGCCTCCATTGCCGCCGGTCGACCCTCCGCCATACCCCCCGCGCTGACCGCCCGAGGTTCCTGCGCCATTGCCCCCATGTCCCGCAGTGGCAGGGGTGGGCGGTTCAGAGGTACGATCCGCGCCTCCGGCACCACCCAGACCGGATCCAAAGCCACCACCGCCACCACCACCGCCCGCCTTCGGAAAGGGCCCACCGGTACCGCCACCGCCGGACGCCTTGTTTTCGGTGATGGTGCTGTTGCGTATCAGCAGATCGCCCGCGTTGTAGATCCCGCCGCCCTGCGCATCGCTCCCTGGGCGCCCTAAGTTAGACAGGTTGCCAGCATTGCTGCCGCCATTGGCCGCTACCAGCCCGTTCTTGATGACCAGCCCTTCAAGCGTGACCGACGCTCCCGCCGACACATACACCACGCGACTGCCATGGTTGGCGTCGATGGTGACATCTGCCGTGCCGTTGTCGTCCAGATCGCCATCGATCGTGAGTCCCGTTCCCAGCACCAACTGCCCTGAGCTCAGGGAGATGTTCGTGACGGAGTTGGCAAAGGTGATGGTGTCGCCCTGCGTGGCGTTGGCAATGGCATTGCGAAGCGACCCGACCCCGGAGTCAGCACCGCTCGTGACGGTGAGGATCGCAAGGTCATGGAGGTATTCGCCAGAGGTCGCTGCAAGCGCTGCCGTGGATATCTGGCCCGTGCTGACTTCAAGCTCCCAGTCTCCATGCGAGCCTGTCCGATTGGCGCTCGCGGCAACATCGGCGCCAGTGAGCGCCGCCATCTCGGACACCAACCGGGCCCCAGCATCTGCGCGCCCCACATCACAGGCATAGATCAGCAAGTCCGCATCGGCCGTCATTGCCTGGCCCAAGGCAGCGAGCGCGTCTGCATGCATTGCGACGGTGCCCGAGTCCAGGAAGGTGTCGCCCAGCCACAGCTGTCCTTCGCTACCGTGCGCCAGCACATGCACCGCTCCCACGTCGCCACCCGCACCCATTGCGAGCGCCATCTGGTGCAGGCCATCTTCGCCAGCGCGGAGATAGACCACCTCAACGCCTGGCGCAAATTTCTTGAGCAAGGTACCTGCGTCCTGGACGCGACTGTCTACAAATACGATTTCCCGTACTGGGACACTTGCTTCGTGCGCGGTCGTTTGATCGACGTTCATCATGTCGTGATTGCCTGTGTTGAAGCTGTTTCAGCGGGTAGGGGCTTGCCCATGAGAGATGGACCGAACCGCGCAGTGGCCTGGGGCGAAGTGATCACCACGGCCCTGTCGATCCAGGCGCCGGCTATGTCCTGCCGCGCACCCACCCAGGTCGGGCGATGGGGCGGAGCGAAAATGCCATGGCAGGAGCGCCCCGGTATCCAGGCTCCGCAGCTCTTCGCACGGAGGGAGCGCAACGGGACTTGCTACCTCAAGATGCTATGGCGGACATTCAGGTCCCACTTGACTCGGCGTTCTCGCCGACTTGTCCAGGCGTTCCAGCCCCGGGGGCGACATCGAAGCGGCGCACGCCACCGGGCAAAGCGGTTGAGGCGTCTTACTTGCGGTTGAAAAACGATCTCAGACTGCCAGGTAACGCACCCACTGGGCATACTCGGTGGACACCTGCGCGTGTGCTGCACTGGTGAGGCCGCCGTGCCGGGACAGGGCCCGGACGTCGCTGGGTCGCTGGCCAAACGCCGCCCGGAATGCACGGCTGAAATGGGCTTCGCTCGCGAAGCCCACGCGTGCAGCGATCTCCGCAATGCCCAGACGAAGATTGGCGGGGCTCAGCAGCAGGTGGAAGGCTCGCTGCAGTCGCCGGCTTTGAATGTAGCGGGATACGCCCTCGAAGGGCTCGAAAAGCCGGTACAGACTGCCGCGCGAGAGATCAAAGGCCTCGCAAAGGCTTTCGGCACTGAGCGGGCGGCCCAGGTGGTGACCGATGTACCGCTGTATGCATTCCAGCAGGGCTTGCGGCGACGCTTGCAGCGCGAAGCCCACCGATGTGCTGCCAGTCGATTTCTTCAACGCAGGCCCCAGGCATGCAGCGAGCATTTGCGAGGTGATGCTGGTGACGGTCGATGCGTCCTGGGCGCTCAGGGTGGGCAGGCGGTGCAGGAGCGAATCCATGTGGTCCGACAGCAGCCCACCCAGACCGGCTCCGGTTGGGAGCACCGTACCATGGAGTTGCCTGGCGGACGCCCCCAGGTACTCGTCCATGCGCTCGCGCGGCAGTACCAGCGTCATCACATCGGAGGCCTGGGCGTGGGTGTGCTGGCTGCGCTGCAGGTCGAAGACCACGATGTCTCCAGCCTGAACATGGATATCGGTCCTGCCATCGTCGAGCTGGCCCACAAAGCCACCGTTGCGATACCACTGTACGAGGTAGTGGTCCAGCCCGTCGCGCGCCATGCGGGCGCGAGAGCGGGAGAACTGCTGACCACTGAAATGCAGTTGTCCGACCAGAAGCTCGCCCAGGTGCGTGGCGGCCACCGAGGCACTAAAGTCCGTGGGGCGCAATCGCGAGTGCGGCACCACGTCGAACAGCACGGAGATGCTGTCCCGCCAGGCATCGAAGCGGTTGTCCTCGGGGAAGGCATCCGTGGAAAAGACGGTAGACGGAGGCGCGGTGGGCGGCAGCATGAAGTGGTGTAGGTGGTCTGGTGCTCCCTGGTTTATAACGCCTCGCAATGTAAGTCCTACTTGCAGGGCGTATTGGGCGTAGTGGGCGCTGTTGGCTGCTCTTGGAGCAGACTATCACCGCCACTGCCGCGCAAAGAACTCCGCCACCTGGTTCTCCAGCTGCGGCTGGTAGGCCACGCGATCAAAGCCCGGCGGGTTGGCAGCGGCATCGCCCGCATCAGACGGCAGCGGCATGGACGGTTGCGCCATGAAGGCAAAGTGCCCTGCCCCCGCTGCCGTGCTGGCCTGGGCCCTGGGCAGGTGGGCGACGACATGGCCGCCATGGTACTTGCCGACCAGCACCACATCGCGCTCGGCCACGATGACGCGCACCGGCACGGTGATGGCCGCCAGGCTCTCGGGGGTGAACACCACGGCCATGGGGGCCAGGGCGACCACGGCGCGGATGCGCCGGTCGGGCACCGAGACGCGCAGGGCGTCTGGCGCAACGCCCTTGCCGCTGGCGGCAGGAATGGCAGCACCTGCCGGGGACCCCTTGGCCAGCGAGCAGAAGCCCGGGTCGTCCTGCACGGTAGCGCAGTGCTTGGCCGCGCGCGCCGGCTCAGCCTCGGCCCCGGCCAGTGCCAGCACCGTATAGCCCCCGGCGGAATGCCCCACCGCGCCGATGCGTTCGGCCGGGATGCGGCTGCCCCATTCGGGGCTGGCCAGCAGCGCGTCGAGCACCCGGCTGACCTGGCGCGGGCGCTCGCCGAAGTAGTGGCCGGAGGTGATCATGGAGCGGTCTTGCCAGTTGTCACCGGGGTGGCGCAGGGCCGCGACCAGGTAGCCATCCCTGGCCAGCCGGGTGGCCAGGTTGTGGTGCCCCACCTCGGAGCCGCCCGTGCCGTGCGAAATCAGCACCAATCCCTTGAGCGGCGCCTGCCCCGCAGGAGCGCCCGGCGCCACCACGGGCTGCCAGGGGCCCATGGGCAGGGCGCGGGCGGTTGCGGCCGTGGGGTAGAACAATGCGACGCTGATGGGCGCATCCCCCGGGACGGTCAGCGTGCGGTAACCGGCTTGTTGCGCGCCGGCCTGGCCGGCGAGGCCCAGCAGGGCGGCGGCGGCAAGGGTCTGGAACAGTGTCTTCATCATGGTGTGCCTTCAAGGACCGCCACGGCGGCGGTTGGATGGCACTGTAGGCAGGCGGGTGGGCCCAGCAAACTGCGTTGCGATGAAATGCCGCAAGCCGTCGCCAAACACCACGTCCGGGGAGTGAGCGGCGACCGCCCTTCCCGCCCCCGTTGCGCAATCAGTCGCCGCGGATATCCGCCCTGGCCGCCACGGCCCGCATGGCCGGCAGCTCGCGCTCGATGCGGGCGCGCAGGCCGTCGCCGTTGGACCAGGAGGGCGTGAGGCCGATGTCCACCAGCTTCTTCTTGAACTCGGCCGACGCCATGGTGTCGGCCAGGGCCTTCTCCAGTTTGGCCTGCACGGGCGCGGGCAGGCCGGCGGGCCCGACGAAAGCGAACCACGAGCCCATGTCGAAGCCGGGGTAGCCGCTTTCTGCCACGGTGGGCACATTGGGCAGCAGGGCCAGGCGCTGCGCGCCCAAAGCCGCGATGGGCTTGATCTTGCCGGCCTTGATCAGCGGGGTGGATGCCACCACCGTATCGACCGCGAACTGCACCTGCCCGCCCATCAGCGCGGTGAGGTTGGGCGCGCTGCCGTTGAAGGGCACGTGCAGCATCTTCGCGCCGGTGGTGGACTTGAGCACCTCGCCGCCGAAGTGCACCGACGAGCCGGTGCCGTAGGAGCCATACGAGAACTTCTCGGGCGCGGCCCGGGTCTGGGCGATCACGTCCTTGAGCGTGCTGCCGGGCGTGTCGTTGTGGGCCACCAGCAGCAGGCCCATGTCGGCCACCAGGCCCAGTTGCGTGAAGCTGCGCACGGGGTCGTACGGCAGGTTGCTGCGGATGGCGGGGTTCAGCGTGAAGGTGGTGTTGGCGCCCAGCAGCAGCGTGTAGCCATCGGCCGGGGCCTTGGCCACGATGGAGGCCCCCACCACGGTGCCGGCACCAGCCCGGTTCTCCACCACCATGGGCTGGCCCAGGCGCTCGCCCATCGAGGTGGCCAGCAGGCGCCCCAGGATGTCGGTGGCGCCGCCGGGTGCAAAGGGCACGACGAGCTTGATGGGGCGATCAGGGTAGCCCTGCTGGGCCAACGCGACGGCGGGCACCGCCAGCACGGCTGCACCGGCCACAAGACACGACAGGAAACGGGAACGCGGCATCGGCATGGGGAACATCTCCAGGAGCAACAGGACGAAGGAATGGGGGGGCGAAGAGCGACGGCAACCGATCAGCGCAGCAGCGGACTGTGCACACGCGAGTAACCACTGGCCAGGTCATACGCATGGCCGATCTGCAGCACCGCCGCGTCGGTCTGCGCGGGGCCGATGATCTGCAGGCCGGCCGGCAGGCCCTCGGGGCCAAAGCCCGCGGGCGCCGCCAGCGCTGGCAGGCCGGCCATGGTGGCGGGCACCACGGTCTCCATCCAGCGGTGGTAGGTGTCCATGCGGCGCCCGGCCACTTCGTGCGGCCAGTCCAGGCTGGCGTCGAAAGGGAACACCTGGGCCGCGGGCAGCACCAGGAAGTCGAAGCGCGTGAACAGCCCGCGCAGCACCTGGTACCAGGCCGTGCGCACGCGCGCTGCGTCATAGACCTGCATGGCAGTCAGCGCCAGGCCGCGCTGTATCTCCCACACCGCCTCGGGCTTGAGCTGGGCGCGCTTGGCACTGTCGTGGTACAGGGCCGCATTGGCACCCGCCACGCTGAAGCTGCGCAGGTCGAGCCAGGCATTCCACAACTGCGTGAGGTCGAAGTCGACCACGGCCTTCTCCACCGTGCAGCCCACGGTGCGGAAATGGCCCAGCGCCTTCTCGCAGGTGGAGTACAGCCCGGCATCGGTGGGCAGGTAGCCGCCCAGGTCGCCCAGCCAGCCGATGCGCGTGCCCTTGAAGTCGCGCTCCAGCGGCTGGCCGAAGGCGGCCACGTCGTCGCTGCGGCGCGTGAGCGGCAGGCGCTCGTCAAAACCGGCCTGCACCGACAGCAGCAGCGCCAGGTCGGGGATGTTGCGCGCCATGGGCCCGGTCACGCTGAACTGCTGGAAGAACACTTCTTCCGAAGGCCCGTGCGGCACCAGGCCCGGCGAGGTGCGCAGGCCATACACATTGTTGAACGCAGCCGGTGTGCGCAGTGAGCCCATCATGTCCGAGCCATCGGCCACGGGCAGCATGTGCAGGGCCACGGCCACGCCGGCCCCGCCGCTGCTGCCGCCGGCCGAGCGCGCCGGGTCGAAGGCATTGCGCGTGGTGCCGTACACCGGGTTGTAGGTGTGCCCGCCCAGGCCGAACTCGGGCGAATTGGTGCGGCCGATGAACAGCGCGCCGCTGGCGCGCATGCGCTCGAACACCACGGCATCGGTGGCCGAGACCTGGCCTGCGAAGAGGGGGGAGCCGCGCGTGGTGACCATGCCCGCAGCGGGCGCGATGTCCTTGGGCGCCTGGGGCATGCCGTGCAGCGGGCCCAGGCTCTGGCCACGCGCCAGTTGCGCATCGCGCTCTGCCGCCAGGGCGTGCAGCGCAGCGCGGTCGGCCATGGCCACCAGGGCGTTGACCACGGGGTTCAGGCGGTCCACCTGGGCCAGGTAGGCGTCGAGCACCTCCACGCACGAGACCTCGCGCGCATGGATGGCACGCGACAGGCCCACGGCCGTGTGGGCGACGATGCCGCTGGGGGCGATGCCCGTGGCGGGCAGGCTGGAGAAGTCGGGCATGGGGGTGGCTGCGTTCGAATAAGTCATTTCGAAGTCAGCATAGGCAGGCTGCTGCTTTTCTGCAATCGACGATTTCTGAGGTTACCCTTGCGTTTTACGCAAACCACAAGAGGTCATCCATGCTCTCCAGCCGCCTGCAGGACACGGCCCTGCGCTACTTTCTGGAGGTGGTGCGCAGCGGCTCGGTGAGCGAGGCGGCCACTCGGCTCAGCGTGTCGCCCTCGGCCGTGAGCCGGCAGGTGGCGGCGCTGGAGGATCTGTTGGGCGTGCCCCTGTTCGACCGGCGCCCGCGCGGCATGGCACCCAGCGCGGCCGGCGAGATGCTGGCCGCCCATGCGCGGCGCGGCGCGCTGGAGGCCGACCGCGTGGTGGCCGACATAAAGGCGCTGCAGGGGCTGCACACCGGGCTGGTGCGGCTGTGCAGCTCGGCCGGCTTTGCCATCGAGTTTTTGCCGCGCGTGATGGCGCAGTTCCGCACGCAGTACCCGGGCATCCAGTTCCACGTGCGCGTGGCCAGTCCGGCGGCGGTGACCACGGCGGTGCTGCACGGCGACGCAGACATCGGCCTGACCTACAGCCGCGCGGCCGAGCGCGACATCAGCGTGCAGCACCGCGAGGCCTCACCGGTGATCGCCATCATGCGACCCGACCATGCCCTGGCGCGCTTCAAATCGATCACCCTGGCGCAGATGCACCCGCATCCCATTGCCCTGCCCGAGCGCGACAACACCGTGCGCCAGCTGTTCGACATCGGCTGCAGCCAGCGCGGCCTGGTGTTCGAGCCGGTGCTGGTGTGCAACCACTTCGAGACGCTGACGCACTTCGTGCTGCACGGCGGTGGCCTGTCGATATCGGGCGAGGTGACGGTGCGCGACCGCGTGCATCGCGGCGAACTGCACGCCGCCCAGATCCGCGAGCCCGGCATGAGCGCCCGCGCGGTGGAGGTGCAGACGCTGGGCGGGCGCACCCTGCCGGCAGGGGTGCGCAGATTCCTGGATTTTCTGCGCGAGCAGTTGGTGGCGCGCGAGGCGGGCTGAAGGCTCCTACTGAACTGGCGTGTCCTGATGTTGAGTCTTCCATTTGTCGTAGGCAGCCTCCAGCCAGGCAGCGAGTTTTTGCCCCATGTGAAACACCAGCAGGAACGCGGCAATGGCGATGCCGACAAACAACACATCGTGAACGGCGTGGTGCACCATCAGATCAACGGCTTGAGCAGCACGAACAAGGTGAGTCCCGGGATGTAATTGTCAATCTGGGCGTAGCCCCGGTATCCAGCGCGTTCATACATCAGCGCCGTCTTTGGCGACAGGGATTCAATGAGGCATTCGTTGCACCCAGCACCTCTGGCGGCACCCTCGATGCCGGCAAGCAGCCTCTGGCCCAGGCCTTTGCGCCGATGCGCTGCATCCACCCAGAGGTATTCCACATACAGCCGGTCCAGTTCAATCCGGCCTGCCGCGCCCCCAATCAGATGGCCGTTGTCGCGTGCCAGGCAGGCCAGGGGTTGGGGATGTCCGGCGCCGACGGCTGCACGGTCATGGGCGATGACTGCTTTGGATATGTGCTGAAGCTCCCCGACCTCAGGCGCAAAGGATGTCTCTAACTCGTTCATAGGTCACACCAGCGATTTTTTCGCCAACGTATTATTTTCTTGGGTCCTGGGCATCAACCTGCCTGGCCCGGCAGGGGCCGCAGGCTGCCTCTTGGCAAAAGGGCGCACGCGCCTGCCTGATCAGGCGCAACGTGCCGTGCGTGTCGCGGACCTCAGTACCGAGACGGCGACAGACGACGACAGAAGCGGGGTGATCTGCACGGCTGCGCCATCTCCCGCCTGCAACCCCGGCACAGCCAGGTTGCCCGCACCGCCCTGCCCCCGGTGCAGGCGCTGCTCCATGCGGGTGAGCAGGTGGCCCAGCAGGCTGCGGTACACGGCATCCCCGGTTATGGCGTCCTCCACCCCGGTATCCAGGTTGGGGTTGTCGTTGATCTCGATCACATGGGCGCCGCTGGCGTTGCACTTGAGGTCCACGCCGTAGAAGCCGTCGCCCACCAGGCGCGCTGCGGCGGTGGCGGCGGCCAGCACATGGGCTGGCACCTCGGGCAGGGGCACGGCCTGGGTGCGGCCCTCGGTGTACTGGCCGTTGTCGCCGTGCTGCAGAATCTGCCAATGCCCGTCGCACATGAAATATTTGGCGGCAAACAGCGGCTGGCCCGCGAGGATGCCGATGCGCCAGTCGAAATCGGTGTACATGTACTCCTGCACCAGGATGATTTCCGACTCCTTGAGCATCTCGCGCGCGATTTCCTGCAGTTGCGCAAAGTGGTCGGCCTTCTTCACGCTGCGGCTGAACGAGCCATCGGGCACCTTGACCACCACCGGGTAGGCCAGCCCATGCTGAAAGTCCGCCAGCGTGCGGCGGCTAAGCATGTGTGTGCGCGGCGTGGCAATGCCATGGCCGCGCAGCAACTCGGCCAGATAGGCCTTGTTGGTGCAGCGCAGGATGGAAACCGGGTCGTCGATGACGGGCATGCCTTCGGCCACCGCCCGCTTGGCAAACTGGAAGGTGTGGTGGTTGACGGCCGTGGTCTCGCGAATGAACAGGGCGTCGAACTGCGCCAGGCGCGAAAAATCCTTCTTCTCGATCAGCTCGGCAGCAATGCCCATGCTGTCGCCGACGGTGATGAGCCTGGCGAGCGTGGCCGCGCTCGACGGCGGCAGCGGGTCGGTGGGGTCATGCAATATGGCCAGGTCCATGCGCGGCGCGGCCACGGCCGCCACGGGGCGCCAGCTGCGCCGCGTGAAGTGCCCCAGCGCTTCGGTGAAGACCTCGTCGCGGTGGGCGTCTACGCCACGCGGGTCCAGCGCCTGCAGGGCCGCCACATGCCAGCCCTGCGGGGCATCGCAGCGCTCGACCACGATCTCCAGCAGCGGGCAGCGAAACAGCTCAAAGCCCTTGCGTGCCAGCGCGGCAAACTCGGCGTCTTCCGTTCGCCCGAAGAACACCTGCAGCGTGAGCGTGCTGACCGAGCGCGGTATGCCCGGCAGCGGGCCGACCAGGCGGTCGAGCACGGCGATGGAAGCCGCCCGCGCCTTGCCGCGCGCCAGGCCCAGGATGGCCTCCACGCCCGGTGTCACCCGGTCGCCGCGGGCCTCGGCCAGCAGCGAGCAGTAGTAGCCGATGCCCAGGTAGCTGTAGCTGCGGCACAGGTTGGTGACCTTGCGCACCCGGCTGCGCGCCTGGGGCCCTTCGGCAATGAACTCCTCGGCGGTGACGATCTTCACGCCGGGGTCGCTCCAGCGGAAGTCGGAGCGCTTTTCGACCACGATCACATGTTCTGAGGACACGGGGAAACTTCTTTCTTGCTTGCAATGATGACGGCCGCCGTCTGGCGGCGGCGCCCGTAGCGGGCGATCTTCTTGAACTCGGCCAGGCTCACCGACATGCCGCCGTCGCTCTCGCCGGAGCGGGCCATGGGGTCGAGCACGCGGAACACTGCGCCATCGAAGCCGACGATCGCCACCCAGTGCGGCGACTTTTCGCGGTGCAGCCGCCAGAGGCTGATAAGCACGATGGGCACATGGCCCAGGCGCAACTGCTCGATCACCCCCTCGGCGGACACCGGCAGCGCGAAGATAGGCACGCCGCGCGCCAGCAGCTCGGCCTGGAAGTCGTCTTCCACGCGCTGGATGACGCGCTTCTTGTGCGGCTCGCGCACGCTGTCCATGAACAGCGAGGAGCCCGCTGCGGCATACACCGACACATCGAAGCCCCGGTGCAGCGCCGCACAGGCCAGCCCGAACGGACCGCAGCCGCCGTGGCCCGCTGCCATGAACACCGTGGTCGCCTCGCGCCACAGGCGGATCTCTGCGGCCTGGTCCATCACGGTGGCAGGGTCCAGAGCCGACATGGCGATCAGCAGCGCGCACGGGCCGCAGGTGAAGTCCAGCGTCTGCCCGTAGTGCCGCGCGCTGCGGAGCACCGGATGCGCGCCCTGGCCCTTGTCGTCGAACAGGTCCTTCTGGAAGCAGATGGCGTCGGCCCCATCCTCGTAGTAGGCGATCTTGCGGCCCGAAGGCACGAAGCCGAAGCGCCGGAACAGGCGGTGGGCGCCGGCATTGTCGGCCCGGCTCTCCAGCCGCAGCAGCGCACAGCCTGCGCGGCGCGCATGGGCCAGGGCCTCGGTGACCAAGGCGCTGGCCAGCCCACTGTTGCGCGCCTGCGGTGCGACGGCCAGTGAGTACAAGCGCGCGACGAAGGTGCCCCGGCGCAGCAGCACCACGCAGGCGCCGGGCACCGCTGCGCACTCGCCTGCGCCATCGCGGGCCACCAGCACCCGGGCCGAAGGGCTGCGCAGCAGGCGCCGCCAGCTGGCCAGGGCAATGCGGTCGCCGGTGAACGCAGCGCGCTCCAGGGCATCGAGTGCAGGCGCATCCTCCAGCGTGCCCAGACCAATGGGGCCGCTGGAATGTTCCGGGGGCAGCGCCTTCAATGCACGCACGGGGTGCCTGCGCTTGCGCCTGTGCCGGTCAGCCGCGCAATGCGGCCGAACTCGGCCTGTGGCATGCCCGCCATGAGCAGGCCCATGCAGGTGGCTAGCTCGCTGCGGCGCAGGTGGATATGGGCGCAGATGCCATGGTGCGCAGCATCCATCCCGATGCGGTAGCAGGCCAGCCGGGGGCCCAGGATGCGGTGCAGGGCGCGCCGCACTGCAGGCACATCGGCGCCGGACAACCGTAGTGGAAGGACCACGATGTCATCCAAATTGCCATGGGGAGCGGCGCTGAGTGCCACGCGGTGGAGCGAAACCAGGGAAGGGCTGGGGTGCAGCATGCGGGGGCCTGGGCCAGGGAGCCAGGCGGCTTCGGAGCTGGCGGCAGGCAGTGGGTTAAACATGGCTTGCAGTCTAGGCAGCGCGGTATAAATTCGTTGTAAAGAAACGCGCTGCGGCCGTCAAATCGCCGTGAAGAATCCACTGCGGGACAATGCAGCACCCGACAAGAAAAACGGCCCCTCCCCACCATGAAAACCGAGCAGATCGAACCCTTCTTCGCCGCCCTCAAGGCCGCCAACCCCATGCCCAACACGGAGCTGGAGTACACCACCCCGTTCGAGCTGCTGGCGGCCGTGCTGCTCTCGGCCCAGGCCACCGATGTGGGCGTGAACAAGGCCACGCGCAAGCTGTTTCCGGTGGCGGGCACGCCGCAGGCCATCCTGGACCTGGGGCTCGAAGGGCTGGAGGGCTACATCAAGACCATCGGCCTGTACCGCACGAAGGCGAAGAACCTGATGGCTACCTGCCGCATCCTCGTGGAGCAGCATGGCAGCGTGGTGCCGCGCACGCGCGAGGCGCTCGAAGCCCTGCCCGGCGTGGGGCGCAAGACGGCCAACGTGGTGCTCAACGTGGCCTTCGGCCAGCCCACGATGGCGGTGGATACGCACATCTTTCGGGTGAGCAACCGCACGGGGCTGGCGCCGGGCAAGAACCCGTTGGCGGTGGAGTTGCAGTTGGTGAAGCGGGTGCCGGATGCGTATGCGGTGGATTCGCACCACTGGCTGATCTTGCTGGGGCGGTATGTGTGTGTGGCGCGCAAGCCGCGGTGTTGGGAGTGTGTGGTGCCGCGGTATTGCGACTTTGAGCCGAAGACGGCGGCGCCTTGAGCCTTGAGCCTTGTTGGCGGTGGTTGGGTCATGCCTTGGTTGAGGGCGGAGGCCGGGGTGTGCGCCCGGCGGCGCACCTACCTTCTTTTGCGTCGCCAAAAGAAG
>NZ_LMIH01000009.1:54980-55138 GCF_001428645.1 Acidovorax sp. Root217
TAGCGGCGAGCGGGGCAGCCTGCGATGCTCGGTCCTGGGGTGCACCGTGGAACTCGCTGCGTTCCCCCTGCGGGCGAACTTCGCTCAGACATCCACGGTGAGTCAGACAACGATGCGCGTGTCCTTCGGCACGCGCTCACCCCAGGCCCTGCGCTTCT
>NZ_LMIH01000009.1:55205-55451 GCF_001428645.1 Acidovorax sp. Root217
TACCAACACGGGCCATTGCTTCGCTCGGCCCGATCTGCCTCGCTGCGCTTGGCCTGGGCAAAGCGCTCGCGCCTGTTGTGTCGGCAGCGCGCAGCGCGAACCGACACCCGGCGCGGCTGCGCAGCAGCAGCCGTCTTTGACCCCGCTCCTCACCCCTGCTGGCTGCGCCGAGAAGCGCAGGGGCTGGGGTGGGCGTGTGTGCCGAAGGACACACACGCTTCGTGCTCTAGCTTGCCGATGCTGTCT
>NZ_LMIH01000010.1:0-164 GCF_001428645.1 Acidovorax sp. Root217
CCAGGCGGGTGGCGACCTGGGACAGGAGCTGGTCGCCCATGTCGTGGCCCAGGGTGTCGTTCAGGTCCTTGAAGTTATCGAGGTCGATGAACAGCAGGGCCCCGAGGTTCTTGCTGCGCTGGCAGGCGGCCAGGGAGCGTTGCAGGCGGTCCAGCAGCAGGCGC
>NZ_LMIH01000010.1:246-29146 GCF_001428645.1 Acidovorax sp. Root217
CATGGTGAAGCCATGGGAGATCACCGAACCATCGGCCTCGCGGTGCGGGATGGCGTTCGTCATGTGCCAGCGGATGCTGCCGTCGGGCATGCGGACCCGGTACTCGCACTGCCAGGGCACGAGCTTGCGCACCGACTGCAGGGCCGAGCGCTGCAGGGCCTGCAGGTCCTCGGCCAGCACCCAGTTGGAGAGCACGCCATGGTCGGCTGTCACCTCGTGTGGCTCCACCCCCATGAAGTCGCGCACCGCATCGCTGATGTACTGCACGCTGGTGACGCCGTCCAGGTGCAGGCGGTACTGGTAGATGAAGCCCGGGATGCGGCTGGCAATGCGCTGGATGAACAGCAGTTGCTCGCGCAGTTGCTCGGCGGCGCGGCGCTCGTCGGTCACGTCCTGCACCACGCCCATGTCCACCCGCATGCCGTCCTTGGCAATGAGCCGGCGCACGCGCGAGCGCATCCAGCGGACCTCGCCATCGGGGCGCTTCCAGCGGTACTCGACATCGGCACCGGTGCCGCGCTCGCGCGCGGTCTCGAACACATGGCGGTCTTCGGCCAGGATGCCGCTGACGGCACGCTCGGGGCTCACCCATTCCTGCCGCTCCACGCCCGCAATGTCGCACAGGCCGGGGGACCACAGCAGCACCGTCTCGCCCGGGTCCTCGATGCGCCGCCAGTGCCCGGTCTGGGCCAGGCTTTCCATGGTGTTGAAGACGTCGGTCTGCTCGCGCAGCTCACGCCGCACATCCTGCAGCGCGTGCTCGGACGCGGCCAACGCAGCGCGCAGGCTCTCGGCCTCGCTCGCATCGCGCACCGTGACGACGATGGAGCCGTTGTCGAGCCGGCGCGCCGACACGTCCCAGGCCACCAGCAGCCGCCCCGGCTCGCGCGCCACCTGGCGGCATTCCAGCAGCATGCCGGTGCGCGCCACGGTCTGCAGTTGGTCCACCAGGTTGGTGCTGGCCAGCAGGTCGAAGACATCGACCGCATCGGCGCCGCTGGCGCGCACGCCCCCCATGCCCGGCATGCGCCGTGCGGCGGCATTGGCCGCGCGCAGCAGCAGCCTTCCATCCTGCGGACGGAATTCCATCAGCGCCACGGGCACGGCATCGAGCAGGGCTTGCAGGCGCGCCTGCGCCGAAGACTCCACGAAGTCTTCACTGGCACCCGCAAACAGATCGGTCAGGAGTTCGGCAGAAATCACAGTCGCTCTGAAACCTCTCACAAACGGTGGGCCGCACATGGTCATGGCGGCGGCAGCCACCAATGTACACCGCAAAGTATGTCAAAACGTAACAACCACAGGTCGCATATTTTGTCAGGGTAATACCCGGTGGCGCCCGGACACATGTTCCCACGTTCTGTCGCCGGGGCACGCTTATTTCTGTGCAGGTCGCGCGCGCAATCACCGGCACCGGGCAGCGGCGGCACCGCCACCGGCGCTCTGCCACCCCCTTTCGCGCCGTGCCTGCGCCACTTCGTCGCACGCCAGTGGCAGTAGGGCTAGGCCATTCCTACAGTGCGGGCAGTGGAGGCACGGTGTCTCCATCCACCCTGGAGAACTGCACATGACGATGGCTTCACCCCCTTTGACCGCCCTCAACCTTCTACCCGCTGCGCGCGCCCTGGCACTGGCCGGCGCATGCCTGGCGCTGGGCAACGCATACGCGCTGGACCTGACCGTGGAGGTGAACAACACCAAGGCGGACAAGGGGCCGGTGCTGGCTGCGGTCTACGGCTCCGCCGACGGCTGGCTGAAGTTCAGCAAGGCGGTGCAGAGCGGCATGGCCCCGGCGTCGGGCGCCAAGACCGTGCTGGTGCTGCGCGACCTGCCCGCCGGCAGCTATGCGCTGTCGCTGTACCAGGACGAGAACGGCAACGGCAAGCTCGATACCAACCTGGTCGGCATGCCCCAGGAGCGCACCGGCTTCAGCCGAGACGCCCAGGGCAACATGGGCCCGCCTCGCTTCCAGGACGCAGCCATCGAGCTGCAGCAGGACACCACCATCACCATCCAGCTGCGGTGAACGGCACACCAGGAGCACGCACCATGGACCGACGCCTCTTTTGCCAGTCACTGGCCCTGGGAACCGCTGGCAGCGCGCTGGGCGCCCTGCCCTTTTCTGCAGCACACGCTGCTGGCGGGCCCGAGTCCGGCGCCACGCTGAGCGCCTTCAACGAGCGGCGCAGCGGCGCGCCCTGGACCCTGGGCTTCGAGGGCCTGCAGGCCGACCTCGCGCCCCAGCCCATGCAGCTGCGCGGCAAACTGCCCAAGGACCTGCGCGGCACCCTGCTGCGCAACGGCCCTGCGCAACACAGCCTGGGCGATGTGCGCTACCAGCACTGGTTCGACGGCGACGGGATGATCCAGCAATACCGCTTCAGCGACCAGGGCGTGCGGCACCAGGCGCGCTTTTTGCGCACGCAGAAGTTTCTGGCGGAGAACGCGGCCGGCCGGCGCCTGTACCACAGCTTCGGCACCCAGGTGGCCGGGGGCAGCCCCATGGTGTCGGCCGATGCGGGCAACGTGGCCAACACCAGCGTGGTGCACCACGCGGGCGAAACCCTCGCCCTGTGGGAGGGCGGCTCGGCCACGCGGTTCGATGCCGACACCCTGGAAACCGGGGCCCTCAAGACCTGGACGCCGGAACACGCGGGCATGCCCTTCTCGGCGCACCCCAAGATCGGTGCCGACGGCACGCTGTGGAATTTTGGCGTGAGCAGTGCCCATGGCCTACTCTCGATCTACCAGGTATCGGCCCAGGGGCAGGTGCGCACCGCCACGCTCCAGGTGCCGGACATGGCCATGGTGCACGACTTCGCGGTGACCGAGCAGCACCTGGTGTTCCTGCTGCCCCCGCTCGTCTTCGACCTGGACAGGGCCCACGCCGGCAGCACCTTCCTGGACAGCCATGTCTGGAAGCCACAGCTGGGCATGCGGGCGCTGGTGCTGCACAAGGACCGGCTCGATCAGCCGCAATGGATGGAGTTGCCCACCGGCTTCCTGTTCCACACCGGCAACGCCTGGGAGGACGGCAAGGGAGTCATCCACCTGGACTACATCCGTTCGGACGACGACTCGGCCATCAACCGGGGGTTTCGTGGGCTGATGCGCGGCGACTTCCAGGGCGAGCCATCGCTTGCCGTGGCCCTGGTCGAACTCGACACGCGCACCGGCCGCGCGCGCCAGACGCTGCAGGCGCACCACGCCGAGTTCCCGCGCATCGATCCGCGCTTCGTCGGCCGCCGGCACAGAGAGCTTTTCATGGCCGAGCGGGTCGCCGTGTCGAATCGCCCAGGCTTCGACTGCGTCGCGCGGCTGAATGTAGACACCGGCAAGGTGGACCGCTACCGCTACGGCACCGACGTGATGGTCGAGGAGCATGTGTTCATCCCCGCGAGCACGGCCAGCGCCAGGGAGGGCGAGGGCTGGCTGGTGGGCACGGCGCTGGACCTGCTCCGCCGTCGCACGCTGCTATCGGTGTTCGACGCCCGCCGGCTGGCCCAGGGCCCGCTGGCACAGGGCAGCATGGACCGGGCGGTGCCCCTGGGTTTTCACGGCACCTTCATCCCGGCCTGATGGAGGGCCTGCCCGGCACCGCCATCTTGGCGGGCCGGTCTGCGCGATAGACTCGGAGCCCCCCGGAGAACCCGGGGCGCACCCCGTCTTGGATTCAGATGACAAACACCGATCTCTCCGCGCACACCCCGATGATGCAGCAGTACTTCACCCTGAAGGCTGCACACCCGGACACGCTCGTCTTCTACCGCATGGGCGACTTCTACGAGCTGTTCTATGCCGACGCGGAAAAGGCCGCCCGCCTGCTGGACATCACGCTGACCCAGCGCGGCCAGTCCGGGGGCCAGCCCGTCATCATGGCCGGCGTGCCCTTCCATGCGCTGGAGAACTACCTGGGCCGGCTGATCAAGATGGGCGAGTCGGTCGCCATCTGCGAGCAGGTGGGCGACGTGGCCACCGCCAAGGGGCCGGTGGAGCGCAAGGTGGTGCGCGTGGTCACCCCCGGCACGCTGACCGATACCGAGCTGCTCTCGGACAAGGCCGAGTCCATGCTGCTGGCCCTGCACCAGGGCCCGCGCGGGCGCGCCGGCCTGGCCTGGCTGAGCGTGACCCAGGGCCGGGTGTACCTGGCCGAATGCGCGCAGGACGAGGTGGGCGCCTGGTTGGCGCGCGTGACGCCCAGCGAGGTGATCTACAGCGCCGGTGTGACCGAGCGCTTCGAGCAGCAACTGCAGGTGCTGCGCCAGGGCGGCGCCTTCACCTGCCCCATGGGCCCCCGGCCCGACTGGCAGTTCGACGCCACACTGGGCGAGCGCAAGCTGCTCGAGCACCTGGGCGCGGCCAGCCTGCAGGCCTGGGGCGCGCAGGAACTGACCCAGGCGCATGCGGCCGCCGCGGGCCTGCTGGCCTATGCCGAGCACACCCAGGGCCGCACCCTGACCCACGTGCACAGCGTGCAGGTGCAGCGCGGCGACGACCTGATCGACCTGCCGGCCAGCACGCGGCGCAACCTGGAGATCACGCGCACGCTGCGCGGTGAGGATGCGCCCACCCTGTTCTCTCTGCTCGACACCTGCATGACCGGCATGGGCAGCCGCCTGCTCAAGACCTGGCTGCTGGAGCCCCCACGCGACCGCACGGCCGCGCGACAGCGCCTGGCCGCCACCACCGCCCTGCGTGGCGCGGGTGGGGCCGGTGGCGGCGCCGGCCCCTGGGCCACGCTGCGCGGCGAACTCAAGGGCGTGAGCGACGTGGAGCGCATCACCGCGCGCATCGCCCTGCGCCAGGTGCGCCCGCGCGAACTGGTGGGCCTGTGCAAGACGCTGCACAAGGCGGCCCTGCTGGCGCGTGCCGGCCAGGCGGCCGAGCCCTACCTGGCGGAGATCTTCGAACAGATGCACCCGCCGGTGGACTGCCCCGAACTGCTGCAGCGCGCCATCACCGAAGAACCCGCCGCCCTGGTGCGCGACGGGGGGGTGATGGCCACGGGCTTCGACAGCGAGCTCGACGAGCTGCGCGCCATACAGACCAACTGCGACGACTTTTTGCTCGACCTGGAGACGCGAGAGAAGGCCCGCACCGGCATCGCCAACCTGCGCGTGCAGTTCAACAAGGTGCACGGCTTCTACATCGAGGTGACCAGCAGCAACCTGGACAAGGTGCCCGATGACTACCGCCGCCGCCAGACGCTGAAGAACGCCGAGCGCTTCATCACGCCCGAGCTCAAGACCTTCGAGGACAAGGCACTGTCGGCCAACGAGCGTGCGCTGGCGCGCGAGAAATGGCTCTACGAGCAGGTGCTGGACCAGCTGCAGCCCCACGTGCCCGCCCTCACCCGCCTGGCCCAGGCGCTCGCCGCGCTCGACGTGCTGTGCGCGCTGGCCGAGCGCTCGCTCACCTTGAACTGGTGCGCCCCGCAGTTTGTGGCCGAGCCCTGCATCGAGATCGAGGACGGCCGCCACCCGGTGGTGGAGGCGCGGCTGGCCGAGGTCTCGGCCGGCAGCTTCATCGCCAACCACACGCGGCTGAATGCGAATACGCGCATGCAGGTCATCACCGGCCCCAACATGGGTGGCAAGTCGACCTACATGCGCCAGGTGGCGCTCATCGTGCTGCTGGCCAGCATGGGCAGCCACGTGCCGGCCAGCGCCTGCCGGCTGGGGCCCATCGACGCCATCCACACGCGCATCGGCGCGGCGGACGACCTGGCCAACGCGCAGTCGACCTTCATGCTGGAGATGACCGAGGCCGCGCAGATCCTGCATGCCGCCACGCCGCACAGCCTGGTGCTGATGGACGAGATCGGCCGCGGCACCAGCACCTTCGACGGCCTGGCCCTGGCCAGCGGCATCGCCACACACCTGCATGACAAGACGCGCGCCTTCACGCTGTTCGCCACGCACTATTTCGAGCTGACCGAGCTGCCCGCCAAGGCGCGGCATGCGGTGAACATGCACGTGAGCGCGGCCGAGGCGGGGGCGGACATCGTCTTTCTGCACGAGATCCAGCCCGGCCCGGCGAGCCGCAGCTACGGGATCCAGGTGGCCAAGCTCGCGGGCGTGCCCGGTGCGGTGCTGAACCACGCGCGCCATGCGCTGGCCGCACTGGAAGAACGCGCGGGCGAGGATGAACTGCAGGTGGACCTGTTCGCCGTGCCGGCCATGCCCGAGAGCGCGGGCGCAAGCCCGGTCGAGGCGCTGCTGGCCAGCATCCACCCCGACGCGCTGAGCCCGCGCGAGGCGCTCGACGCGCTCTACCAGCTCAAGAAGCTGGTGGGATAGCCGACATGATTCCCACAAGAGGACCGGGCTTTCAGAGCGCTTGACGCCGCCGACCGCTCAACAAACTGGCGCTGCGGTGGCCAGGGCCGCCGCGCAAGGGCCGCCCCGCCGCGCTGGGGGCGTCCCCCTGTAGGGGGAAGACGCGAAGCGGCTCAGGGGGTCATTCCAGTTTCAGGCCGATGTCCTTGATCAGTTGGCCCCAGCGCGCACGCTCCACCTTGGCGTAGGCGTTCATCTGCTCGGGGGTGCCGGGCACGGCCTCCACGCCCAGGGTCTGGAAGCGGGCCTTCACCGGGGTGGAGTTCAGGGCCTGCTGCAGGGCGGCGTTCAGGCGCTGCACCTCGGCTGCGGGCATGGAGGCGTTGACCGACAGGCCCTGCCAGGCAAACGCCTCGAAGTCCTGGAGGCCCTGCTCCATCAGCGTGGGCACCTCCGGCAGGGTGGCCATGCGTCTGGCGCTGGCCACCGCGATGGCGCGCAGGTTGCCGCCCGTGATGTTGGGCATGCCGCCCGCAGACTCGACGAACATGCAGGGCACCTGGCCGCCCATGATGTCCTGGATGGCGGGCGTGACACCCCGGTAGGGCACATGCGTCATCTTCAGGCCCGTGCGCTGGCGCAGCAGCTCCATGGCCAGGTGGTGCGGCGTGCCGGCGCCGGGCGATGCGAAGTTGACGCCTTCGGGCTGCGCCTTGGCCCAGGCGACGAACTCCTGGAAGTTGCGCACCGGCAGCTTGGGCGAGACCACCAGGATCAGCGGAAAACGCACCAGCATGCCCACGGAGGCGAGGTCCTTGTCCACGTTGTAGCTGAGCTTGCTGTACAGCCAGGGGTTGGTGGCCAGTACCGCGTAATCGCCCGTGAGCAACAGGTTGCCGGGGGTGGACGAGCGCGCCACGTAGTCTGCCGCGATGTTGTGCGCGGCGCCGGGCTTGTTGACCACCACGATGGTCTGGCCCAGGGTCTTGCCCATCTGGTCGGCCACGGTGCGGGCGACGATATCGGTGCCGCCCCCGGGGGACATGCCCACCACCCATTCGAGAGGGCGGCGCTCCTGGGCGCCGGCGCCCGGGGACATGCTGGACATGGCCAGGGCGGCAGCGGTGCACAGTGCGGTGCGACGGGTCGGGTGGGTGCTTGGCATGGGTTGTCTCCTCACAAGGTGATGGTTTGAAAAATCGCAGGGACCGTGAAATTCATTTTTTAATTAACTAGCTAAATCACTAATTACAGCTCGCGGCACGGGCGCGGGGCATGCCGCGCTCAGTACGGGCTGGCCGCGGCCGGCTGTGCCTGCGGCACCAGGCGGTTGCCGAAATGGCCGGCCAGCTCGGTGGCGGCGCGCACCAGCAGCGTGGTGTCCACCCCCACGGCGACAAACAGCGCCCCGGCATCGAGGTAAGTCTGGGCCAGCGCCCGGTCCGCCATCAGGATGCCTGCGGCCTTGCCGGCGCGGCGCACGGTGGCAATGCCATCCAGGATGGCGCGCTGCACCTCGGGGTGCCCAGGCTGGCCGCGATGGCCCATGGATGCCGACAGGTCGGCCGGGCCAAAGAACACGCCGTCCACCCCATCGGTTGCGGCGATGGCCTGCAGGTTCTGCAGCGCCAGCGGTGTCTCGGCCTGCACCAGCAGACACATCTGGTCGTTGGCGCGGTTCAGGTAGTCCTCCACCTGGTTCCAGCGCGAGGCGCGGGCCAGGGCCGCGCCCATGCCGCGCATGCCCTCGGGCGCATAGCGCATGGCGCCCACCATCAGCGCGGCCTGCTCGGGCGTATCGACCATGGGGATGAGCAGGGTCTGCGCGCCCACGTCCAGGTACTGTTTGACCAGGGCCACGTCGCCCTGTACCGGGCGCACCACGGGCTGCACCGGGTAAGGCGCCACTGCACGGAGCTGCTCGAGCACCGTGCGCACGTCGTTGGGCGCATGCTCGCCGTCGAGCAGCAGCCAGTCGAAGCCGCAGCCGGCCAGGGCCTCGGCGGCGTTGGCGTCGGCCAGTCCGACCCACAGGCCAATCTGTGGCTGGCCGGCGCGCAGTGCGTTGCGGAAATGGTTCTCGGGGATTTGCTGCATGGCGGCCTACGCGAAGCGGAAGGACACCGAGCCCAGCGGCCCGTAGTCCACGTGAAAGTTGTCGCCCTGCACCGCGGCCACGGGCCGCGTGAAGGAGCCGGCCAGCACCACATCGCCCGCATTGAGCTGCTCGCCGTGCGGCGCGATCTTGTTGGCCAGCCAGGCCACGCCCGTGGCCGGGTGGTTGAGCACGGCGGCGGCCAGGCCTGTCTCTTCGATCACGCCGTTCTTGTGCAGCAGGGCGCCCACCCAGCGCAGGTCCACGTCCATGGGTTTCACGGGCCGGCCGCCGAGCACGATGCCGGCGTTGGCCGCAAAGTCGGAGATGGTGTCGAACACCTTGCGCATGGCCTTGGTGTCGCGGTCGAACTGCTCGATGCGCGCATCGATGATCTCGATGGCCGGCACCACGTAGTCGGTGGCCGAGAGCACGTCGAACAGCGTGACGCCCGGCCCCTTCAGGGGCTTGCCCAGGATGAAGGCCAACTCCACCTCCACGCGCGGGGCGATGAATCGCTCGAAAGGGATGTCGCCACCGGCGTCGAAGAACATGTCGTCCATCAGCGGCGCGTAGTCAGGCTCGGCGATCTGGCTGGCCTGCTGCATGGCACGCGAGGTCAGGCCGATCTTGCGCCCCTTGATCGTGCGGCCGTCGGCCTGTTCGAGCTGGACCCATGCGCGCTGGATGGCGTAGCCATCCTCGATGGTCATGTCTGGGTATTGCGTCGAGAAGTGGTGCAGCTGCGTGCGCTGCTTGCGCGCCTGGTAGAGCTGCTGCGCCAGGGCGGCGATGGTGTCGTTGGAAAGCATGGATGGTCAGCCCTGTGCAGGCTTGTTGAACAGGGGATGCAGGGAGCTGTGCCTGGCGTCGAAGACTTCGGGGCCCTCGTCGATTTGCAGGGTGACACCGATGGGGCGCAAGGGCAGCAGCGGCGCGAAGTGCGCCTGGGCCACGGCCGACAGGGCCTGGCCCACGGCCTGGTGCGCGGCCGCGCTGCGGCCCCGGCCCATGCGCAGGTTGAGGTAGGCGAAGCCGTAGTCCGGTGCCACGCCGCCCGCGGGCTGCGCCTCGCCGTCATCGGCCACGGCATGGTGCGCGGCCGGGTAGGCCAGCACGCGGATGCCGCCCGTGGGGAATACCGGCCTGCCCACTTCGTCCACCTGCTGGCGCATGGTGCCTGCCAGGGCGCGGCACAGCGCGGTCATGTCGCTGCCGCCCTGTGACACGGGCCGGTCCAGGTCCGGGGTGTAGAGAATCACCAGGTGGGGCATGGCGCGCTCCTCACAGCCGGCTGGCCGATGGCTGCTGGCCCGATGCCTGGGGCCCTGGCACCGCCGCACCCGTCTGCGGCGTGACCGGGAACACGGCATTGATCTGCCCCGTGCCCGAAGCGCCGAAGTACGGCGTGAGCACCTCGGCGCGGCCCGCGTAGTCCGACCAGCCCAGGGCACCGATCAGCATGGCCGTGTCGTGCATGAAGCCCTCGCCATGGCCCTTGGCCGCGTATTCGGGCAGCATGGCGCAGAAGGTGACCCAGTCGCCCGCCTCCCACATCTGGACCACGCGGTGGTCCAGCGTCTCCAGAAACGGGCTCCAGATCTTCGTGGCGAACTCGGGCGCCGTGCCGTTCTGCGCGAAGCGGTGGCTCAGGCTGCCGCTGGCCAGAAAGGCCACGGTGCCGTCGTAGTGTTCCTCCACGGCCTGGCGCATGGCCCAGCCCAGGCGAGCGCTGTCGTTGAGGTAGTGCACCTGGCACAGGGCCGAGACCGAGACCACCTTGAAGTGCTGGTCCGCATTCATGTAGCGCATGGGCACCAGGGTGCCGTACTCGGGCGCCAGCGTGGTCGCGGGGTGGGCCAGCGTCTCCACGCCCTGTGCGCAGCAGGCCTGGGCCAGCAGGTGGCCCAGCTCGGGGTTGCCCGGGAAGGCGTACGGGAGGTTGCTGATGAAGTGCGGCAGCTCGTTGCTGGTGTACACGCCCTCGAAGCGCGGTGCGCAGTTGATGTGGTAATTGGCGTTCACCAGCCAGTGCGTGTCGAACACGACGATGGTGTCCACTCCCAGCTCGCGGCAGCGCCGGCCGATCTCCACATGGCCGTCGATGGCCGCTTGGCGAAAACCCTTGCGCGGGCCATCGAGCTCGCTCAGGTACATGGACGGCACGTGTGTGATCTTGGCCGCCAGTGCGAGTTTGCCCATGCTCAGACTCCCCAGTGTGGAATGTGGTGGTTGCCCAGCGAGACAGCGACGTTCTTGGGCTCCAGGAACACCTCGTAGCTCCAGGTGCCGCCCTCGCGCCCCGTGCCGCTGCCCTTGGTGCCACCAAAGGGCTGGCGCAGGTCACGCACGTTCTGGCTGTTGACGAAGCACATGCCGGCCTCTATGCCTGCGGCCACGCGGTGGGCGCGGCCGATGTTCTCGGTCCACACGTAGCTCGACAGGCCGTACTGCGTGTCATTGGCCAGGCGGATGGCCTCGGCCTCGTCCGCAAACGGGATCAGGCAGGCCACGGGGCCGAAGATCTCCTCCTGCGCGATCTTCATGCGGTTGTCCACGTCGGCGAACACGGTGGGCTGCACGAAGTTGCCCTTCTTCAAATGGGCCGGCAGGTCCGGCGCCTCCAGCCCGCCGCACAGCAGGGTGGCGCCTTCCTTGGGGCCCAGCTCGATGTAGCTGCGCACCTTGGCCAGGTGGGCCGGGCTGATCATAGGGCCGATGGTGGTCTTCTCGTCGAGCGGATCGCCCACCACGATGCGGCGGGCACGCGCCGCGAACTTCTCGGCGAAGTCGGCGTAGATCGACTTCTGCACCAGGATGCGCGAGCCCGCAGTGCAGCGCTCGCCGTTGTTCGAGAAGATCATGAAGATGGCGGCATCGAGCGCACGGTCCAGGTCCGCATCATCGAAGATGACGAAGGGGCTCTTGCCACCCAGCTCCATGCTGAACTTCTTGAGGCCGGCCGCCTGCACGATGCGGTTGCCCGTGGCGGTGGAGCCGGTGAACGAGATGGCGCGCACGTCGGGGTGGGCGCACAGCGGCTCGCCGGCCTCCTTGCCAAAGCCATGCACCACGTTGAGCACGCCGGCCGGGATGCCGGCCTCCAGCGCCAGCTCCCCCAGGCGCGCAGCGGTGAGCGGCGACAGCTCGCTCATCTTGAGCACCGCCGTGTTGCCGAAGGCCAGCGCTGGCGCCACCTTCCAGGTCGAGGTCATGAAGGGCACGTTCCACGGCGAGATCAGCGCGCACACGCCCACGGGGTGGAACAGCGTGTAGTTCAGGTGTGTGGGCGTGGGGTAGGTGTGGCCGTCCACGCGGGTGCACATCTCTGCAAAGTAGTAGAAGTTGTCGGCGGCGCGCGGGATCAGCGCCTTGCCGGTTTGGGCGATGACCTGGCCGGTGTCGCGGGTCTCGGTGTTCGCGATCTGCGGTACCTCGGCAGCGATCAGGTCGCCGAGCTTGCGGACCAGCTTGGCGCGCTCGGGCGCGGGCAGGCCGGCCCAGGCGGGGAAGGCGTCTTTGGCGGCGGCCACGGCGGCGTTCACCTCGGCCGCGCCGCCGCTGGCCACCTCCGCCAGCACCTCCTGGGTGGCGGGGTTGACGGTCTCGAAGTAATCGCCGCCGGGCACGGCCTTGCCGGCGATCAGGTGGTCTATGCGCATGGGATCAGGTCTCCTCTGTATTGATGTTGAACGCTTCGTCGCCCACGATGGTGTTGACGAGGCGACCGATGCCGTCGATCTCGGTCACCACCTCGTCGCCCACGTTGACGTTGACCACGCCCTCGGGCGTGCCGGTGAGGATCACGTCGCCCGCGCGCAGGGTCATGAAGCTGCTGAGGTAAGCGATCAGTTCGGGGATGTCGTTGACCATATTGCCGGTGTGCCCCTGCTGGGTCACTTTGCCGTTGACCAGGGTGCGCAGAGTCAGGGCATGCGGATCGGGCACGTCCGCCGCGTCCACGAACCAGGGGCCGAGCACCGTGCAGGTGTCGCGGTTCTTCACGCGCAGGTTGGGGCGGTACCAGTTCTCCAGGTAGTCGCGAATGGCGTAGTCGTTGCACACGGTGTAGCCGGCCACATGCTGCAGGGCATCGGCCTTGCTCACGTTCCGCGCGGTCTTGCCGATCACCACGGCCAGCTCGCACTCGTAGTGCATGAAGGCCACGCCCGCAGGGCGGCGGGTCTGGCCCTTGTGGCCGATCAGCGCGCCAGGGCCCTTGAGGAACACCAGGGGCTCATCCTTGGCGGTGACGGTCAGCTCGCCCGACAGCTCCTTGAGGTGGTCGGCATAGTTCAGGCCCAGCGCGATGATGGTGCCCACCTCGAAGGGTGGCAGCCAGATCACGGCGTCCTCGGCCAGCACGCGGCCGTCGGCCAAGCGGATCTGGTGCGCGCCGTGCGGCGTGGCCTCATGGATCGCGCCGGCATAGGCAACTTTCGCCCGCTTCATGGCGCGGCTCCTTCGGCGATGAAATGGTTGTCGAGCTGGCCCAGGCCGTCGATCTGGATACGGGTTCGCTGCCCGGCACGCACACGCGGCGCCCCGGCCGAGGCGCCCAGCAGCAGCACGTCGCCGGGCGAGAGGGTCATGAAGGCGCTGACCTCGGCCAGCAGCCGCGCCACAGGGCGAATGCGCTCGCCCGTGGTGGCCTGGTGCACCAGTGCACCGTCGACGTGGACCCGCACCGCGAGCGCATCGGGGTCGTCGATCTCGCTGCGCGGCACCACGCGGGGGCCGATGGGGCAAAAGCCGTCACGCGCCTTGAAGCGGACCGAGGGGCGGTAGAACGAATCGTGCGGCACACTGATGTCGCCCACGATGGTGTAGCCGGCCACATGCTGCATCGCCTGCCCCTCGGGCACGCCGCAGGCGGTGCGGCCGATCACGATGCCCAGGCAGGCACCGACCTCCAGCTCCGACGCATCCGCCGGGACCTCGATGGCATTGCCATGCCCGGCCAGCGTGTTGCGCGGCTTGATGTACAGGACCGGTGCGAGCGGTGCTGCGTTGTAGGGCGGCTTGCTGGCGGCTGCCGCCATTGCAGCCAGGGCGGGTGCGTGGTTGAGCAGCACGCCATAGACCGCGCCGGACAGGCGAAAGGGCGCGACGTCGAACTCCATCCGGCACGGAGCGGCGTAAGGGGTCTGGTACATTGCTAACATGTGAGTAGTTTATTTACTAACATGCTAGTAAGTCAATCGCCCACCTGTTCCTTTTTCTCCGGGTTTGTACTGAGGGTTGCTGCAACTGCGGTGGCCCGCCCCACCGCTTTCAAGGATGATTCCGCCCCATGTCCATGGATTCCCCATCTGCGCAACTGGTCCATCGCAACCTGCCGCTCTTGTTCCTGCAGGCGCGCGAGAGCGTCTTTGCGCGCTTTCGGCCCATTCTTCACACGGTCGGACTGACCGAGCAGCAGTGGCGCGTGGTGCGCGCCCTGCTCGACCACGGGCCGCTGGAGCCGCGCCAGATCGGCGACATCTGCCGCCTGTCCAGCCCGAGCCTGGCCGGCATCCTGGCACGCATGGCGGACCTGGGGTTGGTGCTGCGCGAGCGGCTGGAGCATGACCAGCGCCGGGTGATGGTGTCGGTCACCCCGCAGGGCAAGGCATTGGCGGCGCAGCTCGCGCCCACCATCGAGGCGACCTACCGCGCGCTGGAGGAAGAGATGGGCGTGGAATTCATCGCGCAGCTGTACGCCACGCTCGATGCGGTGATCGCGCGGCTCGGCGAAGCGCCTGCGGGCGACGAGGGCTGAAGATCGCGCGCTATCGCTGGCAGTACGGATGCCGCCCCACCCCGAGGCGGCACCCGTGGAGGGATCAAAGATCCTGTGCCAGAGGCGCCAGCTGGCCCAGCATGAAGTTGATGAACGGCGGCACGCAGCCGATGTGGCTGGAGGGCACGGCGGTGCAGTCAGTCAGGGTCACGAGGTCGCCGGCGCCCTGGGCGCGCATGGCCTGCAGCGTGGTGACCGAGCTGCCATAGGGCACGGTGATGTCGTCGCGGCCGTGGTACAGGCGCACGGGCACCTGCGGCTTCCAGTCGTGCACGCTGCTCACGCGCGCCACGGCCTGCACGTCGTCGGCCAGGAAGTTGTCGATGAACTGGTTGTCGAAGGTCACGTCGGCCTCATCGGGCAGCAGGGCTTTCAGCAGGGCGCGGCGCACCTCGCGCTGCACGCTGCCGCCCAGGTAGCGCAGGAAGCCGGGGTTGATCAGCGCGCCGAGCACAGGCTCGCGATCGCGCACCACGTTCACCAAGCCATCGAGCGTGGCCTGCACGTTGTAGGGCCCAGCCCCCACCACCACCATGCGCAGGGCCTGGCGCTCGGGCGCCGTGCCGGCCTGCAAGGTGCGGTGGGCCGCCATGGTGGCGTAGCCGCCTTCGGAGTAGCCGGTGAGGAACAGCTGGCCGTTGTCGGCCGCATTGCCCTGGCTGCGCCAGGTGCGCGCTGCCGTCAGCATGTCCAGCGTGGCCGCCGCCGTGGGGCCCGAGAGCAGGTAAGGATGCGCCACGCCCTTGGAAACGCCGTAGCCCACATAGTCCGGCGCCACGACGATGTAGCCCAGGGAAGCCATCACCACCGCGACCTCGGAACCCACCGCGTTGTTGCTGGGGGCTTCGGCGCTCGTGAAGATGGTGCCGTGCTGGTAGCCCAGCACCGGGCTTTTGGCGCCCAGCGCCTTGACGGGCACACTGACCAGGCCCGATGCGCGCACCTCCCGCCCCTGGGCGTCGGAGGTCAGGTACTCCAGCCGGTAGGAGGTGACGGAGTAGCGCGGCACGATGCCCTGCACCTTGGAGGCGTCCTTGGCGAGCGCCTCGGTGATCTGGGCCGGGGTGATGGTGTTCAGCAGCGCAGCCGATTTGAGGTCGCCTGCCGCAGCGATCGGCGGCGGCACCGTGGCGTCACCATCGCTTTTGTTGTCACCGCCACCGCAGGCGGTCAGCGCAATGGCCGCAGCCACCAGAATGCTGCGCGGCACGAGCGCAGGCCTTGCAAGGGTAGGAAATTGGAACAAGGTACCGCCTTCAGGTATGAGTTGTGAACGATGGTAAGCATGGCGGCGCGAATTCACGTCAGCCAACACGCCGTGGGGATGTCAGATTTTGTGTCCTGTGGGCAATGGCGTCGCCTGGGGAAAGTGCTTCGCGGCGGATTGGCCATAAAATCGGGGGTTGCCACTGCGCCGCCTGGCACTTTAGCTATTGTTTTTGAAACGCCCCGGCAGCGCCGATGCCCAGGCTGGTGCACACTGCAGGGCCTAAGAGCCTAGCCAAGCCCCTCGCTCCGTCGATTGGCGCCCCACAATGCCTTCCTTTTTGCCGACCTAAGCCTCCATGACGTATTGCGTCGCCATCAAACTCAATGCCGGGCTGGTTTTCCTGTCCGATTCCCGCACCAATGCGGGCCTGGACCAGATCAGCTCGTTTCGCAAGATGATGCTGTACGAGAAGGCGGGCGACCGCTTCATGGTGCTGCTGTCCGCGGGCAACCTGTCCATCTCGCAATCGGTGCGTGAAATCCTGCAGACCGAGCAGATCATCGACCGCGACGAGGAAGAACCCATCACCATCTGGAACGCCAAGAGCATGTTCGACGCCGCGCGCGTGCTGGGTGCCGCCGTGCGCCATGTGCACGAGCGCGATGGCGCAGCGCTCAAGCGCTCGGGTGTGGACTTCAACGTGTCCATGGTCTTCGGCGGCCAGATCAAGGGCGAGGGCATGCGCCTGTTCCAGGTGTATTCGGCCGGCAACTTCATCGAGGCCACGTCCGAGACGCCCTACTTCCAGGTCGGCGAGTCCAAATACGGCAAGCCCGTGCTGGACCGCGTGCTCACACCCGAAACCCCGCTGGACGAGGCCGCCAAATGCGCCCTGGTGTCCATGGACAGCACGCTCAAGTCCAACCTCTCGGTGGGCCTGCCGCTCGATCTGGTGGTGTACGAGGTGGACCGCTTCGCCACCGACAAGATCATCTGCATCGACGAGCACAACCCCTATTTCCGCATGCTGCACGACAACTGGGGGCAGAAGCTGCGTGAGGTGTTCGACAGCATCGAGGACCCGGCCTGGGGCGGTGGCGACACGACCGTGCCCATCATGGTGAACCCGTCGCGCAGCAAGGCGCTCAAGAAGATCACCAACCACTTGGACAAGCTCATCTGAGAAGGTGAGAACGAATCCGCCATACCCGCTCATGCTGCGAAAACACGCCCGCTCGTCGTTGCAAATGCGCGCCATAGCCCGAGCTATGGCTGTGCTTTGCGCCTAGATCGAACGCGTTTTCGCAACCTGCTCGGGCACGTCGGATCCATTCCCACCTTCTGCGTGCCGGGCGCGCCTGCCGCCGTGCCCCCCTCCCGTTTCCCCCTCTATGCTCCCTATCGTCTTCTCGCACGCCAACAGTTTCCCTGCGGGCACCTACCGCCTTCTCTTCAAGCTCCTGCGCCAGCGCGGCTTCGACATCAGCGCGGTGGAGCGGTACGGACATGAGCCCGAGTACCCGGTCTCCAACAACTGGCCGCACCTGGTGCAGCACCTGGCGGATTTTGCGGGCCAGCAGGTGGAGCGCCTGGGGGAGCCGGTCTTTTTGGTGGGGCATTCGCTGGGCGGTTTTCTGAGCGTGATGGCGGCGGCGCGCCACCCGCACCTGGTGCGCGGCGTGCTGCTGATCGACTCGCCGCTGATCGGCGGCTGGCGCGCCAATGCGCTGGACGTGGCCAAGCGCACCCAGGTGGTGGGCTCCATCTCGCCCGGCAAGGTCAGCCGCCAGCGGCGCTTTTCCTGGGCCAGCAGCGACGAGGCGCTGGAGCACTTTCGCCGCAAGAAGGCCTTTGCGCGCTGGCACCCCGAGGTGCTGCAGGACTACATCACCCACGGCCTGGCCGACCAGGACGGCAAGCGCGTGCTGGGTTTCGACCGCGCGGTGGAGACCGCCATCTACAACACCCTGCCCCACAACCTGGGCCGCTTGCTCAGCAGGCACCCGCTGCAGTGCCCCGCCGCCTTCATCGGCGGGCGCGATTCCGAAGAAATGAAGCAGGTGGGCATGGCCATGACGCTGCGCGTCACCGAAGGCCGCACCATGATGCTCGACGGCAGCCACCTCTTTCCCATGGAACAACCCCTGGCCACAGCCGCCGCCATCGAGGCCTCGCTGCTGAATCTGGCCGCCGTGGTCGCACACGGCTAAGCCGCTGTACCGGCCTCCTGCACAGCCGGGAGCCGGGACCTTTTTGCACATGGAGCGTCCCCTGAATGGGGTGCGTTCCTAATCCTTCCTGTCTATTCACGGGTGCGCGCAATTGACGCCACAATGGTGAACCGAAAAATAGAGGGGGAAAAGCGCGCTGTTGGCGGATTCTCAGGACAAAAAAGCGGGGGATCTGTCGCAACAATCCCCTACACTGGGGTTTTGTAACAGCGTGTACACGTTTCATGCCTGCTTCCAATTCACTGACCGTCCGTCTGCCGGTGCTGATCTTCGCGCTGGTATCCGCCTACCTGATCTACACCTCGATAGGGCCCGGTAAAGGCGTCACCCTGGCCATCGCCATCGCCTCGGTGCTGATGTTCGCCGCCACCTGGGCCAGTGCCGCCCGTTTGTTGGGCGCTGCGGCTGCGCTGCACTTTCTGGTGATTTCCGTCTCCCTGGGCTGGTTTGCCGAGCAGATGGGCAGCACCCATGGCTGGTTCTTCGGCAGCTACACCTATACCGACGTGCTGGGCCTGCGCTTCGTAGGCGTGCCTGTGGTCATCCCGATGATGTGGTTCGCGCTGACCTATGCGGGCTATGTGATCAGCAACCTCATCGTCTGGCAGGCACCGGTGGACGGCGCGCCCGGGGTGGGCAATGCGGTGTTCCTGTCATTCCTGGCGGCCATGATCGTCACGGCCTTCGATCTGGGTGCCGACCCCTACCTGGTGTACGTGCTCAAGGCCTGGATCATGACCAAGACCGACGGCGCCTGGTTCGGCGAGACCGTGCAGGGCTTCTTCGGCTGGGTCTTCGTGAGCTTCTGCATCATCTGCGCCTTTCGCTTTTCCACGCGCAAGATGCCGCTCAAGGCGGGCTCGGTCAACTTCCTGCCGCGCCACGCCACCGTGCCGCTGGGCATCTACAGCGCCGGCATCGTGTTCCAGGTCTTCCTGGGCCACCCGGTAGAGATCAAATCCATCGCTCCGTTTGCCATGGGCATACCGCTGCTGTGCGCCCTGGGTGGCCTGCAGCGCTGGCGCAACCAGTTGAAAGCCGCACGATGAACGACCACAGCACGCCCGCCATCTCGGATGCGGCCCTGGCCTCCATGCAGCGGCATGCGGACCCGCTGGCCGATGGCACCATCGACGACATCCTGGGCCCCTGGCCACCGGGCATCCCCGACAAAAATGCAACCCAGTGGGTACGTATCAGCGCCGTCAACGAATTGTTTGTCACCTGGACCACCAACGCCAGCATTGACGACTGGCAGGCCCCCGCAGGCACGAACGAGGCGATAGCCGCTGCCCTGCAGGGTTACCTCGCCGCCGGCCAGGCGCTGCCCGACTGGGCGGACCAGGAGAAGATCAAGCGCGCAGAGAAGCTGTTCTTCGACCACGGCGCGCTGTCGTGCATCCTGCTGTTCTGCGCCAGCCTGCCCGAGTGCTATGTGATTCCCGATCTCTCCAGCGTGCTGCACACCGCCGGCCAGCTGGAGCAGCACACCGAGTACCGCATCCGCTCCACCGCTGCCATGATCTTCCCGGTGATGATGCATGGCGGCCTGACCAGCGACGACGGCGCAGGCGTGGCGCAGATCCTCAAGGTGCGGCTGATCCACGCCACCATCCGCAACCTGATCATGCGCGGCGCACCACAGACGGCCGTGAAGGACCTGCTGGCGCAGGTGAACATCGTAGGCGCAGGCACGCTTGGCCAACTGCCGGGCCTGCCGACCAAGCCCACGATGTACCAGGCGCTGTTCGCGCGCGGCTGGGACCTGGCCCACGACGGCCTGCCCTGCAACCAGGAAGAGCTGGCCTACACGCTGCTCACCTTCGGCTATGTGTTCCTGCGCAGCATGCGCCGCCTGGGCATCGGCCTGCCGCCAAACGACGAGGAGGCCTACCTGCACGCCTGGAACGTGGTCGGCCACATCCTGGGCATCGAGCGCGGGCTGATGGTCGAGACCATGGACCAGGGCAAGGAGCTGATGGCCCGCATGCAGGCCCGCGGCCGCGCCGAGCCGGTGACGCCCGATCCCCGCCCAGGCCTGGGCCAGGCACTCATGGCCACCATGGCCAACTCCATCCCCTGGGACATCGCCAAGCCCTTTCCGCAGCTGATGACCCGCTTTCTGTGCGGGCGCGCCACGGCGGGCGACCTGGGGCTCACGCAGAGCGTTCCCTGGTCGTCGGCATTGCTGTTCTGGGGCGTGCTGCTGGTGGCCCGGGTTATCGACTGGGTGCTGCGCCTGGTGTTGCCGCGCTTTTCCATCGTGCGCACGCTCACGCGCATCCTGGGCTACCACTTCATGAGCCGCGTGCTGATGAGCCAGACCCGGCCGTTGCAATTGCCCAGCGAGCTGCTCAACCAGGTGGACGGTGTGGTGCACAACTGGAGCGACGACCCCAATGCGCCCAAGTGGATCAACCGCATCGAGGACCGTTTCACCAAGCACGGCAGCTGGAGCGTGAACCTCTCCAACACCGCCGAGGACGCGGCATAGTGAACCGCTGCGGCCCCACCATGCCCGCCCCCCGGCAACCGCGTCCACGCGGGTGGCGGGCCGCTGGCGCGCGGTGGTGCCGCCTGGTGCTGGCATGGCTGGCCTTGCTGCTGCTGGCCCCGCTTGCGTTGAGCGCCCAGGCTGCGGCCCCTGCACTGGTGCTGCAGGAGGGCATCCCCAGCAGCGAGCTGTGGCCACACATGACCCTGCTCGTGGACCCCACCCGGCAGCTCACGGCGCAGGAGGTGCTGGCGCGCCTGCCGGAGTTCGAAGCGCCCCGGGGGGCCGCCGGCACGCTGGGCGTGCGCCAGGATGCGGTGTGGCTGCACGTCCCGCTGGCGGTGGCGCAGGCACCGGGCCATCCCTGGATCGTGAACATCGACTACCCCGTGCTGAACGAGGTGGACTTCTACCTGACGCAGGGCGGTGCGGTGGTGCAGAAGGCCTTGCTGGGCAACCTGCGCCCCTTCTCCGAACGGCCGCTGCGCGGGCGCACGCACTCGATGATGCTGGACCTTCAGCCGGGCCAGCCGTATGGGCTGCTGGTGCGGGTGCGCACCGGTGGCGCCATGATCCTGCCCATGTCCATCAGCAAGGCGCCGGTGCTGCTGCCGCTGGCCCTGCGCGAGCAGATGTTGCAGGGCCTGCTGGCCGGCCTGGCCCTGTGCCTGATGGTCTACAGCCTGACCCAGTGGGCCAGCCAGCGCGAGAAGCTGTTCCTTTTCTACGCCCTGCTGGTCATCGGCAGCGCAGGCTTTTCGCTCCAGTTCTTCGGCATCGGCAGCCAGTTCCTGTGGAGCGACAACCAATGGATGGAGGTCCACGCCGCCAGCGCTGCGGGGCTTTTAGCCCTGGGGGCCTCTTTCCTGTTCATGGGCTACGCCCTGGCGGGGGACAATCCGCAAAGCCGTTTCCTGCGGATCATGCAGGGGGGCGGCGCACTGTGCGGCCTGGTGGGCATCGCTTTCCTCGCCGACCTGATCGACACCCGGCAGGCCACAGCCTTCCTGAGCATCTTCGGCCCGCTACCCTCGCTCATCAGCCTGCCGCTGGCCCTGAAGAGGGTGCGCCAGGGAGACACCGTGAGCGCCACGCTGCTGGCCGCCTGGATCGCCTACTTCGTTGCGGCGGCTGTGATGGTGGGCCTGGTTCAAGGCTGGGCCCGACTGTCGTTCTGGACCCTGCACTCCTTCCAGATCGGGGCCACAGTGGACATGCTGCTCTTTCTGCGTGTGCTGGCACTGCGCTCGGAGGCCCTGCGCCAAGCCACCGACGATGCGTTGCGCGAGCGCGATGCCATGCGCGCCCTGGCTTACACCGACGCGCTCACCGGTCTGCCCAATCGGCGCGGCCTGCAACTGGCCTTGAACTCGGCCATCTCCCTGTGCGCCCCCAACCGGCTGGTGGCGGTGTATCTGCTGGACCTCGATGGCTTCAAGCCCATCAACGACATGCACGGCCATGATGTCGGCGACGATCTGCTGGTGGCCGTGGGCCACCGGCTGCAGGACCATGTGAGGCGCAAGACGGACGTTGTCGCGCGCCTGGGCGGCGACGAATTCATCATCATGGCGGCTGACTTGGTCCGCCCCGAGCAGGCCGAGGACCTGGGCAACGCACTGCTGCACTCCTTCCGGGAACCTTTCGTGATGAGCCACCTGCAGATGCACGTGGGCCTGACCATCGGCTATGCCCTGGCCCCCATCGACGCCGCCGAGCCCCGGGAGCTGATCCGCCTGGCCGACGCCGCCATGTACAAGGGCAAGCAAAGCGGCAAGCACTGCCTCGTCCGCAACGAAGCCAGCGTAGCGCTGCCGGCCTGACCCCATGCGCCAGCCAAGCCCCGCCCCCCTGCTCGGCACGCGTTGTGCACGCATCCCGCCTTCCGAAGGCATACTGGGCAACCACCGCCTACCAAACGGCCCTACAGGCCTGCCGCCACCGAGCTTGCGCCCTGCCCCCTGACCACCATGTCCAGCGCCTCGTCCCTTTGCATTGCCGATGCCTGGCACCGGCTGCCAGCGCCACCCCAATGGTGGAAGGCAGACCCTGGGCATCTGACCACCACTGCGAACCATCAATGAGTGTGCTGCACTGGTTCATGCGTTCGATGGCCCGCCGCGCTGCGATGGCCTGCGTGGCCGCGCTGTGTCTGCTCATGCTCCCGACACTGCCCGTGCACGCGGCCACCCCGCTCGTACTCGGCCCCGACACCCAGAGCCTGGACGCCTGGAAGGTGATCACAGTGCAAGCCGATGCCTCGCGTGAGCTCACGGTCCACGACATGCTGGGGAGGATCGACCGGTTCGATGAGCCGGCCCGCCGCGGCGGCGCGCTGGGCCTGCGACAGGAGGCCATGTGGATGCATTTCCCCCTGGTCACGCCCGCCACCTTCTCTAACCAGTGGATCGTCAACATCGATTACAGCTCCCTGCTGGAGGTGGACTTTTACCTGGCCCGGGACGGCGAAGTGCTACAGCACTCCTTGCAGGGCTACCAACGCGCGCCTGGCAAGGAAGCCGGCGCCAGCCGGACTCCGGCCATGGCACTCGACTTGCAGCCGGGGCAGCGCTACGACGTCCTGATCCGCGTGCGCACCCTGGGGCCCATGACTCTTCCCATCACGGTCAGCGAAATGCCCCACCGGCTGAAATTGGCACTGCGCGAGCAGATGCTGCAAGGCCTGCTCAACGGACTCGCCTTCTGGCTGCTGCTGTACAGCCTGCTGCAGTGGGTAGGGCAGCGTGACCGCCTGTTCGCCTACTACGCGCTGGTGGTTTTCGGCAGCGCGACGTTCTCCCTGCAGTTCTTCGGCATCGGCGTGCAGTTCCTGTGGCCTGGCAATGCCTGGATGGAGGGGCACTCGGCCATCATCGCGGGGTTGCTGGCGCTGGCGGGCTCTTTCCTCTTCCTGGGCCATGCGCTGGCGAGCGACGCACCGCAAGGCCGGTATGCGCGCACCATGCAGGGCTGCGCCGTGATCACAACCCTTGTGTGCCTGGCCTTCCTCCTCGACCTGCTGAGTGTGCGGGCGGCGAACGTCTATATGACCCTGTTCGGCCTGCTGCCCACGGTGCTGAGCATTCCTGCTGCACTGCGCCAGACGCGCCGCGGCGACCCTGTGGGCGGTACGCTGCTAGTGGCCTGGACCGTGTATGCCGTCGGTGCCGGCACTATCGGTGCGCTGAGCCAAGGCCTGGTGCCCGCAAACTTCTGGACCCTGCATGCCTTCCAGTTCGGTGCCACGGTGGACATGCTGCTCTTCCTGCGCGTGCTGGGGCTGCGCTCGGAGGCATTGCGCAAGGCCACGCTCGAGGCGCTGCGCGAGCGCGATGCCATGCGCTCGCTGGCCCACACCGATCCGCTCACGGGCCTGCCCAACCGCCGTGGCATGCAGATCGCGCTGAAATCGGCGCTGGAGCAGTGCACACCCCAGCGCATGGTGGCGGTGTTCCTGCTGGACCTGGACGGCTTCAAGCCCGTCAACGACACGCATGGCCATGATGTGGGCGACGACCTGCTGGTGGCGGTAGGCCAGCGGCTGCAGAACAACATGCGGCGCCAGACTGACATGGTGGCGCGCCCCGGTGGCGATGAATTCATCATCCTGGCCACCGAGCTCACCCGGCCCGAGCAGGCGCGGGAGATCGGCGAGGGCCTGCTGCAGGCCTTCAGGGAGCCGTTCACGCTGCGCAACCTGCGCGTGGGCGTGGGCCTGACCATCGGCTACGTGCTGGCCCCCTTCGACGGCAAGGACGTGCGCGAGCTCATCAACAAGGCCGACGCCGCCATGTACAAGGGCAAGCAGACCGGCAAACACTGCCTGCTGCGCGGTGACGGGCCCATGGCACTCGCATCCTGACCATGCAAGCCGTCTTACGCCACCGCACCACCCACCCGCTGCCTGCATTGCGCAGGTTCTGGCTGGTCGCGGCATGCTTGCTGCTGGGCCTGCTGGCGGGCGCCGGCAAGGCCCATTCGGCAGAGCCCCTGGTGCTGCACGACAGCAAGGCATCCGTGGAACTGTGGTCCGCAGTCACCATGCTCTCCGACCCCACGCTCAGGCTGGGACTCGAAGAAGTGCTGGCGCGTGCGGGTGATTTCGTGGTGCCCCCATCCAAGGGCGCCACGCTGGGCGTGCGCTCGGACGCCATCTGGCTGCGCGCCCCGCTGCTGGTGCACCTCACTTCCGACGGGCGCTGGACACTGGACGTCAACCACCCGGACCTCAACCGCATCGACGTCTACGTGCTCAGTGCCGGCCATGTGACCAAGCATGTCGTTCTGGGCAGCCTGCAGCCGTATTCGGAGCGCCCCCTGCAAAGCCGCTCGCATGCGGTGGCGCTCGAATTTCTGCCCGGCCAGCAGTACGAACTGCTGATGCGCGTGGAAACACGGGCGGCCATGATCCTGCCGATCACGCTCAACAAATCGTCGGCCATGCTCGCCACGGCGGTGGACGAGCAGATGCTGCAGGGCGTGCTCACGGGCCTGGCGCTGTGCCTGCTGATCTACAGCCTGGCCCAATGGACCAGCCTGCGCGAGCCGCTGTTCATCTTCTACGCGCTGCTGATCACCGGCAGCCTGATGTTCTCGCTGCACCTGTTCGGCATCGGCCGGCAGTACCTGTGGAGCAACAGCCTGTGGTTTACCGAGCATGCGGCGGGGCTGTCGGCCCTGCTGGCGACCTGTGGCTCCTTCCTGTTCATCAGCCAGGCACTGGCCGGGGACCGGCCCAATAGCCGCTTCCTGCGCGCCATGCGCTGCGGCGCCGCGCTGTGCGTGCTGCTGGGCCTGGCCTACAGCCTGGACGTGCTGAGCACGCGCGCCATCGCAGCCATCGTGAGCATCCTGGGCCTGGTGCCCGCGCTCATGGGCATCCCGGGCGCGGTGCGCAAGGCCATCGCAGGCGACGGGGTGGGCACCAGCCTGCTGGCGGCCTGGCTGATCTATTTCGTGACCACGGCCGTCATGATCGGCGTCATCAACGGCTGGGTACCGGTCAATTTCTGGACACTGCACTCCTTCCAGTTCGGCGCCACCATCGACATGCTGCTGTTCATGCGCGTGTTGGGCCTGCGCACGCACGCCCTGCAGTTGGAGGCCCTGCACGCCAACCGCGAGCGCGATGCCATGCACTCGCTGGCCCACACCGACCCGCTCACCGGCCTGCCCAACCGCCGGGGGCTGAACATGGCCCTGGCCGCCGCCCTCCCCCGCTGCAGCAAGAGCGACTTGCTGGCCGTCTACATGATGGACCTCGATGGCTTCAAGCCCGTGAACGACCAGCATGGCCACGATATCGGCGACGAACTGCTGGTGGCCGTCACCCGCCGACTGCAGGGCCATGTGCGGCAAAGCGACGTGGTGGCGCGCCTGGGCGGCGACGAATTCGTGGTGATGGCCGGCCACATGTCCAGCACCCAGCAGGCACACGAACTGGGGCTCAAGCTGCTCGACGCCTTTCGCCTGCCCTTCTCGCTCGGGAGCATCCAGGTCCACGTGGGCCTGACCGTCGGCTATGCCATCGCCCCCGACGACAGCAGCGACGCCGCAGGCCTGCTCAAGCTCGCGGACGCGGCCATGTACAGCGGCAAGCAGAGCGGCAAGTTCTGCCTGCGGCGCAACACCGGCGACCTGGCCCTTTCATCGGCATAGGCGGCCGCACGGGGACAGGTGCTACCTGGGGAATCCATTGCTGGTCAAACGGTGTGGGTTCCGTTACACAGGAGTCCTCGCAACTTCCCAACGGATCCTGTGCCATGGCCCATCGCAAAAGTCCCGCCCGCATTGCCAAAGCTGCGCGTGTCGCGCAATTCCATGCCCTTGCCGCCTCGGCAGCCGATGCGGCGGGGGTCACCGGCGAGACCTCCGAAACCGCGATCGCACTGGAATCGCTGGCCCATCTGGAGCACATGCTCGTGGGCCGGGTGGTGCTGCCATCGAGCCCCAGCTACGACAAGGACCGCCAGGAGTCCAACCCCGCCTTCCAGTCGTTTCCCCAGATCATCGTCTACTGCGCGGTCGAGAACGACGTGCTCGAATGCCTGGCCGTGGCGCGCAGGTACAAGGTGCCGGTGGCCGTGCGCTGCGGCGGGCACAGCACGGCCGGTTACTCGGTCAACAATGGCATGGTGATCGACCTGAGCTGTATCCAGGGCGTGGTGCTGGACCCGCCGAACCGGCGCGTGTACGTGCGGCCAGGCACCGACTTCGACCACTTCAACGGGGCCATGAACCACACCGGCTGGCACGTGCCCACCGGCGCCTGCGGCAGCGTGTGCGTGGGCGGCTTCGTGCAGGGCGGGGGCTACGGCTACACCTCGCGGCGCTACGGCATCCAGAGCGACCTGGTGGAGTCGCTGCGCGTGGCGCTGGCCGACGGCAGCATCGTGACGGCCAGCGAAAGTGAAAACCCGCTGCTGTACTGGTCCATGCGCGGAGGCACGGGCGGCAACTTCGGCGTGCTGCTGCAGGTCACCTACAGCATGGTTCCGCTGGACACGGTGTGGGCCTGGTCCATCGGCTGGGACATGTCCCAGGCCGCCAGCGTGCTGACCATGATGCAGCAGCGCTACATGCAAAGCGGCGCACCCGATGCGCTCGGCTACATGATGAACCTGGGCTACTACGGCGGCAAACCGGTGGCCATGGTGCAGGGCATGTTCTGCGGCACGCGCGAGGCCGGTCTGCAGGCGATTGCCCCGCTCATGGCCATCCCCAGCGCGCAGCTGCTGGTGGACAAGACCGGCACCTACCCGGACATGAACGTCTGGCTCGAAGACCACCCCTATTCGCTGCCCGACAACCTGCCCGATGGCATTGCCGAAAGCAAGGCTTCGGGCTACATCAGCCGCCCGCTCACGCCGGCGGACTGGCAGTCCATCATCGACTACTTCCTGACCTCGCCCAACCAGTGGTCGCTGGCCTACCTGGAGCCCTATGGCGGCGCCATCAACCGCTACCCCATCGAGGCCAGCGCCTTCATCCACCGCCGCGTGGATGCTGACCTGGTGGTGGACGTGTTCTGGCGCAACCCCGCGGAGCGTGCGCAGACGGAGGCCTGGCTGGCCGGCTTCATGAAGCTGGTGCAGCCCTTCCTGAACGGGCATGTGTACCAGAACTACCCCGATGCCAGCCTGCAGGATTTCGAAGACGCCTATTTCGGCCCGGCCTACCCCACCTTGCAGCAGGCCAAGAAGCAGTACGACCCGACCAACTTCTTCAAATACCAGCAGAGCATTCGCCTGCCCGCTGAATAACGCCCGGGATGCCCTTACAGCGGGCATCTGCCCCCTGCAAGGGCGGGCTCATCACGTTTGCTGCAATGCGCGCTCAGCGTAGTGCAGCCGCCCCTTGCCGGCGCGCTTGGCCGCATACATGGCCTGGTCGGCGCGGTTCATGAGGGCATCGGTCTCCCCTTCGAGCGGGGGATGCATCGCTACGCCGATGCTGGCGCCGACGTACAGCGCGCGCTCTTCTACCCACATGGGTTCATGCAGCGCGTGGATGATGCGCTGGCCGATGGCGTCGGTCACGTCGCGCGTGACCTCGCGGTCCAGCATGACCAGGAACTCGTCGCCCCCCAGGCGGGCGATGGTGTCGCCCGCCCGCACCGTGGAGGAAAGCCGCTGGGCGACGGTGCGCAACACCTCGTCCCCTGCATGGTGGCCTTCCGTGTCGTTGACGCGCTTGAAACCATCGAGATCGATGAACAGCAGTGCCACCGAACCCGCGTTCTGGCGCACCTGGGCCAGCGACTGTTCGAGACGGCTGTGGAACGCTGCGCGGTTGTACAACCCGGTCAGTGAATCGTGGTTGGCCTGGTAGTGCTGCTGGCGTGCAATCTGGATCTTGGCCGAGACATCCTGTACCAGGGCCATGATGGAGGTCACGCGGCCTTCGGCATCGGTCAGCGCGGAGTTGAACCACTCACAGTGCACTTCGGAACCATCGTGGCGGACGAAGGAGGTTTCGGCGCGGTTCTGTGCCTCCTGGCCCTGTTGCAGCCGCTGCAGGGCCAGGTGCAGGCCTTCGTCGGACGTGTGGCCCAGCAGTTGCGTGAGCGACTGCCCCTCCAGGTGCGCGACCGGCAGCCAGCCCATCAGCTGCACCGCCCGCTGCGAGCAGTGCAGCAGGCGCAGGTCCTGGTCCATCTCCAGCACCGCCAGGGGGCTGTTCTCCATGTGCGACGACAGCCGCTGGTTGGCCGCACGCAGGGCATTCATGGTGACCTGCAGTTCATGCACGTCGAGCGCCGTGGTGATGAAGCCATCGATGACGCCGTTGCGGGCTGGCCAGGGCGTCAGGCAGATGGTGCGCCATTCGTCGAACCCGTAGGGGGTGCGCAGCAGGCGCTGGTACTGCACGCGTTCGCCGCCGAGCACGCGCTCTACAAAGGGCATGAAGCGGGCGCAGTCATGTTCGCCATACAGGTCGACCAGGGTCTTGCCCACGAGGCGCTCGGGCGTGCTGCCGAACCAGCGCGCATATTCCTCGTTCACATAGATCATCTGCAGGCTGCGGTCCACGGCGGCGAGCGTGGCGCCCGCGCTGCGCGTGATCAGATCGAGCAACTCCTCCTGGGACCAGTCCGTATGCCTGGTGAGTGGGGGCAGAATCTCTGGCTCGTCTGGCGTCATGTGGAGAAAGTCCCGGGGGCAAGGATCGTCTACTGGCAGGCCGAAAACAAGGGTCGCGTTGGCAGGTAGCGCAACCATAAGTTACAGCTTATCACTTTCGCAGCCCGCCCATGGCTGCGACATACCCTCAAGTCCGCTACTCGGCCCAGCGCACCCCCCCCCCCCAGG
>NZ_LMIH01000010.1:29209-54343 GCF_001428645.1 Acidovorax sp. Root217
TGTGGCTACTGATGTAGCGCAGCAGCCAGCGCACGCACAGCCAGGCACTGAAGAACGAGAACACCAACCCGACGGCGAACATCGGGATGTCGGCCACCGATAACAGCGCACGCTCCTTGTACAGGCTGTACACACCGGCGCCGATCAGCGTGGGCATGGCCAGGAAGAACGAGAAATCGGTGGCCGCCTTGCGCGACAGCCCGAGCAGCATGCCGCCGATGATGGTGGCGCCGCTGCGGCTGGTGCCCGGCACCATGGCCATGCACTGCACCAGGCCCACCTTGAGGGCATCGAGCGGGCCCATGTCGTCCACCTCGTGGATGCGGGTGGCCCCCGGCGGGCGCTTTTCGGCCCAGAGAATGACGAAGCCCCCCAGGATGAAGGTGCTGGCCACCACCACCGGGATGAACAGGTGCGCCTTGATGGCCTTGCCCAGCAGCAGGCCCAGCACCACCGCCGGTAAAAAGCCGATGAGCACGTTGAGCACCAGGCGCTGCGCGCTGCGCTCGCGGGGCAGCGCCACCAGGGTGGAACGGATCTTCTGCCAGTAGACCAGGATGACCGCGAAGATGGCGCCGGTCTGGATGGCGATGTCAAAGACCTTGGCCTTGGCATCGTCGAAGCCCAGCAGGGAGCCTGCAAGGATCAGGTGGCCGGTGGAGGAGATGGGGAGAAATTCGGTCAGGCCTTCGACCACGCCCATCAGGGCGGCCTTGGCCAGCAAAACGAGGTCCACGCGTGCGTCCTTTTGGCCCACAGGGCCGGCAAAGCTGCCGATTATCCCTGCCGACCGTCCCCGGCCGGCGCCAAAACACCTGCACTTTGCTCCGGTCCGCGGCATTTCGCTCCCTCACCCGTGCATTTCATCGCAGGCCGGTGGTCGCCGCGCAAGGGGATCGGCACAGTACGCCCATCGCTCAAACCTGACCCCAGGAGCCCACCATGCAGATCACCCCCGTCATCGCCATCCACATGGCCGCCGCGCTGGCCGCCCTGGCCATCGGGCCCCTGGCCGTGTGGGCCCGTCGCACCCGTACCCAGCGCCCGCGCCTGCACCGCGCAGCCGGCTACGCCTGGGTCACGCTGATGGCGGCGGTCGCCCTGTCGGCCGTGTTCATCAGCGGCGACAAGGGCCCGCGCCTGGGCGGCTTCGGCCTGATCCACCTGCTGATCCCCATCACCCTGGGCCTGATCGCCCTGTCGTTCCACTTCCTCGTGCGCGGCAACGTGACGGCGCACCGCCGGATCATGCAGGGCACCTACATCGGCTCGGGCCTCGTGGCCGGTGCTTTCACCCTGCTGCCCAACCGCCTGCTCGGCCAGTGGCTCTGGAGCCAGGTCGGCCTCGCCTGAACGCCCCTCCCTCCCATCGATACGAAATTTTTACCCATCACAGGAGCATCTCACCATGATCATCGACCTTCTCATACACCATCCCGAAGCGCTTGGCACCGTGCTGCAGAAGACCCCCACCTGGGTCTGGGGCCTGCTCGCCGGGCTCCTCGCCCTGGGCGGCAGCCAGCTCGTGGCCCGCACCGCCAGCCTGACCCGCGTGGCCGTGATGCCCGTGGCCATGACCCTGTTCTCGGTCTACGGACTGGTGTCGGCCTTCGGCAGCTCCGGCCAGGTGCTGGGCGCCCTGGCCGCCTGGATGGCTGCTGCCGCCGTCGTGGCCACCCTCACCCTGGCGCTGTGGCCCACCCCTCCGACCGGCACCCGCTACCTGGCCGCCTCGCGCAGCTTTCACCTGCCCGGCAGCCCGCTGCCCCTGCTGCTGATCCTGGGCATCTTTTTGACCAAGTACCTGGTCGGCATCGAAATGGCCATGCAGCCCGCTCTGGCGCACGACGCCACCTTCGACCTGGAGATCGCCGCACTCTACGGCGTGTTCAACGGCCTGTTCATCGCCCGCTCGGCCCGCCTGTGGTGCCTGGCCAGGGCGCCCCGGGCGGTGACCACCGCGTCCGACCACGCTGCCGCCTGATTCGCACTTCAGCCCCCCTCCAAGGAGATCCCCCATGTCCCGCCGCTACCCCTTGTCCAACGACCCCATCGAAAACCTGGCCCGCAGGCGTGCCGGCGCCAAGTTCGGCTGGTTGATCCATGCCACCGTGTATGTGCTGGTCAACCTGCTGCTGGTATCGCTGTCGCTGTCCAGCGGACGGCACTGGGCGGTGTTCCCACTCGCCGGCTGGGGCATCGGCCTGCTGGTGCACGGCATGGCTGTGCTCTTCCTGGCCGGTGGTTCGAACTGGCACGAACGCATGGTGCAATCCGAGCGCGATCGCATCGTCCAGAACAACAACCGTCCCTGAAAATCGGGCCCAGGAGACACACCATGCACCAATACACCCGCCTGGCATGGGCAGGCCTGCTCACCCTGACCGCCAGCCTGGCCCAGGCAGGGGTCGGCCTCAAGGAGATCACCGGACTGCAGGGCGATGGCCCGGTCACCGTGTACTACCCCAGCAGTGCCGCCGACCAGCCCCTGCAGCGCGGCCCGTTCCACCTGCAGCTCGCCTGGCAGGGCGCGCCAGTCGCAGGCAATGGCCGGCTGGTCGTGGTCTCGCACGGCTCGGGGGGCAACCCCTGGGTCTATTCAGACCTCGCGCGCTCGCTGGTGGCCGCAGGCTTTGTGGTGGCCATGCCCGAACATGCGGGTGACAACGCCAAGGACCCGTCCAAGCCCGGGCCCGACAGCTGGAAGAAGCGCCCCGCCGAGGTTTCGCGCGCCATCGACGCCATAGCGAAGGACCTAGCACTGGCGCCCCTGCTCTCGCTCGACAAGGTGGGCATGTACGGCATGTCCGCCGGCGGCCACACGGCGCTGAGCCTGGCAGGCGGGCGCTGGTCCCCGGCCCGGTACAGGCAGCACTGCGAGGCGAACATCGCCGACGACTTTGCCACCTGCGTGGGCCTGCTCACCGAGCTCAAGGGCAATTTCCTCGACGGGGTGAAGAAGACCGTGGCGCTGGGCGTGATCCGCCAGCGCTATGAAGACGCTACCTGGTACACACACGACGAGCCGCGCATCGCCGCCATCGTGGCCGGCGTGCCGCTCGCGGCAGACTTCGACATGGCATCGCTGGCCAGGCCCCGGGTACCGCTGGCGCTGATCACTGCGGGCAAGGACCTGTGGCTGGTGCCGCGCTTTCACAGCGACCGGGTGACCGAGGCCTGCGCCGGGCACTGCACCGTGCTGGCCGCCCTGCCCGACGCCAGCCACGGCGCCCTGCTCTCGCCCCAGCCTGCGCTTGCCCAAATGTCCGACCTCGCCGTCCGCCTGCTGGGCGACCCGCCCGGCTTCGACCGTGGCCAGATGCGCGCGGTGGACACGAAGATCGTGCGCTACTTCGAGCAGCACCTGCAGGTGCCGGCACCCGTGCAAGCCAAGGCCCCGTAGCGTGCCACGCTGCAGCCTAGAATCACCCCATCCATGACCGCACCCCTGACCCCCGAAGCCATCGAGAAACTCGCCCGCAAACGCGCAGGCGCCAAGCTCGGCTGGTACATGCATGCCGTCCTGTACGTGGTGGTCAACCTGATCGTGTTCTCCATGTCGCGCTACGGCTTCGGCAACCGCCCCTGGTCGGTGTACCCGCTGCTGGGCTGGGGGCTGGGCCTGGCGCTGCACGGTGTCTCGGTGTTCATTCTGGGCACCGGCAGCGGCCTGCGCGAGCGCATGGTGCAGAAAGAGCGCGAGCGCCTGCTGCGCCAGCGCGACGGCCGCTGAGATGGCGTGAACGATTCCGCCATGAAGATCGACTGGCTCGACAAGCTGCAGCGCCTGCTGCAGACCCTGGCCTTCTGCCTGGCGGTCTCCGGTATCCAGTACGCCTTCCGGCCCGACAAGCCCTACTACATACCTGCCACCTACTCGCTGGCCATTGGTACGCTGACCTGGGCGCTGGTCGACTTCGGCCGCCACCTGTTCGCCTCCAGCGAGGAGTACGGCTGGCCCAAGGGCATTGCCGGCTTTGCACTGCCCCTGGTGGGTATCGTGCTTGGCTACCTGGGCGGCACCCTGCTGGCGGACTGGTGGTGCGGTGTCTCCTCCTGGGACAGTGCGGGGCGCGCGCAGTTGCGCATCTCCATCGGCATCACCGTGGTGGCGGGGACCGTCATCTGCTACTACTTCTACGTGAACGGCAAGAGCGCCTGGATGCAGGCGCGCATGACCGAGGTGCACAGCCAGGCCACCGAGGCCCAGCTCAAGCTGCTGGAGACACAGCTCGAACCCCACATGCTGTTCAACACCCTGGCCAACCTGCGCATGCTGATCGGCACCGACCCGGTGCGCGCACAGGACATGCTGGACCGCATGATTGCCTACCTGCGCGCCACGCTGAGCGCATCGCGCAGCACCCAGCACCCGCTGGCCGACGAGTTCCAGCGCCTGGCCGACTACCTGGAACTCATGGCCGTGCGCATGGGCCCGCGCCTGGCCTACACGCTGGACCTGCCCGAGGCCCTGCGCGAGGTGCCCGTCCCCCCGCTGCTGCTGCAGCCGCTGGTGGAAAACGCCATCCGCCACGGGCTGGAGCCCCAGGTGGAAGGCGGCCATATCACCGTGCAGGCGCGCACACAGGCCGGCCCCAAGGGCAGGATGCTGCTGGTGCTGCAGGTGAGCGATACCGGTGCCGGGCTGAACGCTGCGCCCCCCATCGCGCCTACGGCACCAGGCACCAGTTTCGGACTGACCCAGGTGCGCGAGCGCCTGGCCACGCTGCATGGCGAGGCCGGGAAGTTCGAGCTGGCCGCCCATGCGCCCCGGGGTACCAGCGCCACCATCACCTTTCCCTTGACTACGAGCCCGGCATGAACACCCCCCCCGTGCGCGCCCTGATCGCCGAAGACGAACCCCTGCTGGCCATGGCCCTGCAGCAGGAGCTGGCCCGCGCCTGGCCCGCGCTGCAGATCGCCGCCACCGTGGGCGATGGCCTCTCGGCCGTGCGCCAGGCGCTGGTGCTGCAGCCCGAGGTGCTGTTCTTCGACATCCGCATGCCGGGCCAGAGCGGGCTGGACGCGGCCGTGGAGCTGGCCGATGCCTGGCCGGCGGACATGCCCTTTCCGGCCCTGGTGTTCGTGACGGCCTACGACCAGTACGCCGTGCAGGCCTTCGAGGCCCAGGCGATGGACTATCTGCTCAAGCCCGTGCAGGCGGCGCGCCTGCAAAAGACGGTGCAGAAGCTGCAGCAGGCCCTTGCCGCCAAGGCGCCCGCCACCATCGCGCTCGAAACCACCATGGCCCAATTGCGCCACCTGCTGGCCGCGCCCGGGATAGCCTCCGCCGCACCTGCCCCTGCGGCAGGGAACCCCACAACACCCCTCACGCTGATCCAGGCCAGCAGCGGCAGCCAGATCCACATGGTGCCGGTGGCCGAGGTGCTGTACTTCGAGGCCGCCGACAAGTACGTGCGCGTGCTCACGGCCGAGCGCGAGTTCCTGATCCGCACGCCACTCAAGGAGCTTACGGAGCAACTGGACACCCAGGTGTTCTGGCAAATCCACCGCAGCACCCTGGTGCGCGCCAGCGCCATCACCACGGTGACGCGCGACGAGGCCGGCAAGCTGCACCTGGCCCTCTCGGGCCGGCCCGAGAGGCTGGCCGTGAGCCGGCTGTACGCGCACCTGTTCAAGGCCATGTAAAGTCCGCACCAGACAGCGCTCATGCGAGGTCTGGTAAAATCAGGGCCGGGTGTACACGCCACAAGGGCGTGACAGGTTCATGCGTCGGTCGGGCCGCCACGCGGCTTCACTGCGACTGGAAACCCATGCAACCCCACGCCATCCACTGGATTGCGGCGGCCCTCTTCGGCATTGCCCTGATCCACACCTTTGCCGCGCGCCTGTTCGATCGGCTGTCCCACCGCTACCCCCGCCATGCCGGCCTGCTCCACCTGCTGGGCGAGGTGGAGGTGGTCTTCGGCTTCTGGGCCATCGTGCTCGTGGTCGCCATGGCCCTGATCTCGGGCGGTACCGAAGCACTCGCCTATGCCGAGTCGCGCAACTACACCGAGCCCCTGTTCGTCTTCGTGGTGATGGTGATCGCGGCCTCCAGCCCGGTGCTGCGCACCGTGATCGCAGCGATTGACGCCGTGGCACGGCGCATGCCCCTGCCCACGCCGCTGGCCACCGCCTGGCTGGGGCTGGCGGCCGTGCCGCTGCTGGGTTCTCTGATCACCGAGCCGGCGGCCATGACCATCGCCGCGCTGATGCTGGCACCGCAGATCTTTCGCCCGGCCGTGCCCGAGCGCGTGAAGTACTTCGCGCTGGGCGTGCTCTTCGTCAACGTGTCCATCGGCGGCACGCTCACCTCGTACGCCGCACCACCGGTGCTGATGGTGGCTGCCACCTGGCAATGGGACAGCGCCTTCATGCTGGCCACCTTCGGCTGGAAGGCCGCCATCGCCGTGCTGGTCAACGCCACTGTCTGCGCCGCCCTGCTACGCCGGCACCTGCTGCCGGCCCCGGACGCCACCGCGAGCCGCGTGCCAGCGGTCCCCATGGCCGTGGTGGCCGTGCACCTGGCCCTGCTGGCCGGGGTGGTGCTGTTCGCCCACCACCCCGTCGTGTTCCTGGCGCTGTTCCTGATGTTCCTGGGCTACACCCAGGCCTACGACAAGCACCAGAGCCCGCTCATCATCAAGGAAGCCCTGCTCGTGGGCTTCTTTCTCGCCGGGCTGGTGGTGCTGGGCGGCATGCAGCAGTGGTGGCTGCAGCCCATCGTCTCGGGCCTGCAGCCCCTGGCCCTGTTTGCGGGCGCACTGGGGCTCACGGCCATCACCGACAACGCGGCCCTGACCTACCTGGGATCGCTGATCGAAGGCATGTCCGACCCGGCCAAATACATGCTGGTGGCGGGTGCCGTGGCAGGCGGTGGCCTCACCGTGATTGCCAATGCCCCCAACCCGGCCGGCGTGGCCCTGCTCAAGGGCGGGTTCGAGGACGGGAGCATCGGCGCGGGCGGGCTGCTGGTGGGGGCGCTGCTGCCAACCGCCGTTGCGGCGGCAGCCTTCCTGCTTCTTTAGGGCAGTTGTTCAGTCGGCCTTGAGCTGCATGGAGGGACGCGCCTGCACGCGGGTAAGCCATGCCTGCACGTGCGTGTGCGCTGCCACCGGTGCACCGACGTAGACGCTGTAGCCGAGGACGGAGCCCACGATCAGGTCCACCAGCGAATAGTCGGCGCCCAGCATCCAGGGCTGTGCGGCCAGGCGGGCATCGAGCAGGGCGAGCAACTGGTCCAGGCCGCTGCGCGCTGCGGCCGCATGCACCTCGCTGCGCAATGCCGCATCGCCCTGCGTGGCCACATGCAGGCGCACCAGCAGGGTGCCGTAGGTCACATAGGCCCAGGTGGCCCAGGACAGGGCCTGCATGCGCTCGGGTGTGCCCTCCTTCGGCCACAGGCCGCGCTCCACACCATACTGCCCGGCCAGCCAGAAATGGATGGCCAGGGTCTCGAACATGGGGTTGCCGTCCACCACCATGGTGGGCACCTTGCCATTGGGGTTGAGTGCCAGGAATTCGGGCTTGCGCTGGTCGCCGGCCTGCAGGTCCAGTGTGACGCGCTCGTGGGGAATGCCCAGTTCGACCAGTGCGCTGGCGATGGGGGTGGCGCTGGACATGGGGTGCCAGTAGAGGACGATGGACATGGGAGGCTCCTTGACGTGGTTGTTGAGGGTTCAATCCGTTTCGGCACTGCGCCGGGAACGTGGATGCAATGTAGGATGCATTGCGGACAGATTCCGCCCTCGATTCGACGTACATTCATTTCCATGCTGTCCTCGTCTTCCCGCCTGCTGCGCGTGCTCTCCCTGCTGCAGACCCGCAGCCACTGGGCCGGTGCCGAACTGGCCGAGCGCCTGGAGATCCACCCGCGCACGCTGCGCCGCGACATCGACCGGCTGCGCGAACTGGGCTACCCCATCCACGCCAGCAGCGGCGTGGCCGGTGGCTATGCCTTTCGCGCCGGCCAGGCATTGCCGCCGCTGCTGCTCGACGACGAGGAGGCCCTGGCCGTGGCGATTGCCCTGCGCCTGGCCACGGCCGGCACCGTGGGCGGGGTGGAGGAAAGCTCGCTGCGCGCCATGGTCAAGCTCGAACAGGTCATGCCCGCGCGCCTGCGCAAGCGCATCGATGCGCTGCGCTCGGCCATCCTGCCCACCGAGCATGTAGGCCCGACCGTGCACGCCGCGGCGCTCTCGGTGCTGGCCACGGCCTGCCGCGACCAGCTGCGCGTGGACTTCGCCTACCTGGACGCCAAGGGCCAGGCCAGCCAGCGCAGCGTGGAGCCGCAGGGCCTGGTGCACAGCGGCCAGCGCTGGTACCTGGTGGCCTGGGACCCAGCGCGCAGCGACTGGCGCACCTTTCGCATCGACCGCATGGCCGGCGATGCGGTGGCGGGGGGTCACTTCGCCCCCCGCGCCGGCCCGGACGGGGGAGATCTGCGCGCATACGTCTCACGCTCGGTGGCGCTGACGCAGTACCCGCAGCAGGCGCGCATCATCCTGCACCAGCCGCACGCCACCATGGCGCGGCGCATACCACCATCGGCCGGTGTGCTCGAAGTGCTGGACACCGAGCGTTGCGTGCTGGCCTGCGGCGCCCACCAACAAAGCACGCTGGTGCACTGGCTGCTGGCGCTGGACGTGGAGTTCGAGGTGCTGGAGCCAGAGAGCCTGCGCGACCTGCTGCAGGCCGCCACCGAGCGCGTGGCACGCGGCCTGGCGCGCGGGTCTGGCAATATGGCGCCTTCGACATGAGTACCGCCGACCCCATGCCGCACCTACCCTACCCCGATCTGTTCCAGATGCTGGGCCGCGCGCTCAGGCCCACGGATGCGGTGGACCCGCATGCCATCACCAAGGCCGAACAGGCCCTGGACCTCGCCGCACCACGCGCGCTGCGCGAGTTCTACCTTCTTGCCGGCAACGCGCGCGACTTCACCATGGTGTACGACCAGTTCCTGCCGCCGGCCGACTGGAGCGTGCAGGACGGCAAACTCGTCTTCCTCGAAGAGAACCAGGACGTGGTGCGCTACGGCGCGGACTGCAGCCCCGCGGCGGGCGACGACCCGCCGGTATGGATCACCACCACGGGCGATGCCACCGAGTGGTACCGCGTGTGCGAGAGTTGCTCGGAATTCATCGCCACCATGCTGGTCTGGCAGTGCACGTTCGGCGAGGCGCTGCCGCATGCCGCCTCGGGGCTGGCCGGGCCCGACACCGAGCACGCGCTGCAGGGCCGGTGGCACCATGTGGGCACCGTCAACGAAATGCGCGCCTACGTCCAGCCAGGGCATGCGGCCTGCCTGGTGGAGTGGAGCGATGGCATGCGGGTCTTCGTGGCTGCGCTGAGCGACGACACGCTATGGGCGCTGCAGGATGCGCTGGGTGTGGTGCTGGAAGCCGACGACTGAGCGCGCCGCCCCCGTAAGTTGAACGCCGCGCGACTTTATCCCAACAGGCTTTCAAGCACCTTGTCCAGCAGGTCGTCCACCCCGCTGGCCGGCACGGCCCCCGGCAACTCCACGCCACCGTACAGCACGAAAACCGGCTTACCCCACTTGAGGCCCATGGCCATCTCGGACAGGGTGCCCATGTTGCTGCCGATGGCCACCAGGCAGACTCCGGCGCGCGCGATGATGGCATTGCGCATCTCCCCCATGCCGGTGGGCACCGCCACGCTCAGCCACTCGTTGGCCTGGGAGTCATCGTCTTCGGGCAGGATGCCCACGGCAATTCCCCCGGCCTCGGTCGCCCCGCGCGATGCGGCGGCCATGACACCACCGCGCCCGCCGCAGATCACTGCCATGCCCGCGCCTGCCAGCGCATGCGCCACGGCGTAGGCGGCTGCGCACTCGGCCTCGTCGGCATCGCCGGGCCCGATCACGGCCACCGGCTGGCGGTGGCGCCCCGGCCCCTTCTGCTTCAGGGCCAGGTGCTGCAGCGCCTGCACCACCGGCGCCGGCCAGGTTTCAATGGCCTGCATTGCGCTCGCGCCTTCGCGTAAAGACATCACCCACTCCCATCACCACCACACTCACGACCATCAGCACCAGCGACAAGGCCGCTGCCACCGCGAAATCCGACCCACCATCGCTGACCTGTGCCAGCAGCATCAGCGGCAGGATGTTGAGCTGCGTGCCCACCAGCGCCAGCGCCGTGCCATAGGTGCCCATGGCGATTGCGGCCACCATGCAGGCATTGGACAGCACCGAGGGCAGCACCTCGGGCACCACCGTGTCCCAGAAAGCCCGCGCGCGTGATGCACCCAGCGTGCGCGCGGCCTGTGCCGGGCGCAGGTCGAGGTTGGCGAACACCGGGTACAGCGACAGCGCCACGCGCGGGATCAGGTAGTAGGCATAGGCCACGCCCAGGCCCGAGACGCTGTAGATCCAGCTGCCGATCACGGCCGGGTCACCGCCCAGCCCCGCCAGCAACTGCGTGACGAAGCCCGCGCGCCCGAAGGCCAGGATGAAGCCGTAGGCAATCACCAGCCCCGAGAAGGCCAGCGGCAGGCCCAGCAGGGTCATCATCCACTGGCGCCGCGACGGGCTCTGGCGTGCCAGCTCGATGGCGATGCAGGCGCCCACCAGCGCCGACACCGCGCCCGCCGCCAGCCCCAGCGCCAGCGTGTTGCGCAGCGCACCGAGGAACAGCGGGTTGCCGAACAGGCGCGCAAAGGCGCTGCCGCCATCGCCAAACGCCTCGGGCAGCAAGGCCGCCAGCGGCACCGCGAAAAAGAGCGCCATGAAGGCCCATGCGGGCCAGGCACCGAAGCGTCGCATGCCGGCGAGCCTACTTGTTGCCCAGCGCGGCCTGGGCCCACAGGCGGTCCACCTCGGCCTTGCGCTCGGAGGCCTTGACCACGTCGAGCGGGCGAATCTGCGGAGCGGCTGGCATCTTGGCGGCCACGTCGGCAGACAGCGGCGTGCCGGGCACGGCAGGGCGCACGAAGCCCTGCGCGAACAGCGTCTGCCCGGCCTCGCTCATGATGAAGTTGAGCCAGAGCTTGCCGGCATTCGGGTTGGGCCCGTTCTTCACCAGGCTGATGGCATAGGGCGCGGCCACGCTGGCCTCCTTGGGGATCACCACCTCGACCGCATCGCCCATGCCGTCCACATGCTTGGCCTTGAGGCCGTCGTTCTCGTAGCTGATCCAGACGGGGATTTCGCCCTTGAGGAACTTGGCATAGGGCGTGGTGCCCTCCACGCGCAGCACATTGCCGGCGGCATGCAGTTTGCCCAGGTAGTCGGTGCCGGGCTGCACGTTGTCCACGCTGCCGCCGTTGGCGTAGGCTGCGGCAAAGGTCAGCACCTGGCCGATGCCGGTGGAGCGCGGATCCAGGTAGACCACGGTGCTCTTGAACTCGGGCTTGAGCAGGTCGGCCCAGCCGGTGGGCACGTTCTTCACCAGCTTCTTGTTCACCAGGAAGGCGATGTTGAGCGTGTGGATGGTGAACCAGCGGCCCTCGGCCTCGCGGAACACGGGGGGCAGCTTGTCGAAGTTGACGGGCTTGAAGGGGGCGACCACGTCCTTCTTCGCCGCGTCCACGGCCGACGCTGCGAAGTAGTAGGCGGTGTCGGCCTGCGGGCGGCGGCGGGTCTTCTCCAGCGCCACCACGGTGGCGGCGGAACCGATGTCGTTGTAGGTCAGCTCGATCTCGGGGTAGCGCTTCTTGAAGTCGCGGAACAGCGACTTCCAGTTGGCCCACTCGGGGCCCGTGTCGAACGAGACGCACAGCCCTTCCTTCTGCGCCTCGGCGTACAGGGCCTTCTCGCCCGCATAGAGCTCGGGGCCGTCGAAGGCGAAGGCGGTGCGGGCGGCAAGCGTTGCGAATGACAGTACTGGCAATGCGCCGGCGGCCTGGATCAGTTGTCTGCGTTGCATGGTGGCTCCTCGGTGGGATGGGTTGGGTGAGGGAAGAAACTCAGTCGTCAAGAAGGCGGATGTGCTCGGGCGCGATGGCGATGGCTTGAACCGCAGGCACGGGGGACTCGGCCAGGAAAGGCTTGGCCGCACCGGGCACCTCGAAGTCGTAGCGCGTGAGCGCGCCCAGGTAGCGCTGTGCACCAGTGCGCCCGGCCAGGCGGTTCACGCTACCCGGCGGCGGGTCGGGCTCGATATGCTCGGGCCGCACCAGCACATGCACCTCGGCGCCCGCAGCGCGGGTGCCCGTGTCGGCCGCCAGTTCGGCAAACCCCAGATCGAGCCGCCCGGGCGATGCCACTTTGGCAGACAGGATGGTGGATAGGCCAACGAACTCGGCCACCGCGCGGCTGGCGGGCTGCTCGTAGATCTGGCGCGGGGTGGCGATCTGCAGCAGCCGGCCGTCCTTGAGCATGGCCACGCGGTCGGCCATGACCAGCGCCTCTTCCTGGTCGTGCGTGACCAGCAGCGTGGTGGCGCCAAAGCGCTGCTGGATGGCGCGGATCTCGTCGCGCAGGTGGCCACGCACACTGGCGTCGAGCGCCGACAGCGGCTCGTCCAGCAGCAGGGCCAGCGGGTCGATGGCCAGCGCCCGCGCCAATGCCACCCGCTGCTGCTGCCCGCCCGAGAGCTGGGCAACGCTGCGCTGCGCGTAGCTGCCCAGGCCCACGATGTCGAGCAGTTCCTGCGCGCGCCGGTGGCGCTCGGCCACGCCCACCTTGCGCAGCTTGAGGCCGTAGGCCACGTTGTCGAGCACCGACAGGTGCGGGAACAGGGCATAGCTCTGGAACACCATGCCCATGCGGCGCTCGTGCACCGGTGTGCGCGACATGTCCTTGCCATCGAAGGCGATGTGGCCCGTGTGGCCGGTGGTGAGCCCCGACACCAGCTGGAGCAGCGTGGATTTGCCCGAGCCGCTGGGCCCGATCACCGCCACCAGTTCGCCGGTGCGCACATCCAGGGAGACCTCGTGCAGGCCGTGCGTGCTGCCGGGATAGTGGTAGCTGACGTTGTCGAGGACGAGGCTCATGGGCGGGCTTTGACGAGGGATGAGGACAGCAGGGCCGATGCACCCGCCAGACCCAGCAGGATCACCGTGGCGGCACAGGCAAAGCCCGTGGCGCCATAGAACGCCTGCAGCAGCACGACGGGGTAGGTGCGGTTCTGAAAGCTGGTGAGCAGGTTGGACACGCCGAACTCGCCGACCGAGATGGCGGCCACCATCACCAGGCCGCTGAGCAGGCTCTGGCGCAGGCTGGGCAGCACGATGCCGGTGAACTGCTGCCAGCCCGAGGCGCCCAGCGTGGCTGCGGCCTGTTCGAGCCGGCCAAGGTCCAGGTGGCGCAGATCGGTCAGCAGCGTGTTGGTGAGGTAGGGCAGCGTGAGAATGGCGTGCGCCGCGATGAGCAGCGGCATGGAGCCTAGCCAGGGCGCAAGATCGGTGTTGAACACCACCATGTAGCCAAAAGCCAGGGTGATGGCCGGCACGGCCACCGGCATGGCGCTCACGATGCGCGCCGCCATGCCGCCGCTGCGGCGCGCGCCGTGGTACAGGGCATAGGCCAGGGGCAGCGCCAGCACGGTGTTGATGGCGCAGGCCGCCATGGCCACCACCAGGCTGCTCACGAAGGCCTTGCGGAACGAGGTGTCCTGCCAGAGGTCGAGGTACCACTGGCCCGTGGTGCCCGTGGGCAGCAGCGTGTTGGTCCAGTTGCCGCCCACGCTGCCGAGCATGAGCAGCGCGATGGGCAGCAGCAGGTACAGGCCGTAGATGAGGGAAATGCCGCGGACCACGTTGTTGTCTCCAATGTCAGAATCACCGGCATACTTTCCGGATGCGCTACTGTCCGCCACAAGGCATGCCGCAGCACTGGCCAAATTCTAGGGAGAGACCACCCCATGATGGGTGAAACCTGGATGAGGACAGCTGAGCAATTGGAAAACGTTTTTCACACAGCTTTCACCAAACCCGGATATGAAACGCGACTGCCCGACCATCCAGGAACTGCTGGCCTTCGACGCCGTGGCCCGGCACCAGAGCATCACCCTGGCCTCGGGCGCACTGTGCATCACGGCCAGCGCCGTGAGCAAGCAGGTGGCAGGGCTGGAAGCCTTTCTGGGCCGCCAACTGCTGCAGAAGAACGGCCGCGGGGTGGAGCTCACACCGCAAGGGCGGGTGTACTGGCAGAAGATCTCGGGCGGCCTGCGCGCCATCGAGGCCGCCACCTTCGAGGCCCGCTCGGGCGATGCAGGTGCAGGCCTGCTCACGCTGGCCAGCGTACCCACCTTCCTCACCAAGTGGCTGATCCCGCGCCTGCCGGACTTCAGCCAGAAAAGCCGCCACGTGATGCTCAGCTTCAGCCGCCACCTGGAGCCCAGCGACGGCATACCGGCCGGTGTGGACGCCGCCATCCGCTACGGCCCCGACGGCTGGCCGGGCGTGGTGTCCGAATACATCGCAGGGCGCGAGTTCGTGCTCATCGTGGCGCGCAGCCTGGTCGCGGGGCGCCACCGCATCGCCCAGCCTGCGGACATCCTGGGCCACACCCTGCTGCACCACGAGGGCGCGCCCACGGCCTGGCGACAATGGGCCGCGCAGCATGGCGTGCCCGAGGTGCAGACCCTCGCGGGCCCGCGCTTCGCCCAGTATTCGGCCCTGATCCAGGCCGCGCTCAACGGCCTGGGCATCGGGCTGGTGCCGGCCCTGCTGGTGCAAAAGGAGTTTGCCGAGGGCTCGCTGCTCGCCCCCTGCGGCAGCGCCATTCGCGTGGACCAGGGCCACTACCTGTGCTACCGGCCCGACCGGCTGGACCTGCCGGCGTTTGCGGCGTTCCGCGAATGGCTGCTGGCCGAAGGCGCGCAGTCGCGTGGCGGGGCTGCAGAATGAGCCCGGCCCACCCGTCCGGCCCGTTTGCCGCCGGACACCCATCGCACAACAGGAAGACGTCGCATGCCCGCCACCACTGACCTGCATCACCAGATCCGGCAATTTTTCGATGACTTCGTGGTGGCCTTCGCCACGTTCGACGGTTTCCTCGTGGCCCAGCGCTATGCCGAGCCCTGCATCTCACTGGATGCCCAGGGGGCGCTGCGGTCCTTCCACAGCGGGCAGGAGATTGCCGGCTACTTCCAGTCCGTACTCACCACGTACCATGGAGAAGGCTGCCGGTCGTGCCGGTACCGCGATCTGGAGGTGGTGTCCATGGGTGCACTCAGCGTGCTGGCGACCGTCTCCTGGGAACTCTTGCGCTCCGATGGCAGCGTGGTCAGTGGCTGGCGCGAGTCCTACAACCTGCTGCACAGCGACCAGGGCTGGAGGGTGTTCGCGTCCACGGACCATGCGGGTTGACCTGACCGCAGGCGGCCCCCTCAACGCGCCAGCGGCTCCCAGTTGCCCGCCACGTTCTTGAGCAGCATGTTCACAGCTGCCAGGCGGCGGTTCTTCACGTCGATCAGGCTGCGCTGCGACGAGAGCACACTGGCCTGCGCCGTGATCACGTTGAGGAAGCCCACGGTGCCCGCGCGGTACTGGTTGTTCACCACATCGAGGGCGCGCTGGGCGGCGGCCAGGGCCTCGGTCTGCAGTTGCTGCTCCTGCGCCAGGGCGGCGGCAGCCGTGAGGTTGTCCTCCACCTCCTGCAGCGCCGTGAGCACCGCCTGGCGGTAACTCGCAGCGGCCTGGTCGTTGCTGGCGCGGGCCGATTCCACGGCGGCAGTGCGCGCACCGCCATCGAACAGCGACACGGCCAGCGCGGGGCCGAGGGACCAGAACAGGTTGGGCGCACTCAGCAGGTTGGACAGCTCCGAGCCCCGGTACCCGGCCGAGCCCGACAGCGTGAGCGCCGGGAAGAAGGCCGCGCGCGCCACGCCGATCTGGGCATTGGCGGCGGCCACGCGGCGCTCGGCGGCGGCGATGTCGGGGCGGCGCTCCAGCAGTTGCGAGGGCAGTTGCGCGGGCACGGGCGGCGGGGCTGGCAGCTCGGCCGTGGCCGGCAGGCTGAAGGCGGCGGGCGCCTGGCCCACCAGCGCGGCCAGCGCATGTTCGAGCTGGCTGCGGCTGGTCTCGGATTCGAGCAGTTGCACCTGGGTGTTCTTGTACTGCGCCTCGGCCTGGGCCACGTCGGCCAGCGATGCCACGCCGGCCGCCTGGCGGTTGCGCGTGAGCTCCCAGCTGCGGTCATAGGCATCGAGGGTCTCGCGCAGCAAGCGGGCCTGGGCCTCGGCGGCACGCAGCGAGAAATAGGTCTGTGCCACCGTGGCCTGCACCGACAGGCGCATGGCGGCCAGGTCGTCGGCGCTGGCCTGGGCGCTGGCGCGGGCGGCATCCACCGTGCCCGAGATGCGGCCCCAGAGGTCGAGTTCCCAGCTCGCATTCAGGCCCAGCGAATGGCTGGTGCTGATGCGCGCATTGCTGCTGCCGTCGGCCTGCAGCGTGCTGCCGCTGCGCGAGCGCGAACTGCTGGCGCTGGCGCCCAGGCTGGGCAGCAGGCTGGCGCTGCTGCTGGCCACGGCCGCCTGGGCGGCACGCAGGCGCGCCACGCTCAGCGCAATGTTCTGGTTGCCAGCGGCAGCCTGCTGCTGCAGCACATCCAGCGTGGCATCGCCATACAGCGACCACCATGCGGCGGGCACGGTCTGGTCACCACCGGGCTGGGCCGGCTGCCACAGGCCCTGGGCGGCGGCGCTGCTTTCCTTGTAGGCCGGAGGTATCTCCATGGCCGGGCGCTCGTAGGCCTGCTGGCTGGCGCAGGCACCGAGCAGGGCCAGAACGGCCAGCGAGAGCGCCAGCCGTGCAGGGAACGGGGAAGAAGGGGTCGAAAGCATCAATCGTTTCCTTGAAGCGCCACGGCGGGGACCGGCGCTGGGCGCTGTCTGCGCCAGCGGCGCGCCGTGCGCAGCACGCGTGCGCGCAGGCGGTCCAGCGCCACGTAGACCACGGGCGTGGTGTAGAGCGTGAGCACCTGGCTGAACAGCAGCCCGCCCACGATGGCGATGCCCAGGGGCTGGCGCAGCTCGGCGCCATCGGCCCGGCCCAGGGCCAGGGGCAGCGCGCCAAAAATGGCTGCCATGGTGGTCATGAGGATGGGGCGCAGGCGCAGGTTGCAGGCGCGGTAGATGGCCTGGGCGGCGCTCACGTGGCCGCCGCGCTGGCGCACCAGCGCGAAGTCGATCATCATGATCGCGTTCTTCTTGACGATGCCGATGAGCAGGATCACCCCGATCAGCGCTATCAGCGAGAACTCGGTCTTGAACAGCATCAGCGCCAGCAGCGCACCCACGCCGGCCGATGGCAGGGTGGAGAGGATGGTGAGCGGGTGCACCAGGTTCTCGTACAGGATGCCCAGCACCAGGTAGATGGTGATGATGGCCGCCAGGATCAGCAGCGGCTGTCCGGCCAGCGCATCCTGGAAGGCCCCGGCCGTGCCGCCGAAGATGCCGCGTATGCCCACGGGCACGCCCAGCTCGGACACCGCGTTGTGCACCGCGTCGGTGGCCTGCGACAGCGAGATGCCCGGCGCCAGGCTGAAGCTCACCGTGCTGGCCGGCGTGCCCCGGTCGTGGCTGACCGACAGCGGCGTGTTGGTCTGCGTGATGCGCGCAAAGGCCGTGAGCGGAATCTGCTGGCCCAGGTTGTTCACGAAGAAGAAGCTGCGCAGCGTCTCGGGGTCCTGCAGGTACTGGGGCGCGGCCTCCATCACCACGCGGTACTGGTTGAGCGGGTTGTAGATCACGCCCACCTGGCGCTGGCCGAAGGCGTCGTTGAGCGTGGCGTCGATGGTGGCCACCGACAGGCCCATGCGCGTGGCGGCGTCGCGGTCGATCACCAGCGTGGTCTGCAGGCCGTAGTCCTGCACGTCGCTGTTCACGTCCTCCAGCTCGGGCAGCTGCGACAAGGCCTGGCGGATGCGCGGCTCCCAGGTGCGCAGCTCGGCGATGTCGTCGGCCTGCAGCGTGTAGTCGAACGAGGCGCTGCTTTGCCGCCCGCCGATGCGGATGTCGCGCTGGGGGGTCATGAACAGGCGCGCGCCGGGCTCGTTCTTGAGCTGCTCGCGCAGCCGCGCGATCACTGCGTCCGAGCTCTCCTGCCCCGGCCCGCGCTTGAGCGACATGAACATCTGCGCCGCATTGCGCTGCCAGCCGCCCGTGAAGCCGGTGACATGCTCCACCGCCGGGTCGGCCTGCACGATGGCGAGGAAGCGCTGCAGCCGCTGCTCCATGGCCTGGAACGAGGTGGACTGGTCGGCCCGGATGAAGCCCGAGATGCGGCCCGTGTCCTGCTCGGGCATGAAGCCCTTGTCGATGGCGGTGTACAGGTAGACATTGCTGGCCACCACGCCCAGCAGCACCAGCAGCACCACGGGCTGGTGGCGCAGGCACCAGGCCAGGCTGCGGCGGTAGGCGCGCAGGCCGCGCTCCTGCAGCCGGTCGACCCAGCGCGAAAAGCGCGCCCAGCGGGACTGGCTGGGCGCCCTGGGCGCACGGTGCTGCTTGAGCAGCACCGCGCACATCATGGGCGTGGTGGTCAGCGAGACCACCAGCGACACCAGGATGGCCGCCGACATGACGATGGCGAACTCGCGAAAGAACCGGCCCACGATGCCGCCCATGAACAAAATGGGCACGAACACCGCGATCAGCGAGATGCTCATGGACACCACGGTGAAGCCGATTTCGCGCGCCCCGTCGAGCGAAGCCTGCAGTGCCGTCTTGCCGCGCTCCATGTGGCGCATGATGTTCTCCAGCACCACGATGGCATCGTCCACCACGAAGCCGGTGGCCACGGTGAGCGCCATCAGCGACAGGTTGTCGAGCGTGTAGCCCGCCAGGTACATGATGCCGAAGGTGCCCGCCAGCGACACCGGCACCGCCACGCTGGGGATGAGCGTGGCGCGCGCATTGCGCAGGAACAGGAACACCACCATGATCACCAGCGCCACGGCGATCAGCAGGGCACGCTCCACCTCCTTGACCGAGGCGCGCAGCGTGGGCGTGCGGTCGGAGACGATCTCGATGTCGATGGCCGCCGGGATGGACGCCTTGAGCGCCGGCAGCAGCGCACGCACGCGCTCCACCGCTTCGAGGATGTTGGCGCCGGGCTGCTTGTACACCTGCAGCAGGATGGCCGGCTTGCCATTGGCAACGCCGAAGTTGCGCACGTCCTGCACCGAGTCGGTGACCTGGGCCACGTCGGCCAGGCGGATGGCGTTGCCGTCCTTCCAGCGCAGCACCAGGGGGGCGTAGTCGGCTGCCACGCGGGCCTGGTCGTTGGCGGTCACCTGCCAATAGTGGTCCTCGCGCTCAACCGAGCCGAGCGGGCGATTGGCATTGGTGCTGGTAATGGCCGCACGCACCTGCTCCAGCGAGACGCCGTTGGCCGCCAGGCGCAGCGGGTCGAGCTGCACGCGCACGGCGGGCAGCGCACCGCCGCTGATGGAGGCCTGGCCCACGCCCTCGACCTGCGAGAGCTTTTGCGCCATGACGGTGGAGGCCGCGTCGTACATCTGCCCGCGCGTGAGCGACTCGGACGTGAGCGCCAGGATCATGATGGGCGAATCGGCCGGGTTCACCTTGCGGTAGGTGGGGTTGCTGGGCATGCCCGTGGGCAGCAGCGTGCGCGATGCATTGATGGCCGCCTGCACGTCGCGCGCGGCACTGTCCACCGTGCGGCTCAGGTCGAACTGCAGCGTGATGGAGGTGCTGCCCAGCGTGGAGCGCGAGGTGATTTCATTGACGCCCGCGATGGCCCCCAGGGCCCGCTCCAGCGGTGTGGCCACCGTGGCGGCAATGGTGTCGGGGCTGGCCCCGGGCAGGCTGGCCGAGACCGAGATGGTGGGGTAATCGACCTGCGGCAGCGGTGCCACGGGCAGCAGGAAGTACGACACCGCCCCCGCCAGCGCCAGGCCGATGGTGAGCAGCATGGTGGCGATGGGCCGGTGGATGAAAGGGGTGGACAGGCTCACGCGCGCCCCCTGCCATCGGCATGTGCCTTACGCATGGTTGGCCCCCGCCGCAGCGGCGGCCTTGGCCGCGCGCCGTGCGCGCCAGCGCTCGGCCGCATTCTCGAAGGTCAGGTAGATCACCGGCGTGGTGAACAGCGTGAGCAGTTGGCTCACGATGAGGCCGCCCACCATGGTCACGCCCAGCGGATGCCGCAGCTCGCTGCCCACGCCCGTGCCCAGCATCAGCGGCAGCGCGCCCAGCAGGGCCGCCAGCGTGGTCATCAGGATGGGGCGAAAGCGCAGCAGGCAGGCCTGGTAGATGGCCTCGCGCGCGCCCATGCCCTGCTCGCGCTGGGCCTCCAGCGCGAAGTCGATCATCATGATCGCGTTCTTCTTGACGATGCCGATCAGCAGCACGATGCCGATGATGGCGATGATGTCCACGTCGAGCCCCGTCACCAGCAGCGCCAGCAGCGCGCCCACGCCGGCCGACGGCAGGGTGGAGAGGATGGTGATCGGGTGGATGGTGCTTTCGTAAAGCACGCCGAGCACGATGTACATGGTGACCACCGCCGCCAGGATGAGCAACAGCGTGTTCGACAGCGAAGCCTGAAAGGCCAGCGCAGCGCCCTGGAAGCTGGTCTCCACCGAAAGCGGCAGTAGCCCCGCTTCCTTGGCGGCGGCCTGCTCGGCCTGGATGGCCTTGACCGCATCGCCCAGCGCCACGCCGGGCGCGGTGTTGAACGAGATGGTGGCCGCGGGCAGCTGGCCCACGTGGTTCACGCCCAGGGCCATGGGCCGCTCCTCGATGCGCGCCACGGTGGACAGCGCCACCGGCTTGCCCGCCGTGGAGGTGACGTAGATGTTGGCCAGCGCCTCGGGGCCCACCTTGAACTGCGGCGCCACCTCCAGCACCACGCGGTACTGGTTGGACTGCGTGAAGATGGTGGAGATGAGGCGTTGGCCGAAGGCGTTGTACAGCGCCGTGTCGATGCCCGACACCGTGACCCCCAGGCGGCTGGCCTGGGCCCGGTCGATCTGCACATAAGCCTGCAGGCCCTGGCTCTGCAGGTCGCTGGCCACGTCGGCCAGCTGCGGCAGGCCGCGCATGCGGCGCACCAGGTCGGCGGTGCTGGCCTGCAACTGCGTGGAATCGGGCGAGGAGACCAGGAGTTGGTACTGCGTGCGCGCCACGCGGTCCTCGATGGTCAGGTCCTGCACCGGCTGGGCATACAGGCGGATGCCGGGCAGGTCGGCCGTGTCGTCGGCCAGGCGGCGCACCACGGTGGACGCCTTGTCGCGCTCGCCATGGGGCTTCAGGTCGATCAGCAGGCGGCCGGTGTTGAGCGTGGTGTTGGCGCCGTCCACGCCGATGAAGGACGAGACGCTCTTGACCGCCGGGTCGCGCAGGATGCGCTCGGCCAGTTGCTGCTGGCGCTCGGCCATGGCGGCGAACGAGATGGATTGGTCGGCCTCGGTCGTGGCCTGCAGCGTGCCCGTGTCCTGCACCGGGAAAAAGCCCTTGGGCACCACCATGTACAGCAGCACCGTGAGCGCCAGCGTGGCGATGAACACGATCCAGGTGAGCCCCTGGTGGCCCAGCACCCAGTTCAGCGCGCGGCCGTAGTGGGCGATGGTGCGGTCGAAGAAGCGGCCGGTGGCCTGGTACAGGCGGCCATGGCTTTCTTCCGGCGTGTGGCGCAACAGGCGCGCGCACAGCATGGGCGTGAGCGTGAGCGAGACCACCGCCGAGATCAAAATGGCCACGGCCATGGTGATGGCGAACTCGTGGAACAGCCGGCCCACCACGTCGCCCATGAAGAGCAGCGGGATCAGCACGGCAATCAGCGAAATGGTCAGCGAGATGATGGTGAAGCCGATCTGCTTGGCGCCCTTGAGCGCGGCCTGCAGCGGGTGTTCGCCCTCTTCCACGTAGCGCGCGATGTTCTCGATCATCACGATGGCGTCGTCCACCACGAAGCCGGTGGAGATGGTCAGCGCCATCAGCGTGAGGTTGTTGATCGAGAACCCCGCCATGTACATCACGCCGAAGGTGCCCACCAGCGACAGCGGCACCGCCACGCTGGGGATGAGCGTGGCCGAGGCGCTGCGCAAAAACACGAAGATCACCGCCACCACCAGGCCGATGGCCAGGGCCAGCTCGACCTGCATGTCCTTGACCGAGGAGCGGATGGTGACCGTGCGGTCGGTGAGGATCTGCACGTCCAGCGAGGCCGGCAGCGTGCTCTGCAGCTGGGGCAGCAGGGCCTTGATGCGGTCCACCGTCTCGATCACATTGGCGCCGGGCTGGCGCCGGATGTTGAGGATCACACCAGCGCGTGCACCCGTGTCGGGCGTGCCGGCCCAGGCGGCCAGCCGGGTGTTCTCGGCATCGTCCACCGTGGCGGCCACATCGCTCAGGCGCACCGGCACACCATTGCGCAATGCGATCACCAGGTTCTGGTACTCCGCCGCCGACTGCAACTGGTCATTGGCGTCGATGGTCGAAGCGCGTGCCGGGCCGTCGAAGCCGCCCTTGGCCTGCTTGACGTTGGACGAGGCGATCATGCTGCGCACGTCTTCGAGCGTCATGCCCACCGCCGCCAGCGCCACCGGATTGACCTGGATGCGCACAGCCGGGCGGCGGCCACCGGCGATGGCCACCAGGCCCACGCCCTTGACCTGCGAGAGCTTGGGCGCCAGGCGGTTCTCCACCAGGTCGTTGACGCGGATCACCGGCAGCGAGGGCGAGGTGATGGCCAGCGTGAGGATGGGTGCGTCCGCCGGGTTCACCTTGCTGTAGATGGGCGGCATGGGCAGGTCGTTCGGCAGCAGGTTGCTGCCGGCGTTGATGGCCGCCTGCACCTGCTGCTCGGCCACATCCATGGCCATGTCCAGCGCAAAGCGCAGGTTGATGACCGAGGCCCCGCCCGAGCTGGTGGAGGACATCTGCGCGAGGCCCGGCATCTGGCCGAACTGGCGCTCCAGTGGCGCGGTGACGTTGGAGGTCATCACGTCGGGGCTCGCGCCCGGGTACAGCGTGGTGACCTGGATGGTGGGGTAGTCCACCTCGGGCAGGGCCGAGATGGGCAGCAGCCGGTAGGCCAGCAGGCCGGCGATCAAGAGCGCCACCATCAGCAGCGAGGTGGCGATGGGGCGCAGGATGAAGATGCGCGAAAGGTTCATGGGGACGGTGCCCGCTTCAGGGTGATCGGGGCCGCGTCAGCGCGACGCCGCTGCGCCAGGGGCCGCAATGCCGGCCGCCTGCATCTTGCTGCGGATGAAGGCACGCCGCTCGTCGGGCGCCATGGCCTGCAGCTTCTGGCGCTCCTCGGGGCTCATCTTTTCAAGCAGGGCCCGCACCTCGGGCGACATGCCAGGGCGGCGCTCGCCATCGGGGGCATCGCCTTGCGCACGCGGGCCGCCTTCGCTGCGGGGACCGCCTTCGGCCCCGGCTCCAGTGCTGGCCCGGGGCATTTCGCGTGGCGCACCCTCGGTGGCCCCGCGCGAACCCTCAGCGCTGCGGCCACCGGCAGGGCGCGATGCCGCAGGCGAAGGCGCGGCAGAGGCCGACGCAGCGGCTGCTGGTGCGGACGCAGCGGCTGCTGGCGCTGCGGCCTCGCTACCCACCGTGCTGCTGGCCGCGCCTGCAGGCCCGGCGGCACCGGGCTGGTTGCGCTTGCTGCGCAAGAAGGCGCGGCGCTCCTCCTGCGTCATCTTGGCGAGCTTGTCGCGCTCTTCCTGGGTCAGGTTGCGCATCATGGCCGCGCGGCGGGCGCCGCCATCCTGGGCGGCCTCGTCGGCGCGTGCGGCGGCGCCCGAATCGATCACGGCCACCTTGGCGCCTTCGCGCAGGCGGTCGATGCCGTCGACCACCACCTGGTCGCCGTCCTTGAGTTCCCCTTCGACCGCCACGCGGTCGCCATCGGCCACGCCCACGCGGATGCGCCGCTGCGTCACCGTGCCATCGGGCTGCACCAGGTAGACGTAGTTGTTCTGGATGGCCGTGCCGGGCACGGTCAGCGCGTTTTCCAGCAGGTTGACCTGCAGGCGCACGTTCACGAACTGGTTGGGGAACAGCGTGCCGTCGTCGTTGGCAAAGCTGGCCTTGACCTTGATGGTGCCGGTGGTCGCGTCGATGGCGTTGTCCAGTGCGCCCAGGCGGCCACGCGCCAGGCGGCGCTTCTGTTCGCGGTCCCACAGCTCCACGGGCAGCTCGGCGCCTTGGGACAGGCGCTGGTTGATCTGCGCCAGGTGCGCCTCGGGCACGGAGAACACCGCGTCGATGGGGCGCACCAGGTTGATGGTGACGATGCCGTTGGCGTCCGAGGGGCCGACCACGTTGCCCCGGTCGGCCTGGCGCAAGCCCAGGCGCCCGGCGATGGGCGCTGTGATGCGGGTGTAGCTCAGCTGCAGCTTGGCGGCGTCCACCTGGGCCTGGTCAGCCGCCACGGTGCCTTCGAGCTGTCGCACCTGCGCAGCCTGGGTGTCCACCTGCTGGCTGGCGATGGAGTCCTTGGCCAGCAGGTCCTGGTAGCGCTTGAGGTCGAGCTGCGCGTTCTTGAGCAGGGCCTGGTCGCGTGCGAGATTGCCCTGCACCTGCCCCAGCGAGGCCTGGTAACTGCGGGGGTCGATCTCGGCGAGCAACTGGCCGGCCTTGACCTCTTCGCCCTCCTTGAAGCGCAGGCTGGTCAGCTCGCCGCTGACCTTGGCGCGCACGACAGCCGTGGCGCGTGCGCTCATGGTGCCGATGGCGTTGACCTGCACCCGCACGTCCTGGCGCCGCACCACGCCCACCGAGACGGGCTGGGTTTGCCCGCCCGCGCTGAAACGTGCCGCCCCCCGGCCCCCGGGACCGCCCGGGCCGCCGCGCCCCGCAGGCGCATCGGCCTGGGCCGGCGCCGCCTGGCGCTGCTTCCACCACAGCCCGCCACCCACGGCAGCGGCGATGAGCACCAGCAGCACGACCCACCACAGGGCGCGCCCCTGTTGGCGCAAGAGGGACCGCGGAGACACAGGCAGGGAACGGAGGGACGGCATGGTGGACGCAACAGATGGAATCGTGGCTATGGTAGCCATCCGCCAAGGCACTCCGGCGCGCAGGCAAAGGGATTTACCCTGCCTTTACCCTCGCTTTACGGCGTTATCAAGGCCGAAACGCAATTCAGTTGCCCATGGCGCTGCGCGCCACCCGCATCGCATGAAACTGGCGCTGCCCAAGCCAGTGCCCCCGTGCAAGGGCCGCCCCGCCGCACCGGGGGCGT